>RDXO01000022.1 GCA_004292675.1 Alphaproteobacteria bacterium | reverse complement strand
AGTGATAGGAGGTTATGATGCGGGTATTGAGTGGAGGCATTGCACACGTTGCACGCGTGGTTGAGGAGGATTTATTTGATCGCGAGACGGGGTTGCGCAAGCAGCATATAGAGGGTTTGGCAGATGTGGTAGCGTGCGCGTTATCGTGTCGCAGCGCGAATACAGCGGAGTGGCAGTCAGTATTACCGCGTTGCGCGTGTGATGACAAATCCAAGGAACGTTTTATCAGTCGCCTTCTTGCGAACAAATTGATTTCGCACTCACGCGTGATGATGGGGTTTATTCCAGAGATTGCGCAGGTTGCTTCCGCACTCGCGATGATGCCAGAAGGTGCGAATATACTGCTTGCGGGTGACCGCTTTTATGGCACGAGCGCGCTGATTGCATGGTGTCAGAATCAAGGATGGAACTATCGTTTGCGCCTGAAAGATAATCTCATCCTGCATCATGATGGCGGTGAAATCACCACTGGTGAAGCAGCGAAGGCGAAGATAAGCATGGTACTGAACGCGCAACTGAACGAAACCAACATCAAAACGCACATTGGCATTTTGCATGAAAGCGGACACAAAGAGCCGTGGATCATTGCCATGAGTGATACACCCTCTAAAGGCAGAGTGCTGGATTACGGTATGCGCTGGGGCATTGAACCCATGTTCTCGGATTTTAAGTCACGCGGTTTTGGCATCACGAAAACACAGTTGAAACACGCAGATCGCATTACCATCGCGCTTTTCTGGGCAGCATCCACGGGTATGCAACCCTCACCCTCGCGCCATACCAAAAAAAAGAGGCGCGAAGCCTAACATCGTTCTTCAAGCAAGGTATCCGACGCATCCTCTATGCAGCACTGAACCTCACCACAATCCCAAAACTATGGCATTACGCTAAACTTGTCGGGTGGTAAGGTGATGTAGAAGTCTCAAAAAAGACTGCAATCCAGTAGTTGCAAAAAAAATACAAATCTATTACAAGGCTATGTATGCAGCCATTACGTCCTCAACCTGAATCATCTGATCCGAGTGTGCCTCATGAACGTCCGCATCGCAAGCGACGAAAGAAAAATCGTATGTTGCGTTTGATTGGCTGGTGCATTAGCATTGGTGCGACCATGTCCGTGATCGGATCGATCATCATATTGGGGATGTTTTACTATTTTAGCAAAGAATTACCCGATAGTGGGAGTTTAGCAGATTATCAGCCTGCGGGCATGACACGCCTTTATTCCAGCGATGGCGTGGTGATGGCGGAATATGCTAAAGAACGCCGTATTTTTGTGCCGTTTGAAGATATGCCGCGCAATGTTATCCATGCGTTTATTGCAGCGGAAGATCAGCATTTTTATTCTCATGCAGGGATTGATCCGCAAGGGATTGTACGGGCATTATTGCAAAATTTGCGTAGTATGAGTACGGGAGAACGTTCCTTGGTGGGTGGTTCAACGATCACGCAACAGGTAGTGAAAAACTTCCTACTGACGCGGGAAAAATCCTATGAGCGCAAAATTAAAGAGGCGATCCTCGCTTTGCGCATCACGCAAAATTACAGTAAAGATCGTATATTAGAATTATACCTCAACGAGATTTATCTTGGGATGGGGGCGTATGGTGTGGCAGCGGCAGCGCAAGAATATTTCGGGAAAGAATTGCAAGCCTTAGCCACCGAAGAGATTGCTTTATTGGCAGGGATGCCCAAAGCTCCTTCATATTATGATCCGATTCGTCGTCCTGAAGATGCGTTGCAACGCCGTAATTATGTGCTTGGGCGGATGGCAAAAGATGGCTATATTAACCAGAAAGAATATGAACGGGCGTTGGCATCACCACTTATTGTGAATCCACCTTCCCATACGGCGCGTATCAAATCCCCCTTTTTTTCAGAGGATGTACGGCGTTGGTTGTTGCAGCGTTTTGGGGATGAAAAGCTCTATCGTGGTAGCCTTTATGTGCATACTACAGCGGATTTGAAGTTGCAAAAGATCATGGATGATTCATTGCAACTCACTTTGATTGATTATGATCGCCGTCATGGTTATCGTGGTGCGGTGACGCATATGCCGTCGGATGAGAAAAATCCTACGGCGTTTTTGTTGGAATGGGAAAAAAAGACACCTCTGCGCCCTGAGCAAAAATTAGCATGGGTCAAAGAATTGCGCCCAAAGGAAGCCATTATTGAATTAGTGCGCATCGTGCCTATCAAGGATGCGGATGCATCAGCAGGGATGATAGAAGAAGTGCAGACGGGAGCTATCCCGTTGGAACATATGCGTTGGGCGCGCCCTGTTTCTCCCTCAGGTGTGATGGGAGCAGTGCCGTCAAAACCTGCCCAGATTATGCGTGTCGGTGATGTGGTGTTGGTCGATCCTATCAAGGGAAAAAAGAAGCTATATGCTCTTGCGCAAGTGCCACAAGTGAATGGTGCGATGGTGGCGTTGCGTCCGCAGACAGGGGAAGTATTAGCGATGAGTGGGGGGTATAGCTCGCTCAATAATTCGTTTAATCGTGCGACACAAGCAAAGCGTCAACCGGGTTCAAGTTTTAAGCCTTTTGTCTATTTAGCAGCATTGGAACGCGGTTTTTCGCCAAGCTCGCTTATTAGTGATGCGCCGATTTCCATATCGCAAGGGGCAGGAAAACCTGCATGGCAACCGAAAAATTATGATCGTGAATTTTGGGGACCAACAACGCTTCGTACAGGATTAGAAAAATCCCGCAATGTGATGACGGTGCGGTTATCGCAAATGATCGGGATTAAGTCGATCATCCATGTAGGGCAGCGTTTAGGGATGTATGATTCCTTGCCGAATGAATATTCCAGTGTGCTTGGCTCGCATGAAACTACTGCTCTACGTTTGGCAACCGCCTATGGTATGATTGCCAATGGGGGATTGAAAATTGAACCTACCTTAGTATATCGTGTGGATGATGCGAAGGGTAAGCATATTTATCAATCAGATATGCGTCAATGTGCGGGATGCGCACAGTCTTTTGCCGTACCCGTCAAGAAGAAGAAAGATGATGAAGAAACCAAGCAAGAGGAGATAGCCCCTCCTGTACCAGTGGCGCGTGAACATCCGCCTGAAATGCTTGAACAACGTGAGCGGTTGATTGATCCGCGTATTGCCTATCAAATGGTATCGTTGCTGCGTGGTGTGGTGCAACGCGGGACGGCAACAAGTGCAAAAAAACTTGGTTTTGATGTCGCGGGAAAAACAGGCACAACGAATGAAAGCCGTGATGCATGGTTTGTGGGCTTCTCGCAAGATTTGGTGGTAGCAACCTATGTTGGCTATGATAATCCGAAAAATCTAGGACATAAAGAAACAGGAGGGCGCGTGGCACTTCCTGCCTTTATACGGTTGATGGAACGTACTTACGCCTCTGCGCCCCCACCAACATTTATAAAGCCTTTAGGAATTGTGGAACGCTCCGTGGATCGTTATTCAGGCGCACCTTCTTTGCCGTGGCAGCAAGGGGGGAGTCATTCCGTTATTGGTGAAACCTATATTACGGGTGGACCTATTTTTATTCCGGGCAAGCCTATGGAAGAATCAGATGCAGATGCGGTTGCCTCACAAGAATTGCAAGATACGGGTGGCTATATGTCCAATGAAGGGGCATATGTGGGAACGTATGTTGATTCATATGGGATTGAACGGCAGGTGCTTGACAACAGCACTGCCCCAGTGACACCATCCAATCAAGGTTTTGTACCGCCTCCACCAAGTGGCGGTTATATTACCCCTGAGGGAGTCTATAGCCCGAATCCACCGCAACCCCAATTCACCCCCAATTCCGTGCAAGCTACGCCCGTTGCGCCACAAGGATATAAGCCGATACCGTTAGCCCCGTCACAGCCCGTCGTGCCGTTGCCGCGCAATCATCCTGAGCGTAAATGGGAAGATAGACGGCGCGTTTATGATGTGCGTCCACGTACCAATCCGAATGGCAGTGGCACGCTTTATTAATTAGTTTATAGGAAGTACAAGCAATGAAAGCAGAAATCGAACAATATATCGCCCAAATTCGTGAATCACAATCCTTGCTACGGAGGTATCTTTGACTGGGATACGCTTGTTGCTAAATGTGATGCGTTAAATATTCAAGCTGAAGACCCGACTCTATGGGAAGATCAAGAAAAAGCGCAAGCCTTGTTGCGGGAGCGTACCGCTGTGCAAGCACAAATTGACCAGTTGCAGGGGTTAGAAGCTGAATGTGATGATGCATGTGTGTTGGCAGAATTGGGAGATGAGGCAGGGGATGAACCAAGCATTGTGGAAGCAGAACGTGCGTTGATGCGTATTGCAGAATTATACAAAACTCTTGAAACAGAAAGTTTGTTATCAGGTGAAGCAGATGCCAATGATTGCTTTATCGAAATCCATGCAGGGGCAGGGGGAACAGAAAGCCAAGATTGGGCAGATATGTTACTGCGTATGTATCGTCGTTGGGCAGAGCGTCGTGCCTTCAAGGTTGAATTGGTGCATGAGCAAGAGGGCGAAGGCGCGGGGATTAAATCAGCATCCATCAAGATTACGGGGCATAATGCCTATGGATGGGCAAAAACAGAGAGTGGCGTGCATCGTTTGGTGCGTATTTCACCCTTTGATAGTAATGCCCGCCGTCATACAAGTTTTTCAAGCGTGTGGGTGTCTCCTGTGGTGGATGATAATATCGTGGTGGATATTCAAGAAAAAGATTTGCGTATTGATACCTATCGCGCTTCAGGGGCAGGGGGGCAGCACGTCAACCGTACTGATAGTGCGGTGCGCATTACGCATCTACCATCAGGGATTGTTGTGCAGTGTCAAAATGATCGATCGCAACATAAAAATCGCGCTGAGGCTTTTTCGATGCTACGTTCACGCCTTTATGAACGTGAATTGCAGATGCGTGAAGCCAATGCCCAAGCCTTGAACTCGCAAAAAACAGATAATGGCTGGGGGCATCAGATACGCTCTTATGTGCTGCACCCTTATCAGCTCGTGAAAGATTCCCGCACGGCAGTAGAGACTGCTAATACGCAAGGCGTACTGGATGGGGATATTTCGATATTTCTTTCTGCAGCCTTGGCGCAGCGTGTGCAGGGTAAACATGAATCGTAATTGAACTTGCACGGAGCATCAATGTAGGGTATGATCACGCCATGAATGATACGCGCCTTCCTTCTCAAGCACCCAATAACACTCCTATTGACGATGTTGATAGGTTTTTTACCGCTGTGGGGATGGCTGCTGCTGGTGCTGTTGCTTCAGGCATAGCGATGTATAAACATATGGGTCACTTTGATAAGGTGAAAATCCCTGCCGTGGGTTTTGCTACTCTTGCGACTGTAGCAACGATTGCGAATTACGCGCTTGAGGCATCTAAGCCGAAAGAACATATTGATGCACACGCTATCATGCGTGAAGGCACGGTGGAATCATGTGAACCAGTGCGTGAGCGCGTGTAATGGTGCTTTCATAATTATTCTTCTTGCACTTCAGGGCGATCAGGAAAGAGTGGGTGATAGATCTTATCACGCACCCGAATATCATATTTATTTGTGATACCACCCTCAACATAGAGCAAGGCTTTAACGGGGCGTTGCACCTCGATTGGTTCTGCTAGCTCGGAGGGGATGATATTTTTAGCAATAGAGCGTATTTCACCATAGCTACTGATCATGATGATGTCGTAAGCGGATTGATTTTCCGAAGGATCAATGCGTGTGGTGGTGGGTGTATCAAATACATAGAGCAGACCAAATTCATCATGAACATCAGTGGCATCATAAATCCAATTCGCTGCATTGCTTTGGGCGTTTTGGATGGTGATGATAAAATCAAAGGTGCGACGCACATCTTTCATGGGAATATCCGCTTTGGGCGCAGTGTCAGGGATAGCTTGATCCTCTTTTTGTGCTTGATCCCATAAGGCTTGCAGGGCTGCACCTTTGCCAAGATCAGGACGTTCACTTTCTAATTGTGCGCGGCGTTGCGCATTGGATAGCGGAAAGGTAGATGGAGTTGATTCTTCTGGTTTTTTCTTGGCATCGGCAGGCGTGGTAGGCGTAGGGGCGGGTGCTTGTGGCTCTTGACGCACAGTGATGATGGCAAGTTGTTCACGTGCAAAAATCACAGAATCTTGTGCATGGATCGCGCAGGGTGCGAGCATGAGGGATAAGCAACATAGATAAAAATTTTTCATTGTGAATCCTTCTTAAGGGTTATTCCATATAAGTTTTGTGCCAATATCCATCTGATAGGCTGAGGCTGTGCCATGCGGTACTTCAAGCACATAAGCAACAGGCGCAGATGTGCCACGTGGTGTGAGATCATGGGGTTGTGCGTTCAATTCACGATGAATGATTGTTCTTGAGTGATCAAGAAACACTATATCCAGTGCCACTAAAGTATTTTTCATCCACATAAAAATTGGCTGTGGGGGGTGATAAAAAAAGAGCATCCCTTCATGCGGTAGAAGGCTTTGACGATGCATGAGTCCAATTCTATGTTCGGCATCGGTGCGCGCAGCTTCCGCCATGATGCATGGTGCTGTGGAGGCGTGTGCCGTGCGTATACATAAGCATGTCTGTGCCTCAACGCTTGAGGTGGAATAAATAATCAGAAAGATTAGGATGAATAACATACGCATGATTGCTTTGTATCGCACTAAGTATTTGCGTGTCAATCAACAATAGAGTATAATAAGCAAAGAGTGCGTATAATTTTATTTCTTGGAGAGAGCTTCTTATGACACGAATGTTTACAGGTGGTCGAGGTAACGGAGAGACAAATAGTATTTTTTCCAAATATGGTCAGAGAAGCGCGAAAGACGTATTTATGAAAAAAATGCGGGGTATTGATGATTCGCAATTAACGGAAGAAGAGCGTTATCAAAAAATCGTTGATAAAAAAATGAGTGATTTGTGTCAAAAAGCCATGCAGGGGGGATCAAAATATAGCTTTACGCCTCCGGGATGCGCTGCCCCTGCAGAAGGTGAGAAAAAAGTTTCCAAAGGTATGGAGGCATTTATTCAACGCGTTGCTGCCAAACAAGCAAAAGAAGAGTTGAAAAAAGAAATTGAACGATCAAGCATCAAAATCAATGCCAAATATCTTACGGGGCAATTTGGTGGTGCGATTGGCAAGGATGGCAAAATATTTGGTCCTGATAGAAAATTAGTGGCGAAAATCAATAAGAAATCAGGAAGAATCATGAGTGAAACAGGGGTGTATATTGGCAAATATGATCCCAATTCACCCATGTCAGAATATAAGATTCAGCAATATATTGCCAATGTCTATACCGCTGCTAAGAGGAAAGCAGAGAGCAGTGCGGGAGCGAGTGTATGGGGTTCGGGTATGGGGAGCTTTTATGGTGGTAATAATGACGACAAAGGCGGTGGTTTTTGGGGATAGGGTATAAAAAATCCTCAAAAAATGCATTTTTTCTTGTCATGAGCTGTGGGCGTTTTCTATATCATAGAGCGGATTGGGAAATATGGTATTTTCCATCCATTTCTTATGGCAGGTGGTATGGTACTCGTTCTTCCTCTACTTAATCGCTTATGTGCCGATTATCCTTTAGAGATACAACAATGGTTTCAGCAAAATTATCATGCACGCCCTGCACCGCTGTATAGTTCCGTAGATTTGCGCCATTCTGGTTTCAAGATTGCCCCAGTTGATACGAATCTTTTTCCCGCAGGCTTTAATAATATCAGTGATGCAGCTTTTCATCGTGGTATTGAAGCCATGGGGAGGTTAATGCGTCGTGATTATCCCGATGCTAAGCGTGTGATGTTTGTGATGGAACAACATACGCGTAATCTTCCTTATTTTGATAATGTTGCACGCCTATGTGCCATGATTGAAGGGGCTGGTTATGAAGTGGTGGTCGTGCGTTTGGATCTGCCCTCAGATGAACAAACGCAGATGGTGCGCGCCAATGGCGATATTATCGATGTACAAGGTGTATTGTTGAATGAGGTAGGGCATATAGCAAGTGCAGCAGGCTTTGTGCCGGATATCGTGATTTTGAATAATGATTTGAGTACAGGTTGCCCGCAACTATTGATTGATGCACAGCAACCCATCATTCCATCATTAGAGATGGGGTGGTACAGACGGCGGAAAAGCACCCATTTTGCTGCCTATCATCAGGTGGTGCAAGAATTTGCGCGTCATTTTGAACTTGATCCGTGGATTATGTCCACCGCAACCCATCAATGTGGGCAGATAAATTTCAAGGAACGGCAAGGGCTGGAGTGTGTGGCGTTGGGGGTTGAGAAAGTCCTGCATCAGATCGCTCAGAAATATGCAGAATATGGTATCATTCAAGAGCCATATGTGTACATTAAAGCGGATAATGGCACCTATGGCATGGGCATTATGACGGTAAAAGATAGCCAAGAAGTGTTTGATATTAATAAGAAAAATCGCAATAAAATGAATGTCATCAAAGAAGGCGTGCAAACAACGGAAGTGCTGATTCAAGAAGGTATTCCTACCATTGATCGCCATCATGGTCATAGTGCAGAACCGATGGTATATTTAATGGATGGTGTGCCACTTGGCTATATATGGCGCAGTAATGCGGTGCGCGATGATCGTCAAAGTTTGAACAGTATGGGGATGCAGTTTGATGCATATTCAGAAGAACAGATGCGGGCATATCCCGCCTATGGGGTTTTGGCACAGCTTGCGACGCTTGCAACCTGCTTTGAATATAGTGAAGATATGATTTCATAGAAGTGTATAGCACGTTTCGATAGGTTGTTTCTTTATTCAAGAACACGCCTATCGAAAGTTCGTGCTATCATTCTCATATGGTTATAGCGCGAACTCATGATAGGTACGCTTATATATAATGTAACTAACCTATCGTGACGCGCTATAATGGTACATTTATATCACTATCAATGAGAATAATGTGATATAAATATCTTCATAAAAAATTAAGTCACTGATATTTATCGAATCTTAAAAAACGCCATGATGCTTCTATGATACATCATGCGTGATTTTCATTGCATAGCAGCATAGAATGCGTTTTACTCATGCCTGTTGTGTTGCACTGATGAATTTCAGTGCGCACTCGTATAAAATCCATTAAAACCCAAGGAGTGTGTTATGAGCATTGAAGATGATAATGAACAACCGGAATCACAAATCCCAACCGAAATGAATGTGCTGCTTGTCTATAAGCAACCGCGCACGCAAGGCTCTCAGGATGTGACTTATGATGTGAGTATTGCGACTGTGGATTTGGAGGGGGAGATTCTTTCGACACGTTCTCTTGGTTCTGTGGATATTGAAAAATCAGAGAATTTCTCATTCAATATCGCCAGCGCATTGCGTAACATGCGTAGCGATATAAATCGTGATTATAAAGATATGGAGCAAGTGGCAACCCATGTGTTATCGCAGATTCCAGAAGAGGAATTTTATTCCTTAGTCTCATCGCATCAGGGCATGGAATATCTTATCTCACAACGGCGTTCATTGCTGCAACATCGTGATCACCCCCTTGGTGATAATGTTATTTCGCAAGCAGCGCAGTGGAAAGAGCGTCACAAGCAGACGGCGTTTGATGCCAGTGATCACGATGCCTCATTGGTAAACCCTGCAACTTTTCAAGATAACCCCTTCTATGATCCAAGGGAAAATCTATTTGCACAAGCGCAGATGATGTTGGAGGATTATGTAAAAGACCCATTATTGAAAGAAAAAATTAAAAATATCGATTATTTTCAAGATAATATGCGCCTTGTGATTCATGAGGCAGTGAATCAATCCTTAGTGCGTAGTCTGCATAAATCACTGAATATTGTAATGCCAGAGGGCGAAGCATTAGAGAAATTAATGGCGGATTTAGACCTTCCGCAAGTGGAAACAGTGGCTGAATTAGTGGAGATTGTCTATCAAACGGAATTGCGTAATGCGGTGCCGACATGGACTTCCTGCTATGATATGGCAGCAAAAGATGTGTTGCAGCATCTTATGCCAAAAATTCTTGATCATGTGACGGATGAAAAGCAGGAAATCACCACCATGCAGCAAGTAGAATCTTTATGTGCTGCGATGATGCCATCTAAAATTGCCAATCAGCGCGGTGAGCATCCTCAGGTGAGTTTTTCCGCCGCCATGAATGATGCAGCGCGAGAAGTGGGTTTCTCAGAGCGTTCGCGCACACAAACCTATGAACATACCAGCCGTAAAATGCTGCAAGATGCCTTTATGCTTGGGACTATTGCGGCACGATGCGAGCAAGCGCAACGTGTGTTGCCTTCCTATAAATTTGAAGAAGATGGGTTGCTGGTATTGTTCCCTGCCTTTAAGGAAGAAGCGCAAGAACGGCAGGCCGTGAATCTGAGCGGGTATGATGCTGATGTGATTATGGAGACTCTGCCTAATGTGATGCATTGGTTGATGGCACGCATTGAAAAATCCATAGGGATTAATTTGGGCGCACCTGCTATTGTGGAGGATGTGCAGCGTTTGGTGCATATTTATGATCGCGCCGTAGAGATTAAGTTGCAGTTGCATGATCCAGATATGCCACAAGAAGAATTAGAAACACTGAAGTCCTTCAAGGGGCATTTAGAGCAGATGTGTGAACGTGTCGATGCGTTGAAAAGCTCGGATGAACTCTTTGGCTCGATAGAATGGGATGAGCGTTTATTGGGGCATATACTCACGGGCGCACCGCAATATATTACCCTAACGCGCTTTATTCCTGCGGAAATTGAAGTGCGCTTGAAGCCCATGAGTGAAGATGAGCTGGAACAAAAAGCCGCCGATCTTACCCTCATCAGTGAAGCCATTGATGAAGTCTATCAACAAGCACCCGATGTGTATAAGGATGCATTAATCACAGCGCAAATGGCTTTGTATCAAGAAAGTTTGTTTTATCCTATTGGGATCGAACAAATAAATACCGAAACTCAAAAATTATCATTCACCAAAGATTTTTTCCTGTTGCCTTCTACAGAACAAGAACCTGTGACAGATATGTTACTCGCATATATGCATGATATGCCGCAAGAGCGTGTTGCCTGTATTCTTGCCTATAATTTATTAGAAGTGATGGAGGTCTATAAAGCGTTTGAGACTCAAGGTGCTGAAGTCGCATTAACGGATGAGATGCTCTCTATGAGTGGGGAAACATTGAGCGATCGTATTGGTACTATTCGGTGGTATGCTGAAAATCTTGAAAAGGTGCGTGCTGCTAATCTGGAAGAGAATGATGATTATGAGGAATTAGGCACGCCTGATACCAAAGTAACAGATACCATGATTGATCGTGGCGCAGGCATTGCTGCCGAAGATTTATTGCAGGAAGCCTATAACATAGCCGTGAATCGTGAAGTGATGGTGATTGAAAACCTCAAGGGAACGGAAGCTACCATCGGTAAATTCTTCCGTGAGCGGTTTTTTAATGATGTGTATGCGCGTATGGGGATTGATATACCGAAGCCACTTCATGAGCAACAACGCGCAAGTTAATATGGCACTATAGTCGTCTGACTAAAAAACGCCTCATTTTTTATGTCAAAGAATGACTATAACACTATGATTTATAGTGCTTTTGCTATTATATAAAATAATTCGTCATGCCTGCGAAGGCAGGTATCCAGAGCAATATTTTTGACTGGACTCCTGCCTACGCAGGAGTGACGAAGAAAGGATCACGAATAAATGCAGGGGACTTATGTTTTTTCTTGCATTTGGGCGCGTTTTTTGCAATGCTCTTGAAATATATTATGATATATCAGTATATTGCACCGCAACAACTCACCTCCATCGTCTTTTGTTAAATAAATACAATGTGATGATAGTTTTATTTTTGAGTCTGCACCGCATACATATGATGCATTTTAGTGATAAGAGATAGGAACGATAGGAAAACGCATGACAAATGATCTTGAACCCATTACCGATGAAGAAGCACTGGAATTTCACCGCCGTGGTCAACCAGGAAAATTAGCAGTCCATGCGACGAAGCCATTGCTGACACAGCGTGATTTATCGCTTTCTTATTCCCCTGGTGTCGCTGTTCCGTGTAAACATATCGCTCTCGATCCTGACTTGTCGTTTGAATATACCGCACGTGGGAATTTTGTTGCAGTGATCTCTAACGGTACGGCCGTACTTGGGCTTGGGAATCTTGGGGCATTAGCGTCAAAACCTGTGATGGAAGGAAAATCCGTACTGTTCAAACGATTTGCGGATATTGATTCGATCGATTTAGAAGTCGATACGGAAGATGCACAGGAATTTATTAATGTGGTAAAATATCTCGGTCCAAGTTGGGGCGGGATTAATTTAGAAGATATTGCCGCGCCTGATTGCTTTATCATTGAGCAAAAATTGCGTGAATTGATGGATATTCCCGTGTTCCATGATGATCAGCATGGCACAGCGATTATCACCTTGGCAGGTCTGATGAACGCGGCGCAAATTACAGGGCGACGCTTTGAGGAAATGAAGGTCGTGGTCAATGGGGCAGGAGCGGCAGGGATTGCTTGCTTAGAACTGATTAAACGCTCGGGCGTACCGCATGAGAATGTGATTTTGTGTGATCGCATGGGGGTTGTCTATGAAGGGCGTTTAGATGGCGATATGAATCAGTGGAAATCAGCGCACGCCATTCCCACCGATAAACGTACTTTGAAAGAGGCATTAGAAGGCGCGGATGTGTTTATTGGTCTGTCCGTAGCTGGAGCAGTAAGTAAAGACATGATTGCAGGCATGGCACCGCAACCGATTGTTTTTGCGATGGCAAACCCTGTGCCTGAAATTATGCCAGATGAAGTCAAAGAAGTGCGTCCTGATGCGATTGTGGCAACGGGTCGTTCGGATTTTCCGAATCAAGTCAATAATGTGATGGGCTTCCCCTATATCTTCCGTGGTGCATTGGATGTGCGGGCGCGTGAAGTCAATGAGGAGATGAAAATTGCTGCCGCGCAAGCATTGGCGCAATTAGCGCGTGAAGAAGTACCAGAAGAAGTGCGATCTGCCTATGCACGGCGCACGATGGCGTTTGGTTCGGACTATATTATCCCCACACCGTTTGATCCGCGTTTGATTTATACCGTACCAGTTGCCGTTGCCAAAGCTGCTATTGAAACAGGTGTGGCGCGTAAAATTGTCACGGATTTTACCGCTTATCAGCAAGCATTGAAGGCACGTCTTGATCCGACTGCTAATACGATGAACCGTATTTATGAGCGTGTGCGATCATGTCCGCAGCGCATGGTCTTTGCCGAAGGTGAGGAGGAGCGTAGCATTCGTGCTGCAGTGAATTGGCGTGATTCGGGCTATGGCGCACCTATTCTTGTGGGGCGCGAAGATTTGGTGGTGCGTGTGATGACGCGTATGGGCATCACGAACCGTGAAGGTATTGATATTGTCAATGCTGCTAACAGCCCGCATGTGGAGCAATATATTGAGACATTATATAAAAAGTTACAGCGTGATGGCTTTTTGCATCGTGATATTGTGCGTATGGTCAAAAATGATCGTAACACGTTTGCAGCAAGTATTGTGGAACATGGTCATGCGGATGCGATGGTCACAGGCTTAACGCGTAGTTACAATCGAGCGTTAGAGAATGTATGTCGCGTGGTTGGTCAACGTCATGGCGAAGATGATTTATTGATGGCGGTGTCGGTTTGCGTTGCCAAAGGACGCACGACGTTTATTGCTGATACGATGGTGCAGGAATTGCCTACGGCGAAAGAGCTTACGCAAATTGCGATTCATACGGCGCGTGTCGCACGTCGCTTTGGTCATGAACCGCGTGTGGCATTTTTGTCCTTCTCGAATTTTGGTAATCCGATGCGTGAAAAATCGCAGCGTATTCGTGAGGCGGTTGAGTTGATGAATCAGCGTACCGATGTTGATTTTGAGTATGAAGGTGAAATGTCCGCCGATGTTGCGCTTAATAAGGATTTATTGGCACTCTATCCGTTTAACCGTTTGACAGCCCCTGCCAACGTGTTGGTGATGCCTGCATTGCATTCCGCCAATATTGCCTCCGCGATGATGCATGAACTTGGCAATGGCTCGATGCTTGGGCCCGTGGTGGTAGGGTTGAATAAGCCTATTCAAATTGCCCAGATGAATGCATCCGTATCAGATGTGATGAACCTTGCTGCTGTTGCAGCGATGGAAGCTATTGCGGAAGATGAACGTGTGATGGAACAATAATATGATGGTTGTACTTGCATCGTAACATAATATAGGTTAGGTTTTTTATATGAACATAATGATGCGTTTTTTGTTGGTTTTATGCTTGTTCGGTACGTCAGCACAAGCAGAGATATTAGATGTGCAACCAGAGGATCGCGTGTTGGGTGATGAAAAAGCACCCGTCACTATCATAGAATATGCCTCGCTTTCATGTTCGCATTGCGCTGATTTTCATACGGACATATTTCCTAAGGTGGATGAGCAATATATTCAAGCGGGAAAAGTGCGGTTTATTATGCGCAGTTTTCCGACTAACCCCCCCGCATTGACAGGATCAAAATTGTTGATGTGCGTGCCAGAAGAGCAATATTATACCTTTGCGAAAGTGTTGTTTTCCACTCAATCAAAATGGGCGATGACTCTTGATCACGAGGCGAATTTGAAAAAAATTGCGCTTGTGGGAGGTGTCAGTGAGGCAGATTTTGATAAGTGCATGAAGGATAAAGCCTTGGAGGAGCGCGTCTTGAATGTGCGTCGTGATGCGGAATCATTGAAGATTGAATCAACGCCAACATTTTATATTAATGGGCAATCAACTCGTGGCGTTGAATCTTTTGAGAAATTTTCAAAGCAGATTGATGAAGCTCTTGTGAAATCTGTGAAGTAATGCGTGTGACACCTGAAGAAATAAAACGCATTGTCGAAGAAAAGCGTGCTGTTCATAGCCCTAAATCGTCAAAGATCAAGGGCAAGAGTGGGATGAGTGAGGCGTGGGATTATCTTGCTGATATGATAGCAGGTGTTTTGGTCGGTTTATTAATGGGCTATTGGATCGATATTTGGTTCGGCACAAAACCTATGATGCTGGTGGTTTGTGTTATATTGGGAAGCGCATCGGGAGTTATGATGATGATGCGTAAAGTCAATAAGCATTCAATGACTGATGCATTAAATCCTGATTTAGATCAGGAGAACAGAACATAATCAAAAAAATGCATCAATCGCGCATTAAATGCTGGACAAAATCATTCAGTTTGCGTATTGATACTGCCATATATTGAGGAACACAAGGTAATCATGGCTGAAGTTCATTCGCCCCTAGAACAGTTTACGATAAAGACGCTTATTCAACTTCCTGAGTTGGGTGGGTATGCTATTCATTTTACTAATTCATCTTTCTGGATGGTTGTAAGTGTTTTGGTGTGCTATGGCTTGTTCATGGTAGGTTTGCGTCGTGCTTCGTTAGTTCCTACGCGTATGCAGTCTATGGTTGAAGTTACCTATCAGTTCATTTCTGATACGTTGCGTGAGAATGCTGGAGAAGCAGGAAGACCGTATTTTCCTTTCATTTTCTCTGTCTTTTTGTTCGTGCTTTTTTGTAATCTGATGGGGATTATACCCTATTCGTTTACTGCTACAAGTCATTTAGCTGTGACATTTGCGCTTGCGCTTCTTGTCTTTGTGATTTGCACTATCATAGGTTTTGTTAAAGGCGGATCGCATTTTCTCGAGCATTTTTGGATGCCAGATGTGCCATTGGCGTTGCGTCCTGTGGTGTGTGTTCTTGAGGTATGTTCCTATTTTATACGACCAGCGAGTCTATCGTTGCGTTTAGCGGCAACGATGATGTCTGGACACCTCATCATGAAATTATTTGCAAGTTTTGTGATCATGATGGGTTTTGCTGGGATACTGCCCTTTGCATTTTTGGTGGGATTTACGGTGTTTGAAATCTTTATCGCAATATTACACGCATATATATTTACCTTTTTATCATGCGTGTATTTGAATGATGCGTTAGGTGGCGCACATTAAACAAGTTAACTTTTTTCTTTTTTTGGAGTAGTATATGGAAATGGAATCATTGAAATTTATTGGAGCGGGTATTGCTGCATTTGGTATGTTGGGTGCTGCCCTTGGTGTAGGTATGATTTTTTCTGCCCTCATGAATGGTATTGCGCGTAACCCTGCAGCAGAGCCGAAAATGAAAGGTCTTGCCGTTATGGGAGCAGTGTTTGCCGAACTTATGGGGATTCTTTCTTTTGTGATTGGCATCATGATAATCGGGTGATGTGATTGGGTAGGTAGAAAATCATGAGTGACGTACAATCAATCACTGTTGCAGAACTGGATGCATCTCATGCATCCACCAGTGGAGCGCATGTAGGTGCTTCTCAGGAAAAAGCAGGTATGCCACAACTTGACTTTTCTACCTATTCATCGCAAGTTTTTTGGCTTCTTGTGACGTTTGGGATGCTGTATCTGCTTGTAGCGCGCAGCATTCTCCCGCGTATTCACGATGTGATGGAGCGTCGCTTTGATCGTTTGGAACGTGATTTAGCACGCGCTCAAGAACTTGCAGAAGATGCCGAGAAATCTAAAATCCATTATGAGGCTTTGGCTAAGGATGCGCGTCATCAAGCCAATCTTATGATGGAACGCGCTGTGAAAGAACAAGAAGCGCGTTTGGATGACATGATGCATCAAGCAGATGCGCAAGTGGCGCAGATGATGGAGCAATCACATCGTGTGATGGAGGAAAAACGTGCATCCATTCAGCAACAATTAAGCGTGGTAAGTGAATCTGTGACTCAGATACTTATTAAAGAACTGACGAATATCACATCGGATATGGATAAAGTTCGTAGTGCATTCACCGCGTTGGAGAGATAGATATGGTTGTTGATGAAAGTATGATTGTTGCGGTGGCATTTGCAACCATGTTGTTTTTGGGACTTCGTCCTTTTATAGCCTTCTTAAATAAAAACCTTGATGCACGTAGTGCGCGCATTGATAAAGAGCTGAAAGACGCTATGCGCCTTCGTGAAGAAGCGCAACATATGATGAGTGAATATGAACGTAAATGCCGAGAAGTAGAGCATGAAGCACAACAGATGTTAGAGCAAGCAGAACGTAATGTAGTGTTGCTCAAACAAAATGCTGAAAAGCAACTTAAAGATGCGGTTGCGGCACGCATTGCTGTCGCGCATCAGCAGATTGCTCTCATGGAAGAACAGATCATTCAAGAAATGAAGATGCAGGCGATTGAACGTTCGGTACGTGTGACTCAGCATGTGATTCAATCGACACTGACGCAAGAAGCTCATAATCATTTGCTAAGAACTATGCTATCTGATGCTTCGCACGTAGCGCATTAATAATATTATAAACTCTTTTTCAATCTAGCCATTAATATCTGTGCGTTTTATGGCTTATCATATGCGACTATATCTTGTTGCGTTTGCGTTTTTGTGTGTCGCAAGCAAACCAAAGCCCGTTTGTGCAGCCGCTTGGACACAGGCAAAAGGGGAACATCTTCTTATTGCATCTTATCGATTCTATCAGGCGCAATCTTTTTTTGATGTGGATCGACAAAAGCAACCTAAAAATGGACGATTCAGCAAGGATGAATGGCAGCTCTATCATGAATATGGTTGGCGCGATGGTGTGACATTGGGAAAAGAATTAGCATTTTCACGGCAACGTGATGTGCAGCGTGATGTTTTTGCACGCACTCCCGAGGATCGTCTACGTATTGTTGAGTTTAGTGGTATCACGCAGGCTGAATATTTCGCAACCATACAATTATGGCGCGATGATGAATGGGCGGTTGCGTTGCAGCCACGCATCGGGATTCCCTCCTATTTTTTTGATGATCCGCCTGATGATTTAGTCACGGATAATTTTAGCGTACAGATGGCAGCTTCTGTGGGGCATAATTTTACGTTGATGGAAACAACAGGGCATTTTTTTGATATGAGTGCAGCCTATCGTCATCGCACGGGGCAATTATTGGATCAGTATATGCTGCATGTTGTGGCGGGATTGAAGTTGAATGACGACTGGATGCTGTTGCCTGAAATACACTATACGGGGGCATCTGGGGCTATTGATCGCAATATTATGACAATTACAGGGCAAAATGATTATGAGTTAACGAAAATGCAAGGAACAATTCGTTATCAATGGTTGCACGATGTTGCGGTGCAAATAGGGGGCTTTGCCCATATTGATGGGATGAATACGGGGGGCGGTGGCGGTGCTTTGGTAAGTGTATGGTTAATCTTCTAAACAGGTTCTAAGAGCGGATGATGCAGGATATTATTTCTTATCCGTCAGACCCTTCATTGTGGGATAAAGCGCGCTATAGCGATTATTTGCAGCAACGTGCTGTTCCTTTGGTACGCGATGCACAAGGGATATGGATTGCTATTGTTGATGAAAATGCGATTAATGATGAGGTTCTTGCGTGGTTTCCCAATGAACAGGTACATTTTATTCAGATAAGCGAAGTTCATTTTCGTGAGGTCATACAATGCCATGCCTCAGCTTTGTGGATGCATGATGCGATTTATGGGTTAGCGCGCCGTTATCCGCATTATGCCCTCTATGGTCAAAGAGCGTGGCATGGGCGGTGGAACATAGGCGTATGGATGGTGATAGCGATTGCGTCTGTGATGCTGGTACACCACTATGGCGAGCCATCGCTGGTTTTTTCGTGGGTGGTTTCCACGATCAGCATGGTGTTTATGAGCATGATAATGTTCAAGGTCATGTTGATGCTGGTTGGGCATCGCGTGCGCCACGCAGTCTTTGATAAAACGCATCAAGCTCCCTCCATTGACGATGATGCTTTGCCAATCTATTCCGTATTAGTGCCGATGGTGGATGAGGCGGATTCTGTTTCTGAAATTATTGCAAGCCTAAGTATGTTGGATTATCCGCATGAGAAATTAGAGATTTGGCTGATTTTGGAGGTGCATGATCGCGCAACGATAGAGGCGGTAGGGCGTGTTCCTTATGATGCGCGGTTTCGGGTGCTGATTGTGCCAGATGTTGCCCCCTATACAAAGCCAAAAGCGTGTAATTATGCCTTGCCGTGCCTCAGAGGTGAGTTTGTCACTATTTATGATGCGGAAGATGCACCCAATGCCATGCAATTACGGCACGCAGCGGCATTATTTCGACATGATCCGACCATTGGTTGTTTGCAGGCATGTTTGAATTGGTATAATTGGAATGAACATTGGTTGACGCGTTTCTTTCATGTGGAATATGCCATGTTATTTCAGGTGTTGCTACCCGCTTTATCCGCCTTGGCGATACCCATCCCTTTGGGCGGAACGAGCAATCATATACGGGTGGAGCTTTTGCGCCACGTGGGCGGATGGGATGCCTTTAACGTCACGGAAGATGCGGATTTAGGAATTCGCTTGGCATCCATGGGGGTGCGGATTTTACCCATGCATGGGCTAACGTTAGAAGAAGCACCCATTTCGCTATGGGCTTGGATGAAACAACGCACCCGTTGGATCAAAGGATATATACAAACATGGCGTGTATTGCAACGTCGCACGCGTGATCGTTATCGAGCGATGGGGTGGTTTGGGTTGTTGGGTATTCATTATGTGATTGGTTTATCTTCTATCATTTATGCCATTGCACCGTTGATGTGGTGTTTGGGGGCTATCATCTATTGGGGGTATGATGTGCCATTGACACCCCGTGCAGAAGCCTATGCTACAACGGTTTTGGTGGCGGGATGTATGATGCAATGGTGGTCAGTGTGGAGCATGAGGCATGTGCATGGTTGTCATGTGTCTTTAGGTATTCTTATCTTCTATCCGTGTTATTTTTTGTTGCATTCATATGCAGGGGTGCGTGCGCTTTGGCATGTCGTGACTGCGCCCTATCTTTGGGAAAAAACCGCGCATGGAAAAACACACATCATGCGCCCTAAAGGATAGCAACTGATGCACTATAGATTATATATAGTCGTTTGACAAAAAAAATACTTAATTTTATGTCAAAGAACGACTATAAGTATATGATTTATAGTGCTTTTACCATTATATAATTGCCGATCAATCGGTAATTATATAATGGAAGCACTATAGTGCATCATGCTCAGTTATTCAACATCATCTACGGACTCTTCGTCCATAAGCAATGTTCCGAATAGAAAAACATCCCCATCTTCTGCTGGATCAGGAGGATCAGCATGAATCCCTTGTGCGAGCGTCGTCTGAATAAATTCAAGGATTTCAGGCGCAAGGGCGACGGTGGGTTGGGGAAGTTCTTCTTCCAGAAGATATTCTTCCTCTATGAGAAATAGAGGCAGCAACACATCATCATCACTCGGTTCTGGCGTTGGGGTTGACTGTGTCATAAAATTATTGGGTTTAACATCGTTATTGGCGTTGTTAAAACAAGGGTATCCAATGTGTGTACATAATTTTTGTTGGTATCGCAAGTGTTTTTATTTTTCAGTCAAACGACTTGCCACCCTTCGCATGATGTCAATATTTCACGCTATGCATTCGGTCTTATGCTCTCCCGCCTGCGGGGGAGCCAGTGAAGCAAGGATTTCTCAAAAGAAATCCGATGCTGAACCGTGGGGGTGCATTCTGTTGCCCCCACCCAATCATCTGCGGTTTTTCAATGAAAAACCTTGATTCTTGGACTCCCCCGCAGGCGGGGGAGTAAACCATTCATATCTCATGAGGTGTGGTGAGGTCAAACGACTATATAGCTCACGGTTGAAGCGAAGATAAGTTGCGCTTCATAGCGTTCAGGTTCATTATGTTCGTTGGTGCGCTCACATGATGTGCAGATTCCCATGCCGTTCATTTTATGGGTGGTGCTAAAGTGTAGTTCCAGCGGAAAGGATGCGCCATTGAGGGCGTAATGCATCAACCAATGTTCGGCAGTGGCGTTGTCATAGATGCCACGAATCCATAGCCGCACGCTACGTTGCCCTGCGGGGGACGGGCGATGTTCCCATAAGCCATCACTTATACTAAGGCTACGATGTTCGCGTAGTTCTTCGCACAGCATACGGCTATCCGTGACGAGTGCAAGCGTATGATAGATGCATGTGAGGGGATTAGGCGTATCACCGATACGAATCTGCAGTTCTTGTCCTTGGGCAATCGTCATATCGTTTCCCCTATAAGCTGGTTACGGCATCAAAACGCAGGCGTGTACACCGAATAGGTGCGTCCGCCTTCATTTCCACCTTATGATCACGCATCTGCCAACTGACGACATACATCCCCGCCGTGGCGCGTAGGTTGGTGAGTGACCAGACGGTTTCAAGGCGTTTGGCAATGTTCCATGCGTGCGCCATGCCGTGATAATCTGTCCAAATATCCGCATGAAGTTCCATACGTGCGATACTGGCAGTTCGTGCAGGTTCAGTGGCAGAGCGACCATAGGAACAGCGCACATAGGGCAAGAGCGTTCCTTGCGGTACATAATCATAAATACCACTGACCATGCCCATCAGTGGTGTATCTTGCTGTGCTAAGGTGATGATACGTTGCAGCATAGTTTGTGTCATATCAATATGGGTAGTGAGTGGCATAGATGCCTCCTTATTTTAAGAAATGCGTTCGAGCAAACAGAGGGAATAATGCGGATCATCCGTGTGGGGGGTGATCCATAAAATGTGATAAGGAATCGTGTTGATGATGCATCGCATGGTGGGTTCAAGCTGGTGCGTGCTGCGATAGATCATCTGGGTGCGGATTCGGGCTGTGAGAGCATCGCTTGTGAGTGATTCTTCACCGCGTATATGACGTAATTTTGCCCATAGGGTTGTGTATAGTACCCATGTGCGGGAAAATCCACCTGCACCATCGGCGGTTTCTACCAAGCGTTCGACGCGCACACGGTGTGATAAACGTCCAATATCGTTCATACGCGCACCTTTTTATAGCTTGCATAGATGTCACGCGATTGGGCGGGCAGGGGCGCGGAAGAAGATCGCATCTCATAAGATAAGGCAATATGATGCAGCATGGCGTGCTTTAATGCCATTTCATTATGCGCTTTGGGGCTTGTGCGATACACTATTTTGAGCATATGCGCGTTGATGGTGTTGATGAAGATAAGTTTATCTGGTAGCACTAATTGATAGTTGGGCGATGCAATGACCGTTGGCGCATAGGAGCTATCATAAGAGATGATCGCGGTGATGCTGAGTGCTGGGGACATAGGAAGCACGATTTCTTTGGCAGAAAAATCAGGATAATGCACTGTCCATTCTTGTTCCACTAAGGCACTAGCTATATAATGTTCCGCGTGGATGCGTGCGCTGACAATCATTTCACTGATGAGGAGATCATCATCATTATAATCCACACGAAGAAATAATTTTGCTTCGGCAAGAGAAATACGTTCGGCAACTGCACCCGAACTACGCTGTAAATAATCATAATGGCAGGAAAGCATGAGAAAAACTCCATCTGAGGTGATGGGTTTTACGCTAAAAGAAGAACTATGGGGCAGGAAGGGGGGAATTTTAAGGTAAAAATAACCTTACTACTCCTTGTGATATAGTAATGATTTACTCTCCCGCCTGCGGGGGAGTCCAAGAATCAAGGTTTTTCACCGAAAAACCGCAGATGATTGGGTGGGGGGAGCATAAGACCGAATGCATAGCGTGAAATACTTACATGATGTGAAGGGTAGCAAGAAAAATCATCAAAAAAAAACTTGACTAATGTTTATCTTTTTGTGTATGATGATCATGTTCACTTTGCAATTTTTTCTCAAAGAAAATTGCTTCATCCCTCTGATTCTAATAAAAACAGAGGTGAATACTCATTATTATGGATTTCATCAAATTTTCAATGGGAATTTTTCGTGCATCTTTTTACTTAACTCGCGAAGCAATTCGCGATGCAGCATCTGGAAATATCCCAGAGTACTTCCCTCCAATTCAGGAGGCGGTTGACGAATTTTTGGACTTAGCTATGAAAATGGCTGAAGATCCAAACTACAGACCGTAGCAGAAAAGCTCACCCCCTCGGGTGGGCTTTTCTTTTGGTAATGATTTTGTAAAAATATCGATAATTCTCTTAGGTTTTCAACCATAATTTAACGATCCTAATGTTACCATCTAGTATGGTAGGTGAAAGTTTAACGCATAATTATGGACTATGTGAACGCGATTCACTCGCATGGTTTGCAGAGCCATTAAATGTGATAAGTAGTCTGTTGTTTTTTGTCGTTGCCATTATGGTGTTTCGCTATATGCGGCGTTTTCAAGAAGATTTGCATGGCTATAAAATCTATGATTTATATGCGATGAACGCCCTTATTTTTATGATTGGGGTGGGTAGTACCCTCTATCATGTCCATCCTACGCCAACCACTGAGTTGATTGATATGATTCCCATTGTATCATTCATTGTGATGTTTTTCCTCAGTGCGATGCGGCGCATTGTCAAATGTTCAATTTTTGAAACCATGATCTGTTTTCTTGCCTTTGGCGGAGGGACGCATATAGTGGTTGACCAATTTCCGCAAGCAATGAATGATTCTATTGGTTATTTTTCCAGCATGGCATCATTGGTGGCGATTGCTTTTTATTTGAACATTAAACGCCGACGTACCGCGCAAGCCTTTCTTGTTGCTGCGTTAATTGGTGTTATATCCTTGTTCTTCCGATCCGTAGATACGGCATTATGCGACATGTTCCCTATGGGAACGCATTTTCTATGGCATAGTTGTAATGCGTTATTGATCTATATTCTTATGGTGCAAATGGTACGTAATGTCAACCGACGCGCACGTTTGATGCGGCAGGCGAGCGCGCATTTTGTGTGAGTTTATCCTATATAATGGTAAAAGCACTATACATCATAGTGTTATAGTCGTTCTTTGACATAAAAATGAGTCATTTTTTGTCAAACGACTATAAATAGATGGCAGGCGTGCGTTGCGGTTGTGCTACCATACCTTGTTGTTGTGGTTGCGCAATCTTCTCATTCGGTGTGGTGATGTTCGATGGTGCTTGAACGTGATTATCCACAGCTTCACTCTGCCCTTGTGGCATCAGAGGCGGTTGATCATTATTCGTTGCTTGCTGCACATTATCCGTCACTTCTTCTTGTCGAGAGAGTTGATCTAAAGTATAATTCAAAAGAAAATAAAAAGGACCAATCGGCATAAAAACTCTTCATCGTAAAACAACGATAGACTAACATGTGCAATCTTTATTTTCAATCTAAAACACAGAAAAATTAAAAAATTCATCGAATTGTCATATAGTCGTTTGACAAAAAATGTCTCATTTTTATGTAAAAGTAAGTGTACAAAAAAATAGAGTGCTATCCTCCCTTTTTAGGGGAAGATAGCACTCTATATACTTAGTGTTGATACCTATTCAACGGGACCAAGCCTGCGATTCCAGAAATCTATATCGGAATCTGCAATTAGTGCTTTGTACCGATCCGTTGCCCAACTGGCTTTGCATCGAGCTTCAATCTGCTTGCGCCACGGTTTGAGGAGTGTGAAACACTCATCGTGACGATACAGCATTGCGCCAACCAGCTTCTTCAGAGAATGGTATGAACCTTTCTCTTTATCTGCCATCTGACGCAAATAACCACAGGTTAGAAGGGAAGCAAAAGCAAAGTAAACAGCTTGGTTTTCCTTGGATTCTTTGTCATCACAGACGATATTCCGCCAAGAAAACATGATCCAACCGACAACACGAGGCATGTTCTCAGGAGTCCATGGAAAAATAGATTGTGCGTGTTTCCACAACTCATCTTCATTTCCAAGCTCAATCAACCATGCAAATTGTTGCTCTTTTGCCCATGTGGAAAAGCCATCTGGATACACCACGCAGCTTTCGTATGCATCCGCTGCTTCTTCATTTTTTTTGAACAGAACACCACCAAGCAATGCACTTAACCAAGAAGTCCAAACATTATCACCTTGCGGAGAATTTTGACCAGACATAAGAAACGTGCCTCAAATAAAATGGGTAGCTCACCTTGCGGGACTATGGATGCACAAAATAATGATGTGGCATCGAATAATGGGTGCGAATTATGGGTATAACTCGTACAAACAAGGTGAAAAAATACCATACCTTTTTTCTTTCAACTGTCAAGTGAATAAATTCACGAATCTCACCATCCTTCACATTATGTAAATATTTCACGCTATGCATTCGATCTTATGCTCCCCCGCCTGCGGGGGAGCAAGTGAAGCAAGGATTTCTCAAAAGAAATCCGATGCTGAACCGTGGGGGTGCATTCTGTTGCCCCCCACCCAATCATCTGCGGTTTTTCATTGAAAAACCTTGATTCTTGGACTCCCCCGCCTGCGGGGGAGTAAACCATTCATCTCTCATTGTGCATTTGCCCAATTAACGCCATGCCCTCACGCCCTATGCAGGTAAGTTCAACAATGCTCCCCACCATCGCAGATTCAGGCACGCACACATCCGCAAATTGCTGACAATGCCCGCGCCCATGCTGTTCAACCAAGACCTGCATCGATGTTCCAATTTTCTGATCCAAAAACCCATCCAATACCCGCGCTCCAGCTTCGCGTAGCACGCGGGCGCGTTCACGGCGTATATCCCCTGCCACTTGGGGCATTTTGGCAGCGGGTGTGCCTTCACGTTCTGAATAGGGGAACACATGCAGATAAGGCAGACCAATTTCTTCCACCAATGCCAAGCTATTAGCAAACATCGCATCAGTTTCGGTAGGGAAGCCAGCAATTAAATCCGCTCCAAAGATCATATCAGGGCGCAAATCACGCACTCGGTTACAAAAAGCAATCGCATCGGCGCGGTTGTGGCGACGCTTCATGCGCTTGAGGATCATATCATCCCCTGCTTGCAGACTAATATGCATATAGGGCAAGAGTCGCTCCTCCGATCCAATGGCATCATAGAGCGCGTCATCCACTTCAACCGCATCAATGGAGGAAAGACGAAGCCGTGGCAATTCGGGAATTGCCTTGAGTACGCGCTTTACTAACGTTCCCAGAGTCGGTTGATTCGGTAAATCTTCACCATACGCACTAATATCCACACCTGTGAACACAATTTCCTTATAACCGCGTTCGACGAGTGCGCGCACCTGCTGCACAATCTCCCCCATGGCAACCGATCGGCTATTGCCACGCCCATAAGGAATGATGCAAAAAGTACAGCGATGATTGCAGCCATTTTGAATCTGCACAAAGGCACGCGTATGTTCGGCGTAGGCATCCACCATATGCAGTGCCGTTTCTTTGAGTTCCATAATATCATTAACGCGCACCCGTTCTTCATGCACATCAAAAGCCTGCGGACTCATTTTTTCCTCGTTGCCTAAGACAACATCCACTTCAGGCATATCAGCGTAACGCTGCGGATTAATTTGTGAGGCGCATCCTGTGACAATGATTTGGGCATCAGGGCGATCTTTACGGGCGCGACGGATCATTTGGCGTGCTTGCCGTTCCGCTTCGGAGGTAACGGCGCACGTATTAATGATGGTTATCGTTTTATCAGGATGGGCTTCTGTTGCATGTTGGCGCATCACTTCGCTTTCATAGGCATTCAATCGGCATCCCATGCTGATCACTTCAATGTGGCTCATCATGCTACCCTATCTTCTTCTAGGTAGGGGATAGTCAAAATACCCTCATAGACGGTTTTTGCTTCTCCTGTCATCCATACGGGGTGTGCAGGGTTTGTTTCTGTCCCTTGCCACTCTATCCATAAAGTTCCACCGGGAAGATCGATGCGCACAGCATCATCGATCAATGATCTGCGTCGTGCTGCTACCATGGTTGCACATGCTGCCGTGCCACACGCAAGAGTCTCACCTGCGCCACGTTCCCATGTTTTTATTATGATGTGATCGCGATCTTCGCATTGGGCAAGCGTAACATTCACACGTTCAGGAAATAAGGGGGAGTATTCCAGCAATGCCCCAACCTCTTGCAATGGCACGGCGTGGACATCCTCCACAAAAATCACGATATGCGGATTACCCATATTCACGGCAACGCCAGAAGGCAAGCCAACAATACCATGCGCTATGTCGCATGTATCCACATCATGCGACATCGGAATCTTATCCCACATGAATTCAGGTAGCCCCATATTGACACAGATAAACGGCATCGCATTGCCCTCAATATGGTGCTGATAGCATTGCAATATGCCTGCTTTGGTTTTAACGCTTACCTCAGATAAGCCACGTTCTTGCATTAATCGCCATGCCACACAGCGCGTTGCATTGCCACACGCTGCAACTTCTGAACCATCGGCATTGAAAATCTGCATAAACACATCCGCATCATGGCTTGGGCGGAGGATGATGATCTGATCGCATCCCACACCTTTGCGACGATCCGCTAAATGGATCATCCAGCGCGTCCATAGGTTTGGTCGATGCTCATAGGGTAATGCTTGCCCTCTGCCATCCAGAAGAACAAAATCATTGCCAAGACCATGCATTTTACGAAATGAGATTCCCATAGATATTCTTTTATTATAAGTCAATAGGTTGAGTGGTTGCGTGTAGTATTTTATGTAACAGCCTTATACGCTATTTTGAAAAAAAATGCAAGGACTGTCGAATTATTCTTGACAAAATATGCGAAATATGGTTTTTATGCCCCCACACCTCATGCGGGGGTGTAGCTCAGTTGGTTAGAGCGTCGCCCTGTCACGGCGAAGGCCGCGGGTTCGAGTCCCGTCACTCCCGCCACTTTTTTGGTAGTATAACATCATCCAAACTCTATAGATTCCCCCGCCATTGTGCATGGGTAAAGGCAACAGCAAGTGCATCATAGGCATCACTTGTATGCGTGCCATGCGTATGAGGTAGCACGATATTAATCATATGGCGTATTTGTTCTTTGCTAGCGCGTCCATTGCCTGTGAGGGTTTTCTTGATGCGTGTGGCATCATATTCATGCACTGCCAAGCCTGCGATGGCTAGCGATAACATCAACGCCCCGCGTGCATTGCCTAGTTTTAGGCTTGATGCTGCATTATTATTGATGAAGGTTTGTTCAAGTGCGGTTTCATCGGGGCGATAATGTGCGATAACCTCATGCACATGCTGATGCAGATAATGCAAGCGTTCGCTTAAAGGTAGGGAAGGGGATGGGTGAATCGCTCCGCACGCAATATACTCACGCCGTGATCCATGTGCCTGAATCATCCCCCAGCCCGTATGTTGCAAACCGGGATCAATACCAAGGATACGTAGTGGTAAGGAACTCACGCCGCTTCCATGCGCTGCAACTGTGCCTCAGACCATTCGGCATTGGTGATGACTTCCTGCACATCATCGAGATCATCCAACATATCCAGCAATTTAAGGAATTGATCGACTTTTTCATCATCCACAGGCGTGAGTGTTTTTGGTTGCCAGATAAAGCGCGCTGAGATGGGTGCGCCAAAGCGTTGCTCTAGGGCATCAGCCACATCCATTAATGATTCAATCGAGGTGAGGATGCGATGCCCATCTTCATCGAACGTGGCATCATCTGCACCTGCGTCAATGGCTGCTTCTAGCATATCTTCTTCATTAGCGATATGAGCAGGGTAGCGCACTTCACCTAAGCGATCAAACATAAAATTGACACTACCCGTTTCGCCTAAGTTCCCGCCATATTTGGTGAAGGTGGAACGCACATCGGATGCGGTACGGTTGCGATTATCCGTTAATGCTTCAACGATCACGGCAACGCCATTCGCGCCATAACCCTCATAGCGAATATCTTCATAATTTTCCGTATCCGTTGCGCCTGATCCACGTTTGATGGCAGCTTCAATTTTATCTTTCGGCAAATTTTCAGCCTTTGCAGCGTTGATAGCTGCACGCAAACGGGGATTGGCAGCGGGATCAGGTAATCCCGATTTTGCAGCGACAATGATTTCTTTTGCCAAACGTGTGAAGATTTTGGCGCGTTTTTTATCTTGCGCACCTTTGCGGTGCATGATGTTTTTAAATTTGGAATGCCCTGCCATAGTGATATATCCATAGTGGTTAATGCATCGTGGATGCGTAGTTAGTAACATGCTATACTCATCGTACATGAAGATACGTAGTATCAAAATGTGGGAAAGATGAGTATTTTTAATAGAATATACCCTTAATTTCATTTCAAGGATACAACTCCTTGAAATGAAATGGGTATATGCCTATGAATATAGATAGTGTTGCAAAGATGGTCAAGAGGATAGCGCGACTTCACACAATAAGAAAATATTGCACGTGCGAGTGATAATGACTTGCATTCTCTGTAAGAATGAGTATCATGTGTAGTATGTATATATGTATTTGCAATGGTTTGAAACAAGAAGATTGCCGTGAAGCGTTGGCATGTGGCGTGGCGTGTGCATCGGATATTTACGCCCATCATGGCTGCGCCCCTAAATGCGGGCGGTGCATGGAAGAAATGGAGATGATCTACGAAGATCATGCGATGCGCACCCTTGGCTTATCCACGCGTGAAGCTATCCCCCATGAAATCATGCTATCCTAGTTCACCATGCGAGAGTAACCATCGTAATTTTGCTGTAGTACCCACAAATTGCATGGTGTGCGCTAAAATATCGCGTTTATTCATTTTTTTTTTCACAAATATACGCTAAAGTCCTTGCATGATGAAGCATATATATGAAAAAATGCTGTGCCTTATAGCATTATTATTATCCGTGACACTTACGGCTGCGGTAGGGAATGCCCGTGAGCAAAATCGTCAACAAAACACTGTGCGCTATTCAAGTGGGACGGGGTTTTTTGTCAGTCGTCAGGGGCAGATTATTACCAATGCGCATGTGATTTCCCCGTGTGGTGATCATCAGCGTGTGACGTTTGCGAATCATCGCACGGGAAAAACTCCCCGTGAAGCGCGTGTTGTGGCTGTAGATGAAAAACGCGATTTAGCATTGCTTGCAACAGGGTATCGCCCCGAACGCATTGCCTATTTGCGCTTTGGGCATGATGAAGTGAAGCCAGAAGAAGAAGTGATGTTGATTGGCTATCCTAATGCGCGTTCCGTCGATAGCCCGTATGTTGTCGCCACATCGACCATTAAAGCATTGGAAGGACCTTTTGGGGAAGATACGTGGTTGCAATTTAATGATGCGGCGCGTCATGGCAATAGCGGTGGACCTTTGTTAGATTTAGCTGGTAATGTGGTGGGGGTGGTAACCGCAAAAAGTAAGGTGATGCGGATGAATCGTTTTTCATCACAAAGAGAGCTTATCGCAGAAAGCGATCTTGCGGTAACTTCAGAAGAATTACGTCGTTTTTTGGATGAGTATAGTGTTCACTATAATCAGGAAGAATCGGGATACCTTCTCTCACCACGCCGTATTGAAACCATGGCGCAAAGCTATGTGGTGCATATTTTTTGTTCGACGGAATCGAATTAAAAAGTCAGTGCTACATCGGGTGCAACCAATCATGCAAAGATGCAAGCGCACGTTCGGCGCGTTTGCGGGGGCGTTCTTTTTTGGGGATTTTGCGTTCTTCCATGGGGGGGAAGAGTCCAAAATTAATGTTCATGGGTTGAAAGGTGCTGGATTCCGCCCCGCCAGTGATATGATGCACCAACGCGCCTAATGCTGTATCGTTCGGTGGGGGAAGCATCGTGCCTGATCCGCATAGTTCATCGGCAACCAAACGCCCAACCACTAAGCCTGTGGCAGCACTTTCAACATAGCCCTCGACTCCCGTAATCTGCCCAGCAAAGCGAATATGCGGGGCAGAGCGCAAGCGCATATCATGGGTGAGCAAGCGTGGTGAGTTCAAAAATGTATTGCGATGAATACCCCCCAAACGGACAAAATCTGCTTCTTCTAGGGCGGGAATCATACGAAAAATTCGCTTTTGTTCGCCCCATGTGAGTTTGGTTTGGAAGCCTACCATATTGTATAATGTGCCAAGTTTATTATCCTGACGCAACTGCACCACGGCATAGGGGCGTTCATTGGGTGTGTGTGGGTTGGTGAGTCCAACAGGTTTCATCGGACCAAAACGTAATGTTTCTACGCCACGTTCTGCCATCACTTCAATGGGCAAGCATCCTTCAAAATAGGGTGTGTTTTGCTCCCATTCCTTGAACTTGGTTTTATCGCCATCCAACAAGGCTTGTATAAACGCTTTATATTGTTCTTCATTCATGGCGCAATTAATATAATCCGCACCATCGCCTTTATCGTAGCGCGATTGAAACCATGCAACATCCATATTGATCGTTTCACGTGAAACAATCGGCGCAATCGCATCAAAAAAGGCAAGATATTCTTCACCCGTATGTTCAATCAGTGCGTGTGCAAGGGCATCTGAGGTGAGAGGACCAGAGGCAATAATAATGGGGCAATCGGCATCAAGGGGCAGTGCTGTTATTTCTTCGCGGTGGAAGGTGATGCGTGGGTGGTTGTGTAGGGCGTGGGTGACAGCATCCGAAAAACCATTGCGATCCACCGCTAATGCGCCACCAGCGGGGACTTTATGCTCATCAGCGCAGCGCATAATCAGAGAAGAGGCACGACGCATTTCCTCATGTAATAATCCAACGGCATTATTGAACGCATCATCAGAACGAAACGAATTGGAGCATACCAGTTCAGCGCATCCATCCGTGTGGTGGGCGTGTGTAGAACGGATAGGGCGCATTTCGTACAATGCAACATCAACACCTGCTTGGGCGCATTGCCACGCCGCTTCACTTCCTGCTAATCCTGCACCGATAATCATTGCTTTTGGCATCGTCATTCCTTATAATTTTAATTATTTATAGCGCGACCTTGATGTATTATGAGGACATCTTTTGTCCAGATAATCCATCAACGCGCTATAATTATTCAAGAATGATTTTTATACCAAATATGCGGTTTTGTATAGTCTAAACGATACGACTAAATTCGAGGAAGCTGCTGCGTCCAAAATTGTTCAAGATGTTCAAGGTTCGCAAGTAAATCTTTCTGTTTGGATTCATTCAAAGAGGATTGACCGAGCTGTTCCCTATGACGATGATAGAATCCATCAATCTTGGCGCAGAGATCCAAACCTTTTGCGGAAAGTTTGATTTTCACCGAACGCTTATCATGCGATGCACGTTCCTGCACAAGATAGTCATTATCGACCAATTTTTTAACATTATAAGAAACATTAGAACCGAGGTAATATCCGCGATTGGTTAGTTCGCCAATCGTGATCTGTTCCGTGCCGATATTGTATAAAATAAGCGTTTGGACGTTGTTAATATCTTCAATATGTAATCGATCTAACTCAGACTTCACCACATCTAAAAAGCGACGGTGTAAACGCTCAATGGATAGGGTTAGTTCAATATAGGATGGTTTCATGATATCACTCCTTAAGCAACCATGCTCTAACTATTATTGGTACTATAAACATGTAAAATTATGGTAAAAAATACACGATATTATGCGTCAGTTCCTCCTTGCGGTAAGATAATATGAACACGCGTTCCTTCATTGGGGGTGCTTTCGATGATCATTGAACCCTTATGCAGATCAACAAGTTCTTTTGCTAGGGGGATTCCTAGACCAATACCGTTAAATCTACGATTCAAATCACCATCAATTTGCCTAAAACTTTGAAACGCACATTCAATTTCTTCTGGAGTCATGCCAATGCCTGCATCAGAAATATAAATATGGAATTGTTCGGGGTGGTGCGATCCTGCTTTATGGCTGACCTTAATGCGCACCATCGCCGATGCAGGGGGCGGTTGTGAAAATTTGATCGCATTAGAAATGATGCAGCGTATGATCTGAATAAAGCGTATGCGATCAGCAATCAAAAGTGGCATATTATACGCACATTCTATGGTTATATCCACATGAAGTTCTTCAATTTGTTTGGAAAATAAGTGGATGATTTGTTCTAATGTGCGTTGCACATCAAACGGCGTTAAGGTGAGAGTCAACTCCCCTGTATGTGCGCGAGTATAATCCAGAATAGAATTAATGATTTCCAAAAGTTCGATTGCGGAACGGTACATATCTTCGCTATAGGCACGGTATTGTTCGGGCATATCTCCCATTAATTGCTCTTTCATAAAAGTAGAAAAACCAATAATATGATTGAGGGGAGTGAGTAGCTCATGGCTGATGCTCGCCATAATTTGACTTTTCGCATAATTAGCATGTTCTGCGGCATTTTTGGCATCTTCTAAGGCACTACGTTGCTGTTGTACCATCTGTTCACGCTGCATTAGATCATGGAGCATTTTATTGAACGCTACGATAAGGCTTGCTATTTCTTCAGAATAATGATCCACTAATTGCGGGGTAGTGAGACCTGCCAATACGGAATGCGAATAATCATGAAACATCGAAACGCGGGATGTAGCGCGTGCTAATTCCAAAACGGGATAACTCACTGTGTGTTGGATGTTGCGCGCAAGTGCGAAGGCGAAGCCTCCGACTAAAATTAAGATCACCAAGGTTGTAATGAATTGTTGGGTGATGTATTTATCAACACGCTTAATATCAGCACGAATATAGATGCTGCCAACTTTTTTATCTTTGATCGTGATAAATTGGTGCGTTTCAATATTATTATCCGTAAGGGTGGTGACGTTGCCATTGATCAGAGGACATTGTGCAGCACGACGAAAACCTTCATCACTTCCTAAGAAATCAGAAAAATCATCGAATGTTCCTCCCATAGGTGTTGGATAAATGGCATAAATATGCCCCTGAGCATTATAAAGGCAGGCGCGTTGTACGGAAGGAATAAGGCGCAGCATTTCCAATTTTTGCATCACTTGTGGCTGATAGCCAAAGCGCATATGGTGCTTGCTCTGTTCTCCGATGGTATGTGCTGCATGTTGTATCTCTTGAATGACGCTAGAACGCATATCCTTGATGCCAATAATGGACAAAGCAACAGTCGTGAGTATCACTGCAAGGCATGTGACAATCATGATCATGCGGATCAATTTATACTTAATGGAGCGTTTGAAATGAATCACGTATGTAAGCTACCTATCGTTCCCATCGTCATTATAATAGGGGATCATCTTTATAGCAAGTGAAGGAAGATTGAACCAAATGAGGTATAAGCGATTATCGGTTCAGCACCCTGTTTAACACAATACTTCCAACACAGACGGAAGAAATAGAACCAAGCAATACGCCAAGTTTGGTGTAGGTCAGTAGTTCCGCATCCTGATAGGCAAGATTTCCAACAAATAAACTCATGGTGAAACCTATCCCACACATGATGCAGATGCCGTAAAATTGCGCCCATGTTGCGCCTGAAGGGAAATCCGCGATCTTGAGTTTGATGACGCTATAAGAGACAATAAAAATCCCAAATTGTTTCCCGAAAAATAGCCCAAGACCAATCCCCAAAGGCACAGGATGCAGCAGATGATTGAATGTTAAGCCATCGAGTTGCACGCCTGCATTGGCAAGGGCAAAAATAGGCATAATGAGGAACGTCACCCATTCATGTAGGGCATGGCGACATGCATCAAGCATAGGTACGCCCGCGCTATTTTGTGCTTTGAGTGGGATCATAAAACCAAGAATTACCCCCGCAATGGTTGCGTGAATCCCTGATTGCAACACCGCAAGCCACATGATGAAGCCAAGAATGGCATAGGGTGTAACGCGTGCGATTCCTTTTTGGTTGCATACATACAATGCACCAATACAGACCCATGCAATAGCTAATGCGGTGAATGAAAGATGGCTGGTATAAAAAACCGCAATAATGAGTACTGCCATTAAATCATCAATGACGGCAACAGCAAGCAGAAATACTTTAAGCGAGCTAGGAACACGCTTGCCAAACATCGATAAAGCACCCACCGCAAAGGCAATATCCGTGGCAGAAGGAATTGCCCAGCCACGCATGGTGGTTTCGTCCCCCCAGTTGAGTGCGCTAAAAATAAGAGCAGGTGAAACAACCCCACCCACCGCAGCAAGAAAGGGCAGAATAGCTTTTTGTCGCGTGCATAATTCACCTTCTTTCAACTCGCGTTTGATCTCCATGCCCACCACAAAGAAAAAAAGCACCATCAAGCCATCATTGATCCAATGTTCCACAGAATAATTGATGACAAAAAGATCATTGACATGCACCCCAATCTTCATATGCAACATATGATAATAATGCGGTGCAAGGCTACTATTGGCGCAGATCATAGCAATAATGGTAGCTGCAATAAGAACAATGCTGCCTGAAATTTCTAAGGCAACAAATCGCTTCCAAGCTGAGGATGGAGAAGGAGATACCATAATGAGATTATCCAGATGAAATAGGTATGAACCTAGTGAACATACACCAAAAAATATAATGATTTACAAACGACTCTCTAGTTGTGTATGATTTTATGGTGTGAGGCAACTAAACTTAGGATATTTTGCGCCGCAAAGAATAAATAATGCCCGCAATGATGCAGAATGCACCCAACCAGATATTGGAAGTCACTGTTTCATCAAAGATCAGCCAACCCAAAAGCGAGGAAGTGATAAGATTGAGAAAAATCAGCGGTTGCGCAAGCGTTAGTTCAATTTTCCCCAACGCGTGACCCACACAAAATTGTACCACACCCACCATCACCGCAAGCAATGCAATATAGGGCGCATGTTCCCATGTGATGCTTTGCCAATGCGTCAGAGCTAAGGGTAAGGATAGAATCGCCATGCCCAGCAATGTGCATACGGCAATACAGGATGAATGTTCTGTTGCTGCTAATTTGCGAATCAATACGCCGCAACCAGAAAAACATATAGCCGCAAATAAGGGCAAGAAAATTGCCCAATTCATCCCTTCAGATGATGGATTAGAAACAATGATAATGCCGATAAAACCCATGATCAACCCTATGATTTTTGGCTTTGTCATGCGTTCACCGAGCCAATAGACCGCCATCACTGCACCAATCAAGGGGGAGGTAAACGTCAGAGTCGTGAACATCGCAAAAGGCAGAAGTGTAACTGCAAAAAATACCGCCGTGAATGCCACCACTTCTAAAAAAGAACGTAGAGCCAAAAGTTTGATGCGTTGTGGTTGCACAAGCTGTGGATGACGCATCACCGAAGGTAGGTAACATACAGCACCAAGAATGCTATAGAGGAACACTAATTGAAAAGGGTGATAGCCATGAGTCTGCCCAAGATAACGCATCTCACCATTGATAAAAGTGGAAAGCAAACCCGCGAATAAAAACAACACTATGCCGTGTATGCGATTTTTTGATGCGCGTTTTACTTCATCGGATAAAATAATACTGGATTTTTGGGTGGTCATTGATGCATCGTACTATAATTAGATTAATCCCTGATAAAGGGCAAACGCATATCATCACGATGGAGTTAGCAAATGTCAATAGGAATAAGAAGTGAAACGGATAGTTTTGGTGCTATTAATGTGCCGAATGATCGCTATTATGGCGCACAAACGGCGCGTTCGCTGATTAATTTCGATATTAGCACGGAAATTATGCCCAAAGCCATGATCCGTGCGCTCGGGATATTAAAGCGTAGTGCTGCCATTGCCAATGTGGCTCTTGGGGCATTAGATGCAAAACTTGGCGATGCGATTGTGGTTGCTGCTACAGAGGTATTAGAGCATAAACTTGATGATCACTTCCCGCTACGTATTTGGCAAACGGGATCGGGTACGCAAACGAATATGAATGTCAATGAGGTGATTTCTAATCGTGCCATTGAGATGTTGGGCGGTGAAATGGGTTCTAAGAAGCCCGTGCATCCGAATGATCACGTCAATATGGGGCAATCATCGAATGATACCTTCCCAACTGCGATGCATATTGCGGCAGCGTCTGAGATTCATCATCATCTTGTGCCAGCATTACGTGGCTTGCGTGATGCGTTGGATGCTAAAGCACAAGAATTTGCCCCCATCATCAAAATCGGGCGTACCCATACGCAAGATGCTACCCCACTTACTTTGGGGCAGGAATTTTCGGGTTATGTCGCGCAATTAGATTATGTGTTGCATCTGCTTGACGATCCTAAGGCACTGAAAGGTATTTATGAACTTGCGCAAGGTGGCACGGCGGTTGGCACGGGCATTAACTGCAAAATTGGTTTTGCAGAACGCTTTGCAGAAGAAGTTGCCAAGTTTACAGGGCTGCCATTTGTGACAGCACCGAATAAATTTGCAGCACTTGCAGGGCATGAGCCATTGGTGGATGTGCATGGCATCTTGAATACGCTTGCAGCAGCTTTTATGAAAATAGCGAATGATATTCGTTTCCTAGCATCAGGGCCGCGTTGTGGTTTAGGAGAATTGCAACTCCCCGAAAATGAGCCGGGGTCATCCATTATGCCGGGAAAAGTCAACCCTACCCAATGTGAAGCGTTGACGATGATTGCTGCGCAAGTGATGGGCAATCATGTTGCCGTGACGATTGGTGCAAGCAATGGGCATTTTGAGTTGAACGTCTTTAAGCCGATGATTATTCATAATTTTTTGCAATCAGTTCGCTTGCTTGCCGATGGAGCGCGTAGCTTCACCGAGCATTGTGCCGTGGGGATTGTTGCGAATGTGGCGCGCATCGAGGCATTGCGCGATGAATCATTAATGTTGGTCACTGCACTTAATCCGCATATAGGATATGATAATGCTGCAAAAATTGCCAAACATGCGCATAAGAAGAACACAACCTTGAAGGCAGCGGCACTTGAGTTAGGCTTGCTCACGGCAGAGCAGTTTGATGCATGGGTGAAGCCAGAGGATATGATTACACCGAGCTAGGGGGTGTTGATTGTGCGCTAATGAGCTATAGCACGCTTCAGTAGGGTTGCTCTTAAAAAAGAATAAACCTACTGAAGCGTGCTATATGTGCGCGTTCAGCATACGCACCATCACTGCAGAGCTTGGCATTACATACGAGCATCTGACATCAAAACATTCATTATCTTTTTGGCGGCATTTTGAGTTAATGATAAAGTAAGCAATGGGTTGGCGAGTTGATGGATGGTTTCTTGTAATAGCTCCTCATACCCTTGTTCCCATGCAATGTCGTCCCGCCCTTCCACTGCATTTGCCCATGTTTCCACCCGATGTTCACATAATGTTGCGTCTAAATAACGCTGCAATACAGTGATTATATGGGTGCGAGTCAGAACCGCATAGATTGTATCACTATCCCACGGAAATTTTTTAAGTGCCGTAGTAATCCAGTCTATCGGCTGGTTATATTCCAGCAAATCATTAAGAGCTTGGCTTCGTGTTTTCATCTCAATATTTCCTATTTGATTTTAATATGCACAATACTGCCATCAGGCGCATAGGTTGTTTTAGTATATGATACTGTATTTCCTTGTGCATCCACTATCTTTTCATAACGGGCAAATGAACCTGGATATTTTTTGCTGGCACATCCGCTTGAAAAATACGCTGTCCATGTACATCTTTGAATATTCTTATTTCACCTGCATCTTTTGGTAATTTTTTATCAAATCGTTTCAGGTTTTCTGCCTGTGCTTCCGTTAATGTATCGGCATCCACATCAATGATACGACGCAACAGCGTTCGAATAATGCCACCAAAACGTAGCAATGGCAGGAAAATCAATTCAGGATATACAGGTTCAATCGGCGGGTCATACGGAATAAAACCATAATAAGGCTCAGCCCAACACCTGCATCCAAAATCATCACTCGGATTGCCTGTATCGGGTGGATTGTCCCACGAGAAGATTTTACCGTTATTGGCGGCATGGGAAGATCGAACTTTGTCATCTCCTTGTGTTCGCCAGATGTAATGTGTGGTGGGATGGTTTGCTTTGGTCAGCAGCTCCTGCATGGTGCGTTCAATCGGTGTCCCTTTACGCAAATACTGAACAAATGCTTTTTTATAGAGTGGATGTTCAATGTTTTGCATGTGCGTACCCTTCTTATATGGCGCGCAATGTGAAGTGGATTGGCGCGCTCTGGAAGGGATAAAAAAAGAATCATATCTGCAATGTGAGCATTGGCTACCCAACCTGACGGGTGCGGACAATAGTTCACACGCCCTAACTTGCCTAGTCCGTGAATTGTTCCATGCGGATGCGTTCATCAAGATTATGCTCAGGGTCAAACAGTAACGTGAACGATATTTTGCGTTGTTCTGTGACAAATACCGCACTGACATTGCGCACTTCGGTAAAGTCTGCTACCGCACTGACTGGGCGTTTTTCAGGGTGCAAGACATCCAACAAAATACTGGATGTATGTTCCAATAATGCACCACGCCAACGCCGTGGACGAAAGGGTGCGATGGGTGTAAGTGCAAGGACATTGGCAGAAAGAGGGATGATCGGCCCGCCTGCAGAAAAATTATAGGCGGTACTACCCGCAGGTGTAGCAATGAGGATGCCATCCCCCACCAATTCTTTAATGCGGGGTACGTGATCAACGGTAATGCGTAATTTTGCAGCTTGACGGCTTTCACGAAACAATGAGACTTCATTAATGGCGAGTGCTTCCACCTCACGTCCATTCATACAGCGTGCATACATGGAGAGGGGAAATAATTTCACAGAACGCGCTGCCACAAGCCGATCAGGGATATGTTCCAAATGAAATTGATTCAGCAAAAAACCTACCGTACCGCAATTCATGCCATAAAGTGGCGTTTTGCGATCAATGAAGCGGTGCATGGTTTGCAGCATAAAGCCATCCCCGCCCAGCACGATAATGACATCGACATGTACGCTAGCAAGGTTCATATCGACCCATTCAGGGTAATGCTGTAATAATAGTTCACGCACCATTTGTGCATCAGGAGTTTTATCCGCTACGAACCCTATTTGTTGATAATAATGCACCTGTGAACCTATGAAATTGCTATGGCGCGTAGCGATAGGTTTGTTATGTTTTTATAACAGAACTTATCGCTAGGTCGCGCTATAGATATATGATCTATAGCACCAATTTTCGATAAGTGCGTTCTTGTAAAAGAACCAACCTATCGAAACGTGCTATAGTTCTGTTCTTTTTTTCATGTTTACGTCATGGATGCAAGAAAAACTTGACATAGGCTGATATATTTCTTCTTGCTACCAGTGATGATCTTCGCCTATAGTAGGCAACTTCTGATAGATAATAGGATCATCAATGGCACACACATCCGTACTCACACCATCTATGGAACCTCAAATGAACGATAGTCACGCTTCAACCACGCAGTTTAATCCTTTATTATTTGCTCATAATATGAGTGAATCAGTGAAAGTATGGCAGGATATATTGCGTATTATCGCGCAAGAAGATGGTCTTGGTGGGCTACGCCACGCGGATCGCAATCTGTTGAACATGGCGCAAGAATATGGACAATGGGCAACAAAGGTTATGCAAGATCCGCAGCGACTCATGCAACTTACTTATGTCTGGATGAATGATTCTGCCAATTTGTGGCAAAATACGATGGAGCAGTTTTTGAACGGTGGCGTATCATCGTCTGTGGTGGCTACGCCCACGGTTGATGATAAGCGTTTTGCTGATGAATCATGGAATAATAACATATTTTTTGATTACATCAAAAAGCAATATCTGATGACTTCCTCATGGATGAATGATACTTTGCATAAATTGGGGCATGATGCGGATGATGCTCATACGAATGACAAAGTTAATTTCTATACCAAGCAATGGGTTGATGCAATCGCGCCAAGCAATTTCATGATCACGAACCCCGAAGTATTGAAAGCATCCCTAGAGAGCAATGGGGAAACAATCCTCAAGGGACTTATCAATCTACGTGAGGATTTTGAACGCGGTAAAGGGCGTTTAGCAATCAGTACAACGGATAATAATGCTTTTACCATCGGAAAAAACATTGCAGCAACGCAAGGTCATGTGATTTTTCAGAATCATTTGATGCAAATTCTGCATTATACACCACGCACAGAACATGTGCGCCCTACGCCTATTGTGTTGATTCCTGCATGGATCAATAAGTTCTACATCTTTGATATGCAAGAAAAAAATTCTTTGGTGCGCTGGATGTTGGATGAGGGTTATCAAGTTTTTGTGGTCTCGTGGGTGAATCCTGAGGCGCAGCATCGTGATGTGCCTTTTGCTGATTATGTTACGCTTGGGGTGATGCAAGCGATGCAGGTGGCACGCGAAGTAACCGCTTCTGAGAAAGTGGCGTGCGTGGGTTATTGCTTGGGCGGGACGTTGCTTGCAACAACGCTTGCTTATCTTCATGCCAAAGGCGAACAGGATCAGGTAGCCTCAGCAACCTACCTCACCACGATGCTTGATTTTTCTGATCCGGGCGAACTGGGAGTTTTTATTGACGAAGAACAGATACAAGGCATTGAAGCGAAAATGGATCGCACGGGCTATTTGGAGGGGGCGGATATGGCAGCAACCTTCAGTTTGTTGCGATCTAATAATATGATTTGGTCGTTTGTGGTGAATAATTATCTGTTGGGTAAAGAGCCATTTCCGTTTGATTTGCTCTATTGGAATTCTGATCCAACACGCATGGCGCAAACGATGCACAGCTATTGCTTGCGTAATTTCTATCTGCATAATCGCTTGGTACAACCCAGAAGCCTTGAAATACATGGGGTGGCGATTGATTTGAGCAGCATACGCACACCGAGCTTCTTTTTATCAACACGCGAAGATCATATCGCGCCGTGGCAATCTACCTTTGCGGCAACCCGTCATTATGGTGGGGATATGCGTTTTGTCTTGGCAGGATCAGGGCATATTGCGGGGGTGATTAATCCGCCCACAAAGAATAAATATAGCTATTGGACGCATCCACTTGATCGCACGATGAAGCCAGAGCAATGGTTATCAGATGCCACAGAACATGCAGGATCATGGTGGGGGCATTGGCATGAATGGCAACACCCGCATGTGGGTGCAGCAACAAAAGCCGTGCCAAGCCCGCTGCATGGTTCATATCAGCCCATCGAAGCAGCACCCGGAAGTTATGTGCGGATGCGTTAATGATGATTATGTGATGTATGCGATAAAAAAATGGCACATCTTCTTGAAATTGTAACATTAGACACGTATACTAAAGATAGTAAAGACACAAGAATCAAATAAAGAGTGTAATCATGTCAAATAGTAATTATGATAAAAAAGATGGTGGTGAAATAAAAAACTTTCTGCAAGCGTCATGGGATCTTGTCAGTGCAGGTTTTAACATGGGCGTGGATTTTCTAAAAAACAAAGCATGGCCAAAAATGGTGGAAACATTTAATTGGTTCAAAAAAGATGGTGCGCCCGCTGCGGCTAAATTCGCTGGTGATGCAACTAAAGCGGCGGGCGATGCCATTGGTAGTGCTACAAAAGCTGCTGGTGAGCAGATAGATAACGCGAAGGAAGCGTGGGAGAAAAATCAAAAAGAACAATCTTCTGGCGATAGAAGTCAATCCGAGGTCGTTGCTCCAACTACTCCGTCTGTGGCTAGCAAAAGCACGCAAGAACGTGGTGCATAGCATTATTTAATGCGCGACTAAAGTAGAAACAGAGTTTATCTTTGGTTGACAAGAAGCGTAAATCATTTTAAGGTGCTGTCATTATGACAGCATCTGATAATAAGCAAAAATCTTTTGGCGCATCCCGTTTGGTGAGTCGTCATGTTACTGAGGGCGCAGATCGCGCACCGCATCGTTCTTATTTTTACTCCATGGGCATGTCGCGTGAAGTGATTGATCAGCCTTTTATTGGGGTGGCAACCACATGGAATGAAGCTGCGCCCTGCAACATCACCCTTGGTCGTCAAGCGCAAGCCGTGAAAAAAGGTGTTGCAGCCTATGGCGGAACACCGCGTGAGTTTACCACCATCACCGTGACTGATGGCATTGCGATGGGTCATGCGGGGATGAAATCTTCGTTGGTATCGCGTGAGGTGATTGCTGATTCCGTAGAACTTACTATGCGCGGGCATTGCTATGATGCCTTAGTCGGTTTAGCTGGATGCGATAAGTCCTTACCTGGTTTAATGATGGCAATGATTCGCCTCAATGTTCCAAGCGTCTTTATCTATGGCGGTTCGATTTTACCGGGTTCGCATCGCGGCAAAATAGTGACGGTGCAAGATGTCTTTGAAGCTGTTGGCAAACATTCTGCGGGAACAATGGATGATGAAGAACTCGATAGCTTAGAGCGCGTTGCTTGCCCATCGGGTGGATCGTGCGGCGGACAATTTACCGCCAATACTATGGCGTGCGTCTCAGAAGCGATTGGACTTGCCTTGCCTAATTCCGCAAGCGCACCTGCTCCCTATGAATCACGCGATGCATTGTGCTTTGATGCAGGACGTGCCATTATGGAATTATTGAAGCACAAGATACGTCCGCGTGATATTGTGACGCGTAAATCCTTAGAAAATGCTGCTGCGATTGTAGCAGCCACAGGTGGATCAACTAATGCTGCCTTGCATCTTCCTGCGATGGCGCATGAAGCGGGGATTGATTTTGATATTCATGCAGTGGGGGAAGTGTTCCGTCGCACGCCGTATATTGCCGATCTCAAACCGGGCGGACAGTATGTTGCAAAAGATATGCATGAAGCGGGTGGGGTGCAAGTGGCACTCAAAACACTCTATGAAGGGGGCTTTATCCATGGTGATTGCTTAACAGTAACAGGCAAAACCATTGCCGAAAATCTGGAAGATATTCGGTTCAATGATGATCAAGTGGTGGTTCGCCGTTATCATACCCCGCTTAGCCCAACGGGTGGCGTGGTGACGTTGCGCGGTAATTTAGCAGAAGAAGGCGCGATTGTGAAAGTGGCAGGCATGAACAACCTGACATTTGAAGGTCCTGCACGCGTGTTTGATAATGAAGAATCTGCCTTCGCTGCGGTAGAAAAGCGTGAGTATAAAGAGGGTGAAGTCCTTGTGATCCGTTATGAAGGTCCACGGGGTGGGCCGGGTATGCGTGAGATGTTAGCCACGACTGCAGCACTCTATGGGCAAGGCACGGGTGATAAAGTGGCACTGATTACCGATGGGCGTTTTTCTGGCGCGACTCGGGGTATGTGTATTGGGCATGTTGGACCCGAAGCAGCCGTGGGAGGGGCAATCGCGTTGGTGCGCGATGGTGACATTATCCGCATTGATGCGGAGAAAGGGACGTTGGAGCTTTTGGTATCCGATGAGGAATTACAGAAGCGTCGTGCAGAATGGAAGCCTCGTGGTACAGATTATAATGCGGGGGCATTATGGAAATATGCGCAAACGGTGCAATCCGCATGTGGCGGGGCAGTCACACACCCCGGAGCAAAAGAAGAGACGCATATGTATGCAGACATATAGCGTGATAGGAGCATAGCTAGATGTTTTTGCATTATTTAACTGCCATCCTCCTTGGTATGATTGAGGGTGTAACGGAATTTTTGCCTATATCTTCAACAGGGCATTTGATTTTGATGATTGATATTTTGGGCTTTGATAAGCCTAAAGGAGCAGTCTTTGAGGTCATTATTCAACTAGGCGCGATTTTAGCCATCTGCATGGTTTTTCGTGAACGTGTGACGGATGTCGTATGCAATTTTCACCGTAGCAGCTCGACACGTCGCTTTGTTGGGCTGATTTTGGCAGCATTCACCCCTGCGGCAATTCTTGGCTTTATTTGGCATGATGATATTAAGCAGGTTCTTTTTTCCCCTATGGTGGTTTGCGTGATGCTGATTGTAGGAGGGGTACTGATTTTGCTGATTGAACGCATCAAACCTCAGGCACATATTCATCGTGCCGATGATATTCCTGTGAAAAAAGCCGTGATGATTGGCTTGTGTCAGGCACTTGCGATGATTCCCGGAACATCACGCTCCGGTGCAACCATGATGGGTTCGGTGATGATGAAGATTGATCGCAAAACAGCGGCTGAGTTTTCTTTTTTGCTTGCTATCCCGACTATGGCAGCGGCTGCAATGCTTGATGTTATCAAAAACATCGATCATTTGAATGTGGATGATGCGCTCACCATTGGCGTGGGGTTTCTTTCCGCATTTTTCTCTGCATTGCTATCGGTACGGTGGTTGCTGAACTTTCTCGCAAACCATGGCTTTGGGATATTCGCCTATTATCGTATTATCATGGGGACAGTGTTGTTGATTCTGATGTATGGCTAATTGCTAGGTTTTTGCACGAAAAATGCAAAAAACTGTAATGATTGCTTTACTTTTGTATAGAATCTTGTAGTCTATAGAAGGAACTAGCAAGGAGCAGATTATCATGGAACGACCAACTTTGGCACCAATGGAAACAGGATTCAAACCTGCGCACATCATTATTGTAGGAAATGAAAAAGGCGGATGTGGCAAGACCACAACCACCATGCATCTGATTGTCGCATTGTTGCGTTTGGGTTTTTCTGTTGGCTGTATTGATTTGGATTCACGCCAGCGTTCTTTGACGCGCTATGTAGAGAATCGTCGTCAAACCATTGCGAAAGAGGGCGTGTCTATGCCTATGCCGCGTCATGCTGTGGTGAATCGTAGCCCGTTTGATTCGCAAGAAGAAGCCAAGCTAGATGAGCGTGATCGCTTTGCGCAAGCTCTCTCTGCCGTGTATGGAAGTTGTGATTTTGTGGTGATTGATACACCGGGGAATGATACGTATCTTTCACGCTTGGCACATTCCTTTGCGGATACGATTATCACGCCGATCAATGATAGTTTTGTGGATTTGGATGTGTTGGCTTCCGTGGATGGGCGCACGCTGGAAATTATCAAACCAAGTATTTACAGCGAAATTGTTTGGGAACAAAAGATGCAACGTGCGAAGCGCGATAGTGGTTCAATCGATTGGATTGTGATGCGTAACCGTCTTAGCAATATCGATGCAAAGAATAAACGCTTTATGTCTAAAGTTACTTTAGAGCTTTCTCGTCGTATTGGTTTTCGCGTGGCAGCAGGGTTCAGTGAGCGCGTGATTTTCCGTGAATTATTTTTGCAAGGTCTCACCGTTCTTGATGTGATGGATGCGACATCGAACATTAAAGTATCCATTTCTCACGTGGCAGCGCGTCAAGAGGTGCGTGATTTACTCAAAAGTTTGAACATCGCGCTTATCAATGAGCGGATGCACGCGATGCGTCAAGATGACGATGCTGGAGCTGGTGCGTCCACATCATCTGCTATGGGCTATCATGATGATGGAAGCGACGAAGGGGTGCGTGATGGATTGGCACTTGTGGGTGCTAATCTCGTTGAAGATGATGCTGTGTCTCAGATGTTGGATTCGCGCAAGTCGGCTGTGGTGGCATAGGTTCTACGCTTCCGAGAAGCCCTTGGCGCGTAACAGACATGCATGACACACACCGCATGGCGTGCCATCGGGGAGAGGATCATAGCAGGAGAGGGTCATATCATAATCCACCCCTAATGATCGCCCAAGGCGGATAATTTCTGCTTTTGTTTTGTCGATTAGAGGTGTGCGTATATGGATAGGTTGTTGTGCTTCCACGCCATAGGCTGTGGCATAATTAGCCATGGTTTCATAGGCTGCAATAAAATCAGGTCGGCAATCAGGGTATCCGCTATAATCCAAGATATTGACACCAATAAATATATCATAGGCGCGTAGCACTTCTGCCCATGCTAGGGCAAAAGAAAGAAAAATAGTGTTACGTGCGGGAACATAGGTGATAGGAATCTCTGAACCAATGTCTTCAACGCACGATGCTTTGGGAACATCCATTATATCAGTGAGTGCTGATCCACCAAATAAGCGCAAATCAATATGGGCAATTTTATGTTGTTCAACGCCAATGCTTTGTGCCACGCGCTTTGCCGCTTCCAATTCATGGTGATGCCGTTGCCCATACGAAAAACTAAGCGCGTAACAATGGTAGCCTTCCTTTTTTGCGAGGGCAAGAACCGTGGCGGAATCTAGCCCACCACTTAATAAGATCACGGCTTTTTTTTGCATGTTAGGATTCATGAATGTGAAAAAATATCTATTTCAGCCCATCCCGCAAGGTCAAGCCATGCCCGAGCAGGGATAGCTGCCATGACGGCGTGCGCTAATTCGGCGCGCCCTTCTTTCTGCAAGCGTTCCTCTAAAATGTCACGTAATTGATGCAGATAATAGACATCACTCGCGGCATAGGCAATCTGCTCATCACTCAAGGATGCTGTTCCCCAATAGGATGATTGCTGATGTTTTGAAATATCGATATTAAGCAGTTCCTTGCATAATTCTTTCAACCCATGCTTATCTGTATAGGTACGAATCAGGCGTGATGCGGTGCGGGTGCAATAGATAGATTCCATGCGCACACCCAAATAATGTTGAATTAATGCCACATCAAAACGTGCAAAATGGATGATCTTTGTGCGCGATGCATCGGATAAGAGAGCTTTGAGGCGCGGTGCTTCATAATGTGGCTCAGGGAAATGCACCAAATGGGCATGTCCATTGCCATCGGAGATCTGCACGACGCATAATCGATCACGTAGCTGATTTAAGCCCATCGCCTCACAATCAAGAGCAATATCACCTTCCAACATTACATCTTCAGATAAATCAAAATAATGAACTATATCTGTCACTTTTCGTACCTTTTTTCTCATGGATTAAAAAATCTTGCTCCAGATGCTTTCATCTTCAGGTTGCGGGATCTTGTCCATAGGCATTGTTTCATTATAGACGCACAACACATACGCACCGCTACGTAGCGTAAATCGCGGTCCTACGCGCTCAACGACAATATAATCATCTACGGTACGGAAATTCAACATCGATTCATTCAGCAGCGGATCTACTAAATAAAAGGCGGGTAAATCAGCATTTTTATCTTTGAATTCAAAATAGGTAAATTCGCCATCATCAAAAATTCGTATCGGAGCGATGCTATCAGGCCCCACAATAGAATAGTTGAAATTCAATTTTTTGCGCACTTCCTCATCCATAATATCTGGAACGGGGTCTTGTCCGCGTAAATTGGTCATCATTTCCTGTTCCACTTGCGCGGAATAGATGAACCGTAACACAAAAATCATTTCTGCATCATCAATCGATGCCGTTTCTTGTGCATGAATTTCAAAATGATAGGTGTGATGATTCGTAATCACGGTCATATTTGTCAACGCATCTTGTTCGATGGGTTTAATAAAGAGGCGTGAACCAGCAGGCTTTAACTGCCACGCAATGGAATCGCCAATCGATACGGTCATAATTTGCTCATCCGCACCAAACTCGATCACCGATTGATAGCCATAATGCCCTGTGAATTTATACACTTCATTAGGGGAATAAAGTATCGTTTTGATACGAGAATCCGTTGCCAATGGCTCAGGTAATAATAATGCCACAGCAGGTAAGGTCTGCATGATGCCCATCACCATAGCGCAGATCATAAGGAAGGTCTTTTTAACAACGCCCATCATTTTACTCACTCTATATTCTCCTCCCAATGATCAAGGAGTAACAATATCTTCTATAATATTATAATCAGTTACTGTAAACTTCATTGGAATTACTTTAGCTTTTCCATGTTCTAAGTCTTTCGGTTGTATCATCTTTAGTTGAATATAGTCAAACGTAATTTCAGCTTTCCACCGTGATTTCTTATTTTCTGCTAGACTAACCTCATTTGCGCGAAAAAAAACGGTTGCTACATAGCGTCCATCTTCTTCCCATGTTTCATCTTTTCCATCAATACGTTGAATGTTGATGGTATCGATGGTAATTTTTCTCTGGATTTTTCGTTCATAGCGATTGATGGGGCTTTTGGGAGACATAGGATTAATCTCACGACGATAGCTGCTCATCACCGGCGCATTGGAATAGTTGCGGACGAAGCGAAAATTTGAATTGATGGTTTCAAAACTATAATGCTCACGTCGTGTGACATATTCACGTATAAAAAAACGCTGCAAGGCATCATTAACGTGCTGATAAGGGCTTTCCTTCAATGGCGTGATCAGAGGAAGATCGCGTAGCACATCACGCATGGGTAATAAAATAGGCTGTGCAGGCGCAAGTGGCAATAATAAAATTAGCGAGATAATGGATAAGAATGCTGCGGTGGAGGCAATCGCAAACATGACAATCCAATAGCAACGCTCTGGTAAAATCGACATATAGACGATGGTGTACCACTTACGAGCATTTTGAAAATATGAACCGTCATCGAGAGAGCGGGCAAAATCTTGATATTGTTCGTGGGTAAATTCAGGAATTTTTGCCATAGTGTTGTCACCTTATTGATGTGTTGCGCATCCCCATCATCGTAAAAGCACTATATTATGCATCACCTGCGCGTTCTACATGCTCCATACGCTCTAATAATGCATCATAGGAATCAATGACTTCGTATATATCGCGTGTTGGTGCTGTAGCAAAACCTGTTGAGATGATATTATCAAACAAAGCAACCAAATGATCCCAATAACCCTCATGATTGAAAATAATGATAGGCTTGGTATGCAATCCGATCTGCCGCCATGTGAGAATCTCAAATGTTTCATCCATAGTTCCAAAACCACCAGGGAAAATCACAAAGGCATCGGCACGTTTATACATAAGTTGCTTGCGTGAATGCATATCCTGTACAATCAGCGTTTCGCTAAGATGTTTATGCTCTTGTTCAATCTGACGTAGATGTTCAGGAAATACCCCTGTAACCCATCCCTTATGTTCTAATACGGCATTGGCAACCGCGCCCATAACGCCACAATCTCCCCCGCCATAGACTAATCCCCAGTGACGTTTCGCCATTTCTGCACCGAATTCATGCCCTACCTTCAGGTGCTGTTGTGGAACGGCATTTTGCGCGCCACAGAATACGCAAATAAATTTCTTCAATTCTTCTTTTTGTGTCATAATATTTTGTACTGCATTTATGTTGTTGTTTTATACGGTGAGTAATCTAAGCTCTATGATTAACTTTAACATAGTTTGCTTATAATATTTTAGGTAAACCATCCTTTTTATCATTTGGTGAGAGTTTATCTTCTATCTGTTGCAAAGAGGTGATTTTGCGTTCACGGCTTGTGCTGTGTGTGGTGCATTTTTTAATCGCACGCGATATTTGCCCAACGCTAAAGAGAATCACTCCGAATAAAAAGGTTGGGATTAAAAACAGCACCATCATTTCCATAATATCCAGAGCGTCCATGCCTACCTGAGATATGACGAGACCCGTGAGTGTGAAAGCAATCAGCATCACACCGAGCCAGACATTACGGATCATGCAAAAGCGTTTTTTGATTTTACTCAGACTTTTGGCATAGTTTTGCTCCTCTTGCATCAAAGCATTGAGTAGGCTTTGTTGCTCTTCTAGGCGCATTTTTAAGGTGATGAGTTCATTTTCTTTGGATTGTAGATTATTCTGTATAGAGGCGATTTCTTTCTTTTGTCGCTCCAATGTTTCCATTTCTTGGCGGAAGCCTTGATTCTGATGTTCCATCGGGACATCCTGCGCCACAGAAAAATCCGCCTTGGTGAAGGATACCTGTTCAAAATGCGCATTTTTGAAAGATGCATCACGTAAAATCGCATCGGTAAAATCAGTGTTGACTAAATTGGCTTCACGCATATCAGCGTGCGTCATGATGGCACGCACCAAGATGGTTTGCGATAAATCAGCATTACGCAAACTTACGCCTTCCATATAGGCTTCCGTACAGTCCGTCATGGCGAGGATCGTTTCGCGCATGTTGGCGGATTGGAAATTTGATCCTTTTGCAGAAGCCTGATAAAAATTTGTACCAATCATCGTGGCATAGGCGAAACTTGTGCCATTCAATGATGCGCCTGTAAGGCTTGCCCCTGATAAATTGACGCGTGACCAATCACAGCCCTCAGCACGGATATTCTCTAAGATCGCCTCACTAAAATCTGCTTCGGTGAGAAGTGCGTGGCTGAGTATTGTGCCTGATAAATTAGCATTACGGAAATTGGCTAGTTGCAAATTCGCAGAATCAAAATTGATTGCGCGCAAATCAGCACCAGATAAATTGGCGCGTCTGCCTTCACGACCATCCGATGCCAACCATGCTTCGTGCTGGCGTACAATATCGACAAAGGCTTGTTGCGATAAAGAGCCGTTTGAGGATTGAGAAAGTGGTGCGGGTGCTAACTGTACCGCAGGTGGGGCAATCATTAAGGGAACATCATCGCGTGGTTCTTCAAAACTTTCTTCAGCTTCTTGGATTTCTTCAGCTATGAATAGTTCTTCCTCAGGCTCAAGCACATCTTCGTTCTCAATTTCTTCTTCAGGATCGAAAGGTTCTTCCTGTATAAAATTATCCTCAACAAACTCCTCTTGCTCTGACCGCGCTTCCATCACGGGAGGAGGAGGAGGTGGTGGTGGCGGAGGTGGTGCAGCCATCATAGGAGGAGGTGGCGGAGGAGGCGCAGCCATCATAGGGGGTGGTGGTGGCGGTGGAGGTGGTGCAGCCATCATAGGAGGGGCGTTCATTTGCTCCACATCATTATTCATAGGTTCTGCTACGCGTCGGCGTAGTTGCGGACGAGCCATGTCTGAAAGTTTGGGCATTTCAGGAACGGCACTCGTTTTTTTATCATGTTCATTCATGTCTGTCATTATTCGTACTCTTTAATCACAACCATAGAAGCATAAATGCCCCCTAGATAGTTTTTGTTACTTGTTTCTACTATAAAATGCAACATGAACTATCATATTATGTGCATAGATGGGTATTTTCTTTAATGATAGCACTATCCCACATCAAGATGCGTAGTAGAATAGAGATGCTTTAATAGAGCAAATATACCAAAAGTAGGTAAATGAATTTAGTGCGGTTGCATCATAATGATAAAAAGGATGGCATCTTCTAGCCATAAACTAATTGGCGGATGCACAACCAACAAAGCTAAGCTCATTGCTAGTGCAGGTCCAAAAGGGAAACGAGGATCGGGATTCACCAAACGCCATAATAAGGCTGAGATGATACCTAAGCATCCTGCATAAAAGAAATAGGGTACAAGGGGCAATGTTCCAAGCCACATGCCAGAAACGGTGATGAATTTGACATCACCAAAACCTAAGCCTTCTTTATTCCTTAGGATACGGAAGCCGTGATGCAGTGCTAGCCCTATGCCAAGCCCAACGATTATGCCTGCCAAAGGATCGGCGATATGTGTGCCTTTTAGGGCGTGATAGATGAATGCGGTGATTGCGAGGCTTATCTGCAACTGATCAGGGATAATACGATGCTGATAATCAATGATACATAATGCCATTAATTGTGATAAAAATACGGCGATACATACCGCCATCCATGTCATGCCATACATGCTATAGACACCATAAAAAATAAGCCCCATACTACATTCAAGCATAGGATAACGCCATGATATGCGTACACCGCAATAACGGCACGATCCACGGTGTACCAACCAACTCACCAGAGGTATGAGATCACGTACTCCTAACGTATGATGGCACGAAGGGCAACGCGAGCGTGTGCGACCAATCGGCATAGTGCGAGGTAAGCGATAAATCAGTAAACTGTTTAGGCTTCCAAAGCACATGCCTAAGATAAGGAACATGATTATTTCGCTGAGTGCGGGTTCAAAAGAATACATCGATCCATCCTTATCAGAAAAAAGTGAAGATTTTCTTGATGGCTATTCGTACATCATCATGCTATAAGCACCGCATGATGAGTAGTTCCCAACCGAAAAAAGAAGGCGTTGCAGCGCGCCTTGCTATGTTGCATTGTCTGATTGATGTGCTGGAGCATCATCGTTCCTTAGATCGCGTTTTTGCGCATATGCGTCATGATTCACCAGAGCTTTCTGCACAAGATTATGCCTTCATTGAACATTGTGTGCGTGCCACCATTAAGCATATGCCGCGTTTAATCCCATATCTTAGCCAATTTTTGAACAAACCGTGGAATCAGTTTCCCCTGCACGCACGTTATATTCTTGCCCTAGCGACGATGCAGATTCATCGTATGCATATTCCTGCCTATGCTGCCGTGGATGGTGCGGTGGAATGTGCCAAACATGCGGGGCTAGGGCGTGTATCGGGCGTGATAAATGTCGTACTGAAAAAAGTGATGGAGCAACCATTGAATGAGGCGGATACTACATGGCATCAGCATGTACCTGCATGGTTGCTGAAACAACTGAAAAAAGATTATGGACGTGATAAAGCACTTGCTATTTTGAGTGCAAGTTTTGCCGATGTCACGGTGTGGGATCGCACTTTGCGTGATCCGTACGCAACATTAGAGCCTTACGCTTATGCTATCACGCCTGCGTCATGGCGTAGTCATCTCACGGGCGAAATCCGCAGCCAAGAAGGCTATGAGGAGGGGGAATGGTGGGTGCAAGATGCCGCCGCTGCCCTGCCACTTTATGCATTGCAGCACCTCATACGCGATAAGCAGATTCTCGATGCATGTGCAGCCCCCGGAGGAAAAACCATGCAGCTTGCTGCTTATGGGGGGAAGGTGACCGCGTGGGATCGCTCGCATGATCGCCTACGGTTGCTGCATGAAAATCTTGCGCGTACCCAGCTTCATGCTGATGTTGCATGTGTTGATATTTTGCAGGATGAACCTTTTGAATTATACGATATGATCGTGCTGGATGCTCCTTGTTCTGCCACGGGTACATTGCGTCGTAACCCTGATATACTCTATCATCTGAATGGTGCAAGTGCGATTACGGAATTAAGCGTATTGCAAGAACGTATGATGTACCGCACCTTAGAATGGTTGAAAGAGGGCGGTATTTTGCTCTTTTGCACCTGTTCATTGTTTAAGAGTGAAGGAGAGGATCATGTAGCGAAATTACTCAAACTGCATGGGGATCGGTATCGCTTAGTGCCTTTTGATACCATACCATCATCCTTCTTGAATGCGCAAGGCGCGTATCGTTCGCTTCCTTTTATGCACCGTGATGAGGGCGGTATGGATGGTTTTTTTGCGGCGTTGATTGAGAAAAAATATAGCGCGTAGCTGGACTCCTGCCTTCGCAGGAGTGACGAATGTGTTGGTTTTATGGGTTATGCGTAGGTCTCAAAGTACTATAAATATCACTTATAGATATATTTTGCTTGCAATAAATATCACTATAAGATATATTATTTCCATGCATACAATCATCTACACGAAGTCTGCGCAACAATCGCTTAAGAACATGCAGTCCGCTAAAGCAGCACAGATTCTTGAGAAGGTGGAACATATCGCACGCGATCCGCATGGGGTGCATAATAATGTAACTAAATTGCAAGGGCGCGATGGATACCGCCTACGTGTGGGAGACTGGCGCGTACTGTACACGATTAATAATAATCAGTTGGTCTTGTTGGTCGTAGATGTTTTGCCTCGTGGCGATGCATATAGACACTAAAACTAAGGAAATTTGACTATGGAATTTGAAAAAATAGAACGCAACGGAGAAGCATGTATTGTTCTGCCTCTCCATATCTATGAAAAACTTGCAGAAGATGCAGAGATGCTGGAAGATATTCGTGCTTTTGATGGTGCGATTGCGCGTAATGAACCTGCGCTTCCTCTTGAAGTGTGGGATGCTTTAGAATCCAGCGTGAGCAAGGGCATGGTTGCGTTGCGTAAGTGGCGTGGCATGTCGCAAATGCAGCTTGCGAGCGCAACAGGAATCAAGCAATCACTGATCTCTGATATTGAGAATGGCAAAAAACATGGGAGCATCACGACCATGAAAGCTATCGCCCAAGCTCTTGATGTTCCGTTGGATATATTGGCATAAGAGTAGGAAGCACTATCAGCCATTATCCTGCTAAACGCAAACGCAGGGCATTGAGGCGGATAAAGCCTGCAGCATCGCGTTGATCATAAACGACATCTTCTTCAAAGGTCACATGTGCAGCGGAATAGAGGCTACGATCCGACTTACGCCCTTCCACAATCACATTGCCTTTATAAAGATGCAAGCGCACCTCACCGCATACACCTATTTGCGATGCGTCAATCGCTGCTTGCAGCATAAGGCGTTCAGGCGCAAACCAATAGCCATTATAAATCAGTTCCGCATAACGTGGCATCAACTCATCTTTGAGATGTGCAGCCCCACGATCTAAGGTGATGGATTCGATAGCGCGATGCGCGTGCAGCAAAATTGTTCCCCCCGGTGTTTCATACACGCCACGTGATTTCATGCCGACATAGCGATTTTCTACCAGATCCACACGTCCTATGCCATACGCGCCACCAATCTGATTGAGCCGTGCAAGCAAGGTAGCAGGGGAGAGCGGTTCGCCATTTAAGGCAATAGCATCGCCTTTGTCAAACGTAAGGGTGATGGTTTCTCCTGATTCGGGCGCATCTTGAGGAGACACCGTCCAGCGGAACATGGAAGCATCGGGCGCAACCCACGGATCTTCCAGCATCTTTCCTTCATAGGAGATATGCAACAAATTCGCATCCATGGAATAAGGCGGTTCATCATGTTTATCTTTGGCAACAGGAATCTGATGACGTTGTGCATAGTCAATCAGTTTAGTGCGAGAGTTCAAATCCCATTCACGCCACGGCGCAATCACGCGCACATCGGGTTTGAGGGCGTAATAGCCTAATTCAAAGCGCACTTGGTCATTGCCTTTGCCTGTCGCACCGTGTGATACGATGTTTGCCCCAACATTGCGGGCAATCTCAATTTGACGCTTAGCAATAAGGGGGCGTGCAATGGATGTTCCAAGAAGGTATGTGCCTTCATAAAGTGTGTTGGCACGAAACATCGGGAAAACATAATCACGCACAAATTCTTCTTTCAGATCATCGATAAAAATATGCTCCGCTTTGATACCAAGCAAGATGGCTTTTTGGCGTGCTGGCTCTAGTTCTTCCCCTTGCCCTAAATCAGCGGTGAAGGTAATCACTTCGGCATTATATTCATCTTGCAACCAGCGTAAAATCACGGAAGTATCAAGCCCTCCTGAATATGCGAGGACGACTTTTTGATTTTTTAGATGTTCGTTGATGCTCATATCAGATGCTCCCTGTGAATGTGCTATATAGTGCTACCCTTATATAATTACTGATTAATCGGCAATTATATAAGGGTAAAAGCACTATAAACTATAGAGTTATAGTCGTTCTTTGACATAAAAAATGAGTCATTTTTTAGTCAAACGACTATAAATCATATTTTCTTATGAGACTCAAGCATTCTTTATGATAATCCTCACCACCCTTCATATTATGTAAATATTGCACGCTATGCATTCGGTCTTATGCTCCCCCGCAGGCGGGGGAGTAAACCATTCATATATCATGAGGGGTGGTGAGAAGATAATCTATAGTCCACATGCGTAAAATATAAACCATGGGCAGGAGCGGTGACTCCTGCAGCGCAACGTTGACGTGCTTTTAAGATGTCGTGGATGGCGTGTGCGGAGCGTTTGCCGCGTGCCACTTCAATCAATGTACCCGTGATAATGCGCACCTGATGATGCAAGAATGATCGGGCGTGAAGGCGTAGATGCAGTTCTTCCCCAATGCGGTGAATATCGAGTGCGTCTAAGGTACGTATGGGGGATTCCGCCTGACATTCACTATCCCGAAAGGATGTAAAATCATGTTGCCCAAGTAAATAAGAGGCAGCTTCGCGCATGGTGTCTTCATCAAGGGGGTAGGGTATATGCCATGCCCGCTGTGCATCAAGGGCTAATGGGGCGCGACGATGAACAATGCGATAGAGATAATGCCGCCGCACTGCGGAAAAACGCGCATGAAAGCTATCGTCCACCTGCTCTGCCTCGCGTACCACTACGCCACTACCGCGCAAATGCGCATTCAGTGCCTCGCGTACCCGAAAGCCATCATCGCCACGAGCAATATCCATATGCGCCACTTGCCCTAAGGCATGGACACCTGCATCAGTGCGCCCTGCGCAATGTGCCGTAACATCTGCGCCGCAATAGGCAAGACATGCCGCTTCTAAGGTTGCCTGCACGGAAGGAGCGTGAGGTTGACGCTGCCATCCTGAAAAGGGCGTGCCGTCATATTCTAGGGTGAGTTTATAACGTGGCATAGCCAACCATTGTGCCGATGGGGATGTGCCAACCGCGTAGACATGCCTCCGTTTCCATAGGTTTTTTGCCTTCGCGTTGGATGATGCGCGGGCGGATAGCATCGCATCCCGTTTTGATGGTGAAGTGGGTATCGATGATCGTGCCGATGATTGCATCGCTGGAATCATGCACGACTTCCACGGCAAGCAAGCGCACGCGTTCATTATGCACAATCACATAGGCAGCAGGGGATGGGCTGAGTCCGTGAATGTGGGCTTGCACGTCAGATGCGCTGCGTTGAAGGTTCACCCATGCTTCTTCTTTACGAATCTTTGTAGCATACGTCACCCCTTCTTCTGTTTGCGGGGTGGCACTCAAGGATTGGTTGTTGATGCCGTGCAGACAATGCAATACGGCATGGGCTGCTGCTTCCGCCATGTGATCATGCAACATACCAGCGGTCATGGTGCATGGCACGTCATAGGCAGTGCGTGTTAATACCGCACCTGTGTCTAATCCTGCATCCATCTGCATCATGCACAAGGCGGTATGGCGATCTCCTGCCATGATAGTACGCTGAATAGGAGCAGCACCACGCCACCGTGGCAGATCAGATGGATGCACGTTGATGCATCCGTGTGGATAGGCATCAAGGATCGGTTGGGGTAATAATAAGCCATAGGCAATGACGATGGCAATATCAGCGCGAAGTTCTCTAAAGGCTTCGTGCGCATCGGTGCTTTTGAGGCTTAAAGGGGTGCGCACCTCATATCCGTGAGCCTCTGCCAGCAGATGCACGGGCGATTTTTGCACCTGCATACCGCGTTTTGCGGGTTTAGGGGTAGCCGTATAGACAGCGCATAGATCATGATCGGTGCTTTGGATTAAGGCTCGCAATGTTGGCACAGAAAAATCAGGTGTTCCCATAAACACAAGGCGCATAGAGATAGTTTCCTTCAATGATTATGAGTCGAATGTCGTGGCATTTTTTTGTGCTTTGATCAATTTGCGCATGATGAATTCGCGTTTTAAGCGGGAAATATGATCCACAAACACAATCCCATTCATATGATCGATCTCATGTTGTAGGCAGGTTGATAGCAATCCCGTTGCTTCTAGGGTGCATTCTTCACCTTGTAGGTTTTGATAGCGCACCGTGATACTATCAGGGCGGATGACTTCGGAATAATGTCCGGGGAAAGATAAGCATCCTTCATCATGGCTACGCTCATCTTCAGAACTATGGATGATTTCAGGATTGATCAGGGCAATGGGATTGCCACGTATGGCGATGGTGTGTTCATGGCGTTCACGTGGATGCCATTCTGTATCCACCACAATCACGCGTGTGAGTACGCCCACTTGCACCGCAGCAAGCCCAATGCCGTTCGATGCGTACATGGTATCAAACATATTTTCTACCAGTGCAATGATGTCGGGTGTGATAGAAGCGACAGCCTCAGAACGCTGCTTGAGTCGGGGATCAGGGGAAATAACAATCGGAAGAACAGTCATAGGGAGCAATATTATTATGTGTGGAATGAGAGTGATTATTTATATAATGATAGCACTATAGCGCCTTGCCTATATAAAAAAAATATATTATAACATTAGATGTCCATCCCCGTCAGGTTGGGTGAGTTCATAGCTTCTGCGATTGCTTCTGCTGGTGTTTTATACCCTATTGCCTTTTGTGGAAGCAAGTGATTATAG
>RDXO01000021.1 GCA_004292675.1 Alphaproteobacteria bacterium | reverse complement strand
CTATCGGCTAGGTCGCGCTATATACATATGAATTATAGCACGAACTTTCAGTAGGTTTGCTCTTAATTAAAGAACAAACCTACTGAAACGTGCTATATACTGAATCATGTGACGCTTATCTAAATGAAAAATCGTTGCATCCTGCACAAGCTGGGTGAGATGTTCATAATGTTCTGTCAACAACCCGTGATAGCTCGCGCCGCGCTCATACGCGATCAATGCCCATAAAGAAATCACATGATGCAAACTACATTCAGGGTCTTTTGCCAACTTATCCACCAGCGCGTGAATTTTATGATCATCAGCAGTGCGCGCCACCTCACGCCACGCCGTGACATAATCATGCCATTGCATCAACTGCCATTGCTTAGCCCGTCCGATACTTCCACCGCTTAAACGGTATAAATCATGCGCCTCATCTTCAGGCATCTGCATAATTTCCGCAAATATGCTTAGTGATGGTGGCGTACACAATACCCGACGACAACGTGAGTGAATCGTAGGCAACAACGCCCCTTCACGGTGTGAAATCAAGAAAAATACCGTATAAGGAGGAGGTTCTTCTAACCATTTCAATAAAGCATTCATGGCGGAGGGATTCATCGCATCCGCTGCATCAATAATGATGGTTTTCCACGCCCCCTCACCCGATGTTAATGTTAAAAAAGCACCAAGTGTGCGTATTTGCTCAACATTAATCTCACGCTTAAATTGCTTTTTCTTTTCATCATAGGGTGGGGTGATCCACAAAAAATCAGAATGCGTTCTTTGCTTCATGCGCTCATAAGCCAATGAATTCGCATCCCATGTGAGGCGGTTTGCATCTGCCACTATATCATGCACAGGATCACCAAATAAATCAAAGGACGGCTCGCTTGGCACATGCGGGCATAATAAGGCAGCAGCAGCACGAAACGCTAATTGCGCCTTGCCAATGCCTTCAATCCCCGAGATTAAATAAGCAGAAGCAACTCTGTTCGTTGCGACATCATGCGCTAGAAATGCCTCCGCACGTTCCAAACCCCGCAATATTACGTCATCCTCATCTAAGGCAACCACGGTATCACATGCTCCCATAATTGTTGATGGACTAGCTCAGATACGCATGTGGCATCCACTACCTTCATTCGGTGCGGTTCACGCTGCGCGCACGCCAAAAAACCATCACGTACTGCTTGATGAAAACTGCGATCCAGTGCCTCAAAGCGCATCTCATGATTATGGCGTTCATACGCGCGTGCTAAGCCAATATCCACGGGTGCATCCAACACTAATGTCAAATCAGGAATAAACCCACCAAGCATCATACGATGCAAGGCATCATAAGAATCCATTGGCATCTGATGTGCATAGGTTTGATAAACGCGGCTGGAATCATGAAAACGATCACACAGCACCCATTGCCCGCGCTCAAGTGCAGGAAGAATCACCCGTTGCACATGCTGTACGCGTGCTGCCATAAAAAGGAGCATCTCTGATTCTCGACACCATGATTCTTGTTGCGCACAGACCAACAAAGGACGAATCTGTTCCGCTAATGCTGTGCCACCTGGTTCACGCGTAATGCATACATCCACCCCGCAATGCTGCAAACGATCACGAAGAAGTGCGATTTGTGTAGTTTTCCCTACCCCCTCGCCACCTTCAAGACTCAGGAATACCCCACGCCTACGCATTTATTGCGACAAAGTGGCAAGGTTTGAAACCAAGCGCGTGAAGATGCCCCCATCTTCCACATCGCTTACAGCAACCACATCAAGTTGCTGCTCTTGCATGGTTGAAGATGTGATATGTAATGTTCCTAATTTCTGCCCAGCACGCACTGGTGCTTTAATTGGCTGCATCCAACGTAATTCTGCCGTAAACGCATCCAACCCTGTATGAGGCAATAAAATAGACGCATCTTTTGCAGTAGTCACATCCACATTATCTTGTTCACCATACATGACTGGTAATGAGGCAAGCACCGTTCCCACAACAGCAGGCTGCACCGTGCGAAACTCGCTCATTGCATAACGGTAGAGCGAAGCTGCTTCTTGCGCACGTTCTTTTTCACTGGAAAGTCCACCAACCACCACATGCACGCGCCGTCCATTATCTTCACCCGAGATGGTAATACCATAGCCCGCTTCTTCTGTATGCCCTGTTTTTAGACCATCAATGCCCATAGAACGGGTAAGAAGCACATTACGATTATATTGTTTAATGCCATTATAAGTATAATCTAATTGCTTATAAATAGGATAATATTCTGGAAAATCCATCACAGTACGGCGTGCCAAGGTGGCTAAATCCTTCGCTGTCGTCACATGCGCTTCGTCAGGCCATCCTGTTGCGTTTTTGAACACACTATTGATCATGCCAATTTCTTTGGCTTTTTCCGTCATGCGTTCAGAAAATTGTGCCTCTGTTCCAGCATAACCTTCTGCAAATACGATGCACGCATCATTGCCCGATTGAATCACAATGCCACGCAACAAATCCTGCACGGCGATTGATTCACCAAGGCGCACAAACATTTTTGAACCTTGTTTGCGCCATGCTTCTTCACTCACCACATAGGAGGTATCCTCTTTTATCTTGCCGGATTTCAGTGCATCAAACAGCATATACGCCGTCATCATTTTGGTCATGGAGGCGGGATACATTTGCTCGTTCGCTTTTTTATCAAACAGCACGATTCCCGTTGCATGATCCATCACAACGGCATGCGTTGCCTTTGTTTCAATCGCATCAGCAGCATGGCTTACGCACAAACAACATAATAATGATATAATCCACTTAGTTCTTCGCATTGAATACAACCCTATTATTAATCCACCATAATCTGAGCGTCTTTGTAGCCTAAATCACGTGTCTTATGCAAGAGTTTCATTGCATCATCATACGATTTTACGGGCGCAAGTGAGACACGATACATGACATTGCTCCCCACCTCAATAGGTGTGATCTGAACATCCGCAACATGCTTTAATTGCGCTTTTTGTTTTTTAGCATTGGCTTCCTGCGAAAATGCACCTGCTTGAATGCGGAACATTGCTTCCGTTGCTTTAGGATTCGCTGCTTTTTTCTGATCCGTTGCACTCAAACGTAGCATATCAGCAGAGGTACGTTTTGGTTGAAATACTTCTGTGCTTTTGCCTAATTGTTTTGGAGCATATCCTTGCGCTACATCCACTTTAGGAGCTTCATACTGATTAGAAACTAATTCGATCACCTGCGTCAACTGATCTTTGCTTTTCTCAGGAGTGCGCGCCACGGTACGCGCCTTAGGGGCGGAGTAACCAACTGTTGGTGGCTTCTGTGCATAGTTTGCACGCGTCACATCAGAGGATGCAAGAGCAAAAGGCAAAGAATTAGAACCCTTCATATAATCAGGGATTTCTATATTATTGGCAATAAGATATTCCTTTGTTTCATCATCAAGGTACGTCACACGCACCGAAGCAACACCATTGCCAAGCATGTTCAGCGCACGCGCTGCCCCCTTGGAAAGATCGATAATCCGATCATGCGCAAAAGGACCACGATCATTAATACGCACCACAATCGATTCACCCGTATCACGACGTGTCACCCGCACCAAGGAAGGTAGTGGCAAGGTACGATGCGCTGCAGTAATATCTTCTTGATCAAAACGCTCACCACTGGCAGTCATGCGCCCATCAAATCCCGGACCATACCACGATGCTTCACCATGCTCCGAATAGGATTTCTCATAACGCGGGTGATAGGTTTCCCCCTTAATCGTATAGGCTTTACCAAGTTTGATCCCGATAGGACGTTTCGCATGTTTGCTCACATACGGAGATGGTGCATCACCATCAGGGTTTGATCCGCACGCAACCACACCGACCATCATCATGCTCATCAAAGCATAGGGCTTCATCATCAGCTTAAAAGAGCCACGGAAGGTGGAACGCACCATCCATTTCATCATTGATACTAGAAATTTCTTTATCATCGTTATTACCTTGCTATTTCGTCTGCTAAAAGCCCCACAGCGGTTGCAAACAACCGTGAGAAATTCCATTTTAGCAACACATGGAAGTTAGGATAAATCAAATACGCCCCTTCTTCTGGGCTACCGGGAAAGATAAATGCTGCTTGCATTGGAAGCTGCGGTAACGCCCCACCATGCGCAAAACGCACCCCTTGGGATGCCCAAAAACTCAAAGGTCTGAACGCATTTATATCTTCTTGGCTTACATCAAACTGTGCAGGCAACAAAATCTGACGCCCCCAACGCTGATCAGCAATCCACCCACTTTGTTTCAAATAATTGGCAATGGATGCAAAAACATCAGGCAAAGAATGCCATATGTTTTTTTTGCCATCACCGTCATAATCCACGGCATAGTTAAAGAAGCTAGACGGCATAAATTGACACTGCCCCATTGCTCCTGCCCATGATCCTTTCATCTGCTCATAGGAGACATGCCCTTCTTGAATCATTTTAAGCGCAAGAATAAATTCGTTGGTGAATAATTCTTCGCGTCGCCCTTCATAGGCAAGCGTTGCCAACGCACGCGGAATATTATGATTGCCCGTCACAGCCCCAAAGGATGTTTCCGTTCCCCACAGTGCCACAATATAGGGTGCAGGCACACCATATTCTTTAGCGATCTTGTCCAACAACATGCGATGCTTGGCATAGAGCGCACGCCCCCGCTTGACGCGATAGTCGGAAACAATATTTTTACGGTATTTTGTGAATCTTAGGCGATCTTCTGCCTGCGATTTATCCGATGCGATTGCTTTATGATCCACAGTAAAACCATGAAACACTTGATCTAGCAACCGTTCAGATATACCCTGTGATTGTGCTTTAGCACGCAACTGGCTCACAAACGCTTCTTGCGTGCGTGGAACGGTTGTTTGCGCCTTCACTACCATAGGAAATACCATTAATACCACCAAAATTAAGGCTGGTATAATCATGTGTACTCGTATATTCATAACTCAACTTTTAACAGAGATTGAAGATGAGGCAAGCATTTAATGCATCTAATGTGCATTTTTTCTGACTTCTTCCTTCACGAACGTCAAAAACGCGACATCATTCACACAATAACATCAAGAAAAACTATGCTTATAAATCAGACATCTAACGCTCATTCTGCGCGCATCATCGGGCAGAACCTTGCACACCAAAATGCCGAAATGTTGCAAAAATACACCTCCAATCATCGCATTCTCTACGTGTCTGATACCCCATCCTATGAGGCTTTTACAAAATTTTTCCCTTTGATAGAAGATCGATTCCACCTCTATGAAGCATCCCCCACTGCATCACGAGACGATGCTGACGATCTAGCGCGCCTCATGGATGATGCCGAACTTGTTATAGGCATAGGCAGTGGTACGATCAATGATCTATGCAAATATGCAGCGTTTCAGCGAGGCATCCCCTATATCATCATCGCCACTGCTCCATCGATGAATGGCTACACATCCGCCAATGCCTCCTTGCTGCATGATGGGCATAAACAATCTTTTGCGTGCTTTGCCCCCATCCTATGCATTGCCGATATTGATCTGCTGGCTCATGCCCCTGCACGTTTACGTGCTGCTGGGGTGGGGGACACCCTATGCCGTAGCGTGATTATGGCAGACCTTGCCTTGGCGCATCATTTATGCGGATCACCTACATATAGCGATTATTTTGCCATGATGCATAATAATGAGATGCAGTTAGTCCGTAACCTTGAAGCAGAGCGTGGGGTTGGCATTGAAAGCACTAAAACACTGATGACGATGCTGCTTGATGCAGGCGATGCGATGCACTCCGCACATAATAGCGCACCCGCTAGCCAAGGGGAGCATATGATGGCGCATCTCTTAGAAATTCTTGCACCTGATGTCACCGAAGGGCTGTATCATGGGGAATTGATAAGCATCACCACTTTAGCTTATGCAGCCCTGCAAGAACAATGCATCCAACAAACGCTTAAGGGTTTCACACCCGTAGCTTTTCCAAAAAACATGGTAATTGCACCCTGCGATCCTGATTTGCACGCTTCATGGCATAGGGCATATGAGGAAAAATGCGCTATGCTGCTCCCCGAAGCACAGCGTCCTGCCTTGCCTGCTATGCCCGCACGCCTAACCTATGATGCCCTCACATCCGCGCTACGTTATGCTGGATGCCCACTCACATGGGAAGATATTGGGGGAGAAGCGCGTGATATGCAGCACGCACTAAACTATGCACGCTTCACACGCGCACGTTGGACTTATCTTGATCTTATGCCGTATATAGTCGTTTGACAAAAAAATTACTTATTTTTATGTCAAAGAACGACTATAATATTATGATTTATAGTGCTTTTTCCATTATATACTTACCGATCAATCGGTAATTATATAATGGAAGCACTATACACCTGATACGGACGCAAGTGAAATTCCTGATAAAATTTTCCCATAGAGGCATCAGAAAGCCCAACCGTAATACGCACCACCCCATCAAACTGTTCAATCTGCCGAATAATACCGTGACGATGCAGCCATGCTTGCGCACGCCCATCGCTATGCGCCACATCATAGCATACTTCATGAAATAATGTACGGCTTAATTGATGCTCCAGTGCCATAAGCAATGCTTCCATCCCTTCGCCCGTATGAGCAGAAATACGCCAAACATCATCATCACGACCATAACGGCGTGGATCATCTTCATGCAGCACATCACACTTATTCCATACCTCCAGCATTGGCGGCACATCCTCAGGCAATCCAAATAATTCACTTAAAACAGCGAGTACATCCTGCTTTTGCGCATGGCTATCACGATGCGTGATGTCACGCACATGCACCAATAAATCCGCTTGTCGCACTTCTTCTAAGGTTGCCCGAAAGGCTGCGATAAGCTGTGTTGGTAAATTAGAAATGAACCCTACCGTATCCGATAAAATAATATCCATACCTGAAGGCAAGCGCACTTTACGCGTTGTTGGATCAAGCGTTGCAAATAAGGCATCTTCCGCTAACACACGTGCATCGGTCAGACGATTAAAGACACTCGATTTTCCTGCATTAGTATATCCCACAAGCGCGACCGTGGGAAAAGGCACAGCCTCTCGCCCTTTACGATGCAAGCCACGTGTTTGCACCACCTTCTCTAATTGCTCTTTGATCACCGCGATGCGCTCTTTAATCAAACGGCGATCCGTTTCAATCTGTGATTCTCCTGGTCCACCCATAAAACCAAAACCGCCGCGCTGCCGTTCTAAATGCGTCCATGAGCGTACCAAGCGACTTTTTTGATAATCCAACGCCGCAAGCTCTACTTGCAGCTTCCCCTCTTTTGTTTGCGCTCTGTCACCAAAAATCTCTAAAATCAGGGCATTGCGATCAATCACCTTGGCTGCAAGCGCACGCTCTAAATTACGTTGTTGCATGGGCGTGAGGCTGCAATCGACCACCACCACATGAATATCATGCGCCTTCACCACTTCGGCAATATGCTCTACTTGCCCCGCTCCCAACACGGTAGCAGGTTTTATCTCAGACATTTGAAAAATAAGCCCTTGAACAATATCAAGATGGATGGCCTGTGTTAAATTAACCGCCTCTTCCAATCGCGCTTGAGGTTCGCGCATTGCTTGGCGTTTTTCTGCTTTGACGATGGGGCATACGACCACCGCCCGTGTAGTTTGCTCGTGCATGAATTATGCCCCTCTCACGACACAAGAAAAAATGATATTAGGCAATCTGTAAATCCCCCTCATAACTCATAGCGGAATCTTCTGTATTTTTTCCAAAAATATCGACCGAACCCGCTGGAACGATTGTAGCAATGCTGTGCTTATAGACAAGCTGTGTTTGCGCGCTACGACGCAACAACACTGCAAAACCATCAAAGGCACTGACTACGCCTTGCAATTTCACACCATTCACCAAAAAAACAGTCACTTGTTGTTTTTCTTTGCGACAAGCATTAAGAAAAGCATCATGAATCTGGAATGAGTCTTTCATAGATATGTACCTTATATTACTCAAAAAAACACATAGTTCTTAGTACATAGTACATTGATTTTTAATCAACAACAAAGGAAAATCAAAAAAAATCGGCTATATGCGTCATCTAGACCATAACTGATGGAGATGCATCACACAAAGTAATCGGCACGACCTTCATAGGGTCAAAACCATAATGAATTTGTAACTCGAGCAGTACATCTTCATCAGGCAATCCTTTGCCCGCGGACGTGACGGTAGCAAAAGGCGGAACATCAAATCTTTTGATGGATCGGATGAGTTCTTCCTCACGATGTTCAGGACTCAAGACGAACATATATCCCAAATGCCCCGAAGGAAATTTGCACTTAAAGTAATAAGGTTTACGTGATATGCTTTGCTCACGCAACGTAGTGGCTAGTTCTATCATTTCTTTTCTCGCTGGCATCATTGCCTCCCCCTTACGCCGTTGATTAAACATCATGCCCAACACATGAAACATTTCCTACAACAGCGAAACATGAATTACTATACATAATAATAGCGAAGATTATTTAACAATGTCCTAATACATTACACAATTATCATAATTGAATCGGAGTGTACACAAGCCATACACATAAGTAAAGCCTTATATTACAATATTGACATTACATCTGCTTCATGTTTATGTCACGCTGTACGTTACGCTACCATCTGCTGCATCCATCAATGTGACCCCATGCGCCTCACATAAAGCCCGAATACGATCCGCTTCTGCCCAATTTCTCTCAGCTTTTGCAACCTTGCGCTGCGCAATATAACCTTCAATATCCTCATGCGATAGCGTTGACTGAGTGGTGATTTTTTTGGACTCATCGGCACGAAAAATCCTGTACTTTTCCCATTGTTCATGATTTTGTATAATTCCAAGTAATGCCCCTGATGCTTGCAACTGCGTATCATGACATTGGTGCAATGCTGCCATTGCTTTGGGCATATTGAGATCATGGCATAATGCCTCTAAAACCGCTGGTTCTGGCACATCGGATTGCGGTACATTTTTTATGCGTGCATATAATTTATCAAGCTGCTTGATTGAATCATCAAGCAATTTATCATTCCAGTCCAATGGTTTAGCATAATGCGCGCTGAGCAAAGCAAAGCGAATCGCTTCTCCTGCAACATTTTTATCCAATAAATCCTTCACTGTGATAAAATTACCAAGGGACTTAGACATTTTCTCCCCATTGACCGTCAAAAAGCCATTATGTACCCACATGCGGGCATAATGCGAGTGCGGGTTTGCACAGCATGATTGCGCAATTTCATTTTCATGATGGGGGAATTTCAAATCCGCCCCACCGCCATGTATATCAAAATTCACACCAAGATATTTCGTTGACATCGCGGAACATTCAATATGCCACCCCGGCCGCCCAACACCCCAAGGGCTATCAAAACGGCTGGAAGGATCATCTTGTGCATCGGCAGGTTTCCACAAAACAAAATCTCCCGGATTACGCTTATACGATTCCACCGCAATGCGCGCCCCTGCTTCTTGATCTTCCACAGCACGCCCCGAAAGCATCCCATAGTGCCAATGATCTGTTGCGGGTGCAGTGACATCAAACAACACATGCTGCTCGGACTCATAGGCATGTCCCGAGGCAATCAAACGTTCCACCATCGCAATAATTTCGGCAATATGCTCCGTTGCGCGTGGCTCATGGTTGGGTGATACACATCCTAATGCCGCCACATCATCATGAAATTGCTGCGTCACTTCATGGGTGAGTTGCTGAATGGAGCAATGTCGTTGAATAGCCGCCTCATTGATTTTATCATCCACATCCGTGATATTACGCACATAGATAATGCCACTCTTGCCATAAACATGGCACAACACACGATACAGCACATCATAGACGACAACCGAACGGGCATTGCCAATATGCGGACGATTATATACCGTTGGTCCGCACACATACATCCCAATGGGTTGCTCATGCTTAATCAGCGCATCCTTACGCTTCGTCAGGGAATTATAAAGATAGATGGGTGCTTCTGTCATGGTTGAATCTCGTTTTTCTGCTTTAGGCGCATCACTCTAGTGCATTTTACGTTTTTTTCAATAGCATTCTTTATAGTGATGCGGGTGCGGTGCGATGAAACCATTGCATCGCAAAAGAGATACTGATATGGTGCATCATACTTATAAGGAGACGTGGCATGAATGCAAGCACTAGAGATAAGCTGATTACTATATTTGGCGGCACAGGCTTTGTTGGAAGATATGTCGTCAGTGCATTGGCGCGACAAGGATACCGCATCCGCGTCATTACACGTGATGTCGTGGCCGCTGCCCCGCTCAAGACGCAAGGCGAAGTCGGGCAAATAGGATGCGTTTATGGTGATGTCAAAGATACGTCACACCTTGCTGATTGGATTGAAGGCAGTTATGCCGTTGTCAACCTCATTGGGTTGCTCTATGAATCTGGTGCGCAACGCTTTAGCACCATCCATACCGATGCTGCGCACGCGCTTGCAGAAACAGCAGCTAAACTGAATGTGCAACGCTTTGTTCATATCTCTGCCCTTGGAGTGGATCGTGCGTCAAACTCCGTCTATGCACAAACAAAATATGCGGGTGAACAAGCTGTACACAAAGCATTCCCCAACGCAACAATCCTGCGCCCCAGCGTCATTTTTGGAGCAGAAGATAATTTTTACAATCAATTTGCACGCATGGCACAATTCGCGCCCTTCTTGCCATTGATTGGCGGAGGAGATGCCAAATTTCAACCCATTTATGTGGTAGATGTTGCGGATGCAGTCGTGCGCGTCATTCAAAAAACTGAGGCAATGGGCAATATCTATGAATTAGGTGGCGAGGAAGTCTTTAGCTTCAAGCAAATCTTGCAGCATATTTGCAGCATCACCAAACGCAAGCCTGCCCTTCTCCCTCTGCCATTTGCGCTTGCCAACATGATTGCGACGTTTGCGCAATTACTGCCCGCACCTTTTTTAACGAAAGATCAGGTCACCTTGTTGCATTATGATAATATCGTTAGCAGCCATGCCCTAGGTTGCACGCATCTTGGTATCACGCCACAATCAGCGCGGGTGATTGTTCCTCTTTATCTCTCACGCTTTCACGCACCACAACCTTCATTTTCTCTAGCATCAAGAACCACCCATGAATAACAACCAAGAATCTTTTGGCGTTCGTCGCTTATATCACACCTCCTTTTACCCTGCCTGCCGCAAAATACGGGTCATGATGGCAGAGATGGGGGTAAGTGCTGAATTAGTGGAAGAACCTGCATGGGAGCAACGCCCACAATTCCTTGCTATGAATCCAGCGGGTGAATTACCTATCTTAATTGATGGTGATGGGCGGTGCGTGTGCGGAAGTTATGCGATTGCGGAATATCTTGATGAAGGCTATCATGTCGGTGATTTCATCGGTACAACCCTTGATGAACGGGCGGAGGTGCGTCGTCTTGTTGCATGGGCAGATACGAAAATGCTCAAAGAAGTGACGCAACCTTTGATTTATGAAAAATATTTTCGTCATTTGCGCAAGCAGGGGAATCCTGATTCGGGGAAAATTCGTCAAGCGAAGGCGCATCTTGTCTATCATATGGGGTATTTTGAACAACTACTCAAGCAACGCTCATGGATGGCATCGGATCGTTATACCTTAGCAGATATTGCGCTTGCATCGCACTTATCTCTGTGTGATTATATGGGCGATATTGCGTGGAAAGATAATTCGTACCTCAAACGTTGGTATGCCCTCATGAAATCGCGCCCCGCATTTCGTGCGATTTTGACAGACCGCGTGCGGGGCATCAAACCACCCGAACATTATGAAAACCCTGATTTTTAAGAAAGGATCACTATGACTAACATCATTATGTACAAAACACCCATATGCCCGTACTGCACTAAAGCAAAAGGCTTGCTGCAACGCAAAGGCATCACCAACATTACAGAAATTGATATATCCACCTCCGATGCATTGCGTGAGGAAATGCTCACCCGTTCAGGCGGGCGCAAAACCGTACCACAGATTTTCATTGGTTCGACCCATGTCGGTGGCTGTGATGATCTTTACGAATTGGATCGTCAAGGCGAGCTTGACAAGCTCTTGGCAGGCTAACGCGTCAAAATAAGCGCAACCCATGCCCCTTCCCGCATCACTTCATGCAGGTGAAATCCGTGAGGGGTGTAACGCGCCATAACAAAACGCAACGAATGTTCATAAAATCCCGAAAGAATCACATAGCCATCTGGTGCAAGATTGCGTGCAATCGCTCCTGCCATAGAGCGCACCGGGCGCGCTAAGATATTGGCAATAATCAGATCATATGGGGCGTTTTGACGAATCACATTATGCGCCAGACCATTGGCAACATAGGCATGTATCTGACCATGAAGTTGATTGCGACGGATATTTTCCTTCGTCACCTTCACCGCCACAGGATCATTATCGACGGCAAGCACATAGGATGAGGGCATTATTTTTGCTTGCGCCATCGCAAGAATCCCCGTGCCACAGCCAACATCCAGCGCACGCATCACCCTATGATAGCGATTCACATGCGCAATAGCACGCAAACATGAGGAGGTAGTCGCATGTTCTCCCGTGCCGAATGCTGCCCCTGCATCAAGGCGTATCCTATGCGCGCCGTGCGGTGCTTCGTCATCAGGGTGGTGCGATCCAAGAATCGAAAACATACCCACATGCAAGGGCTGAATATATTGCTGCGTTTCACGCACCCAATCACGCTCTTCTAATGGCTCAAGGCTTACCATCTGAAGCGATTTTCCCCATTGCGTGCCTATCATCTGACAATCTTGTTCCCATATCTGCGCATCATCGCATGTGGCATAAACACGCCACAAAGTAGGCGCATTCACAGGGGTTATATCCACCGTTCCCGTGACTACATCCATACTCACACTCACCACATAAGGCAGTTCATATAAGGCATCCATCAACAATTCTGATGGCTCTTCACTGCGTAGGGTACAACAAAATAATAACGGGGCTTGCGCAAAAGGATTATCGTGGATCATAGGAAGTTTAATATTTCTCTGTTCATTTTTTCTTTATCGTTTTATAGTACAACAACAAGATGTTTCACCTGATAAGGAGTATATGATTATGTCTATTGTATTTCACCAAGAATGGCAACATTTAAGTACAGAAGAACAGCACGCTTTAATGAATGCTACGGAGGGATATATTAGTTTTATTCTCCCTTCCACCATGAGTGATACCATGATTCCTGCGTTACGTGAACAAAAGAAACAGGTGCTTACCGAACAATATCTTCGTGGCGAAGTGACACTTGAAGGATTGGATTATATGTCTGATCCGCATTATTGGCAATATATTGAACCATTTCATTCTTCCTCAACTATTCTGCCATTCACCCGCCCTTTGCATATTCATCTCGATCATTTATTGGCTGATATTCGTTCTCCTTCATGGAATCATACTGCTTATGAATCTTCGGATTATCATATTAGCGTACCTCAACCGATTAAATCTAACGCAATTATGGCGCGATAATGCTTGATGATGCGGCGATCAGAACAATATTCTCACGTTTTGCAGAGACCACGCCGCATCCTGTTACTGAACTTGAAGCACCGAATGATTTTTGCCTGCTTATATCGATTGTGCTTTCTGCACAATCTACCGATGTTGCCGTCAATAAAGCCACCAAACCGCTTTATGCGATGGCATCCACGCCAGAAGCGTTGCTTGCCCTAGGGGAAGATGGACTGAAAGAGTACATCAAAACCATTGGTCTATATCACAGCAAAGCACGCAACATTATGGCACTATGTACGCGCCTTCTTGATCATTATGCGGGGATCATCCCTCGTGATCGCGATGAACTGCAAACATTAGCAGGCGTGGGGCGCAAAACCGCCAATGTATGGCTGAATTGTGTCTATGGCGAACCGTGGATTGCCGTGGATACGCATGTCTTTCGCGTATCGAATCGCTTAGGATTATGCAATAGTTCCACGGTGGATCGCTGCGAAAAAGCATTGATGGAACGAATACCGCTTGATTATCGCACCTTTGCCCATCATTGGTTGATTTTGCATGGGCGTTATGTCTGCAAAGCACGCACTCCGTTATGTTCCGAATGTTGTGTGCGCGATGTATGTTGCTATCGTGCTTAACATTTATGCTAACTCACCTTACCACCCCTCATGCGATATGAGTAGTTTACTCTCCCGCCTGCGGGGGAGTCCAAGAATCAAGGTTTTTCAACAAAAAACCGCAGATGATTGGGTGGGGGTGGCAAGCTAACTCATTTTATGGGTTAGCATAAATGTATTAAGCTACCTTAGCCACGATAAAAATCAATCACATCTCCTTGACGACCTCGCTGATCTTTCATACCCTTACCTTCATAAAGATGATCCGTCAACACCGTCTCAGGCGATCCATCCAGTTGGATTTCAAACCCTACATGCCCATTAAGACCTTTGATTTCTTTAACGCTCTCTACGATATTTTCACCATTTGAAAATGCACCACCATAAATTTTATGCTGCCCAAATTGCCGTCCATCTTCTTCACACCACGCTTCTGCGATATTATCGGCTAATTCATTGACGATGATTTTTTTCTGTCCCATACTCTAATCCTCCTTATTAAGATAAAATGACATTGTGTTCACACAACATCAGAATCTAATCATAAAAAAGCGTTACGGGAAACAAAAACCATTATTGCATCGCACCATTTATCACAGTGTTGCGACATACTGTTGCGTTAAGGATACAAAAGTTTCTTAGTCCACACCCCATCAACATCATGAAATACGATCCTATCATGCAACCGTGCAGGTTGATCAATCCAGAATTCCATGATTTCAGGATGCACGCGCCAACCCGACCAATGGGGCGGACGTGGCACATCAACGCCTGCAAAACGCGCTTCCATTTCATGCAATCGCTCCTGCAATGCTCCTTCATGTTCCATGGTTTCGGATTGCATCGATGCCCATGCCCCTATTTGCTTGGCTCGTGGACGCGTGGCAAAATAAGCATCTGCCTGCGCTGTAGAAATCCCACGCGCATATCCCGCAATACGTATTTGTTTGGCAAGTGCCTCCCAATAAAAACATAAGGATACACGCGGATGATCGATCATCGCACGGCTTTTCGCGCTTTGCATATTCGTGAAAAACACAAAGCCATCCGCATCAAAATGTTTGAGCAACACAATACGAACCTGCGGATATGTGCCATCATAGGTAGCAAGACTCATCACGCTTGGATGCTGCACCTCGGGATGCATCTGCGCTTCTTCCCACCAACGTTGAAATAATGCGTGAGGGTCTGTTTCATGATAAAGATGATGTGACATATACTTCTCCTTACTTATTATTTTATTACATTACATCTGCAAAGGCTGATCGTGTACGTTGAAACCATGCATAGCCCCCCCACGCCACCACAAGACTCACCAGCATATAGATCGACAAGAGAGTCATATCAGGGGCGCGCCCCTCAAGCAGCACAGCGCGTACCGCTTCAATGGTGGGAGTAAGGGGATTGAGGCGCATAAAAAGTTGATAATGGGCAGGCAATCGCTCGATAGGGTAAAAAACAGGGCTTAAAAACAATAAAAGCGTGCTGCATAACCCCGTAATCTGCCCAATATCACGCATAAAAACCCCAAGTGACGCTAAAAACCAGCTTATTCCTACCATAAAAAGCATCATGGGGATAAGAATAAGGGGTAGATACATCATCGTCCATGGCAACATATGGGTAGTTGCTATAATCCCTATAAGTAGTACGGTAATGTTAATGACTAAATGCACCGCCGTCGAACTTATCATCATCACGGGCAGTAATTCCAAAGGAAAAATGATTTTCTTCACATAGGATGGATGTTGCACCATCAATAACGGGGCGCGTGTTAAACATTCAGCGCAAAATCCATGCACCAACAGCCCGCAAAAAAGCGTCAAGGCAAAATTCACATCGGATGTCTGCGCCGTTTCATTCCCAAAGCGCGCTTGAAATATCACGCCAAACACAAAGCTATAGACCGCCAACATCATCAACGGCACAGCAAATGCCCATAAAAACCCCAAAGCAGAGCCTTGATAACGCGACATCACATCACGATAAATCAACTGACGTAGCATGGATCGATGACGAACCATGTGATGAATACACCCAATAGGACTAAGAGAATGATGCTGCATAGCATTCTTCTATAGCACTATTTTTTTCTTTTTAACATAAGATTCTCGCCATGCGATAAACACTGCGCTACTCAAAATAATCACACTACCAACCACACTATTCCATGTTAATTGCTCACCAAACACGATCCATGCAATCATCGCCGTAAACATAAGGCGCGTAAACTCAAACGGTGTCAACACCACAATTTTTTGCAACTTCAACGCATGAGTCAAACAGATTTGCGCAATAATCGAACAAAGTGCCACAATCACCAACATGCCCATTATAGGAAGCTCTATGGGCTGCCATTCCATCCACGCTAAAGGAAAAGACATCACACTCATAAACGCGGTCATATAGACCACAATGCGCCAACTTGGCTCAGTGACGGTAAGTTTTTTTACAATAATCCCCGTATATGCCATCATCAATGCCGAAAAAAGCACAACATAACTATAGAAGGATTGCGCTTCTTGTCGCGTTGGTGATGCAATCAGCACGACACCGCCAAATCCAACCAACAAGGCGGCAATACGCAACGCACGAATACGTTCCTTCAATAACAGCACCGCAAGCACCGTACTGAACAAAGGTGCAGAAAAGCTCAGTGCGGTAGCCGTATTCACCGATATATTGCCCAAAGAGTAAAACCATGCTTCCATCGAGAGCAAGCCAACAAAAGCGCGTTGCGCGTGACGACCAAGCCGCTGTGTGCGTAGTCCCTCAACCCCATAGCGGCGTATCGCAAACGGTGCCAACATGCACAACCCTAGGACATTACGCATAAAGACAATCTGCACCGAAGGTATGCTACCCGCCATGCTGCTAATCGTGACATTCATACAAGAGAAAAAGAACATCGCAATAACAAAAAGCGCGATTCCATAGAAGCGTTCGGGAATATAAGGCATAGGCACATGATTATGCCCATTTTGCATGGAAAATGCAAGTTACCATCACACAATTCCTCACCACCCCTCATGACATATGAATATTTTACTCTCCCGCCTGCGGGGGAGCATAAAACCGAATACATAGCGTGAAATATTGACATACTGTGAAGAGTGGCAAGATGCAATCCTTAAGCTGCACATTCCCGCTGCTGCTCCATATAATGCATCATATGCTGTGCCACATCACGCCCATCAGCAATCGCCCAAACAACCAATGATGCCCCACGCACAATATCACCTGCTGCAAAGACCCCATTTAGTGATGTCATCATCTGCTTATCCACCTGCAATGTTCCTGCCTTGGATACGCGTAATTGCGGTTCTGCAAAAAGCGTTGGTAATGCTTCAGGTTCAAACCCTAAGGCTGTAATCACCATATCCACCGATAATTGCGTTACATCTCCCTCTATAGGGGTTGGTGAACTGCGCCCAGAATGATCAGGCGCGCCCAAACGCATTGCTTGCACATCAACGGCTTCTACCAGCTTCGCTCCATAAAAACGCACTGGAACGGACAACCAACGAAATTCCACACCTTCATCTTCAGCATTTTTTACTTCACGTTGCGATCCGGGCATATTCTTTTTGTCACGACGATAGACGCACATCACATGCTTCGCGCCTTGACGTATAGCCGTGCGCACACAATCCATCGCGGTATCTCCACCACCGATCACCATCACATTTTTACCAGAAGCACTCAACCGTGCTTCAGCTTCGCTGCTCTCAAATATACCCTTATTATGCTGCGTCAAGAACTCTAATGCCTTCACCACATTTTCTTTATGCTCACCGTCTACATCCAACCCCCGCGCACGGTACACACCTGTTGCAATCAACAAGGCATCATGCTGCCCCCGTAATTGCGCAAAACTCATCGTTGTACCTATATCCACACCTTGATGGAACACCACGCCACTTTGCTGATATTGCTCCACGCGCCGCGTCACAATGGTTTTATCGAGCTTAAAATTAGGAATGCCATGCATCATCAAACCGCCCGCCGTAGGGTAGCGATCATAGAGATGCACCTGATAACCTGCCTCACGCATCTGTTGCGCTGCTGCCATCCCTGCAGGACCACTGCCAATAATCCCTACCGATTGCGCCCGCTCACTAGGTGGCATAAAGGGGGTAATCCAACCTTGTTCCCACGCTACATCCGTCACATATTGTTCAATCGATCCAATGGTAATCGCACCAAAGCCACTTTGCACCACGCAATTTCCTTCACAGAGACGATCTTGCGGACAAATCCGCCCGCACACCTCAGGAAAATTATTGGTGGATGCTGCCATCTCATAAGCATCACGCAACCGCCCCTCAGCGGTATAACGCAACCAATCAGGGATATTATTATGCAGCGGGCAATGAACTTGACAAAAAGGCACACCACATTGCAAGCATCGCTCGGATTGTTGTTGCGCCTTCTCATCTGCAAATTGTTGATATATTTCATCAAAATCAGCTTTTCGTTGTGAAGCGGGACGAACTTCAGGATAATTTTGCGGCGTTTCATAAAATTTTTGCATAGGTTTCTCACTTAAAACAGATAATTCATCCCTAAACGATAGCTGTATGATGTCCAATTCACCTCATTAAGGCGGGTGGCTAACACAATCCCATCACGAAAAATGGTCAAATCATGCCCATTTTCCACACTCCAATCCTTAAGCCCAAATCCTGCATTAAGCCCCCAATGATCATAAAGCATATAGGAATAATCAAGCCCGAACTCTAAGCCCACCGCATCACCCGTATGCACAAAACTGAGGGGCTGGTTAAAATCTTGCCGAAGATTCCATTGCGCGCCTGCCTCATAATCCGCCAAATGATATTCCCCTCGCCCCGCAATACGATGCCTTCCCATATGCGCTGCCGCTTTTAAGGCAACAAAAGCTCCATCCCACCGCGTATCATAGGTACTCGCCAATCCATCAAATGTGCGTTGCTCGGGAATCACCAATACACCATTGCTCATAGTCGTATCAAGCGTTTGACGTGCATATCCAAGCATGGGTGTTAGCCATATCTTGGTTGCACCCTCTGCAACTAACCCGCCATCTGCGGCATGTGATGGAGATAGATCAATCACATATCCTGCTGCAAATTTAATAGATGTTGCCTGCCCATCATCCGAATCCGCATAGGAACGTGAAAATTCGCCTTGACGATTATCTTGATTAAAATCAGAATCTTGATTCTCCCCTGCAAAAGTCGTGGCATAGACAAACATCGAATCCACATGCATATTTTTAAGCAAACCCTCTGGATGGGTATAATTGATCGTTCCCCCAAATTCATACATTTGCAATTTACGCCATGTTAATTCTGAAAGAATATTGGGATTAGCCCCCCCTAAATTACCTGCAATATTCCAATCTAATTCATCCACACGATAGCCCGTCCATAGATTGCCTTGAATCACAGGATGATGACGCGCATTATGCACATAGGTGGGTACAAATTTTTTCCATCCCGCCTCAGACGCACCTTGTGGTGATGGTGGTGTCATTGGCACTTTAGGGGCATAGGATGGCTGCACCACGGGTGACGGTTCTGAAGGTTGCGCCACAACTTTAGGGGCAGCAGGTACGCTCAGCGATGGCGTTTTTGCTGGTAAATTAGCAGGCTTTGGTGCTGTTGGTACACTCGATTGATAGCCATAATGGGCGGGGATCGTAGGCGTATAAGGGCGTTGTCGTATATTTTGTCGCACATCCGAGCGACTATGATGCCGCATAGGCTCAGATGGTTGCGCCAAGGCTGTTGATGATAGTACCGTTGACGATAGTGCCACCAACGCACACATGCTTATCCATTCCCACCTACCTATCTTGACCATGCAACCCTCATATAACAAAATCCAAAGACCTCTGCATAAACCCATCAAATATCGTCATTCCTGCTTTAGGCAGGAATCCAGAAACAAATAGTAGGTGATGGATACAAGCCTTCGCTGGTATGACAATAAGCGAGAATTATGCAGAATTCTTACCTATTTATTTCATGTTTTATTATCACAAAAAAGGGCAATGTGCAATAAGAGCCGCATCCACTTCGTGCATCGCACCATCACACCCCAACTGATGCAACGATGTCACGCCATATTCACGAATACCGCACGGCACAATGCCACCAAAATGCTCTAAATCAGGATCAACATTAAGAGAGATTCCATGAAAACTGACCCCCTTGCGTATTTTAATGCCAAGTGCAGCCACCTTATCTTCGCGTCCATCATGCACCACCCAAATGCCTATGCGCCCCTCACGCCGTTCACCATGCACCCCAAACACCGCCAATGTGTCAATTAACCATTGTTCGAGCGTCTGCACAAAATGGCGCACATCGGGAACGGCGGGAGCATAACGCGTCTTTAGGTTCACCATCACATAAACGACGCGTTGCCCTGGCCCATGATAGGTATATTGCCCGCCCCTTCCTGCATCATAGACAGGGAAGGATGTCTGCAACATATCATGCGCTTTGGCAGATGTTCCCGCAGTATAAAGAGGTGGATGCTCTAAGAGCCAACATTGTTCTTCCACCTCACCTGCTGCTACTGCCTCAGCGGTGCGCTCCATCGCATCTAGTGTTTCAAGGTACGGCATGAATCCCTCATGATGCACCCATTTCACGGGATAAACTCCACCCGTTCATCATGTGCTTCATAGGTTGCACCAAGCATCTTCTCCACCAAGGCAAGAATGCGGGGATCATGGGGCTTGCAAATGCGTGCGCGATCTTCACTCGGAAAGGCTTGAGCGCGCAATGCCGTTTCCATCGGAGGCAACGCCAAAAGATTCACTTTAATTGCCGTATGTGCCACCTCATGCGCATAAGAACGCATCAACATCTCAAAGGCAACCTTGCTGATGCGATAGCCTCCCCAAAAAGATTCAGGCATGTGCGCATCATGACAGGTAATCCCCAGCACATGCGGGCTTGTGGCACAGGCAAGCAGTGGGTGCAGAATACGCAACAAACGCCAATGGGCGGTGCAATTAACCTCCATCATCTCCTGCCATTGCTTCGGGGCAAGGTGCGTTAGTGGGGTGAGTTTACCCAAAATAGCAGCATTGCACACAATGCCATCCACCTTGCCATATTTTTCCATTAATGCCACACCAAGCGCATCAATTTTATCACCATCCTTCAGATCACACGGCACAAGGGTAGCTGTTCCACCTGTATTTTGTATTGCATCATCGACCCGTTCCAGCCATTCTAGCGAACGCGCCATCAAGACCACATGCGCCCCCACACCTGCCATATGCTGCGCTATCGCTGCCCCAAGCCCACGGGATGCACCAGTAATCACAATAATCGGTTTGCGCATGATACCCATCTCTATCAGGCTAAATCAAATATCTTATAATTGGTCGTGCCGACAATATAATCTACCGTCTCGCCATCTTCAGAAAAAGGCACACAAAGGGTACGGTAACGAAATTCCTTGCCATCGCACTCAAAAGATGCCGCTTCCATGGTTGGCTCTTTTTTCTCAACGCACTGCACATATCCGCCAATAGTATTATTCAGCACCACATCATTGAGTGCATCCAGCACATTGCTTCCCGATGGATCTTCATGGAAAATCACGCGCAATTCCGAACCAAAATATTGGAACACAGGATTTGTACGATCACGCACATCAATGGTGAAGGTAAAATGCCACAATTCTTGAATCTCATAGATTGCAATATCACGCAGCAACGGCATAGACCGTTCGCCACGAATACGATTCCAATAGGACAAAAGCCGAAAAGTAAGCCGCTTTTCATTATGCAACGATGGGACTTCTATTTCCGCCATATCTGATCTTCATCCTTAATGCTCTAAAAAGCTACGCATTTTGCGTGAACGGCTTGGATGTTTCAGTTTGCGCAACGCTTTCGCCTCAATCTGACGAATACGTTCACGCGTTACCGAAAATTGCTGCCCCACTTCTTCCAAAGTGTGATCCGTATTCATCCCTATTCCAAAACGCATCCGCAACACACGTTCTTCACGTGGCGTGAGTGTGGAGAGAATACGCGTCGTCACTTCACGCAAATTAGCTTGCATTGCCGCTTCCACGGGCAGAATAGCATTTTTATCTTCAATAAAATCACCAAGTTGTGAATCTTCTTCATCACCGACAGGCGTTTCCAAACTCACAGGCTCTTTGGCAATTTTCATCACTTTGCGCACTTTATCAATCGGCATCACCAAGCGTTCTGCCAATTCTTCGGGCGTTGGTTCACGCCCAATCTCATTGAGCATTTGCCGTGAGGTGCGTACAATTTTATTGATCGTTTCGATCATATGCACAGGAATACGGATAGTACGCGCCTGATCCGCAATCGATCGCGTAATTGCCTGACGAATCCACCATGTTGCATAGGTAGAAAATTTATAACCACGACGATATTCAAATTTATCAACCGCCTTCATCAAGCCAATATTGCCCTCCTGAATCAGATCAAGAAATTGCAGACCACGGTTGGTATATTTCTTTGCAATCGAGATCACCAAACGCAGATTCGCTTCAATCATCTCTTTTTTCGCACGGTTGGTGGTACGTTCACCTTTCTGCACATCCGCAACCATGCGTTTGAAATCCCCCGCATCGACACCAATTTCTCGCGCTACGGAGCAGATTTTTTCTTGAATTTCCAAAACATCATCACGCGATAGGGCAACAAATTCTTTCCAGCCTTTAGTACGCAATTTTGCTACATCATTCACCCATGCTTTGTTCATCTCATTGCCAGGATAATGCTTCAAGAATTCCTTACGGCTAACGCCTGATTTTTCCGCCAATTTCATGATCTGACCTTCCAAATCAAAGAGGCGTTTATTGAGGTTATAAAGACGTATCGCCAGATCATCAATGCACGCATTATTTAATTTGAAATCCATCACCAACTTGGCAATATGCACCTTATGTTCATGATAGGTTTCTTCGTCTTTTGCAGTTGGCTTCTTACCCCCAAGCGCAGCTTCCAATCTTTTTGCTTGATAGAGGCGCATTTCTTTGCTGATGAGCGCGAATTTATCCAATGTCTCCAGCATATGCGGTAACATGGAGTTTTCCATTGCAATCAACGACATAGGAGCATTTTCTTCATCCTCATCTTCGTCTTCATCTTCTTCTAATATCTCATCAAAATCATCTTCTTCCTCATCATCAAGCAACAGATCGTCGGAATCTTCATCGTCATCCCCATCTATTGCTTTAGCGGGTTTTGCGACTTTTTTCTCTTTAACGGGTGCTGCTTCTTTCACAACAGGTTCGATCTTGTTTTCCAATGGTTTACTAGGCACAACCAACCCGCTTTCCTCAACAGCAAGCAACGATGCGTCATCTCCTAAATCAATACCCTCAGGAATATCACCACCACCAAAATTACTATCTAAATCCACAATCTCGCGGAGCAATAAATCACCCGTTGCTAATTCATCGCGCCATTTCAGCATTTGCTCCATCACGATCGGATTTTCGCATAGTGCCGTAATCAGCATTTCACGACCATATTCAATGCGTTTGGCAATTTCAATTTCTCCTTCACGTGAGAGCAACTCCACATTACCCATCTCGCGCAAATACATACGCACAGGATCATCAGAACGCCCTGCCCCTTCCATCACGATAGCATCGGAATCATGAGGAGCATCCTCATCCAACGGCACTTCGTCTTCTTCTTCATCTTCTAAAACGTCATCTTCATGAAAATGAATACTTTTCTTTTTGCTGGTATCCACATCACTTTCTTCGACAACGCGAATTTTCACAGCACCCAAAGCACGAATCACGCCATCAACGCGATCAGGCGAAAAATCAGTAATTGGCAAGATTTCGTTCAATTCATTATAGGTGATGTAGCCACGCGCCTTCCCCATGGATATGAGCTTTTTCACCAAATCCATTTCGCGTTGTTGTTGCGATTCTTCCGTACCTTGTTCGCGTGCGCCACTGCGCTTGGAAGGTGTCACGGGCAAGTCATTTGCTTCTACAGAGCCATGTTCATCGTTCATCTTTTTCACCATCGGTGCAAACCTCAATATTCCCACTAAAAATGCATATATTTAGCGCATCAAATGTGCGCATATAACAAAGAACATCTTTTCGTTCAATGATATAATTTTTTATGTAAGTATCTATATTGGTATTATTTTTCGTTATTCAAGCACCAAACCATTAGTATTTGTTTAATTGCATTTTCAAGCATACACAAGACAAATATTTGTTTTATATAAACAAAACCAAGCACCTACCCCGCTAGGCTTAGTTGACACACATCAAGGCAACAAGTCATTGTTATGTATTGATAAAAACACAATTATACCCCCTTCGAGTGGGTAAAAACCATGTACCACACGCACCATCAGATCAACGAATCATCATGATGCGAAGGATGTTGATTCTTTTCCTTCTGTTGCATTTTTATCATTTCATAGAGATGTTCCACCTCATGTTCATGCTGTACTTTGGTACGAATTTCATGTTCATGGGTATAATAGGCAACCTTATCACGTATCTTATGAAGCATGGATAGTGCCTCCTCTCGATGCTCGCCATCAAGCAACCATGAAGGAACGATCTTTTGCGCATAATGCCTTTGAAGCGACTGCGCACCAACAGAATCATGGGACTGCATATGACGGTACAATGCGCCCCGCTCATCATTCCACCACTGCGGATGGCTCAATAAATGCGCCACCCAGCGATGATAGGCAGAAACCGACCAATCCCATGTCGTCAACATCTGCTCCACTTCTGATTCATGCAGCAAGGATGGATAGAGCATCATCACACACATCGCCTGATTCAACAATTTCGCTAATGGATGCTGTTCACACCGTTGCGTTGTCGGCACGGCTAACGAGGCGTGCAAAGCAGGCTTCCCCGTCATGGCGTAGCTAGCAGAGCGTTGCATCTGCTTTGATACATGCCACAATCTGTTGCTGAGTGCATTGCTCAAACGCTTCTTTAGCCCTGCATCATTGATACGTGCAACATCCTGCATCAAAAGTTCCTCTGCGGTCGCTAATGCTTCGGGGCTGGAAATGTTCTTGGAGGCAATATGCATATTCCATAAGACATCCGATATGTTCAAAGCACGCTGCATAAGTGCCTCAAATGCTGCCTTACCATTGGTGCGGATGAAGCTATCGGGGTCTTCGCCTGAAGGTAGCCCACAAAAACGCATGAGGCGCGTTGGCGTGAGATGGGGCAAAATAATTTCCACTGCACGCAACATCGCTTTTTGCCCCGCCTTATCACCATCAAAACATAAAATAGGGTTGGGATGATGTTTCCACAAAAGCTGAAGATGTTGCTCACCAAATGCCGTCCCCAATGGTGCAACCGCATAAGGAATCCCGTGTGCATAAAGAGACAATGCGTCCGTATAGCCTTCCACCACCACAATGGCAGGGGCATCATGGGCAATTTTGCGCACCTGATGCATATGAAATAATAGTTCCTGCTTCTTAAATAGCCATGTTTCGGGGGAGTTCAGATATTTTGGGGCATGGTCGCTTGCTTCTAGCAAACGTCCTCCAAAACCCACCAATACGCCATCCGTGCGATGAATCGGAAACATGACGCGCCCACGAAAGCGATCATAGCTTGGTTTATCATCTATCTTGATCAACAAGCCCAAATCCATCATGGCATGTTCCGTAAACCCTTGTTGCGCAAGGGCATATTTCAACCCTTCACGATGCTGCGGGGCATAACCAATACCAAATAAGGCCGTCATCTCTGGGGTGATACCTCGCTTATGCAAATAAGTACGGGCGGTATGCCCCACGCTCGCATAAAGCTGCTGCGTAAACCAACGCGATGCTGCTTGCATCAGCGCATGGGCATCGGATTCTTTCGCATATTTTTGTGCCATACGCGCATCGGGGGGGGGTAGTGGAATACCTGCTTCTTGCGCTAATGATTCAATCGCTTCAGGATAGGTACGTTTTTCATATTCCATCACAAAGGTTATCGCATCGCCATGCGCACCACAACCGAAGCAATGATAAAAACTTTTCGTATCATTGACAGTGAATGATGGCGTTTTTTCATGATGGAAGGGGCAACATGCTTGATATTCACGACCATGCTTTTTGAGCGGGATGCGTGCGCCTATCACATCCGATAAACGCACATGACCTTTCACTTGCTCAATAAATGCATGTGGATATTTCACAAAAAAACCTCTATAACCCTACTCACTATGAAGCTCGATCTTTTACCTCAATTCCTGATATTTGACAATCGTAATATTCCCATCACCTATCAGGCGCGATCCAATGTTCGTAGCATCACTGCACGTTATCATGCGCATAAACAATGTTTTTCTTTAGTAATCCCGCGCACAATCTCCCGCAAAAAGATTGAAGATTTTTTGCGCACCCATCATGATGTGCTTTGTTCACACCTCAAAACACTCCCCGCAAAGATACCTTTGCAGCATGGGCAGCACATCCCCATCTTCGGACAAGAGCATCTGATTGTAGCGCATCCTTCGCATGATGATCATCCAACATTCTGTGTTCCTAGCACGTTGAAGCAATGCCCGAACATGACCAAGAAACTTCTGGAAGGGATGTTGCGCGAACGCTTAGAGCTTAGTATTGCCCTTGCTATGCAAAATCCTGAGTTCGCACATCTGCATGATATGCGCCCTAAAGTACGCTTACGTGACCCACATTCACGTTGGGCAAGTTGCGCCTCTGATGGTGGGATGATGTTTTCATGGCGGTTGGTGTTTGCACCTCTTTATGTGGTGCATTATGTTGCGATGCATGAAACGGCGCATCTGATCCACCGCAATCACTCCCCCGCCTTCTGGCAACTCACCCGCAATCTATGCCGTGATACTGATCGTGCCACATTATGGCTGAAACAGCATGGGCAGGAATTATTTCGGTATGGCTAATTGATATTGCCTTATGCAACAGTTTAGATTACACATTCATGCTATGAATGATAGCACAGCCACCCACATGATGCAGCTTTATGCCCAACTTCTTGAAGCAGATCGCGCTTATTATCACGATGATGCACCCATCATGGATGATGCGTCGTATGATGCGTTGCGTCGTGCATTAGAAGCCTTAGAACAAGAGCATCCTCACTATGTGCATCCTGATCGGCTACTCGATAAGGTTGGGGTTGCCCCTGCATCAGGGTTTGGTAAAATCACACATAGCGTACCTATGCTTTCTTTAGCGAATGCTTTTTCAACAGATGATGTGGCGGATTTTGTCGATCGGGTGCAACGTGGATTAATGAATGCATCCGTCTCATTTATGGTAGAGCCAAAAATTGATGGCTTGTCGTTCAGTGCGCTCTATGAACATGGCACATTGGTGCATGTTGCCACCCGTGGGGATGGTACGCAAGGGGAGGATATTACCGCGAATTTCCGTACCCTCAAGCAATGCGTATCTGATCTTGCCCAAGCGATTCCCCGCATCGAACTTCGTGGTGAAGTCTATATGCGTCATGATGATTTTGCGGCTCTTAACGCTGGGCAGGAGGCACGCAACCAAAAAATCTTTGCCAATCCCCGCAATGCAGCGGCAGGGTCACTGCGTCAACTGGATGCAGCCATCACCGCAACACGCCCTTTGAGTTATTTCATCTATGGTTGCGGTACGCATGAAGGCTTGCCATGCAGCAATCAAGCAGAGTTTTTTGCATGGTGCGCCGATCAAGGCTTGCCCGTCAATCCTCAGGCACAGCAGGCACATAATGTTGCCATGATCGAAGATCATTATCAACGTTTAATGCGCGAGAGATCGCACTTAGGCTATGATATTGACGGCATGGTGATTAAGGTGGGTGAGTTTGCACTGCAAGAACGTCTTGGGGCAATAGCACGATCCCCACGCTGGGCGATTGCCTATAAATTCCCCGCTGAACAAGCACGTACACGCCTTGAGGATATTATCATTCAAGTGGGGCGCACTGGTGCGCTTACGCCCGTTGCCGTGTTGCGCCCTGTGACGGTGGGTGGGGTAGTCGTATCACGTGCAACATTGCATAATCGTGATGAGATTGAACGCAAAGATCTACGCATTGGCGATCATGTCTTGGTCGAGCGTGCTGGCGATGTGATTCCGTATATTTCGTGCGCGATTTTAGAAGAACGCGAGGCAAGCGCACAGCCTTATATCTTCCCCGATCACTGCCCTGTATGCGGATCACCTGCCGTGCAAGAGGAGGATGAAGCAGTGACACGCTGCACAGGAGGGCTTATCTGTGATGCGCAAAAGGTTGAGCGTATCAAACATGCGGTAAAGCGTGGATGCTTTGATATTGAAGGGCTAGGCGGCAAGAATAGTGAATTATTGTTTGAACGTGGCTTGGTGCGCACCTTATCGGACATCTTCACCTTGCAAGAACGCAATCGTGATTCACTGACTCCCCTACGCAAATTAGAAGGATGGGGCATCAAATCCGAAACAAAATTATTTGAAGCGATTGCATCAGCGCGTCGCATCAGCTTATCCCGGTTCATTTATGCGCTCGGCATACGCCATATTGGTGAAAGCACCGCAGAATTATTGGCAACGCATTATCACACGATCGATAATTTCATGCAAGCGATGCAGAATTTTAGTGCAGCAACCTCAGAAGACCTACGCAGCATTCATGGCATTGGTGATGCGGTGGCAGGTGCATTGCAGCAATTCTTTGCACATCCTGCACAAAAAGAAGAAGTGGAACGCCTCCGAACAGTTGTGCAGGTGCAGGATATGCTTGCCCCTATGATCGTACAAGATAGCATCTTTGCAGGAAAAACTTTGGTGTTTACAGGAAGTTTATCGCTTTGTTCGCGGGATGAAGCCAAACGCCGTGCGCTTTCTTTGGGCGCAAAAGTCGCAAGCAGCGTCTCACGCAAAACAGATTATGTGATTGCAGGAAGCGATGCAGGATCAAAACTCACCCAAGCGCAAACCTTGGGCGTGACGATTTTAAGCGAGCAAGAATGGATGGAGCAAACGCGCTGAGTGTTTTTTTCTTAGAACCTACCCCGACTCTCTCTCTTGGCGTAAGGCAGGAGTCCGTTTTTTCAAAAAAATCTTCTTATCGTGCCTGTGACGATCTGGTATCCATACATTACTGGTGATAATTTCATGCCTCCGACTCATTCTTGGTTTTGGGCAGGGTGAAATGGAAACTTGCGCAACCATTCGGATTATTTTCTGCCCATATGCGCCCGCCATGCCCTTCGATGATGGCGCGACAGATCGGCAGACCAAGACCTAAGCCACCTTCTGCTCCTTTATAGAATTTCTCAAAAATATGAGGAATGTCGTCGTGTGGGATGCCACGACCATTATCTGATAATGTCACCTGTATGAAATCATGCTGATCCGTGATATGAATATGTATTTTTGCATCATCACCCGCATAGTTCGTGGCGTTTTCTAAAAGATTGATAAATACTTGCTCGATTAATAGCCCATCAATATGCATCAGTTGCTCTTTGCCTAGCTGTGTGTCCACGTCGCGGTTTTTCAGCACGTCCTCTAGGCGCAAAATCGCTGAACCGATGACTTCTTCCAGAAAATAGGGCTGGCGATTGAGGCTTACTTTACCCGATTCAAGGCTCGATACATCGAGCAGATTAGTGACGATTTTAGCGAGCTTGGAGCTTTGATCATGGATGGATCGAAGCCCATCTTCTGCATGTTGAGGTAGCTGCACGTTGGAAAGCAGAATGCTTGAAGAAATACCACTAATAGAAGCAAGCGGTGTGCGCAAATCATGGGAAAAAGAGGAAAGCAGCACGTTGCGTAGCTTTTCGCTTTCCGATTCCACCTTGGCACGTTCAGCATCCTCGGCGCGGTGGGCGCGACCAAAAGCGGAGGCAATCAGGCTAGCGAATGTTTCGAGTTGGCTAACTTCGCTACTCGTAAATTCATGCGCTTCTGCGGGAGGAATCAACCCCAGCACGCCCAAAGTTTCTCCTTCTGCGTTCATGGGCGCATAAAGACCGCGTGCGCTTGGAAGTGTATCAGTAGTACGACCAGCGATTTGACCATTGGCAATCACCCAACGTGCGACGCTTTCTTCTTTTAATTCGCGTGCAGGGGAATTGGCGGGTGTGGCATAGAGCTGCCCGTTTTTGGTGGTAAAGATCACGGCATCCATCCCAAACACATCGCGCACATGCTTGAGTGCCATGTCAATCATATTATCAAGACCACGCACTCCAGAAAGATTGCGCGTGAGAGAATAAAAATTACGCGTTTCTTTTTCACTATTACGTAATTGGTTGAGTTGGAGTGATAAACGTGAAGCCAGTGAACCCACAACTAAACTTGTCACCAGCATGAATGCAAACGTTATATAATATCGAAGATCGTAAAAATAAAACGTATAATAAGGCTTAGTAAAGAAAAAGTTGAACATGGCAACGCTGATAAAGGATGAGGCAATAGACGGACCTATCCCACATTTTGCAGCAATGATGACTATAACCGTAAGGTACATCATAATAAAATCATCGGTAGCGTGGGTAATTTCTCGAAAGGGTAACATCAACAGAGTACTAAAAATCAAGAGAGCGAACGCACGTAGATAATTATTTGTATGGGCTATATGTACCTTCCACGATGTTTTTTGAGTGTGCCTGATGTTCTTTTGTTCATCAATCACAACCGCTACTTCAAAACCATGAGCGCGTTTTAATAATGCCGTTGCAAGTGAACCACGTATATAATGTAGGATACCAGCAGGGGGAGTATAACCAACGACAATATGTGTAAATCCATAACGCTGTGCATAGGTTACAATTTCATCTGTTGCAACAGAACCAGATATTTTTATAATCTCTGCACCAAGATGTTTGGCAATATAGAGATTCTGTACTACTTTTCTTCGTTCTTCCTCGGAAAGACGATGATGCCTGCCCGTTTCGATATAAAGCGCATACCACGGAGCTTTGGCACGAATCGCCATGCGCTTAGCGTGTCTTATGACTTTTTCGGAAAGAGCATCATGCCCGACGCACACCAGAATCTTTTGACCTAATTGCACCTCAGGTTGATTATGTAACGTGCTTAGACTATCATTTTCTGTATCCACATGCTCGGCAGTGCGACGCAGTGCGAGTTCCCGCAAGGCAATGAGATTCGTTTTTTTGAAGAAATTTTCAGCAGCACGTCTGTTTGCGCCTTCGGCAACATACACTTTTCCTTCATTAAGACGTACAAGCAATTCATCAGATGAAATATCGATAAGCACAATATCGTCCGCGCTCTCGAATATGCTATCAGGCACGGTTTCACGAACCACAATACCAGTGAGTTTCGCTACCATATCGTTCATACTCTCAAGATGCTGTACATTGAGAGTAGTGAATACGTCGATACCCGCTTTCAGCAATTCTTCCACATCCTGCCAGCGTTTTGGGTGGCGTGATCCTGGCGCGTTGGTGTGCGCCAGTTCGTCTATTAAAATCAGGGACGGGTTACGTTCAAGTGCCGCCTCCAGATCAAATTCATAGAGTGTCACACCACGATGCATTATTTCACGGCGGGGAATGCACGGCAAGCCTTCCAGCAAAGCAGCGGTTTCCTCGCGCCCATGGGTTTCCACCACTCCGACAACAACATCTATATCATCGCTGAGTTTGCGACTAGCTTCTGCAAGCATGGCGTAGGTTTTACCGACACCAGCCGATGCTCCAAAAAAGAGCTTTAATCGCCCACGACCACTCACCGAACGATCATGGTTAATGAAATCCAGCAAGATATTAGGGTTTGGGCGGGTGTCATCATTCACATTATCGCTTCCTGTTTATTCAATTTTGCCATCGAGCAACAGATTCACCATCAGCACATTCACGCGTGGTTCTCCTAATATACCAAATTGTCTGTGAGAAGTACAACGTTCTATTGCCTCACGAACGCGATGTTCATCCACTCCACGAGCCTTCGCCACCCGTGATAGCTGATAGTGCGCCGCCGCAACGCTGATTTCAGGATCAAGACCAGAAGCAGAAGCGGTGACTAAATCCACGGGAATGGGTTGAGTGTTCTCAGGATCAGCATTTTTGAGTGCTGCTATGCGTGCCTTTACGTTCTCTAATAACGCAGGGTTCGCTGAACCGAGGTTTGATCCTGTCGATGCGGCAGCGTTATATTGTGCAGCAGAAAGTCTACCCCAAAAATATCGCGGATCGCTAAATGGTTGACCAATCAATGATGAACCAAGCACTTCATTGTTTGTGCCTTTCATCAGGCTAGCTTCAACGCGATCGGTAAACATGGCTTGCACGAGTAATGTTGAAATCATCGGATAAGCCAAGCCAAAGAGCGCACTTAACAGCAACAACATAGTGAGTGTGGGGCGAATAGCGGATGTGATAGTAGTCATGTTCGTAATTCCTTATGCAAGACCAACAAGGGTAAGCACCATATCGATTAGTTTAATTCCTATAAATGGTGTGATGATACCGCCAATGCCATATACGCAAATATTACGGCGGAGCATGGTTGCTGCACTTTCAGGGCGATATTTTACTCCGCGTAGTGCGAGCGGAATAAGTGCGATGATAATGAATGCATTGAATATCACAGCAGCCAGAATCGCACTTTGTGGGCTGGTAAGCCCCATCACGTTTAAGGCAGAAAGGGCGGGATAGGTGGTGGCGAATGCTGCGGGAATAATGGCAAAATATTTCGCTAAATCATTGGATATACTGAACGTAGTGAGTGCGCCACGCGTCATGAGTAGTTGCTTGCCAATTTCGACAATCTCAATCAGTTTGGTGGGGTCGGAATCTAAATCCACCATATTTCCAGCTTCCTTGGCTGCCTGCGTGCCAGAATTCATGGCAACGGCTACATCCGATTGCGCAAGAGCGGGCGCATCGTTCGTGCCATCGCCTACCATTGCGACTAACTCTCCACCTTCTTGCATCTTGCGAATATAGGTGAGTTTCATTTCAGGTGTCGCCTGCGGGATAAAATCATCCACGCCTGCTTCATTTGCTATTGCTGCGGCGGTGAGTGGGTTATCACCCGTAATCATCACGCTTTTGATCCCCATTTTGCGAAGATCTGTTAAACGTTGCTTGATGTCAGGCTTGACAATATCTTTCAGATAAATCACACCCAATACTCGATCTTCCTCGCACACGGTGAGCGGTGTGCCACCATGGCGGGCAATCTCATCAATCTGATGGTTGATCTCCTCTGGAACTGTACTTTTTTTGAGGGCAATATAGGAAGAAATGGCATCTCCCGCCCCTTTCATGATGTGGCGTTCTGCTCCGTTTGCAGCGGTGATGACAACGCCACTGACGCGCTTCTCAGCACTAAACGGAATGAATGTGGCATTGAGATCGTTCACATCCTTTTCGACAATGTGATATTTGCTGCGTGCAAGTGCTACAATGCTACGCCCTTCAGGGGTATCATCGCTCAAAGAGGAAAGTTCAGCAGCCTCTGCCAGTTGCTGCACGGAAATGTTCGGTGCGGGAAAAAATTCCACCGCCTGACGGTTGCCAAACGTGATCGTACCCGTTTTATCAAGCAATAACACATTCACATCACCCGCTGCTTCAACCGCACGACCAGAAGTAGCAATCACATTGGCTTGAATAAGCCGTTGCATACCCGAAATGCCAATCGCTGAAAGTAAGCCCCCGATCGTGGTGGGAATCAGACAGACTAAGAGCGCGATTAATACGGTAATCGTGATAACACTGCCCGATCCTGCCCGCTCCACACTGAACGCCGAAAAAGGTAAAAGCGTGGCGCATACCAACAAAAAGATAATCGTCATCGTTGCTAGCAAAATTGAGAGCGCGATTTCGTTAGGTGTCTTTTGACGTTTAGCAGATTCCACCAGCCCGATCATACGATCAAGGAAGGATTCACCCGGATCAGAGGTGACACGCACCACAATCCAATCTGAAAGCACACGCGTACCACCCGTTACCGCATCACGATCCCCACCTGATTCACGAATGACAGGTGCAGATTCTCCCGTCACCGCGCTTTCATCAATCGAGGCAATCCCCTCGATTACCTGCCCATCAGCGGGTACAAAATCATTCGCTTCGACCAAGATATAGTCATTTTTTCGCAGCATGTTCGCCGTAATAACATCAAAATGCGCACGATCTTTAGGGTGTAAAAGTTTCTTCGCACTCACATCACGGCGCACTTTTTTAAGACTATCTGCTTGTGCCTTGCCTTTTCCCTCAGCAATCGCTTCTGCAAAATTGGCAAACAGCACCGTAAACCAAAGCCAGAATGCACTATGACCAATGAACCAGAGTGGCTCACCGCTTGGATGAACCATCTGCCAGCCAAAAATCAGCGTCGTGATGATCGAGCCGATAAACACCAAAAACATGACAGGGTTGCGCGCCTGATAGCTAAACCGCAAGCGTACAAAGGATTGTGTAATTGCTTGCGTGATATTCGCGCTTGTGAGCAATTTATTGTCTATGTGTGTCTTTGACATAGTCGTATCCTTGAAATATTAGATGTCGCTTAACGGCTAAGATTGAAATGTTCCGCTATAGGACCTAGTGCCAAGGCAGGCACAAAGGTTAGTACACCTACCAGCACCACAATAGCAGCCAGCACACCTACAAAGAGTGTCGTATGAGTAGGAAGCGTTCCTGCCGATGGCGGTGCGGTGTTTTTAGCAGCCAATGATCCCGCAATCGCCAACACAGGAATCATCACCCAGAACCGCCCAAACAACATGCAGACACCCAATAATGTGTTGTAAAAAGGCGTATTCGCGGTAAGACCAGCAAACGCACTGCCATTATTGTTGCTTACAGAGGTTAGGGCATACAGCACTTCTGAAAAACCTTGCGCACCGGGGTTGAGGATGCCTGCACGCCCCGCCTCAGTCATCACGGCAATCGACGTTCCAATCAGCACAGCAGCGCACGGAACGAGGATGGTAATTCCAGCCATTTTTATTTCAAATGCCTGAATCTTCTTGCCGAGATATTCGGGGGTGCGTCCAACCATCAGCCCCGCAATAAATACACAGAGCATAACAAATACGAGCATTCCATACAGACCAGAACCTACACCACCATAAATCACTTCACCAAACTGCATGAAGATTAGTGGCACAAATCCGCCCATGGGGGTATAAGAGCCGTGCATGGAGTTCACCGACCCGTTGGAAGCAGCCGTGGTAGTTGAAGCCCATAATACAGAATTCACAATACCGAAGCGCGTTTCCTTGCCTTCCATATTGCCACCAGCCTGACTATCCGTAGCAGATTGATCAATGCCGAGTGCCTCAAATTTGGGATTGCCGTTTTGCTCCTGCGCAATACCAAAGAGCAGCAGTGGTACGAAAATCACCGTCATTGCTGCAAGCACAGCCCAACCTTGACGTGTATCGCCTACCATCACGCCAAATGTGTAGCATAGTGCCACGGGAATCATGAGGATAGCAATCATTTGCAGGAAATTGGAAAAGGGCGTTGGGTTTTCCAATGGATGTGCTGAGTTTACGTTAAAGAACCCACCACCATTTGTGCCTAATTGTTTAATCGCCACCTGCGATGCCACAGGACCAACTGCAATAGTTTGTGTTGTGTTCTGTGTTGTTTGTTCTAGTAACGGCACTTCCAGATAAGGGCTGAAGCTCTGCACGACTCCCTCAGAGGAAAGAAGCACCGTCCAGACTAATGAGAGTGGCAATAAAATATAGAGATTAGTGCGGAGCATATCGACCCAAAAATTGCCGATGCCGTGCGTATTTTTGCGTGAAAGCCCACGAATCAATGCCACCAAAACCGCCATACCGCACGCAGCGGAAATGAAATTTTGTACCGTTAGCCCCACCATTTGGCTAAAATAGCTCATGGTAGTTTCGCCACCATAGGACTGCCAGTTAGTATTGGTAATGAAGCTCACCGCTGTGTTGAATGCTAAATCAGGCGTGAGGCCAGAAAGCCCTTGCGGGTTGAGTGGCAACATACCTTGCACAAGCAACATAGCAAAGAGCAAAAGAAATCCGCCTAAACTAAACACGAGTACCGAACGGGCATATTCTTGCCAACCCATATCCTTTTCAGGATTGATCCCGCTAGCACGGTAAAAAATCTTCTCAAGTGGCGCAAATAATAATGATAAGAAGGTGCGATCCCCCATATAAACCCGTGCCATATAACTGCCAAGTGGCTTTACTAGCACAAAAAGCACCGCAAAATAAAGCACAAGCTGCAACCAGCCATTGCCTGATATAGTCAACCATTCAGCCATAATTCTTTATCCCTCACACTAAAATCGGTAGGCAGTTCCTACAAAAAAGTTCACATCATCCGCTGCATCCGTCACACCGAGATGCACATTGGCATCAATACGGAAATTATCTGTTACCGCATAGACCGTCCCGAAATCAAGCGTATTCAGCCACTGCGCCCCTGACTGATCCGCTCTATAGGTATAGAATTCGGTGTAGGCACTAAGTTTAGAGGTGAGAGCCTTGCCAACGATCAGCGAGTTGACATACGCTGGATCATAACCCGATCCACCATCCGTCACTACATTAAGCTGTGTCATACCACCAAGATTCCAACCACCATCAAAATTAATGTTGAAGGGAAGCCCTATCCCGCCTTCTAATTCATCATTACCGAGATTATCCTGATTGGTAGGCAATTTGATATAAGGCAAAACACCGAGAGAATATTGATCAGCGGGATGATTGCCGAAGGCATTCACCTTGAGGCGTACCAGCGTATCGCCATAGCCTTGAAGCTGTGTGCGTGTGTTGTTGGTGCGATCATCGATTCTGTTGTCGCGGTATAGATCACCGATGAATTGAATATCCATACGATCTGTGAGTCCTATGCGAAGGTTTGTGCTACCGCCGATAAAATGCTGACGGCTCTTGGCGCATGTGCCGTGCGCGCAATCATCATTTTGGACATAGCCATAAAGATTGCTTTCAATCTGAAAACGCCCCGCATCTAATGAATAGGGGCTATCCGTTTTGCTCGGACGCTCCGTTGCCATAGGGCGCAACTCATCATCTGGCGTAGGGTTAAACAAACTATGATCCGCCCCTGCCATCGCAGACGATGCAGCCACGCATAGGGAGGAAGCTATGAGAAAGAAAAGGAGATGTTTTTGCATAATGAATCCGTGCAGTTCAAGGGAACATTTCTGGCTTCAGCAACGCGATGATGAGATAGATAAGTAATGCGAGGGTGATGCCACTAGCAGCAAGGTAAAGCAGAGTCATGATCCGTTCCTCCGCAGTGTTTCAAAAAAATTCACCAATGCCCATGTGAGTATAAAAAACCCGAAAGCCAATCCAATATATAATAAAAGTGACATAAATTATATGTTTTTAACCTTGGTTGCGATTAAAGAACATATAGCCGTTTGTTTGCATCAAAGATATATAAATTTGCTCCAAATTCATACAGATTTTGTATAAAATAAATAGCGTGTGTTGTCTATAGCACAATGCATTATGAGGAGTGAACGTAAGAACAATCTGAGTTTTGGGCAAGGAAAAACATAATTTATTGTTTTGTATAAATAAACATCACTACATGTATTCCCCGCGCACGTGGGGATGCTTCCTATCCTCGCACCATTTCTTTTTCTTGCGCACGCTGTGCATTGATTTTATTTGCCCAACTATCCAGCGTTTCACGTGGTTGTTGTTCGAGTTTATCGAGTGCTTTTTCTTGCATGATCAAAGTGAGTCCACAAAGCCCAGCGATACCAATGGCAAGCCCTCCCCATGCAACGGCGGGATGTGCTATATGCGTTGCAGCAAATGCTGTTGGATAATCCTTTGCATAGAGTGAATATAAACCCGTTGTCATCCCAAGAGCCATCACTCCTAACGATCCTTTTCCTAACGGTTCATGCAAGGTTTGCTTCCAATTATCAACAGACAGAGGGGCAAAAGCTAACGCAAATGCTGTACTTGGATTTTGCATCGCCTTATTATGACGATCAAAAAAAGTTTTCTTATTCTCATCCATAGGCACATCCTATTTTTCGGTCGATAGTTCCATGTTCCTTAGCTTTCGCATAAAGCATACTCCCAATGAAGGGGGTATGCTTTATGTCTCACGGTCTACACTTTAGAATCGTATATGGCTATCAAATTTTTCTTGAGTATGTTCTTTTGCAATAGTTCCGTTTAAGGAAGGCTGAGTAATCTGTGACGTGTTCGGAGTCATATAGGTTTGCTCTAAATGCGTCATCGTGGTGTCTAAATTTTGCGCAACAAAATTCGTCAAGCCCGCTGCTGCTGCGACCAGTACGCCACCCGTCACACATTGTGTTGCCAAATTAGGGGTTCTCTCTGATGCGATTCCTGCAATCACACCTGCCGCCCCTGCCAAAGTAAGCGATGCTACGCCCTGATTACTCCGCACTGTGTCCGTTAAAACATCTGGTGATAGCATATTGGTGACTATTTCAATAGGGAGACTCGCCTTAAATTCTTCTTCTGCTACGATAGAATTAGGTGCGGTAGGATCAGGCTGATAATGTTCAATCCGATCTTCTATAAAGTGTGTAACCCGCTGTATGATATTTTGATCTGCCATAGATTGCGCCTCATTCCATAGTTTAATGCGAACATAGATCTAAATCTTTTTAGGATTTAGATCTATGTTACTCAATCGAACGCAAACTATCTAGTGTTAATGTTTATCTTCACTAGCATCATCTTCGTTATTGTCATAGACACCCCATAAAGCGAAGGAACACTTGTATAATATCACCCCCCCTCCCGAAAATGTCAAGTGCTTTTGTCATGGTATGATTGCCGATTGATTGATAATTATATCACTGAAGCACTCTAACGCACCATTTCTTTTTCTTGCTCACGCTGTGCATTGATTTTATTTGCCCAACTATCCAGCGTTTCGCGTGGTTGTTGTTCGAGTTTGTCGAGTACTTTTTCCGTTACCTTGACACCTAATCCTACCAATCCGACTATTCCAACCGCAAGCCCACCTAGTGCTACGGCGGGATGCGCCATAAAGGGTGCGCCATACGCATCTTTTTGAAATTGTGCATAGAGTGAGTATAGACCCGTTGCTGCACCAAGAGCCATTGTTGCAGCAGATGCCTGTCCAGTCGGTTCACTCAATGCTTGCTTAAAATGCTCGCCTTTTAGGGACTCTTGATTAATTTTCTTTTGATTCGCTTTGACAATGTCACCCGACATGGATCTATCTGCACTAGATAATGACCGATCATAATAAATAGAAGGGTAGACAACACCTGTATCCGCATAAACATAGTCACACGCACGCCGCCATACAGTTTTTTGTTCTTGTCCCTCACACGATTCTTTCCCTGCTACTAGCTCACACAACCCTAGAGAACCAGCGATAGCAACGGCAGTTGCACCCAACCTAACTGCAGGAGATACGGTATTCGACATTCCATAAGCATCGTGATGTATTTTCTCATAAAGTGAATATAATCCAGCCGTTGCCCCTGCTGACATTACTGCCACAAGCACTTTCCCCAAAGATGATTCACGATAGACTTTTTTCAAATCTATATCTGGCAGGCTCTCCCAAATACTTAGATGCATATCCCATGGATCTTGCCACGGCTGCTCCTTGGCTATACTGCTCGTAACAGAAGACTGCGTTATGTTGTTTTGTTCCTGCTTTTCTTGTTCCATAGGCTTACCTTAATATTACGCCATTAATTTGTTCCCCAGCTTAAAAGAAGAAGCATACACCCATACGGGCATATGCTTCAACGTAGAAAAAACATCATAGTCAACAATATTGCTATGATTCAGGCTTATTCATGCGTTTGATCTTCATGATTGCCCTGTTCCTTAATTTCTTAAGGTTGATACGGAACAAAGATGCGCCATATCGCTACAAAAACAAAGAATGCCATAGTGAACAAAATGAACACAGTTGCAGCCACTACGATAAGCGACCCAAGAGAAATCAACAATGTATTGAGTAATGGGATTGGAATTAACCCTCCGACAAACAATACAATACCACCAAAAAGAAATGATGCACTTGCAACCGTCATCTCCCAACAAGCATGGAACAAATGTCCCTTGCGGATGTCAGAACATGCATTTTTGAAACAATGTACTCCGTGTTGAAATCCAAAGTACGTATGGATAGCTTCAAGCACTAAGATGACCACATTTGCAGGTTGAGGATTTTTCTCAACCGCGTCAGCCAAAGGCTTAGAATGTTTGTTCAACGCCTTGATGATTTCATCGAAAATGTTACCAGAAGACATAATTTTCAGTGCCATGTAGGACTTTAAGGTATGTTTGTTCCTTGCATAAACCTTAAAACAATGGGTAGACATGGATGTCTATATAAAGATAAGGTTCATACATTCAAAATAGATTGTATGAGAAAGCGAAGGAACACTTGTATAATACCCCCCCCCACCCCGAAAATGTCAAGTGCTTTTTTTTCACTTTACGTCATTCATCATGACGCATTATGGCATATGAATCAATCCAACCTGACAGGCATGGACATATTTTTGTTCCATAGGATCGCTTTAATATAGTGCTTTTGTCATGATATGATTGCCGATTGATCGGTAATTAATCATGGAAGTACTATATTATCGCCCGCTGTGCCAACCAGATACCATAGACCATGGCTGATTGACGGTCACTGCATAGCCTACTTCTGCCGTGATAGCTGCGTGCATCGCGGTTTCCGTCAGACCAAATTCACTGCTATATTCCAAAAGTGTTCGGGCAACCTCCGACCAATAGACATTTATATCTGTTGCATCTGTTGGAACATTCGCCTTAGCATTCGCCAAAATCTGCGTGTGCGAGAGTGAAAACTTTAACTTATCATCCGAAAAGCTATAAGTTGGATCACCAAATACGTGAGCAAGCGCGCCTTGCGCAATAAAACGAGAGGAAAATTCGTTCATCACTGTGTTATAGCCACTCTCCACACCGATAAAATGTTCTGGATTAAATGTAGTAAAACCAAGATCAAAACTCTTCATAAAAGACCCTGCGCCAAGCCCAGAAAACTTCTCCATCATTGCAACGTGCCGTGCATCGACAAACCTATGGATGCTATTGCGGGCTATAGTTGTCACCCCCGTCCATTCTTCAATCATGGCTTCGAGTTTCGTGTAATAGCTATCCAGCCCCGATAATGACAAATTATCCAATTCTTGTAATTTGGTGGCAAGCGTAGTTGAGCTTGATGCGGCATAATGCAATGATTTCACATCGCCATACCCGCGTGAGCGAGGCAGCGTTAATGAAAGCGGGGTGATTTCGCTTGCCGTCCCTTTATACCAACTATCCATTTGATCGGTTGCAACAAAAATATCTTGCGCATGATGGGTTGTGCCGTTCATCACAAAGGTGCTTTTCAGTGAACCAACGGAAGTCTCAAGTGAAAGCGAGGTGATGCCCAATGACGCTAATGTTTTGAGTTCCGCTGCTTCACTCACGCCATTTGCATTGCCATCAATCCACACGCGCAACGAACTCCACGCGCTATCCGCACTATTGATGATATTCGCGGAAGTTCCCGTATTGTTGGTGTTTAGTGCTGCTAATTTCTGATATGCCTTGAGTCCGCCACCATCACCGAATAATTCATTTTGGTTGTCAATTTTGCCGTTATTATTCGCATCACGCGCCAACCAACCGTCACCAACCGTCAACCACGCAACACGTTCCTTAAAATTATCATTATCAATGTCAAAATAGGTTTTGCTTGCGGTCACTCCAACGGTGTTAATCCCCCCACTTTTGTTAATATCCAATGCAATGGCAGCGTCACGCAGCGGAGCTTTTTGCCAGTTATTCACATCAATCAACCCCCACACAGCCCACAACGCCAAGCCCAACAAAAATTTGTTGCGACGCTTCATATTTTTAATGTACGCAAAAAATCTTTTCATGATACCTTAATAACAACATATAAAAAATGTATTTACAAACGAAATAAGTTATATATACTAGATTCATGACTGCCTACGTACCCCTCTTTATCCATGCGGATCGTGCATCCCCCATTCTTGTGATTGGTGGTGGCGAGATCGCATGTGCCAAGGTAGAGGCACTAAGCAGCGTTGGGGTGCATGTGCGCGTTGTGGCACGTGATATTGACCCTGCCATGCATATTTTATGCGCACAGCATGATTATGAAGTGATGCACACAAGCTATCATAGTTCCCAGCTTGAGGGAATAAAAATTGTGGTTGCTGCCACCGATGATGATGATCTGAATGCAACGATTGCACAAGAATGTCGATTACGCAACATTTGGGTGAATGTGGTGGATAATCCGCCTCTGTGTGATTTTATCTTTCCTGCCTTGGTACGCCGTGGATCGCTACAAATTGCTATTTCAACATCGGGTGTAGCCCCCGTGCTTGCACGCATGATTAAGCAAAAAATTGAAATGCTTATCCCACCTTCTTTTGAACGATTAGCACAATTTTTAGAGCAGAAAAAATCTCTATTGCGCGCAAAACTTCCAACCATTCAAGCGCGACGATTATTTTGTGAAGATGTCATCAACGGCGCGATTGCCGAAGAAGTGTTGGAAGGCAACCTAGAGCGCGCCGATCGCTTATTTGATGCCGCGATTGCAGATGGAAACACTGCGCACGCTGCGCTCTATGTGATTGGTGCAGGTGCGGGGCATCCTGAATTAATTACACTCAAAGCTATTCGGTTACTCAGCAAAGCCGATGTGATCATGGTGGATCGCTTAGTCTCCCCTGCCCTGTTGGACTCCTATGCACGCAAAGATGCAGAAAAAATCTTTGTGGGAAAAACGCGTACCCATCATCATAAAACGCAAAGCGAGATCGATGCCCTCATTGAATCCTATCTGCGTGCAGGAAAAATCGTGGCACGCTTAAAGGGTGGCGATCCTGCCATTTACGCCCATTGCGCCGAAGAAATTGCGATTGCACAACGCTTAAGCGTTCCGTATCAAATTGTTGCAGGGGTGACGGCAGCAAGCGGATGTGCTGCTTTTGCAGGGATTCCCCTCACTGAACGTGGCGGCGCGATGGGTGTACGTATCCTCACCTTATACAATGAACAACTGCATGATGCGGAGTTTTGGGAATCGTTGCGCTATAGTCGCAAAGAGACGTTGGTACTGTATATGAGTTCGCATCAATTTAGCGTGATATGCACGAAACTGATGGCATTAGGCTTTGCGCATGATACACGTTTTTTAGCCGTCGAGCAAGGCACAACACCGTACCACAAAGAATATGAAGGCACGCTTGGGACGTTTGAAGCGGAGTTTGGCGCACATCAATTTGCCTCTCCATGCTTGATGATTATTGGGGATGTGGTGCGCTACCGTGCAGGCTATAGATGGAAGGAAGCCCCCGCAAAAGAAGGCAATTATTTTCCATCCTTGCCAAAGGAAGCGTCATAATGTTGGATCAACTCATTGCTACACTCACCCCCCTCACCTTCCATAATCGCATGAAAGCATTGTGCGATCTGATGCCGAATGCGCATAGTGTTTGCTCTACGAGTTTTAGCTACGAAGATCAGATACTCACATACCTTATTGCGGATCAAAACTTGCCGATTACGTTGTTCACACTGGATACGGGGCGACTCTTTGAGGAAACCTACGCCACATGGCACGCCACCCAACAAGCCTATCCACATCTGCGCATTACCTCCTATGCCCCCGATGCAGAAGCACTAACAACGATGATTGCCGATCAAGGTGTCAATGGCTTCTATGAGGGCAAAGAGCAACGATTGCGCTGCTGCCATGTCCGCAAAGTTGAACCATTAAAGCGAGCATTAGATGGTGTGGATGTCTGGATCAGCGGGCTACGCCATGCGCATTCATCTTTTCGTCATGACCTGCCTATGCTGGAGATGGATGCCACACACGGGGTGATAAAATGCTATCCGCTGCTTGATATGGAGGATGATGCCTTGCGTCCCTTTATTGATGCGCATAAAGTACCGTATAATGCACTGCACGATCGCGGATTCCCCTCTATTGGCTGCGCACCCTGCACGCGTGCGGTGGCATTAGGTGATCATCCACGATCAGGGCGTTGGTGGTGGGAAGATGAAAGCGAACAAGAATGCGGTCTGCATAGGGTAGATGGAAAACTTATGCGGGTAAAGAAGGATTAGTTTATGTTGGATGCATCACAAAAAACATTATTGAATCAGCTTCTTGCAACGATCACGCGGGATCAGCAATTATGGCTCTCAGGTTATCTGTGGGGCAAGGCGGAGGGCAATGAAATAACAGCACTGCCTGCGCAACAAAAAGAAAAGCCTGCCATTGAAATATTCTATGCTACAGAAACAGGCAATGCTAAAGCTCTTGCGTTGCAGCTCATGAACCGCTTGAAAAATGCAGGTTATAAGGCTAAAAATAGCGCGGTGAATCGCGTGAAAATCGATACCCTAACGCAATGTACACTCGCTGTCTTCCTCATTAGCACCCATGGTGAGGGCGATCCCCCGACATCGGCGCAAAGTTTTTTTGATTCCTTACGCAATGCACAGGGAACTATATTAGGCGATCTATCCTACGCTGTGCTTGGGCTTGGTGATTCAAGCTATACGATATTTTGCGGGGCTGCTACCACGCTTGATGCACAGCTTGCTCGCTTAGGTGCGCGTTCGGTGCATCCCATTACTTTGCTGGATGTGGATTATGCTGCCCATACGGATCGCTGGATGGATGGCTTGGTGCAATCGCTGGATAGCAAATATGGAGCAACCACATCAACACCTACAACCACCGCTACCACACCAACCGTGCATACGGGCAAAGGCTATAGCCGCCTTGAACCCATAGAAGCAACCGTACAACATAGCGTAATTTTGAACGATCGCGATTCAAACAAACAAACCTATCATATAGAGCTTATCCCCTCCGCGCCACTTGCTTATGCGTGTGGTGATGCGTTGGGGATTATGCTCCCCGTTGGCGATGATGGCAAAGAACCAACCCCACGGCTTTATTCTATTGCATCCTCACCCTTGGCGCACAAAGGAGAGATTCACCTTACCGTTGCGCTTGCCACTCATAAAAATGCAGATGGCACGGTGGGTTATGGCTTGGCATCCAAATATCTAGCAGATATGCAAGAGGGTGATATTGTGCGCGTCTATGTCGCACAAAACCAACTTTTCAAACTTCCTGCCATGGATGTGGATATAATCATGATAGGACCGGGAACAGGCATCGCACCATTTCGTGGGTTTGTCTATGAACGTGCTGAACGTGGGGATACAGGGCGAAATTGGTTATTCTTTGGTGATCAACATGCGCACTGCGATTTTCTCTATCAGGCAGAATGGCAGGAGCATTTGGCTACGGGCGCGTTGACGCATATTGATCTTGCCTTCTCACGCGATCAGGAGCATAAAGTCTATGTGCAGCATAAAATGCTAGAGCGCGCATCGGAGCTAATGGCTTGGATTCGTGGTGGCGCAAGCATCTATGTTTGTGGTGCGAAAGACCCGATGAGCCATGACGTTGATGCAGCGTTGCGTCAGATTATCATAAGCCAAGAAAAAATGAGCGACGCACAAGCCACTGATTATCTAGCCGACCTACTCGAGCTAGGGCGTTATGTGAAAGATGTCTATTAGAGGGAACAGAACTATGAGTAAACTCTCAGCCAATGAATCGATTAAAACCTCCTCACGGGGGCTACGTGGACATTTAGCCCAAGAAATGGCGAATGCCCTCACGGGTAACATCCCTAATGATGAGCAGCAACTCATCAAATTTCATGGTGCATATGTGCAGGATGACCGCGACAGACGCGCCGAGCGCGAAGAAAAAAAGCTGGAATGGGCATATTCTTATATGATCCGTTTGCGTATTGCAGGGGGGGATATTACCGCCGAACAATGGCGCGCACTGCAAGCATCATGCGAACGCAATGGTAGCGGTGTGATCAAAATCACGACTCGTCAAACCATCCAATTTCATGGGGTGGTGAAAGCACGCATGAAACCGACTATGAAGGATTTTGATGCATTGGGTTTGGATGCTATCGCGGCGTGTGGCGATGTGAATCGTAATGTGATGGCGGGGGCGTACCCTGATCTTGCTCCCTATCACGCAGAGGTACACGCCTATGCATCCGCCATCAGCAATCATCTATTGCCCAAAACAGGGGCGTTCAAAGAAGTATGGCTAGATGGTGAAAAACTGGAAGATAACGCACCTGCAGAAGAAGACCCGCTCTACAAAGATCATTACCTCCCGCGTAAGTTCAAAATTGCCATAGCCATTCCCCCGCATAATGAAAATGATGTTTTTGCTAATGATATTGGCTTGATTGCCATAGGTGATGGCGATCAATTCCACGGCTTTAATGTTGCCATCGGTGGCGGGCTTGGGGCAACGCATGGCAATAAAGCAACCTATCCACGCCGTGCTAGCATCATTGGTTTTATCCCAAAAGAACATACGCTGGATGTGGTGTGGCAGATTGCTGCCATTCAACGTGATCATGGCAACCGAGAAGATCGTAAACTTTCGCGGCTGAAATATACCGTAGATCGCTTGGGTGTTGATTGGTTTCGTAGTGAAATTGAGAAGCGTGCTGGGGTGGAATTTGCGCCGTCTAAGCCGTACTTCTTCACCTATCGCGGTGATCGCTATGGTTGGATTGCGGATGCACACGGTCTATGGCATTATGGTGTCTACATCCAAAATGGGCGCGTTGTTGATGAAGATGGCTACCATATCAAATCTGCCCTTAAAGCCATTACTGAGAAAAACATGTGTGGCATACGCTTCACGGGCAATCAGAATCTTTTGCTCACCCATGTGAAAGACGCAGATAAAGCAACCATTGATGACTTACTGGCAGAATATGGGGTAGATGAGACACGTTATTCACTCTCACGCAAAGAAGCGATTGCCTGCGTTGCCATGCCCACCTGCCCGCTTGCTCTGGCAGAAGCACAACGCTACCTTCCCGAACTCATCACCAAAATTGAAGATGTGATGGATTATCACGGACTCAGCCATGATGCCATTACCATCCGCATGACTGGATGCCCCAATGGCTGCGGGCGACCCTACCTTGCAGAAATTGGCTTTGTGGGTAAAGCAGCGGGGCGTTATGCGCTGCGCCTCGGCGGGGATTATGAAGGGGAACGCCTCAATCAAGTGTATAAAGAAGAAGTGGATGAAGGCGAAATTATCGCTACACTCAATGAACTTTTCGGGGTATATGTACGGGATCGTGACAATGGTGAACGCTTCGGTGATTTTTGTCATCGCACCTTGTTTTCGGGTAAGATTTTTGAAGGAGTAAACGGGTGAATATTAGCACAACAAACTTAGCAGAATTGAAAAATATATTATCGCAAGATAATGAAATCACAAAAGAAGAAATTTCTGATTTAATAGATGCATTTCCTGATATACAAGGTACATCTACTACGCGCAAAATTGAAGATTTTCTTGATTGTTCTAATCATGAAGAATCTTCTATGATAGGTTTTTTATTACGAGGATTTGAAGAGTCCAATGCTCCTCAAGTCGCAATGCTTTCTGAATTCTTGAATGTCAAAAAACAAGAAGGTATCATTCAAGGAGAATGGGAAATTGTTGGAAATGGCTTATTGTTAGTGATGGAACAAGCTGATGCATCAACTTTATCTAAGCATATCCAAAGATTGCAAAATATTTCACCATCTTCACCTTCACGTTTCCCATCATAATAGTGGATTTGCCATGACCCTCCCTCCCTACCTCCAAGCATTAGAAGACGAAGCCATTTACATCATCCGTGAAGCGATTGGCGTGGCGGATAACCCCGTGATGCTCTATTCCATCGGTAAAGATTCCAGCGTGCTGCTGCATCTTGCCCTGAAAGCCTTTGCACCTGCGCGGTGTCCTGTACCGTTGCTGCATGTGGATACGACATGGAAGTTTAAGGAAATGATCGCCTTTCGGGATAATATCCCAAACAAGCATCATGTGCGCCTGATTGTGCATACCAACCAAGAAGGTGTGGCAGAAGGCATTAACCCGTTTGATCATGGCAGCCGTACCCATACGCATATTATGAAAACGGAGGCACTTAAGCAAGCCCTTGATAAACATAAATTTGACTTCATCCTGATTGGTGCGCGCCGTGATGAAGAAAAATCGCGTGCGAAAGAGCGCGTTTTTTCCACCCGCAACCGCTTTCATGCATGGGACCCGAAAAACCAGCAACCTGAATTTGGTTGGATGTATAATACGCGCTTAGCCCAAGGTTTTAGCTCCCGCGTATCCCCCATCTCAAATTGGACAGAGCAGGATTTATGGGAATATATTATGCATGAACGCATTGATCTTGTGCCGCTTTATTTTGCCAAAGAACGCCCTGTGGTGATGCGTGATGGCATGATGTTGATGGTCGATGATGAGCGTATGCCCGTTGAAGCGCACGAGATTATGCATAAAAAAGTACGCTTCCGCACGCTCGGATGTTACCCACTCACCGCAGCGATTGAATCGCAAGCAGATACGCTTGAGGCGATTGTGGAAGAGATATTGCACAGCAAACACTCGGAACGGCAAGGGCGATTGATTGATAAGGATGCATCCGCCTCAATGGAGCAAAAAAAGAAACTGGGGTATTTTTAGTAATGCAGTCAACTCTCCAAAAGCCACATAATAGATGGATACGCATGGGCGCACTCATGAGTATGATGGTGCTATGCAGTGGGTGTGGTGTATTTCTTCCATGTTTACATTTTTTTCCAAGTACCGCAGAAGTTTCCATGCCGCCATCATGGACAAATGAGGATTTTATTACACTATCGAAAGATGTGGTGACACAACGATCTCATCAGTTATTCGGTCAAGATGAGTGTCTACCATCATCATCTTGCAGTTCAGAAAGCGGATGGTGGAATGGCATTAGAATAACGGCATATAATAGCACCGATGGCTTTTTGGAAATTAATGACTATGGTAATACCACGGCAGTAGGGTATAATGTTCGTATCGAACGCATCAATGATTCTACCGTCAAAATTTCCTTCTATGGTCAAGGTCCGTATTGTGCCGAATGGGGAGAAAAAGAAGAACTAAAAATCTTCAAAGACTTATTCCTAAAAGCTATCGATAAACATCACAATGCCGTCATTCCTGCGGAGGCAGGAATCCAGAAAAACCGTGAACATACCCATTGAGAAGGACGCTATGACCGACAACAGCCTCAAAGTCTTTTCTTTTTCTGATGCGCATATTGGGCATGAGAACAGCTTACTTGGTGCAGGAACATTGCTCACCGATGTACAGCGGGTGCGCAATAGTGTATCAGAGCAACAACGTCGTGATGTGCGCACAACGGTTGAAGACATCATCAAGGAATGTGATGTGATCGTATTGAATGGTGATATTATCGATAAAATGGGGGGACTCTCTCACCATCATCAACAAAAAACGATCCAGCATGTGTTAGGGCTGGTGGAAGAATGGGCGCAAACCTATCCTGGCAAAACATTCTATTATATTTTGGGCAATCATGAGGCCTATGATCCCTATCGTGACGTGCAGATTCAAGAGCATATTCAATCGACCCTCACTATAGAGAATCTACATTTTTCCGATATAGGCGTAATGGTTGGGGATGTATTTTTCACGCATGGTGATTTGGGGGCTTTTGGCGTACATCCAAGTGGGCGACATTATGCCCAAAACTCGCACCCTGAGCATAGTGGCAATGAAAATAATGCCCTTTATGCGTGGATGATCCAGCATTTAGAGGCGTGCCACGAAGATGAACTGCCCCTTATCCTTGTGCATGATAACGCTCCCATCGCGCTCGATGCAGAAATTTTATCAAACGCGCATGTCGTGCTAGGGCATACACATGAACTCATTGATCACGAACGTGATAATGGCAAACGTATCATCAATGGCGGGCATCTCAAATCGGGTTCTTCCATTGATAGGCATCGCAACAACACCCCCAACGATCTACATCAAAGCATCATCACCCTTGAGGATGGCATCATGGTGGATCATCAACGTGCCTTTCCAACAACAGAACGCTGGGAAGATTTAGTCACACAACGTCGCACTCACTCAGGGCGTTCGCACAATGTATAACTTTTTTGGATAAGAATAATGACGATGACACCATTGAAAACAATCAAATTCCTCACCTGCGGTCATGTGGATGATGGCAAATCGACGCTGATCGGACGATTGCTCTATGATATTGACGTTGTCCCCGATGATCACATTGAGGCAGCGAAAAATGATGATGGCGTGATCGATTATTCTCTATTCACTGATGGATTAGAAGATGAACGCCGTCAAGGAATTACGATTGATGTTGCCTACCGCTTTTTCCGCTATGAAGGATGCCGCTATCAGATTGCCGATACACCGGGGCATTTAGAATATATGCGCAATATGGCAGTGGCAGCGATTACCTCAGATGTAGCCGTGATTTTGGTGGATGGCATTCATGGCGTGCGTCTGCAAACCGTACAATACAGCAAAATAGCCAAGTTTTTTGGTGTACGCCATTTTGTCCTTGCCGTCAATAAGATGGATGCCGTCGCCTATGATCAAGCGCAATTTGAACGCATTGTTGCCGATTATAAGCAGGCTTTCCTTGATGATGATATTGCGTGCCTTGTGGATGCTATTCCCGTGAGTGCCATTTGCGGGGATAATGTCGTACATCCAAGCCCCAATACACCATGGTATCACGGTAAAACATTGATGGATTATCTGCGTGATACCACCCCACGCGCACACCATACCCACCCATTGCGCTTGCCCATTCAACATGTGGTGAAAGATGATGCAGGGATACGCTGGTATCTTGGTACATTGCATGGTGATGCATTGAACGTTGGCGATAAAGTCATCAGCGTGGAAAGCGGGCAACGTGCAACCGTTGCAGGGATAGTCGTCAGTGGTCAGAAGGTACAAAATGCCTATGATGCTCAAGCGGTTGCCGTCCATATTGCTGAAGATGTGGATATTAGTCGTGGCAGTGTTTTGGCATCCGCAACGCATACCGCCCCATGCAGTGATGGGTTTTATGCTGATATTTTGTGGCTAGAAAAGAAATATGAGGATCGTGATAGTTTTTCTGGTACGATCAAACTGCATCATCATGAGGAACAAGTGCAGGTGACGATTGAAGGGATCAAATCACCGCTAAAAACCGCCTTTGTGTATCTTTCTCATCCGATTGCCATGGATCATTATGAGGCATGTCCGCATACGGGCTTATTCATTTTGATGGATGCCTATAATGAACGCGTCGTGGGAGTAGGAACGATCACCAGCATTGTGAATTATGAATATCCGTCAGCCGAGGCAATCTAGAAGCCGCCGTAACGATTTCTACCGTTCGTCCCTTCAAAAAAACCACACCATACGACAAGAGCCAAAACGCCAACATAGGGTATCACACATGCAATCAACAACCACCCCGTTTGATTCAAATCATGCAAACGTCGTATGTGGATAGCAATCACCCCCCACAACGATACAGCAATGAAGGCAAGCACCGATAACACCGTACTCACACCCATCTTTTCTTTTTTTGCTGCATGACTCATCTGCACTTGGCGTTTTTGCAAATGGGTCTGTTCCTCCTCAAGAGAAAGATACCCCATCTCTGGATAGGCATCAAATGCAGCATTTCTTTGTGATCTTGATTCATAATTAATGAGGACGGAAACAAAAAAAGCGATCCATAGGGCAACAAAAAAACCAATCACCACCCAATAATCTTTGCGCGATGCCCGCCCTTTAGAAGAAAGGATATAACGTAACCATTGACGAATAATCGACCTATGAGACGCATCATTCATGGCACGCTACCTTTTAAGAACCTACCCCGAACCTCTCTCTTATGGACTGCACATGGCAATTTTTTGCGCTTCCATTGCTCATGTACTTCTATGTACACTCCGCTACGGTTCTCAAAAATCACCATGTTCGCCTCATAATAAAAAGATTCGTGACAGGTTCTACGCTAACCACCAATCATTGACGGAACGCTTTTCACCGCACGGGCTTCCTTCCAAGCCAGCGCACGGACTCCTTAAATCAGGACGATCCCCTTCGCCATTGCACGCACTTAATGCGACGATCAAAGGGAGTGCAATAAACACATATTTTAACAATTCTAGGCAACGCCCAATAGCAACAGATGGCATATGGAAAGTCTCCCTACCGCATAAATGAAATGTAATCTATAGCAATTCAGCTTAAGATTTCACCGTTCTTGGAGAAATCTTAAGCTGAGAAATTGCTATAAGTCATTATGAACTATAGCACTACTCAATTTTACTACCCATCCAAGATGGGTAATTGTAAAATTGAAGTGCTGTGGCTGAATATATCGACATATTTGATTTGAATCAAGGTCTTTTTCTTGGTATAATATATAAATAGATGCTTAAGCACTATATAATACATCACTTGTTGCACAAGCATGTATACTATCATTTTTTCAAGGAGAATCCGTTATGAAAATTATTGTTTCTGGTCATAAAGTTGATGTTGGAACATCACTCACACAGCATGTGGAAGAAAAACTTGCAGGGATATTATCCAAATATATCGATCGCATTAACATGGTGAATGTGGTCTTTTCAAAAGAAGGACACGCTTTTAGGGCAGACATAACGAGCAACATTGGCACGCACGCCCACATAACACTCCAAGCACGTATGGAAGCAGCGGATGCTTATGCAGCTTTTGATGCTGCCGCAGATAAAGTCTCGAAACAATTACGTCGCTATAAACGTCAAATCACCAATCACCATTCACGCATTCACGAAAAAGAATTAGCCCTTCATGCGATGATGCATTATGTCATTGATGCCGAGGATGAGAGCGATGAAAAAGGTGATAATCCATTGATTATTGCAGAAGATACCAGCCATTTGGAGCATTTAACAGTGCCTGATGCCGTGATGCGTATGGATTTAGGCGATCTTCCTGCCCTCATGTTTATCAATGATGCCACAGAAGTCGTCAATGTCATCTATCGTCGTCCTGATGGTAATATTGCATGGCTTGCACCGCACGCAACGGTGGGGGCATACAAGAAAAGTGCTGCCGCATGAGGATTATCCTTCTGACGGGATATTCTGGCGCAGGGAAATCATCTGCCCTAAAAGCATGTGAGGATTGCGGGCTTGCCTCGATGGATAATATTCCTATCGAGGCAGTCGCTGGCGTGGTCGCATCATTGCATAACACCATCGAAACGGTGGCGATTTGTTCTGATGTGCGCACACCATCCTTTGATCCTGTGCATTATATGCAGCATGTCACGGAACTAAAAAACCATTATCAGTGCGAATTAGTATTTTTAGCAAGCGATGCAGCGGTGTTGCAGGGGCGTTATAACGTCACCAAACATCGTCACCCGCTTTATGATGGTACATCCATTGAACATAGCATTGCACGGGAGATCGATCTCTTGCATTCTGTGCGTATGGGGGCGGATTATGTCGTAGACACATCGCTTTTCACTCCCCATACACTCAAGCAACATTTGTTGCATATGCTTGGGTTCACGCCGCCTGCCCTCATGGTGTTGATCCAATCTTTTTCGTACCGTATGGGCGTGCCGCATAATGCTGATTTAGTGTTTGATGTGCGCTTTTTGAAAAATCCTTTCTACCGCAAAGAACTCACCCAATCCACAGGGCGTGATGCAGCGGTGGGCAATTACATCAAACAAGATGAACATTTCCAGCCTTTTATTGATCGCTTAAGTGATTTAGTACATTGGTTAATTCCGCTTTATGTGGGGGAAGGAAAAAGTTATCTCACTATTGCCATTGGATGTACTGGGGGCAAGCATCGTTCCGTTTATGTGGCGGAAACATTGGCACATTTGATACAACAGGAGCATATCATCATCGAAGTGCAACATAGAGAATTACGTAATTAATGATCTTGTAGCGAATTTCATATAGTCTCATAACAGAATAAAGGTGCATAAACATTCATGGTATTGGGCGTAGTAATTGTTGGACATGGGGACTTACCCATGACGTTTCGGACTGTCATCGAACAAATGATCGGTATGCAGTCTGCCCTTGAGTGCGTCTCTTATATGATTGGTGACGATATGGAACGGTTGCGCACCACCATTGCCAACGCCATTGCTCATGTTGATTGCGGTCATGGTGTGGTGATTGTTACCGATATGTTCGGAGGCGCACCATCCAATATCGCCATCTCCGTTGCACAAGGCAAAAATATTGAGGTGATTTCAGGAGTCAATTTACCGATGCTCATCAAACTTTTAACGTCACGCGAATTGATTGCAGCGGATAAATGCATTTTAGAATCGCGCAATATCGGACAGAAAAACATCTATATATTGAGTGAGTTACTCGGCTTAGTAGACACGCAGTTTTAATTAGCGCACCCGCTCAACCCGCTCCAACATATCACGGCGGATACGTGCCACCACTTCATCGAACACTTCTGCAATAGTCATCTTCGTCGTATCAATATAAATTGCATCCATCGCAGGAAGCAGCGGTGCGACTTTGCGCTCAGTATCACGCTTATCACGGCTGATTAAATCCTTCAACACAGAATCATAAACCACCTCAATGCCTTGCGCCTGCAACTGACGATGACGACGCTCGGCACGCACCTCAATAGATGCCGTCACAAAAATCTTCACCAAGGCATCGGGGCAGACTACCGTACCAATATCGCGCCCATCAAGGATCGCCCCCTCATCTTGCGCTGCAAAATTTCTCTGAAACTCAAGAAGCACATGACGCACCGATGAAAGAGAAGATACCACAGATGCCACATTGCCCACACGTTCTTCCCGTAATTGCGGATTCGACAAATCATGCACATTCACCGTGCGCGCAGCTCTGAGTGCATCATCCTCGCTGTTCGGATCACCCCCTTGTGCGAGCAACCTTAGTGCCGTAGCACGGTACAACCCGCCCGTATCAAGATGTGGAATTTGAAAACTATCTGCTAGCAACCGTGAAAGCGTCCCCTTGCCTGATGCTGCAGGCCCATCAATCGCGATCACAAGACGTTGATCATCCTTACGCCTTAGAGGTAATACAAGATTTTGTTTGCTACCTAATGTATGCATCGATGCACCAAGACCGCGCATCATACGCATAAATTGCGGAAAACTCGTATTAATCGCACTGACATCATCCACCGTAACAGGGGCTTCAGTAACAAGACCAAGCACAAGAAAGCTCATAGCAATGCGATGATCCATGTGTGTGGCGATCGAAGCATCACCAATAATATTGGACGATCCGTGAATAATCATCGTATCCCCCTCCGCATCCACACGCACACCACATGCCCGCAACCCATCCACAACGGCTGCAAAGCGATCACTCTCTTTGACGCGCAATTCTTCAAGCCCACGCAAAACCGTGACACCTTCAGCACATGCCGCCGCCATCGCTACAATAGGATATTCATCAATCATGGACGGGGCGCGATTCTCTGGTACATCCACTGCCTTCAACGTAGAGGAACGCACGCGCATATCCGCCACAGGCTCACCTTGCACTTCACGTTCATTAAGAATGCTAATATCCGCTCCCATTTCTTTAAGCGTCACATACACCCCTGTGCGTGAGGGATTCATGCAGATGTTCGTAAGCGTCACTTCGGATTGTTCGGTAATCAAAGCAGCTACCACCAAAAATGCCGCTGAGGACGGATCACCCGGCACAGTCAGTTCACGATCAGCATAGGATTGCTTTGGTTGCCCATGCACAGTAATATGCATTCCGTCTTCCTGCTGGCTAAGCGTGACAGAAATCCCCACCGCTTCAAACATACGTTCCGTATGATCACGCGTTGGTATGGGTTCAATCACGGTCGTATCCCCCGCAATATTCAATGCTGCAAGCATAAGAGCAGACTTCACTTGCGCCGAAGCTACTGGGAGAGTATAACATATGGGTACAGGGTGCGAAGTTCCTTGCATTGCCATTGGCAAACGCATCTCATCACGCGTCATGAACCGCGCTCCAATCTCACTTAACGGGGAAATCACCCGCTTCATCGGACGTTTACGCAAACTCGCATCACCCGTGAACATCGTCACAAAGGGATAGGGCGCGAACAACCCCGCAAGCAGGCGCGTCGATGTTCCCGAATTCCCCATATCCAGTACATTATCAGGTTGATTCAACCCACCAATCCCAACACCTTTCACAATCCATACGCCATTTTTTATATCATGGACGATAGGTACACCCGCACTTCGCAGCGCATTCGCTGTACATATCACATCCTCCCCCTCCAACATATTATAGATGAGCGACGTACCAAGAAGCTGAGATCCAATAATCAAGGAGCGGTGTGAAATAGATTTATCCCCTGGTATCGCGCACGTTCCCGAAAGATTCGATGTTTTTTTAGACTGAGCCGGATTTTTATTCAACGATAGATTCATAAGCATTCACAGATTCTTTTAATCAAGAGGATAGATAGAGTAATACTATTTTCCTAGCAGGTTTCTGTGCAAAAATCTAGTCCATTTACCTAACCTTAAGGGTAGTTGGTGTAATAATACTATAAGAGAGGGCTATGCGTGGGTATTTTATCCATCTCCTACAACTACCGATTCATCTTTTGAAGGAACAGATTATGTCAGCTTTAGGAACTAAGCATAATTGCTCGCACTGCGGAACACGTTTTTATGATCTGAATAAAGATCCAGCCATATGCCCTAAATGCGGAACGATTGCACAAGTCCAAGCGTCTCCCTCATTCTTGATGCATCAAGAGGAATTGCGCAAAGAAGAAATCTATGCACGCCGTCAGGCCATGCGTCGCTTCAAAGATGACGATATGGAACTAGGAAGCACCTATGATGCCCTTGAGGAATTGGAAGATGAAGAGGTCGAACTTGGATCATTTAGTGAGTTGGATGAACGCGAACGCCCGAATATGATGCTTGGTCAAGATGATGATGTCCATGAGGATACGTTGATGGATGAATTGGATAATGACGTATTACTTGATGATGCACGTGAGGCAGGAATGCGAAATTAACTATTTTTAATATAAAAAAAGCACCAACAGTGCAGATTTTGCTTGCTTGTTTGCGTAGGATTTTCTATCAGTCACAATGAATGATGATGTTTATTTTGTGATGAGATTTTTATGCCTAATGTGACACAACAAACCCATGCCGCTGTCGGGGCGGTTGGTAGTACAGAACTTGCAGGGAGCGTTGCTTCTGCGGATATGTCCATTCTTGGAATGTTCATGCAAGCCGATTTAGTGGTGAAAGCCGTAATGCTTGGGCTACTCATATCTTCCTTTATTAGTTGGGCGATTATTTTTGACAAAATTGTGCGCCTCAAAGATATTAATCGTCGTTCTAAGAAATTTGAACAAGATTTCTGGTCAACGGAAGCGGTTGAAAATTTTTATGAAAATGTGAAGCGACGCACCAAACATCCTTTTGCTATTGTGTTTATGGCTGCTATGGAAGAATGGTTGCTCTCGGGCAAAGGGGCAAAAATACGCACGGGCGTTGCTGCACTTGCTCCGAGTGGTCTAGAGCGCATTGCCAAAGTGATGAGCGTATCACGCAACCGTGAATTAGAGAAAATTGAACGCGGTTTGAGTTATCTTGCAACTGTGGGTTCTGCTGCGCCCTTTGTCGGATTATTTGGTACAGTATGGGGTATTATGAATAGCTTCCAATCGATTGCTTTTGCTAATAATACCTCGCTTGCGGTGGTAGCTCCCGGTATTGCCGAAGCATTGCTTGCGACTGCCATAGGGCTTTTTGCAGCCATTCCTTCAGTGATTGCCTATAACCGTTTTTCCGCAGATTTAGGGAGACTCTCTGGTCATTTGGAAGATTTTGAAATTGAGTTTATGGCAATGTTGTCACGTCAAGCCGAAGAAGGACGTTACTAATGGGCGCGCATCTTCCCTCTTCTGGCTCACGTCGTCGTTCCAGCCGTCAACGCCAAGGTTTCACGGATATTAACGTCACGCCGTTTGTGGATGTGATGTTAGTGCTGCTGATCGTCTTTATGGTCACCGCCCCCATGCTCACGGCAGGGGTGCAAGTCGATTTACCTGATAGCTCTGCACCAGCCGTGGAAAGCAAAGAAGAAACATTATCCATTACCATCAAACGTGACGGCAGCATCTATATTCAAGAAACGCAAGTGCTTGAGATCGATTTAATCACCAAATTGCGTGCCATCTCCAAAGAAAAAGAAAATACACGCATTTTTGTCCGTGGGGATAGTCGCGTTGAATATGGTGATATTATGTCGATTGCAGGAAAACTTGCTGAGGCAGGATATACAAAAGTTGCATTAATCACGGAACAACCTTCAGGAAAACGCTAAGGTTTGATTGGTCGAAGATGAGGGATGGCTCGTGAAAAAAGGATATAGTTATTCTGCATTGATGCATGTGTTTTTGCTCCTGCTTGCCTATCTTGGTTTGCCTCAGTGGTTTCAAAAAGAAATGGAACCGCAGCCATTTGTCATTACGCTCGAGAACTTACCTATTTCTGAGACAAGTAACGTCAAGCCCTCCGATAAACCACTTGCACCCAAGCACGACAAGCAACCGCCTAAAACCAATACACCGACTCCTCCGAAGCCTGTGCCAACACCTCCCCCACCGCCGCCTGCACCACCGCCTGCGCCTGTGCCTGTCTCGCGACCTAAACCTACGCCTCCTGCACCGAAACCTCCTGTGCCTAAGCCTCCTATGCCGAAGCCGCCCGTGCCGAAGCCTGAGATAACACGTCCCGATAAGATAAAAAATGTGACGCGCCCTAAAGAGATTGAGAAGCCAAAAACCACAACCAAAAAACCTATAGAAAAACCTATAGAGAAGCCAAAGCAACCAAAAAAAGAGACACCTAAAACCCCAACAAAACGAACCCCAAAACCATCGGAAACGAAGGAATCTTCTGATGAAGAGTCCATGGATGACATATTGAAAAATATCGAGAAGCAAGCACAAGAATCTGATGTGGATGAAAAAAAACCGATTGATGAAAAGGCAACTGCCAGTAACCCCACCAAATCTACTGCATCTTATGATGCATCTCGCCCCTTATCCATGAGTGTGCAAGATTCCATCCGTTCACAACTGCAACCATGTTGGGTGCTTCCCGCAGGTGCGCAGAATCCTGAAACATTGGTGGTGACGGTGCATGTTCGCCTCAACCGTGATGGCAGTGTCAACGGAACACCCACCTATGATCCAAAACACGCCGCACGTTACCGAAGTGATCCAATGTTCCGCAGTGCCGTTGAGAAAGCCATCCGAGCGGTGAAGAACCCACGATGCTCACCTCTCAAAGGCTTACCTGCTGATTCTTATGAAAGCTGGAAAAATCTACGTTTTACCTTTGATCCGAAAGATGCATTGGCTGCATGGTAGCATCAGTGAATGCCTGAGTTTTGGATAAAGTATAATTTTATCTATGCGTAGTATCAAAATGTGGAAACGATGAGTATTTCTAATAAGATATACCCTTAATTTAACTTTAAGGACTCAAGTCCTTGAAGTTAAATGGGTATATTTGCTGTACTCTTGTTTTTTTGCTTATCCTCGTCACTCTTGGCGTAAGGCAGGAGTCTAGTGAAAGCCATTGTTCTGGATGCCTGCCTACGCAGGCATGACGAATTTATGCTATTCGTGCTGATCCGCAACCATCGTGAGTAACTCTTCCATCATTTTGCGTTTGATGTTCAGTGTGTCGCGTGCATCTACGGCATATTTTTTGCCGAGTGTGGCATAATCCGCATCGCTTAACGATACGGTTAATCGTGGGCGTTTGGGGGGGGAATAACAAAGCCCAAGCATCTTGCGTATCTGATCGGATGGCGTTAAGCCTTCGCGTGCTGCCAATTCCCGGATATGACACGCAATTTTCTGTTCCATCTCAAAGGCAATTTGTGTCGCCTTGATGGTTGCTTTAATATCTCCCCCTTCCTTGCGTGCGCCGTTCGCCATCGCGCTTCTCCTAGAAAAAGAGCCAATAGATGAGTAAAAACAGTACACCGAATGTTAATAAGACTGAAACATAGAGCGGAAAAGGGGCGCGTACATATAATCGCCCCAGAGCAAATAAAAAATTCTGCATGACTTATCCCTAATGCTGTGTCGATGATGGCCACATTTCTTCAATCTCGTCAATATCATGATAGATGGTGGCGCATAATTCTATCTCACCACTACTATATATTTCGATCTCAAGGGCATAATCATACGACCTATCTTCAAGAATATGTGAGGCAAATTTCTCCTGACGATTGACTTCTTCTTCAGAAAGATAGCGTGCATCGCCTTTAATAAACGAACCAAGCACATTATCATCGACTTCCGTATAGCTATCCGCCATCCATGATTCTAGCCCTAAAGGTTTGTGCGCGATGGCAAGCTGAGTCCCTACCCCCCTGCCCATAATACGCGTCATAGCATCATTGCCGATAACATCATTCATATCTGATTTCGCAATTTTTTTGCTCAATGCCAGATATTCCTCACCATCTTCTTCTTCCACCATCATATAAATGAGGTTACCTGCGTGATCTTTCAACACCAATTCAGGATAGCACATCTCACCATAAAGATAGGTATTGATCTGTGCTACCTCAAACTGCGTTGAACTAAGATCGGATTGCTCCAGATAACCAAATTTGATGATGTCACCTGTACGCAAATCGCGTGGATGGGTAAGCCTTCGGACATGCTCTTGCGGAGTGTCTGAGCCAAACAACGCCTTCAGAAATCCTATCATGGCATTACCCGTTCTTTTTCGCTTTTAAGTTTGCCAAAATCTCTTGTGCTTTATGATCCCCTTGCACAATGCCAGCCTCTTTAAGTTTTTTCTCTAAATCCTGCCCATCAAACTCACTTTGCAATAATTCCCCTGCTTTAAGGCGATCTTCCATATTTTGCTGCTTCACTTTAATACGATCCAATGATTCTTTAGCCGTCAATAGCTTAGATGAACCAGAAGCATAATTTTGTGTGATGGCAGTCGTCGCTTTTTGAACATTCTGCGTGGTTTTCACCATCACTAATTGACGCTGCATATCCGCTAGAGCTTTGCTTGTCTGCTTAATCAAGTTTTTGAGGCGTGTCACATGCGCTGCAAAATTAGCCTGAGCCTGTTTTTGAATATCTAGTTCAGATTGAATATCCGCAATTTTTTGTGCAATATCAAGAGCGAGTGCCTCATTGCCTTGTTCAAGTGCTTTCGCTGCATAGTCCTCATGCTTGGCTACATCGGTGCTGAGGCTTTCTATTTTACGACTCACCTGCATTTCTTGCGCCATCACTTCCGTGAGATCACGCTTTGCTTTATCCAACGCAGTTTCAGCATCCTTAATTTCTTGCTCAAAAATACGTACACCATTGTGATCAACAATAGTCTCGCCAAGTTCACGTGCGCCACCACGAAGTGCAGTAAAAATTTTTGTAAGTAATGACATAGTATCTATCCTTCATTTTATAGGGTTATTGTAAATAATCACTCATCGCTTCGAGTGCTTCAACGCTATTGCTGCTCAAAATTTCCAGTTCATGCACAATATCATAGAGGCTAGAATGCACCGAAAGCGCACCATAAATCACATATTGTCCATCAATTTTTGCAAATGCAGAAAGCGGCATGGTGATGTTGGTCATCAACATCGCCTCATTCATCTGGGCAATTTTTCCTTGGATGATTTCATGCTCTTGGAATAAATAGGCAATACATAAGATTTGGTCTTCTGATACAGAAACGAAGATAGGCAATTCTTCGCGATCTTCTACTTCAATACGTAATACTTCAATCTCTCCGGGGATCGGCGTAACATCAAAAGCAAAGCCACCTTCTGCGGATTTTCCTCTTAGTGCCAAGTCAATAGCCAGTTTTTTACTATCAGTCATAGTGTAATCTCCTTATCAGATTAGGTTGATGATACCGCGTTCGACATATTATGTCAAGACATATTATGTCAAAGTATCTTTATTGATTACTTTACCGCACTTTATAAGCGTTCCAAAGAAGAAAAATACCAACCTCGCAATAAACCATCCATCATACGTCACCTCGTGTCAGTATCGTGATATTGTGACGGGCAGGTTTGAACGCATGGGTGAGTGGCTCTATCGCTTTTTGCGCATCGCACGCACCGCACATAAATACATCCAGTGCAGCATAGCCCATTTCAGGCCATGTATGGATACTGATGTGCGATTCAGCAAGCAACGCCACACCCGTAACTCCCCCCTCGCCTCCAAACTGATGTAATCTAATGTCTAGCACTGTTGCGCTACAGGCACGGGCAGCATCACGCATAGCAGATGCAATAAAACTAAAGTCAGCAAGCCCCACTGCATCCCAAAAATCGAGAATCACATGGGTTCCAGGAGAATATGCGCCCTGCATCATGCTTGCTCAAGATGTTGTTGTTCGGGTTTGCGCAAAATAATGATCCCCACCCCAATAATGGTTGCAAAGCCCCCAACGATGAATTGTGTTGTCAGTTCTTCTGCAAACGCAACATGCGTGAAGGTTAAGCCAAAGACGGGAATCAACAGGGAATAAGGCACAACCTGCGACACGCGATGTTTCGCCATAAGGCTATACCAGACTCCATATCCCATAATGCTCGAAAGCAGCACCGTATAGACCAGCGATAACCAAACACGCATATCAGTCGTCTGCAATGCTTGCCATTGCCCTTCTTCAAACAAATAGCTGAGTAATACTAGTTGCGGAGCAGTGAATAAGGACATCCATCCTAAAACGGCAAGCATCGGATAATCTTTGAAGCGTTTGATGTAGATATTGCCATAACCCCATGCAAGCGCACCACCACACGCTACCATAAAAGGCAGATAATTCTCAGCAATCGCAGGACTTCCCGCGATAATAATCACGCCAAGAAACGACACAAGCATCCCCAAGGAACGCCAACGTCCTAAGCGATCCTGAAAGATAATGCTTCCCAACAAACAAGAAAATGGCACACCTAATTGGCTTGAAATCACCGTACTAGAGACATCCAAGCCCATCGCCATACCGCCAAACATCATCCCAAAATGCACCGTACCCAGCACCAATGAAAGCACGATAATATCGCGTATCTTGCCTGTCGGCGTGCGATAAAATGGCACAAGCACTAAGGCAACAATCGTAAAACGCATAGATAACAAAAGAAATGGTCCCCACACATCCAGCAACCAACGTGAGGGAACATAATTTGCCCCCCACGCAGCGCATACCAGCAAGGCTAACATTTTGTCACGTAGCGTCATTGCTTTATCCTCGGCGCAATCAAAGTGCGCATAAGCAGCAATGCGACTAGCGCACACAGCACCAATATCCCCACCATAGGCAACACGCCCCCTTGCTCATCTTCCAACGGGCGAAGCCCTGAGCCGTAGGCATCTTCAACATACGCAATAACTTCCAAGCGCGTTTTGCCTTCATGAAGTGCAGTGCATATATCCTTCTTGACGGATAGCGCAAAAGGCGCATCGGAACTTGCGATCAGTTGCCCTTCGCATACGGGGCATCGTAGCGCATGAGTAATAGCATCATAATCGTGAAAATACGGTGTTGTTGCATCACACTGCACGCATTATTCTCCTTGCACTTGCGCCGTAGAACGCTTTGGAACATGCGGAGCAAAACGCTGAGCAATCGTTTCTGGGGTCAACCCCCCTTGAAAACTTGCTACAACCTTGCCGTCCTTATCCACCAAGAAACTTTCGGGTAACCCCTCCACACCATAAGCAAAGGCAGAAGCATCCATGAGGTCTGTTCCCAAATAATCATAGGGATTGCCATGTTGTTCAAGAAGATGTTTTACATGATCAGGGGAATCACGCCATGCGACACCTGCTATTTTTACCTCATATTCTTTTGAAAAAGCAAGCAAATGCGGGTGTTCTGCTAAACATGGCGTACACCATGACGCAAAGAAATTCACCAACACATACTGATAGTGAAACAGCATATCCTTTGATGGAATAGCGTTATAGCCCTCAATAGCACGCGCACTAAGACTAGGTGCTTCATGCCCTATTAATTCAGATCCACCACGTTTCGTGGTTGTCGTGTAGGTACTGTATAGTGAAATGGCTGCGCACAGAAAAAAAATCACAGCCGGTATCATGTGCCACGCACGTTTACTCATAGCATCCTTAACTTAACATCCGACGAGCAGATTCTATCGCTTGATTTAACGTCGTCAATGCCTCTTGATCATCAGAGACGATCTTCGCACGATGACGATAAATAGCATTGGCATCATTGAGCGTTGCTGTAGCACCTAAACCTAATATATTCATCCATTCAGGCTGCCCATGTTCACCTTCCGCAACATGCGATGAAGCCTTAGCTTGACGCGTATCAAACAAAGAAAGCATATATTCTGCCGTAGCAATACCCCATTCTTCGCACATGCGGATACTACGTATCGCCAAATGCAACGCATGTATATTTTGAATGGCGGTGTACCATTTATCACATGCCATAAATGCTTGCACGTCCCCCATACGGATTTTAAGCCCTACTCCCTCTGAATGCCCTCGTTTACTTCGCTTTGCAGCATAGGCAATATCATCGAAGTTACTGTACAACACCGCACCATCACAACGCAAGAGATTTAATTCATCCTTCAAATTGCGCAATGCTTCCTCAAAGGTGACGTTCTGCGCAAATTTCGGATCATGCCTCGCTGCCCCTGACGATGTACGCACCCAACCTTCGGGGAATTCTACGGGTGAACGATACTGTAATTCTGGCATAATATTACGATCCTTTCCTACGTTTGGAAAACAAACTAGCATAACCCGCTCCAGCCAAACATGCAAGGGACAACCAAACCCACAGCATGGCAGGTTGATCATGCACTGCAATGAGTAGTGGCTGAGATGTCGCACTTTCTGCTTTTTGAGGATTCTGCTCCATAGATTGTTTCAACGTAGTATAGATATCGCGGGTGAATAATGTCTTAATGTCTGCTTCTGCTGTGAATTTTTTTGCAACAGGATAAAAGCGTTCCTCGGGAAAGAGCGTTGTCATCGTGCCTTGTTGGTCAATTATTTCCAACGTACCACGACGAAAGAGATAATTATCATTCTGCCCAAATTCTAAAGCGCGAAGATGCAATGTAAGGGCATCACCACTCACGGTTTTACGTTCACCTTGACGCATCACCACTTCATAATGCTTCGTTCCGTGTGCCTGCAAGGTGATGGCAATTACCGCACAGGCAAACGCCACATGCCCAAGAATCATAGGGATGTTCTGCACGCGCCGCATATGCGGAATCATCGAAAAAATCAACCATAATCCTACACTCAGTGCCACCCACACCAACCAGTTTCCTGCAACATACCACGCCCACAGCCCACCGCACAAAAGTGCGCATAGCATCTGCATCACCACCCGCTTTGTGCGTGCAGATGGCGGTCGATGCCCCCATACTAACGCACTATTCACGGCACATAATGCCACCAAGGGGAGCATAAACAGCATAAAAACGTGATTATAATAGCTTGTACCAATCGTGACGCTGCGCCCTGCATAGGCCTCATAGATCAGCGGATACATCATTGCTAACAATATCGCCACCATACAGAGAATCAACAGCACATTATTGAGCATCACCAGCATCTCACGTGAGGCAAAGCGTACAGGCGTACTTACGGGCAAGCGCGGCGCATAGATGAAAAAGATGATAAGCCCTGCCCCTGCAATCACCGCAATCATTGCCAAAATCGCCACACCACGCATCGGATCACTTGCAAAACTATGCACCGAGGTAAGCAAGCCTGAGCGCACTAAGAATGTTCCCATCATGCTTAAAATGAACGTAAGCAAGGCAAGCAACATCACCCACCGTTGCATATTTTCTTGACGCATCATCACCTTATTGGAATGGAACAATGCCGTTGCCGTAAGCCATGGCAAAAGCGAGGCATTTTCAACAGGGTCCCAAAACCACCAACCGCCCCAGCCAAGTTCACGGTATGCCCACCAGCTCCCAAGCCCAATGCCCAGCGTCAAGCACGCCCACGGCAACATAATATAGGGATACAGAAAAACCGCATAGCCCTTATCACTGCGCTTATGCACCAAACCAGCAATCGCTAAGGCAAAGGCAGCAGCAAAGCCTACATACCCAAAATAAAGCATCGGCGGATGCATTGCCAAACCAATATCTTGCAATAATGGATTCAACCCGCGCCCCTCATGCGGCACAGGATAAAGCTCCACAAAGGGGTTCGATGTCACCAGCGTATAGGCAATGAAACAGGCTTGAATCACCCCCATCACATGCAAAGAGGTTGCCACTTCCCGACGCAACGCACGCGGGGTAGCAAGCGTCATCCATGCAGTATATAGCGTTAAAATCCAACACCATAAGAGAATTGATCCCTCATGATTCCCCCATGTTGCTGCCAATTTGAACATGAGCGGTTTAAGCGTATGCGAATGCATATACACCGCTTGCACCTGAAAATCTGAAAGCGCAAATGCCACCATCAAGGCAGCAAATGCACCGCTCGTTGCCACACTCGTTCCAAGCGCACATGCCGGCAACCATTGCACATAGAACGCGCGTTCCCGCACTCCCCACAACAGAGCTTGCATCACGCTGGTGAGTACCGCCACACATAAAAAACCCGTTCCACATTCGGCAATCATGGCGTTGCCCCTAGCGCGTTCGGTTCTTTCCAATGCCCTGATTTCTTGAGAGCTTTTGCAACTTCGGGAGGCATATAATTCTCATCATGCTTTGCAAGGATTTCTCTTGCTTGCACCATCCCTTCTGCCATCGTACCTGTCGCAATCACCCCCTGCCCTTCCTTAAAAAGATTCGGGATCATCCCTTGATAGGCAACACGCACCTGATGTGTGCCATCTGTCACAATAAACGTGATTTTATCTGGCGCAAGAGACTCAACACTACCTTGTTGCACCAAGCCACCAATGCGAATTTCTTCCCCCATCTGTGGCGGTCGCGCCACTAAATCCGAGGGTGAATAAAAATAGGTCACATAATCTTGCATCGCGTTCAGCATCATTGCTACGGCACAGCCTATCATCAGCAACGATACCACCACAAACACCAAGCGTTGACGTTTAGCGAGGCGCATCCTTGCCCCCCATTGTTTCTTGATGATGTTGCAAATGTTGCAACCGTTTTTTTGATTGTTGATAATGCCACCATGCGTGGGCAATCCAACTTGCCATCATAAGCAAAGCAAAACCATAGGCTAGTATAATTAGTTCATCCATCATATGTGTCTATCGTTGTTTCACAGAATAATCCATGACAAAATGCAAAAATCATGATAAAAAATAGATCATCGTTAGTTTTCTTGATTGATTCCCCACCTTAGATGATGTACACATAAGACTATGCCTGATATAGTTTATGATATACCTGAACATGTTCCAGCCCGCAATGAACATACACTTGCGGTGTTGGTGGATAATGAATTTGGCGTGCTGGGGCGCGTGATTGGCTTATTTTCTAGCCGTGGATACAACATCACCAGCTTAACGGTAGCAGAAGTTGATGAAGATGCCTCCTTATCGCGCATTACCATCGTCACGAAGGGTACAGAGCAGGTGATTCAACAAATTATCACCTTATTAGATCGTATGGTGCCAGTGCATAAGGTGCATGATCTTGGGGCTGAAGGTGCGTTTGTGCAACGTGAGCTTGCTTTGGTGAAGGTGCGTAGCACAGGTGAACAACGTGTGGAAGCAATGCGTATTGCGGATATTTTTCGCGCCCGCTCGGTGGATGCGACGATTGATTCCTTTGTCTTTGAACTTACGGGTAAACCTGCAAAGATTGATAGTTTCATAGCGCTACTTCGTCCGCTTGGGCTTATCGAAGTCGCCCGCACAGGTGCAGCAGCAATGTCACGCGGATCACTTGGCTTTATGGATGATGTGGTTGGCGTGAGTGAGTAATGGATGCTGCATCGATTTTTTCCTTCCAAGGTTGCACTTATCATTATATCCATTATCACTTTGTGTGGCATTGTACCTTGCGTGATTAGTGGGTTTATTTGGGTTTTTGCTCTTGCTATTGGCTTTACGGGGCTTAGCAAAGGTGATATTTTTCATTTTTTAACATTCATGTTTTTGGCTTGGGGCGGTGCTGGTGCAGCAGGTTTGTGCTTTTTTATTGCAGCCCTACGCGCCTATCTAAAACAGCAACCATGGAAAGGTTGGTATTATGCGCTTGGCTTATGGGGATTGTTTGGTGCATTGCCTTTTGTTTATTGGTTACTAAAAGATTTATTATATTATAATAACATAACCAATCCTAGCTATGATTTAATTCTTCTTTGTTGCGCTCCCATCTACGCCTTGTTCGTCGCATGGTACTATCGCCCACGTGCATCTCTATAAAAATACTCGTCACTCCTGCTTTAGGCAGGAGTCCAATTACAACCGCTTTTACTGGATTCCTGCATACGCTGGAATGACGAATATACTGAAATTTTGCAGAGGTCTATTCCCACCATTGCACCATCAAATATTTCTTAGGCTATGCAAGAATGTATCCACTTGGCTATTGAGTTGTTCTGCTTGCTGTGAGAGTTCGAGTGACGCATCAAGAATCTGCCCTGCGGAATTATCTGCCTCAGCGGACATCGTGCGCACCTCATGTAAACCACTACTGATAAGTCCCGTACCTTGGGCTGCCGTTTGCATATTATGGGCAATATGATTCGTCGTGACTGTTTGTTGCTGCACCGAGTTGGCAATAGAACGGCTTGAAGAATCAATGTTGCGGATAGAATCTTTAATAGAGGCAAGCGATTGCACGATATTATTTGAAGCTCCGTTCATCTCATCAATCACGCGGGTGATCTCACCAATCGATTTATCCGTCTGATTCGCAAGACTTTTCACCTCATTTGCTACCACGGCAAAACCTTTTCCTGCTTCACCAGCACGCGCAGATTCTATCGTCGCATTGAGAGCGAGTAAATTAATTTGTCCTGCAATTTCAGAAATCAATTCAATAACCTCACGCACTTTATTTGTTGCTACACTTAAAGATTGCGCATGGGAATCTGCGAGTTCAGCACGGCGCACCGATTCATGTACCAAATCGTTTGAACGTTGCATTTGTGCCGATATTTCACGCACAGAAGCGGATAATTGCTCCGTTGCTTGCGCGACCGTTTGCACATTCATCGCCGTATCTTCCGCTGCATGGGATGCACGCAAGCTCGTATCAGTCGTTTTGCCTACCGTGGATGCCACCTCCTCTGCCGTATGCGAAAGTTCTGTCGCCGCAGCAGCCACCATCGAAACAAACCCTTTAATTTCGCGCTCAAAGCGATCTGCCAATTCTAGTTGGCGTTCCTTATAAAGCTCCTCTTGAGCATGATTTTCTTCAATATGTCGCTTAAATACCAAGGCGGCACGCGCTAACAAACCCACTTCATCCTGACGTTCCGTATGCGGGATTTGATGAGAAAGATCATCATGATTCAGCTTATCATATGTATCCGCAATATCTACCAAGGGGGTGGATATGGATCGTGCTTGCCAAAATCCTAATAATCCAACCGCAACAGCAATCAACACCGCAATACCGTAAGAGATCATTTGAAAGCGCGCCACAGGTTCAAGCACCTCCTCACGATCTTTCTCAATCACATATCCCCATTTATTGCCCAAAGCATCAAGCACCGCCACACTTGCGAATATCTCTTCGCCCTGATGATTCGTTGTTTCAACAAGCCCTACTTCACCATGTTTGAGTTTGTTGATCACTGAACCTATCGCTTTATTGATTTTTGTTTTCAGTTCATCATCCCCTAATGTACCATCCGCCTTTTTTAGGTTGGTAAAGAGTAGCCCTTGCGATCCCACAAGATAGGACTGCGTCGTAAGCCCTGCATGTGTTCCAACATCAACCATTTGTTGACTTTTCGTATTAGGTGTTTGGAAAATCAACACGCCCTTACGTTCATCCCCCTCAAAAATGGGCGATCCAACAAAAAGGGCGGGGATTCCATGGCTCGCAGAATGGGGAGCAAACTCATAAAATGACACGCCACCTTTTGCTAATTCCATGGCATCGCGATATACTTTACCCAAATCAGTATCCTTATACGGACCATTGGTAAGATTGGTAGCAAAATCCTGTTCTTTAGCTACGGAATAAATAATATTTCCTTGCATATCCACTAAGAATATATCGTAATAACCATTGGTTGCCGCAAATCTTTTGAACCACGGATGCTGCTTTTTGTGCGCTTGCGAATAAAGCGATCCATCCTTCGCATCCTCTAGCTGATCTTTTTTGCCAATAGGCAATGGTTCTGTAAGTGTGGTATTGTTAATATACAAATCTTTGAGTATCTTGCTTTGCCCGCCATCAAATCCTAGAGCAAACCAGCCTTCCGAAAATGCTTGTGCCGCTTGAAGAATCTGCGCATTGACCGCGTTATTCGATACTTGGTTTTGTATTCTCTCAAGATAAGAGGATATTTCTCGCTGTTTTAATAAAGCGACCGTTTGCAATTTTGATTCTGTTTCCTTCGTCAAATCCGCACGGATTAAAAACACACTCGACGTCGTGGCAATCACGGATGCTAATATAGAAGCCCCCACCACAAGCAAGGTGATCTTTTTGGAGATATTCAAACGGTTCAGAAAATCTTTCATAGCAGTTCCTAACAAAACAATGTTGTTTAGTAGTATCATGCTTTATGTAAAAAAAAGATAAATGCCATGAACTGCACGTCACAAAAAAAGAGAGGCGTGACTCTTGTGAATCACGCCTCTCTTTGCATAGGATGCTTGAGAGAAATGGATTAGAAATGGATTAGAAATCCATACCGCCCATACCACCCATGCCACCGCCCATACCGCCAGCAGCAGCAGAACCACCACCTGTATTTTCTTCAGGCTTATCCGCAATCAATGCTTCAGTCGTGATGAGCAACCCAGCAACAGACGCTGCATCTTGCAATGCTGTACGTACTACTTTGGTTGGATCAATGATACCAGATTTTACCATATCGCAATATTCCAATGTTTGCGCATTGAAACCGAACGTATGATCTTTGCTTTCAAGCAATTTACCAGCAACCACCGCGCCATCAAGACCAGCATTTTCAACGATCTGACGAATAGGAGCTTGCAATGCACGACGAACAATGTTCACGCCCGCTTTCTCATCATCATTCAAAGTCACCACAGAATCAAGAGCTTTAGAAGCATAAAGAAGCGTTACGCCACCACCTGGAACAATACCTTCTTCCACGGCAGCACGTGTTGCGTGCAATGCATCATCCACACGATCTTTGCGCTCTTTCACTTCAACTTCAGTCACGCCACCCACTTTCAATACAGCAACACCGCCTGAAAGTTTCGCAAGACGCTCTTGTAGTTTTTCACGATCATAATCAGAAGACGTTTCTTCGATCTGATGACGGATTTGCGCACAACGCGCTTCAATCATCTTCTCTTCACCAGCACCATCAACAATCGTTGTTTCTTCTTTGCTGATCACGACTTTCTTCGCCGTTCCGAGCATACTCACAGTGACGTTCTCAAGTTTGATGCCGATATCTTCGCTGATCACTTGACCACGAGTCAAGACGGCAATATCTTCCAACATTGCTTTACGACGATCACCAAAGCCCGGAGCTTTTACAGCCGCAACTTTCAATCCACCACGGAGTTTATTGACAACCAAAGTCGCCAATGCTTCACCTTCAACATCTTCAGCAATGATGAGTAATGGGCGTTGTGATTGCACTACTTGCTCAAGCAAAGGCAACATTTGTTGCAAACCAGAAAGTTTCTTATCAAAGATCAAGATGAATGGATTATCCAACTCTGTGATCATTTTTTCAGAATTCGTCACGAAATAAGGTGACAAATACCCACGATCAAACATCATCCCTTCCACAACATCGAGTTCAAACTCAAGACCTTTGGCTTCTTCAACTGTGATAACGCCTTCTTTGCCGACTTTATCCATTGCTTCTGCAATACGATCACCGATGATTTTATCACCATTGGCAGAAATTGTACCAACTTGCGCAATCTCACCATGCGAAGAAATTGGCTTGCTCACGCTTTTCACATGCGCCACTACCGCTTCTACTGCTTTGTCGATACCACGCTTCAAATCCATAGGATTCAAGCCTGCAGCTACTGCTTTTGCACCTTCACGTACAATCGCTTGCGCCAATACGGTTGCTGTCGTTGTACCATCACCAGCAGTATCTGCCGTTTTGCTTGCAACTTCACGCAACATTTGCGCGCCCATATTTTGGAACTTGTTTGACAAGGTGATTTCTTTCGCTACGCTTACGCCGTCTTTCGTCACACGCGGTGCGCCCCACGATTTATCAAGTACCACATTACGACCTTTTGGTCCGAGTGTTACTTTCACAGCATTTGCCAAAATATCCGCACCGATCAAAATCTGCTCGCGTGCTTCAGTACCAAATTTTAATTCTTTAGCCATTGTTTAACTCCTTATGTTACGATAATTACGCTGCTTTTTTATCAGCGATTTTGTTTTCCACGATAGCAATAATGTCAGATTCTTTCATCACCAACAATTCTTGACCATCGAGTTTAATCTCTGTGCCAGACCATTTGCCAAAGAGCACCATATCACCCACTTGAACAGTAAGCGCGATGATAGTACCATCTTCGCGGCGAGTTCCCTCACCCACGGCAATGATAATGCCTCTTTGTGGTTTTTCTTTTGCCGTATCAGGGATAATGATACCGCTGGCAGTGCGCTCATCTTCTTCAAGACGCTTTAACACTACGCGATCATATAAAGGTTTGATGTTTGTCATGATAATTGCTCCTATCACACATTAATTTTGCGTTGACGTTGATATTATAATTGATGGCTTATCCATCCTGTACTTCATATATGACGTATGGGTAACATTTCAAGAGGCATGACATTTTTTTTATCTTTTTTCTATACTTTTTTCACACAACTTATTACATTGCCACGATGCATTTTATCCCACCACCCCATGATTGCAGCTTATGCCCAAGACTGCACGCCTTTCATCGCATCAATCAGAATACATTTCCCACCTACCATAACGCCCCCGTACCATCTTTTGGATCGCTAGAAGCATCAAGGCTTATTATCGGGCTTGCTCCGGGATTGCATGGCGCGAATGCCACGGGTCGCCCATTCACCAATGATTATGCGGGAGATACGCTCTATGCTGCGCTGCTGGCTCATGGCTTGGCGCGGGGGGTCTATGCATCCCATGCAGCAGATGGCTTCGCCTTGCTTGATACACGCATCACCAATGCCGTGCGCTGCGTTCCTCCTGAAAATAAACCCATCAATGACGAGATTATCCAGTGCAATCACTATCTTGCTACAGAACTCGCGGCTATGCCACATCTTCGCACCATCCTTGTACTTGGCACGATCGCGCATAAAGCAACATTGCGTGCCTTAAGCTACAAACAAAATGCTTTTGCTTTCGCGCATGGGGCAACCCACACGCTCACGCATCATCCCATAACCTTATTATGCAGCTATCATTGCTCGCGCTATAATACCAATACAGGAACATTAACGCACGCTATGTTTGATACGGTAATCGCACGCTTCAGTGCGCTATAAAATATATGATTTATAGCGCGAACTCACGATAGGTACGCTTATATAAACATAACTAACCTATCGTGACGCGCTATAGCTTCCATGCAAAGCTAAATATATCTGGACGGCTATAATGTCCCGTTACGTCTAAATCATAGCCAGCGTGCAATCTCTCACGCAGATCAATATCTGCTACTATTACAGTCTTTTCACCATAGATCGGCTCAGTGATGTAATGCCCCATCGGATGCACAATGCAGCTCCCCCCGCGAATCAACACATCACTTTGCGAATCATGCACATATTCCTTCCAATGCTCAGGCACATGATCACGCGTCATATATTGGCACGCACTAAGGACAAAACAGCACCCCTCACGGGCAATATGGCGCATAGTATGCTGCCATCCATCACGATCATCCACTGTTGGTGCAGCATATAATTCTATTCCCTGTTGATACATGCTCATACGCGCAAGCGGCATATAGCTTTCCCAGCAAATAAGCGCGCCAACACGCCCCGCTACTGTATCAAATGGGCTACCTACCGACTCACCTTGTCCCCATATCACGCGTTCTTGTGCGGTTGGCATGAGTTTGCGACGATGCCCGATACGCTCCCCTTCTGTATTATATGCCACCACGCTACAGTAAAGCGTCAAATCATCGCGCTCTATAAACCCTGTGATGATGGTGATGCCCGCCTGTTGTGCGCACTCCGCAATCTGTATGTCAGCTTGTGCGATTGTCATGGCACTACTCGCATATTCTGCAAATAATTCTCTACCTTTGGTGCTTCGCGTGCCAATGATTGTACCAAAATCCATATATTTGGGATACCCCCCAACATAGGCTTCAGGGAAAAGAATCACGTCACATTGTTGTGTTGCAGCATCGCGTGCCAGTTCACGCATTTGTTCAAGGGTGCGTGCATTATCTAACAGATATGTTCCCGCCTGTGCTATGGCAACTTTTGTCATATGTATCTTCCCATCACTGGTAGTTTTTGCCCAGATTTGAGCTGCACCGTACTTATTAATTGTACATCAGTCAAGAAACAACGTCATCATAAAAAATAGGCGGCAATGGTAAAATAGACGACCACACCAATGGAATCCGCTAAGGTGGTAATGAGTGGCGCACTGGCGGTTGCAGGGTCAAGCCGTAATCGATATAATAAGAAAGGGAGCGACAAGCCAATCAAACTGCCAATCATCACCACAATCATCATGGTGCAAGCCACCACCAAAGCAAGCTGCTGTCCACCACGCACCAAGCCAATCAACGATACGGCAATCGCCATGGTCACACCCAATGCCCCTGCCACAAGCATCTCACGTGCCATCATACGCCCCCAATCCTTCACCACAATCTCCCCCGTCGCAAGCGCACGCACGATCAAGGTTGCCGATTGCGATCCCGCATTGCCTGCACTTCCTACCAAGAGTGGTAAGAAAAACAATAAATGAATATGGGAAGCGATGGTCGATTCAAAATACGCGATACCCGCTCCTGAAAAAATATTCCCAAACACCAACAACACCAACCACATGATGCGCTTACGATACAGCAACCAGCTACTGGCATAGCGCACATTGCTGGACATTTTCCCCACTGTTCCCGCTTTATAAAAATCTTCGGTGATTTCCTGCACCATGACATCCATCGCATCATCATGGGTCACCAAGCCAATTAAGCGATGATGCTGATCTACCACAGGCAACGCCACCACATCATAACGCGAAATTTGCTGTGCCACATATTCTTGCGGATCATCCCATTCTACGGAATGGGTATGCTGCTCCATCAACGATTCAATCACCGCATGAGGTGAAGAAAGAATCAGGGTTTGCAGGCGTATCGAACCAAGCAAGATACGTTGTTTATCCACCACATAGGCACGATTGACGGTTTCATGGGCGGGTGCATGAATACGCAAATGATCAATGGCTTCTTGTATCGTCATATGCGGCAAAAGCGTCACATAATCCGTTGTCATGATCGCCCCTGCACTGCCTTCAGGATAGGCAACCAGCCGTTTAATATCTTCGCGCTCCGCCTTCGCCATCGCTTGCAAGGTTTGGGTTGCGAGTTCTTCCGAAAGCCCGCGTACCACTTCGGCGCGATCATCATGGGACATATGATGCATTAATGCGGCAAGACGCTCTACACCTAATGCTTCAGCAATATCAATGCGGTAATCAGCAGGATAATAATCCATGATACTGGCTTGCTGTTCAAGCTCCAACATCGCCATAAGCGCAATAGATTCATGCGGTTCAAGCGCAGATAATGCATGGGCAATATCCACACTATGTTGCGATTGCACATAGGCAATAATAGTATCATGATCATGGTTTGCTAATAAACCCGCAAGCAATTCAGGAGCAATCGATTGTTCCATGATTCTGTTCCCTCCCTAATAGTTGCGCAGCAAACGCTTGTCATATGATAATGACTATGTTATAGCAAATGACTATGTTATAGCAATATAGTCGTTTGACTAAAAAATGACTCATTTTTTATGTCAAGAAACGACTATAACACTATGATTCTATAGTGCTTTCACTATTATATAATTGCCAATAAATTAGTAATTATATAATAGTAGCACTATAGTCATTCTTATAAGGAGTTTATTCTGATGAACACAACTAAAAAACAACTACTGACTGTTTTACTATGCGCTGGATTCACATTCTATGCCTCAGCAAGTGCTGCATTGAACATTGGTGATACTGCCCCTGCACTAAACGCAACTGATATTTTCGGCAAAAAGGTGGATCTTCATGCCATCAAAGGCGTGACCGTGCTTGAATGGAGCAACCCGCAATGCCCCTTTGTGAAGAAACATTACACCAGCAACAATATGCAGAAATTACAAGAAAGTGCTAAAAAAGATGGTGTGACATGGATCATGATCAATTCCTCTGCACCGGGCAAGCAAGGGCATATGGATCATGAACAAGCCAAGAAGTTAATCAGTGAGCAGAAAGCCTCACCTGCCCATGTGATTTTAGATGCTGACGGCGCGATAGGTAAAGCCTTCGGTGCGAAAACAACGCCACATATGTATGTGATTCATGCCAATCACACCATCGCCTATATGGGTGCGATTGATAGCAAAAATGGTGTGAATCCAGATGAAATCCCTAGCTCCACTAATTATGTCCAAGGTGCGCTAAATGCCTTAAAAGCAGGAACTACGCCTAATCCTTCAGCAACCGCACCCTATGGTTGTGGGATTAAATATGCGCATTAATTTAGGCAAAAAAGGGCGTTGCGCGCTGATAATGTTATATGTATTGTACATATAACATTATCAGCATAATCACACAACCAACATCACTCAACCAACAATGGCTCTTTTCCAGCAAGAAGAAGTGCCACCTCTTTTGAAAGGTTGCAATCAACGCCCCGCTTTGCTAACATGAATTGCAGCCAAGAAAACTGACCGCCCACATTAACCTCCAAGAACCAATAATCGCCTTGTTTGTCAACAAGAAAATCCATGCATCCAAAGTTCAAACCGAGTTCCGCTTGATACGCTAAAATCGCATCATGCAGTTGCGTAGGAAGCTGTACTACAGAATAATTTTCCGCAGAATCCAGCCACTCAAGTCGGGAATCAAGGATATCACTGTTCTTTTGAATGCGAACAGCAAAAACTTTTTTCCCTATCACTACCACGCGCACATCAGCAACAGAATCAATACGTTGCTGCAAAAACAGCGGAGCGGTGTATTCAGATTCCCCATAATGGATAATCTGATCCAACTGAATCTCCCTCGGCTTTGCCTGCGCGAACAATTTATCTTCCAAATCTATCAAGGATGCTGATAGAGGTTTGTAGATAATGCTCTGATTTCCCCAAGAAAAACTCTCAGAAATCACAGACTTTTCAGAAGAAAAAATCCACTTTGGCACGTTGAAATGCTTCTCAGCACGTCGCAACTGAATGAGTTTGTTGCGCGCTTTGAGATTGCATAACGGAGTTGGTATGGTTGGCACATCTGCTTCAAGCAACAGCCCTGTAAAAGCTGCTTGCCTTTCTGCATGATCATGCTTTTCTACCAATGTTTCCGTTGGTCTGGTTTTAAGCCACCTCAACCATAAGGATGAGAAACTTTTGGGAAAACCTCGTTGAAAATCATGCGTAACCGTCCGAAGATCAAGATAATTAAACGTGGTGCTTTCAACACCAAGATCGTTTAATTCCGATGCAACGCCTAGTGCAGTCAAATCATTTTTTTCTGCAATAATAGCAACATGAATGTTCATAGTCCGTGTGGGTGCGCTTGCGCATAAACAACAAAGGAAAGAAAGAGATTGAAAAATCAATCCCTTTCTTAACACAATCAATGGTTGAAACGAATGAACAAGATGCTCAATCTGTTTCTATGTCCTCATTGCCAGCTTCCCCAGATTTACAGCACGCTGCTGCTAGAATCCAGAGACCATCTTCGCCTTGTTTGGCTTTGAGGTAGTCTGACGTGCTGAATCCAACACGAAAGAATAGGCAATTTTCAGAGACCATGATAGACTCAATACTCAGCAGCGGGTGCTGCGGGGTATTTTTTGTCTCTACACAAATCGTTGCGCTCATTTATTTGCCTCCTAAAAGATCAAAACAACAAATCGCTAAGCTATCTTTTAACTTATTTATCATTGCTGATAAAAAGAAAAATCAAGAAAAACCGCATTCTCTGTATCGCATTAAGCACAAGAATGCAATCAAAAAAACAGAACGAAGCAAAGAATTTCTATACACGAAACACATCATCGCCAAGCATAGTGCGCACCTGATGGATCATACCTGCCGCCCCATGAAAGATAAATTGTGATTCTAACACACGAGCTTTTTCCCCTGATGCCCCTTCAATTTCTGCCATGACTCCGAAGGGTATCCCCAAATCTTCTGATCGCTTGATAAAATCACGCGTGAAGGCACTGCCCCCAATATATAAGGCTGATCCGTGATGCAAGGCTAGTTTTTCTGTCATATGCGTTGGTACAGACATAAGCTCACCATGCAGCACCACAATATGATTCAGATGCGTTGCAAGTGTTGGCATATTTTGATGCAGGCTAATCATGCCCACCACATCAAAAGGGCGCGCATTTGGGTGATAAGTGAGATACTCACTGATCGCATCATCAACAATACGCCCAATCCCTTCATGCTTAATCCGCCCAAGGGCAAAATAGACTTTGTCGGGATCAAGGCTATGGACTAATTGATGAATCGCCCGTGTTATTTCCTTTTGATGATTAATGCTGATACGACTCCAGCTACTGCCTGACGCTCCCGCGATGAGTAAAGGGCGTTTATGGGCTAATCGTTGCATTGCATCCTGCTGTTTGAGGTAGCGCGTTTGCTGCTCTAAGGTTAAGAAAAATGCATCATTATGCGCATAATGCGTGATAAATGCCTGCTGTTTGCGCATAAATAACGCCTGTTGATGCGCACAATGTTTTTGTTCTGTTGCTAGAATATGCTCCAGATGCGCATCTTCCAGCCCTGCATACATGCCTGCTGCCAATAATTGTTGTGCATCGGTTTGATAAATCCCCGCACCATCTGAGGCAATCACAATCGGAATCCCCGCCTGCGCCCATGCCGTGATGGGTAATTGTTCTGCCATATCAATATTATTCATCGCCATATTAGAATCAGGGTTAAACTCAACAATCAGTTGATTGCGTTGCCCCATAATACGGGCAATCCCTTGATAATCACGTTCATGACCATAAGCCGCATGACCCACCCTCACCCTTATGCCATGACGAAAGGCAATATCCAACACTTCCGAAACATTATCAGGATTTTTGCCATTCTCCCCCGCATGAACACGCAATATAAAATCATCGGCAAAATCCCATCCCGTACTATCCGTTGCAATGCCACGCGCCTGTTGCGCTGCAAAGCGTGCTACATGATTCAATGCCCATGCAAAATTTTGTGTTTTATTCGCCTCATAACCTAAAAAATCCACCCCCACAACATAGGGATGTTGCGCGATATATTTCACCAAGGCTAATTGATGCAACATCTCTACGGGGGGAAGCGATCGCGGTATAGCGGCAAGTAAGCGTAATTGTACACCTGTGCGTTCTTCTGCTTCTAAAATAGCCTCAGTTGCAGCGCGTAACCATGCCGTATCAAACGCTGCCGTCACCGCCAATTCTGCATAATCAATACCTTGTTGTCGATATTCTTGCGCAACGCGCAACAAAGTAGATCGTACCAGCGCAGGGTTTTTGGTGAGTGGATTGCGCATACGGTACACTTGACGCTCAAGCATATCAAAAGTATGCACCTCATCAACGGGAATATGCAACACCTCAATAAAGCGCGTCCATGCATGAGGATATTGCTCTTTTAACTCACGAACATAAATGCCCTCTACCTCGCAATTTTCTTGCTCACAGCGTAATTTTTCTGATCGAGCAGGTGCGAAAAATGTGGATCGCATCACATGACGCGTTAATCCTTCCGTAGTAATCCCATGACGTTCAAGCAGTTCCACAGGATAGAGCGCATCATGCATGGATGCGACTTCTAACAACCCTTCAGAGCTAATTTGTGAGGAAAGATGCGTATGTAAATCTGTGCGCAAATAACTATGAACACGCTCCCAAATATCCCCTGCACGGCTATAGGGTACATGCGCATGAGGATATTGCCCCAGCATACGCAATTCCATCACGCTGAGGCGATGATGATCGGCTAAATCATGCATAAGTTGCCCGTCTTGCACCCGCACGCGTACCATCGGTGCATGGCGTAGCATCACACTACACGGATCAACTATCGGCATGTCACTCACTTCCGCCAATAACACATCACCTTCGCGCACAAAACATAGCTCACGATTCCCACAATGCAGTCTAAGATGATGGGTTAGAAACTGCTTCAAACGATCACGCCGTAAAAGATGCATCATGATCCGCACCGACCAACGCCCTAATCCAGCATCAAAACTCACTGATACAGGAATATGCTTAGTGCGATCCAGCGTACAATATAATTCTATCATCATTTTATCATGGCGCAAGAATCACCTAACCGCAATGAAAGCGCACGAAACTATGAATACACGCACAACCACATTGCATGATTGTTGCCTAGACACCGCACAACAGCACATACGCCATAGCATAGGGTGCTTCATCACTTAAAGAAAGATGCAGTTGATAGTTGGGATGCAAGGCAAGGGCGCGCCTATGGGCTGCCCCATGCAGCACCAAAGAAGGCGCACCTGATGCATGACGAGTAATCTCTATATCGTGCCAATGAATGCCATATCCACGCCCTGAAAGTGCTTTAAGGCAGGCTTCTTTTGCGGCATAACGATTCGCATAACGCAATAACCGCCGCTCCTCAAAGGTTGCGGATTCTGCATAAGCCCGCTCATCTACCGTGAAAATGCGATCCAAGGCTTTCTCACCACGGCGCACTATAAGACGCTGCAACCGTCGGCTATCCACGATGTCCGTACCAATACCCAGCACAGACATAAGGCTCTATTCCTCCCGATCCAATACATCCACATCACCTTTGATGTTCTGCTCATCTGCCTTTGTGCTGCCACGTGGAAAAGCAGAACGCATTTTGCGAACAGCGGGACGGCTGCTCGATTCACGGTTAGGTTGTCCCCCTGCAATCACCTGCTTGATTTCATCACCATTTAAGGTTTCATATTCAAGCAGAGCGAGTGCCAAGCGTTCCAATTCTTCACGATGTTCAATCAATATATTTTTTGCACGATCATTGGCTTCTTGCACTAAGCGTTTCACTTCGGCATCTACCAATTCTTGCGTACCTTCCGATACCGATCCGCGTCCACCGCCACCACCAAGATAGCCAGATTCTTGATCTGATCCATAAAGAATAGGTCCAAGCGCATCGCTCATACCCCATTCTGAAACCATCGCCCGCGCTAAACGTGTCGCATATTTAATATCAGACGATGCACCGCTTGATACTTTATCATAACCAAAAATCAGCTCTTCGGCAACACGTCCGCCCATCGCAACGGCAAGATCATCATGCATTTTATCACGATGATAGGAGAGCTTATCGCCTTCAGGCAAGCGCATCACCATACCAAGAGCGCGCCCACGTGGAATGATCGTCGCTTTATGGATTGGATCAGAAGCAGGGCAATGCAGCGATACAATCGCATGTCCCCCCTCATGATAGGCAGTCATACGTTTTTCTTCTTCGCTCATCACCATGGATTTACGTTCTGCACCCATCATCACCTTATCTTTAGCATCTTCCAGCTCTTTCATGGTGACGACTTTCTTGTCACGGCGCGCTGCAAGCAATGCAGCTTCATTCACAAGATTGGCAAGGTCTGCACCCGAAAAGCCCGGCGTACCACGTGCCAACACGCGAATGTCCACATCAGGAGAAAGCGGTACTTTTTTACCATGTACGTTCAAAATGGATTCACGCCCCGTTACATCAGGGTTCGGCACGACAATCTGACGATCAAATCGTCCCGGACGAAGCAACGCAGGGTCAAGCACATCAGGGCGGTTGGTTGCCGCAATCAAAATCACGCCTTCATTCGATTCAAACCCATCCATCTCTACCAACAACTGATTGAGGGTTTGTTCACGTTCATCATTGCCGCCACCAAGCCCGACACCACGGGATCGTCCAACCGCATCAATCTCATCAATAAAGATGATGCACGGAGCATTTTTCTTTCCCTGTTCAAACATATCACGCACACGGCTTGCACCCACACCCACAAACATCTCAACGAAATCCGAACCCGATATGGTGAAAAATGGCACACCTGCCTCACCTGCAATAGCACGCGCCAGCAATGTTTTACCCGTCCCAGGAGGACCAACAAGCAAACAGCCTTTAGGAATTTTTCCGCCTAAACGCTGAAATTTCCCAGGGTCTTTCAAGAAATCCACCACTTCTTGCAGTTCATCTTTTGCTTCTTCAACACCCGCCACATCTGTGAAGGTTTTACGCTCGCTTTTCTCAGTGAGCAAACGCGCCCGTGATTTTCCAAATCCCATCGCCCCACCGCCACGACCACCGCCCTGCATCTGACGCATAATCAGCATGTAAATGCCAATGACCACAACAAAGGGCAATACAAAGGATAAGAACCAACCAAGCACACCACCGACGGGTGCTTCAGGATATTGCGCACTCATTTCTACGCCATTTTGCTTCAACACGTCAACCAAGGCAGGATATTCAGGAGCAGATGTCATAAAGCGTGTACCGCTTGTATATGTTCCAATCACTTGACGCGCCCCTTCATTGGTGCGTTTCAATACGACTTCCCTCACTTCTCCTCGTTCAACGCTTGCGAGAAATTGCGAGAATGAGGCTTGTTGGAAGCCTCCTTGCTGCACATTTGATTCGACAGCATCAAAGATAAGCACGAGTACAAAAAATACTCCCACCCAGATAAATATATTACGACTAAAATTCGGCATCGATTCCTACGCTATTATGCATTAAACACATTATATACCCGTTTCACTTGAAGGACTTGAGTCCTTGTAAGTGAAATTAAGGGTATATCTCATTAAAGATACTCATCGTTTCCACATTTTGATGCGAAGCATCTTCATGTGCGATGAGTATATTCTCTTTTTCACACGTATGTGCATAATAGTCAATATGGGGTATCGCAATCGGTTCTTCAAGATGGAAGAATGTCGGTAAACTATGCAAAAGAGTTGCGGGAAGGTCAGGAACACCATCAGGAATGTTTTTGCGCAACCATGCTAAGCCACGCACGCCTAATGCACCGCACTGCACAGGGGATGGTGCAGCACATGCCACCATCACCCGATCATCCCATAATTGCGGGACAGAAGATAGGGTGATGTGCGGGCTGCAATGTGCCATTTCACGATAGATAAAAATCTGATTGTGCCGTGTTCGTATCATACATCCATGCAACGTATGCGGTTTGGGTGCAGAACTATGGAGGGCGTGATAGAGCTGCTCTAACGCATCAAAACGAGGGGTTTTATAAGGCTGAATATGCACCAAACAAGCACGTAACAGGCGCAACGCCAGTTCTTCATGCGCCTCACACCATGCATCATAGGGCAATATGGCATAGGCTTGAGGAGCGAATACCTCATGCTGCTGCAACCATGCAGCGGTGTGTTGCTGCATAAAATCGGCAAGGCGCGCCATATGTTCCGCATGACGTGCAAGCCGTGCAACACTTAACCCTTCCGCTGCTAATTGTGGCATCATCATCCGCCAACGATTCCGCTGATAGCAGGATAATTGGTTGGTAGGGTCTTCTATCCAAGGAATGTGGCGTTGCTGCAAAAAATTAATCGCATCCTCTTTGCACCAATGCAATATCGGGCGAATTAAGCGTATGCCAGAGGGTTGTATGCGCTCCTGCGCGATACAACTAAGCCCATCTACCCCACTGCCACGAGCAAGGCGCATCAAAAAGGTTTCCGCTTGATCCCCAAGATGGTGCGCGGTAGCAAGCAGGTGAACATCATGGTGCAGACACCATCCTTCCATCAAGGCATAACGTGCGATGCGTGCCTGCGCTGCCAGATTGCCCGCCTCACGATCCAAAGGCGGATCAATGGTGAGTATGACGCATGGGATAGATCGCGCCTCAAGCCATTTTTGCAGTTGATGTGCTTCCTGCGTTGATGAAGTGCGCAAACGATGATCCACATGCAGAGCAATAATGGTGCGATCAGGTTCACGCTCCTTCAAGGCACATACTAATGCCATACTATCACTGCCACCCGATGTGGCAACGGCAAGAGGTTCAGAACTACGTAGCATCATTAAATCAGGCATAGGCATATTACGATTGTTTTGGAGAACGAGCTGGTTTCGGATTAGCACGCAAACATGGGGTTAGCACATCCACCAAATTATGCATCAACTGCGGAAAAAACGTATCATTTAATGGCACATCATAGCCAAAAATATCAATCGCTGCAAAGGTGCGTTTCGGATAAGTTCCAATCATCGTCAGTATAGTGTCTTCATACGCACCTTGTGGATAAACAACACATTGCACCTTATGCTTTGCTAGCACCATCTGCACACGATCCTTTTGTATGGGGGTCACGCTGAGTGATGCAAGATCAATCGATCCCATTGATTTCACCCCATAGCGATTTTCAAAATAATGCAGCACATCATGCACCATCATAAAAGGATAATTTTTGAGTGGTTCAATTTTTGTTTCTATCTCCTTATCCAATCCCTCTAGGCGTTTTTGCGCCTTGCGCGCCCGCTTAAGGAAGATAGCGCGATGCTGTGGTAGCTTCATACCCAGAAATTCTGCTATATATCCCATCATTAAATGCTGATTACGCACATCCAACCACATATACGGATCATGATCAAAAGGATTCTGTTTCGATTTGAAAAATCCATGAGAAGGGTCATCAATACGCATCCACGCATCACGAGCGGGTAGTATTTTTAACGTGCGAATCATACTCATCACCGCCACTTTATGACGATGTTCATCATCTGATGCAAAGGGCATCATGGCGGGTTCGAGCGCACGATCCATCATCACTACAGCATCCGCCTGTTCAAGCTGCATCACTTGCTGTGGGCTTAGTGCTATTTCAGAGGGCGACTGCCCATCAGGCACTAAACGAATAATCGTCGCATCATCGCGTACAATCTGCTGCACAATGGCGTGCAACGGTTTGATGGTGACAATAATCACAGGAAGTTCATCACGCGCTTCACCTGCACAAGGTATAAGCACGATAGAGGTTAGAAGATAGACACAACAAAGCAATAATCGTTTCATGGCGCGGACTATGAGCTAAGTTTCATCCATTTGCAAGCGGGATCATTCCAGCACCTTGCCACCCCTCATGATATATGAATGGTTTACTCCCACGCCTGCGGGGGAGTCCAAGAATCAAGGTTTTTCATTGAAAAACCGCAGATGATTGGGTGGGGGGCAATATAATACACCCCCACGGTTCAGCATCGGATTTCTTTTGAGAAATCCTTGCTTCACTAGCTCCCCCGCAAGCGGGAGAGCATAAGACCGAATGCATAGCGTGAAATATTTACATAATGTGAAAGATGGTAAGCGCCAACACCCCTCATCGTCACATAATTGTCACATTTTTATAAGATAGATAGATAGATAGATAGATAGATAGATAGATAGATAGTATAAAGAAAGACTAATTTAGTCTCTCTAACGTGCTAAAAACAAGTTAGAAACCATTTTTATCATGTCACATGACAACTCTCATCGGTCTATTTCGGATGATGCTTCCAACCTTGCCAAAGCTGCAGCGGCTGTTAAGGGCATTGATGATGTGCAAAAGGGTCTACAAGCTTTTGAAAAAGCTTGTGATCAAAAGCCTCACATGCGCGAATACAGCGACCTTGGGCAAGCAGGCTTTAAGCTTGGTTGTGGCATAGTCCAGATTGGTGCTGCCATCTCACTCATTTCGCCTCCCATAGGTATTGCTACCATGGCAGTTGGCGGAGGACTTGCCGCTGGTGGCAAACTCACTGAGGCTTGTGGCTGGCTCGAGAAGAAAATAGGCTGGTAGACTCTTTGTAGGTTCTTACACGCACTTTTATGTGTAAGAACCTACCCCCTCATTCAGAACGTCATATAGCACAAAGGTTTTTCCCATGAACCAACAAAACGAGACAATCGATCATTCCCCTTGCACAAAGTCAGAATCTTCTATTCCTTTGCTTCCGCTCGTCTTGGGTATGTCTGCCTCTGCTCTGCTTGCGAGCGTGCCTGTGGAAAAAATCATGGCGGAGAAATCCATCCATATTCCACTCAATGAACCTTTGCTCAATGCCGTGCCGTGGGTAAAAACGGGCGCATCGATTGCGAGTGTCGTGTGCGCTATCGCCATCATCCCTGCAGCCCTACATAGGCTACGGGAAGAAAGCACCAAACAAGCCTATAGGGAGCGTGGCATTCCCCTCACCTATCTTGATGCATCCCCTGAAGTGATTCATGAAGGGCGCATAAAGATGAAAGAACGCGCCCAAGCGGTGACATAAAAACCATCATTATTTTCTGCTAGCATTGCATCAATGGATGTGCTATTGCTTAGGATTAGTGATATTTTATCTATTCCTTTGCATTATTTCCTATGACTGGTCTTTCTCTACCTATGGCATCCTATGTAAAGCGTTCTTCTCTTAGGCCGCTGGGCATTATCTTATGCCTTATGGCATTATGGCTTATTGTAGCACTTACAAGCTATCATAGTGGCGATCCTTCCTTAAACCGCACCTCTACCATGCCTCCGCATAATTGGATGGGCATGACGGGCGCATGGGTGGCGGATTTGCTGTTGCAGCTTTTTGGATTAGGAGCAGCGTCCCTGCCCATTACGCTTGGTGCATGGGGATGGCGTTTGCATGTAGATCGAAAAATATCCTATTTTCGCTATCGTTTTTGCGGATTATTGCTTGTATTGGTTGCAAGTGCTGCCATATGCGCCTTTTTACCCCCATTTCAGGCATGGCCCATAGGCTCAGGCATGGGGGGTAATATGGGGCGGGTGATGATGCGTCTCTCAACCTCCATCATGCCAAGCATAGTCGCGTCACTCTTATTCATCCTCCTATGTGGCGTGGGCGTGATTTATAGTATGGCGTTGAAACGGCAAGAATGGCAAAAAATGGGCGGTGGCGTAACATTAAGTGGATCATATCTTTGGTCGATTCTATGCCATTTTTATGATCGCCTCATCAAAGACGATCAAGCGTTGCACGGCAATCGTCAATCTTCCGTTCAACCCATTGAAGAAAAAACACTTAATAAAAAAACGCGCACGCTTCGTCAAAGTACTGAAAGTGCCTCAGAACGTGATCAGAGTTCTGAAACAGAATATACCTCACGAGTGCAACATACAGAGCGTAAAGTCACAGTGGGGAAGGATCAAAAAAACACCCCAAAACAGCAATCACTTGAATTGCGTAATAAAAATGGAGCGTTTGAACTCCCTTCTCTCTCTCTTTTATCGGATGTGCCTCGTAATAAGATGGTCACACTCAATGAAAGCGCGCTTACGCAAAATGCCACGATGCTGGAAGCCGTATTGCATGATTTTGGTGTCAAGGGAGAGATTATTAACATCCGTCCTGGTCCTGTCGTCACCCTTTATGAACTTGAACCATCACCGGGGACAAAATCCTCGCGTGTTATTGGCTTAGCAGATGATATTGCACGTTCGATGAGTGCCATATCGGCGCGTATTGCGGTCATTCCGGGGCGTAATGCGCTCGGCATTGAATTGCCCAACAGCAACCGTCAAACCGTCTATATGCGTGAAATTTTAGAACATGAAAGTTTCGCTGATTCTAAAAGTAAATTACCTATGGCTCTGGGAAAAAACATTGGCGGTGAACCTATTGTCGTCGATTTAGCCAAAATGCCGCATTTGCTCGTGGCAGGAACAACGGGGTCGGGAAAATCAGTGGCAATCAACACCATGATTACGTCCTTGCTCTATCATCATACGCCTGATACGTGCCGTTTCATTATGATTGATCCAAAAATGTTGGAATTATCCGTCTATAATGATATTCCACATTTGCTCACCCCTGTAGTAACCGAACCAGCAAAAGCGATCGTTGCATTGAAATGGACGGTCAAAGAGATGGAAAATCGCTACCGTTTGATGTCAAGCCTTGGCGTGCGTAATGTAGAAAATTATAATAAGCGTGTTGCTGAAGCCAAGAAAAATGGCGAAATCTTATCACGTCAGGTACAAACAGGGTTTGATTCCGAAACAGGGCAACCTACCTATGAATCACAAAAGCTCGATCTTGAACCCTTGCCTTTTATTGTTGTGGTTGTCGATGAAATGGCAGATTTGATGCTAGTTGCAGGCAAGGAGATTGAAGGGTCTATTCAACGTTTAGCACAAATGGCGCGTGCTGCGGGCATTCATATTATTATGGCGACGCAACGTCCGTCTGTGGATGTTATCACGGGGGTGATTAAAGCAAACTTCCCAACACGCATCAGCTTTCAAGTGACTTCAAAAATTGATAGCCGTACCATCCTTGGTGAACAAGGAGCGGAGCAATTACTTGGGCAGGGTGACATGCTCTATATGGCTGGAGGTGGCAGAATATCACGTGTGCATGGTCCATTCATTAGCGATCATGAAGTGGAAGAAATTGTCACGCACCTCAAAAAACAAGCACCTCCTGAATATGTTGAAGATGTCACCTATGACGAAAGCAGCGATGAATCAGGTTATGATGATTCAGAAGAAAGCGAGGAGGATCGCGCCTTATATGATCGCGCTGTCGCGATTGTCGCACGTGATCGCAAGGCATCCACCAGCTACATACAGCGTTGCTTAAAAATTGGCTATAACCGCGCCGCCTCGCTCATTGAAAAAATGGAACGTGAGGGCGTGGTAAGCAGTGCGAATCATGTGGGTAAACGCGAAGTTTTAGTTCCCGAAGCGCGTGATTATTAAGATGCAGCACCCGCCCCGCATTATTTTGGTGCGTCCGCAAATGGGGGAAAATATAGGCGCAACCGCTCGTGCTATGATGAATTTCGGACTATCGGATTTATGGCTAGTAGCCCCGCGTGATGGATGGCCCAACGCTAAGGCCTATGAAATGTCTGCCCATGCCAAGGAAATTATCGAACGCGCGCATGTGGTGGATACGATCAATCACGCCTTGCATGGCATCCATTATGCCTATGGCGCATCAGCACAACGGCGTGATTTAGCCCTCCCCCATCATGATGTACCCTCTATGCCAGCGTGGTGGGCGCATGACGCGTCGTTACGATCGGCAGTGATTTTTGGACCAGAAAATCACGGACTCAGCAATGATGATCTCACCCATTGCTCCGCACTGATTACCATTCCCACAGATGCGCGTAATACCTCCTTAAACCTTGCGCAAAGTGTGGTGATTGTCGCTTATACATGGTTTCAGATGCACCAAGCATCGAATCTCCCTTCTCCTGCTGTAGCACGCCCCACTATTCATGCCACGCTCGATGAACGTAGCGCGCTCTATGATGTATGGTGGTCATTATTGGATCAGGTGGGTTATGGTGCATCGCACCCCGAAAAACGGCATTCTGCCCAACAACATATGCGTTTACTGCTCGGGCAATGCCACCTGCAATCCTATGAAGTGCAGATGCTGCATGGCATGATGCGCACCATAGCACATCATCTACATAAAACACGCTAATTCAAAAAAGATGATCTTTTGTCATAAAAATGTCATCGATTCTATGCTATACTATAACTATCATCTTAGTAAAACTCCTAAAGGTTCTGAGTAATTATCTATGGCAAATGACGATAAAGTTCCCGTTTTTGGATATATCCCTCTTGTTGGTGGGCTTTTTAACTTGGCTGGAAAAATTCCTGTGGTAGGCGATTTGCTGAAATTTTCAGGCAATCTGATTGACGTACCTCTGAATGCGGTGCGCAATGTGGGTGTCGGTGCATTGGACTCAATATCTCATGCTTTTGGTTGGGGAACAACGGGGATGAAATGGGGTTTTCTTGGTGGTTTGATCAAAGGTGGCGTTCAAGCATATCAAGATACGGAAGCGGGAAAAAAGGTCGATGTTATCGGCACGGTATTCACCGAAGCCGTACAAATGGCTGGAGTTGGTGGCGTTACTGGAGCAGTTGCGGGCGGTGCTGTCGGGGCTGGTCGTGGCGTTATTGAAACCGCGAAAGGCTTGGGGCAAGATCTCGGAGATATTAGGGATGATTTAATCACCCCCACTCAAACGCTACCGCAAGTCCCCACAGGTGCTGCACCTAAAAAAGGTCCATCGATTAGTTAGAATAGAAGAATCCGTTGTTCTGGATGCCTGCCTATGCAGGCATGACGGATCGGTCTCAGATTATTCACGATGTTCTTTTGGTGGCACGGGGTCTATCCCTGCATTCCCCCATGGGTGGCATCGCATCATGCGTTTGCACGCCAAATACCCCCCTTTGATAATGCCATGCGTGCGCAATGCCTCACGTGCATAATCAGAACAAGTGGGATAATAACGGCATGAGGGCGATGCTTTCCATGGAGAAAGCACGATTTGATAAAAAAATATCACGCCCGAAAGCACAACATACATACATCTAGCAAGCAACGACATGATGCTGCCCTTGGTGCGCAAACTGATAGGCAATATGCTTCATAGCACGACGTACATGATGCAGCAATGTCGGATGGTTATACTCATTCAGGCTATGCCGTGCAATCACAACACAGATGCATCCTTGCGGAAAATGCTGCACACCATACTCTTTCATCACTTCACGCACCACAGCACGCAAACGTCGTTTCATACGATTACGAATGACGGCATTACCACATTTTTTAGTAACAGTATAACCCACAGCAAAAAAAAATGAGGGCATTGGCTGAGAATAGCGAGCATGTTGAGGCAATGAAGCGGGATGCAGATATTGGATAACACAACTTGGTGTCACATATTTCTGCTCAGCATCGCGTAACGCAACAAATTGGGATCGCTTAGTAAGCGTATAAAAAGGAAGAGCCATAGACATAATAGATTACGATGATCCACGCATCCTTTTTGCACGCACAGCAATAACTACGCGCTTAAACGGATGCGACCTTTCGCACGACGCAATGCTAATACAGCACGACCACCGCGTGTTGCCATGCGCGCACGGAATCCATGCCTACGTTTACGTACAAGTTTACTTGGTTGATAAGTACGTTTCACTATACTACTCCATCGGGATATTCTATAAATAAGCATTCCTTATAAACAATTTTCCCATCATGCGTCAATGATAAAACGTACCATTTAACCATTTTTTGATAAATTTTATTCTATAACTATCTCACAGCAAGATGCATCGCATCTTTTAATGTGGACACCACAGAGGTTTTTTTATTCATGTTCGGTTATATCCGTGTATTTTCCATGATTAGTTTACTGTTCATCATCGGATGCGCCTATTTTATTGGAGTCTATTATAGTCACACAGCAACCAATAATATACGTGATATGATCGCCATCAACTCATCATCGCTTGGGCAAGGCTATGTCAATGCTGTGTGGACAAAGCACCATCGCACCTTGGTGCGTTTGTCGCGCATACCACCGCAAAAATGGGAACGCTACCGTGAGTTTCAGCGATTCCGCCGTGATACGGTTGCTTATTTTGCACAGATGCCTGTCAATGAGGTGCGACTCTATTTGCGTGATGGTGCGTTTATTTTATCCACCAATGACGCGAAACAAAAAACACGCAAACCTCTTGAAACTGACTATCCCGCTTTTCAGCAAGCATCGAACGGCAAGATGGGTATGGATATTCGGGAAAATGTTGTCTTTTTCAATCCGCAATATCAACGCGTCACGGGAACTTTATTATCCAGCTTTGAACCGATTATGGCACATACCGATGATCGCATGTTTGATGAGAATAATACGCACCCCGTAGATACCGTCATGCGTATAGATTATGACATCACCGAACCATGGCAACGATCCATTAGCTTACAATATATTGCCATGTTTGGCATTATTGCGGTATTCCTACTTATTTTAGGGTTTCTTATCTTTTTCTCTCGCCGTGCAGAAGCCATCATAGCCAAACAACACGAACTCAACTTAGAATTAACCGCCACCGCTGCCGCTGCAGAATCAGAAAATAGGGATAAATCCATGTTTCTTGCCAATATCTCTCATGAATTACGTACACCACTCAATGCTATTATTGGCTTTTCTGAGATTTTAGGCAGTGAACTACACGATAAATTAGAAATGGTACATCGTGAATATATCCGTGACATTAATTCTTCAGGAAAACATCTTTTGAGCCTTATCAACGATATTTTAGAATTCTCTAAAGCCGAAGCAGGGAAACTTGAGGTTGATTTGATTGAACTGGATGCCACAAAAATGGTAAAAAACAGCATCCGCTTAATGATTCCACGTGCGGATGAGGCGCAAGTGACCTTGCTTGAAGAACTCCCCAAACAGGCTTTTATCATCCATAGCGATGCAAAAAAACTCAAGCAAGTTTTGCTTAATCTACTCTCCAATTCCGTAAAATTTACCCCTCAAGGTGGGCAAGTGAAAGTCACGGCATGGCATGATCAAGCTCGTAACCGTGCCATGTTTGTGATTAGCGATACCGGTATTGGTATTGCCCCGAAGGATATTTCCAAGGTAATGGCACCCTTTGGACAAGTGGATAGTGAATTATCACGCCGTTATGATGGCACAGGGCTTGGTTTGCCACTTTCCAAAAAGCTCGTGGAATTGCTCGGAGGATCATTTACCATCGAAAGCCAAGTGGGCGTTGGTACAACCATCACACTTGATCTGCCGATGCGTCTTGAACGTACTAATGTACGCACCTAGATCGGAACGCCCTTACTGGTGGAATATTCAAAATGCAATGCTGTATCAGGATGAACCAATGGATAGGCTGCATGGGCTGCCATAGCTGCTTCAGAAAAACCACATAAAATAAGTTTCAACTTGCCTTCATAGGTTGCAATATCACCAATAGCAAAAATGCCCTGCTGGTTGGTGTGCATCGTGGCGTGATGCACTTTAATATGGCTCATATCCAACTGCAAACCCCATGTTGCAATAGGGCCCAATTCCATGGATAATCCAAAAAACGGCAATAAAATATCCGCCTCCAAACGGCGTACATCTCCTTCAAGTGTGGCAACATCCACCGCTTCCAGCACCCCATCACAGCCATGCAAGCCATGTAACTGATAGGGAATCACCATCTCTACGACATCACCTATTTTTGCCAATGCTTGTATCTGACTCACGCTTTGGGGTGCAGCACGAAATTTAGGGCGACGATGCACCACATAAATCTTTGAGGCAACATCCGCAAGCGCATTGACCCAATCAACCGCAGAATCCCCCCCACCCGCAATAACAATACGCTTACCCCGAAATTGCTCTTGACGCGCCACATGATAAAAAATACTATTGCCCTCATAAGCAGCAAGCCCATCGAGCGGTGGACGATTAGGACCAAACGCGCCACATCCCCCCGCAATCATAATCACCCGCGCCTCAATGATCGTGCCATGAGAAGTCGTCACGCGCCACCCCTCCCCATGACGCGCCACATGCATCACCTGCTCTCCAAGATGATAGACGGGATCAAACGGCTCTGCTTGTTTCTGTAATTGTTGGATGAGTTCCGCGCCAGAAATAGAAGAATAGGCAGGAATATCATAAATAGGTTTTTCAGGATACAACGCGCTGCACTGTCCACCTATCTCAGGCAAGCTATCAATCACATGGCAACGCATTTTTAGCATACCACATTGAAAAATAGCGAATAACCCTACGGGCCCCGCCCCTATAATCACAACATCGGTTGTGTGGTGTGCATTATTTTGATGCATATTATTCCTCATTGACCATTTTTATCTTCATATGTTTGTTGTACGCATAGACAGCTAAAATCGCAAGAAATTTATTTTTGTTGCATTTTTTCTTTGATGGTGTTATGATGAAATCTGAACTTTATCAACTATATGTCCATCCCCGTCAGGTTGGGTTGCATCAGATGCCATAATGTGGCAGAATGTAATCAACTGGCTAAAGGAGAAGGGCTATGGCACAGATACAG
>RDXO01000043.1 GCA_004292675.1 Alphaproteobacteria bacterium | reverse complement strand
CACTTGCTTCCACAGAAGGCAATAGGGTATAAAACACCAGCAGAAGCAATCGCAGAAGCTATGAACTCACCCAACCTGACGGGGATGGACATGTAGGTAAAACTCAACAGAACCTAGCATAACCCTTATAGTTGTTTCTAAAAATGCGTACCAAGCACCCATCCCAAACCAATGAGCAACAACGCAATAGCTACACATTTTATCCATGATGGTTTCTTGGTTGCATTGGTATGTTCCTTATTACCCACACGCTCCAATGCCGTATGAAATGATTCCATAAGCTCGGGCAAGCGTTTGAGTTGGTGTAATGTATCATCAATCTTAGCGCGTGCCATAGCAGGACCGCTGAGATTCTGACGATACCATGACATAATCAACGGTTCTGACATACGCCACATATTCATCGAAGGGTTCAGCGATCGCCCAATGCCTTCAGCAAGCATCATGGTTTTTTGCAATAATAATAATTGCGGTTGCAGGCGCATTTCAAAGGTCTCAGAGAGATGGAATAATTGTGCAAGCAATCGTGCTACCGATATTTCATCAAGGTTCTTGCCCAAAATAGGCTTGCCAATCGCCATACATGCCATCGCAAACTGATCCACTGATTTATGCGGTGGGATAATCCCCAATTCCGCATGAATCTTGGCTACTAAATAATAATCCTCACGCAAAAATCCGCTTAATACTTGTGCCAGAAACACACGATTTTTATAATCCAGCCGTCCCATAATCCCGAAATCGACAACGGCAATGCGCCCATCATCCATGATGAACAGATTCCCCGGATGCATATCCGCGTGGAAAAATCCATCACGAAACACCTGCACAAAAAAGGCATTAGCCGCATGTTCTATAATGAGGTTGAGATCATGCCCATGTGCGCGAATTGCCTCAACATTATTTCCCGCAATGCCATCAATGCGCTCCAGCGTCAATATGCGCGATGTCGTGCGTTGCCAATCAATCTCAGGAACATAAAATCCTTCCTCGCCCTGCATATTTTCTTTCAGCTCTACCGCTGCTGCTGCTTCATAGCGTAAATCCAGTTCCATATGCACGGAATCTTCCATGATCTGCACCATCTCAATCGGGCGCATACGCCGAAATTGTGGCATGGTGCGATCCATAATACGCGCCAACCAGCGAAACAACGCAAGATCACGCTTAAAGCGTACTTCAACATCGGGGCGCAAAATCTTCACAGCAACGCGTTTACCCTCTTTCGTGATAGCAAAATGCACCTGCGCCATGGATGCAGCAGCAACGGGCATATCTTCAAAATGCTCAAATAATGCGCTAATAGGTTTTTCTAGCTCCTTCTCAATAAGGGCGCGTGCCACATCTGATGCAAAGGGTGGCAAGCTATCTTGCAGCAAGGCTAAATCTCGTGCAAATTCTTCCCCGATTAAATCGGAACGGGTGGAAAGCACTTGCCCTAATTTGATGAAGGTAGGCCCTAGCTCCACCAAGGCAGCGGCCAAACGCTCTCCCTTGCGATCGCCTTTATGTTGCGATCGCCGTAGTGAGCGTGCATAGAACCGTGCCAGCAATGGGTAAAAGGGCAAGGATTCACACATAAATAAGGCGTTGTGCTGTGCCAATACCCGCCCAATACGCAACAACGATGCTAGATTATGGAGTGAATGGGGCATACCCTTTATACCTTCCAGCCAGAATACATCACCACCAAACCGCCACTCATCGGCGTAGACTGCACGCGTGCAAAGCCTGCATCGCGCATCAACTGCATAAATGCTTCAGGCTTGGGGAATTGTCGTATGGATTCCACCAGATATTGATAGGAGGCACGATCATCAGCGATTTTTTCGCCCAAAGCGGGAATCACACGGAATGAATAGGCATCATAGATACGCTGCAACCATGAGCGTGTGGGCATTGAAAACTCAAGGCATAAAAAATGCCCACCCATCTTCAAGCTACGATAGGCTTCTGATAATACCTTATCGAGGTAGGTCATATTGCGAATCCCAAAACTCACCGTATAGGCATCAAAAGAAGCATCATGGCACGGCAATGCTTCAGCATTGGCAGGAAGCCACGTTATACGGCTTAAATCCATGCCTGCATCAATGGCACGCGCCCGCCCGACTTTCAGCATTTCTTCATTAATGTCGGAGATGGTCACATGGCATCCACCACGCTTTAGAAAACGAAACGCAATATCCCCCGTACCACCAGCGACATCAAGCAAATGCATGGAAGGGGTAGGGCGCACCGCATCAATAAGGCGTTGCTTCCATAGATGATGCATCCCCGCACTCATTAGATCATTCATCAGATCATAGCGACTTGCCACGCGATCAAATACCTCGCGCACTTTCTCATGTTTATGCTGCTGCGCCACTTCTTCAAAGCCAAAGTGCGTTGCATGAAAATCGGTAGTGTTATGGGTGCTGTTCATACTATGTCATGTGCCTTCATTTATATTGAATACTGCTCTTAGCCACGCTTTCAAATGCTCGATTCCTTGTTTTGTGTCATCCATTTTATCAATGGTAATATCATCATCTGGTTTGTGATACCATGATTTCCATGTGCCAAGCTGTGCTTTGGCGTGGTGATGGTGAACATTAAATTTACCATCATAGGTTTGCTTTTTCTTTGCCTCAATAATATTTTTTGCTTCTTGCATGAAAGGTGCATATTCAGACTTTAGGTTGGCGATGATAAAATCTTCTAACATCCCATCATCCTGATTATTTGGCATAATCCATAATCCTATGGTGCAATAATCTGAATCTGGATGGTGCGTTATCCATCCTGAGCTATGTTCGACACGGCTAAAAGCAGGATAGCCATGCTCGGTTACAATGCGCTCTACTTCTGCTAGAGTATCCGCATAACCTTTGCCCAGCATCCCATTATCTGATGTTGGATAGTCTGCATCGATTACGATGCCCAAATGAGTGGTAAAACCTAGTTTGCTCTTTTTTATTTCGTCTTTAATTGTGTTTGAGATAATACCAATTTTCCCATTGGGTTGTGGAATGTGGATAGTGTTCACGTCATATTTTTCTTGAGGAAAAATGTTCACTTCTTTTTGTTTTTTGCCTATCAATTCATCAAACACTGTTCGCAGCAACACAGCGTCACTCGCCCCTTCTACAAGTAATTTTTTTTTGCTATTATTCATCCGCGTACTTCCATTCCATTGGTGACATGGATATCAAGAGACTCCTCACTATAGGTATGTGACGCTAATTTTCCCGAACGACTTCGCCCGAGTGAAATCAATATCCCTTCTTCTTCCCGTGCTTGAGCAACATTATTGAAATGTTCTATCACGTCTTTGCTATGCGTGGTTGCAAAAATTTGCATATTATACTGCTTGGCAAGTTCAAACAACCATTCCCATACTTTTTCTTGAATGGAATAATGCAGCCCATTTTCTAGTTCATCAATGAGGAGGATGCCGTCTTTGCATCCATAGGCATGAAGTGCGATTTGTAATATGCGCGATACGCCTTCACCCATGCTTTTAAGGGGGAAATAACGGGGATCACCGTGAGTTTTCACAGTAATAATAGTTTCTTTTTGTTCTGGTGATGAATTTTTTAGCGCAATGGTTTTTGATCGAACATCTTCGATGGGAGGATAGATCATCTTCATTGCATCAATGATATAAGTAAGATTACCCTCATCTTCTTGATGTCCTAACATATGATCAAATTCAAAACGGTCTTGTGTGTTTGTAGGAATAAACTTAGAATATACATAGCCTAAGCGAGCAGGTGGCATAGGCAAAAATACTGCGTCATCTTGAAATGAAGCACGCACCCCATGATTCAATTTTTGGGATTTTTCTATCTCTTTTTTTTCGGATTTTTTCACAATATGCCGTTTGAACGTAAAGGATTCTTCCCCTTCATTAGAATGACTTGTACTCGACAAATAGTAGTAGCAATCTGAAATTTTCAAGAGATTCTTTGCATCCTCTGTTTCACCGATGGCGATGCAACGGTTGTCATCGTGATCGTTGAATCTGCGATCTGTAAAAAAATGTTCTACTAACTCTAAAAAATCCTCATCTTTCCTTGGTTCTGAGTGATATTCGTCACGTTCGGACAATAAAAAAACAGCTTCATCCCCTCTGAAACACCATACCCGCAACGCCTCCAGCACTGTGGTTTTGCCCGAATTATTCCCGCCCACCAGCAAATTCACATCCCCAAGGCGATCAATGGTGAGTTCATCGAGGCAGCGAAAATTCTTGACGTAGAGTGATTCTAAATGTTTTGCCATGGGTACTATTCCTGCGTATGTGGGTAAGGCGCGGTTACGTATTGGTTATACTATAGCACTATAGGAAGATTCAATGCTTTTATGTTTTGAGAGTGTGTTTGATGCTTGATTGCATCATTCCCATGATGCATCAATTATTTCACCTCAAAGGTGAAGGTGCGATCAAATAATGTTGTACCATTACGCGATGCACTCACGATACCCTCATAAGTTCCAACCGCCCACGCATCCTTGCCTTTTTTCTTGCCAATAAAATCCAGTGACTGGGCTTTGAAACTGGTAAATTTCGTACGATTTTCGACCATCGTTTCATCATTAGGGGCAAGCAGGATCATGAACAACTCATCCCCTTTTTTTAAGCCGTAGGTTAGCACCCACAGCACAAGGGCAGGGGCTTCAGTAGAAAATTGCGTATGAGTATGGCGCGCCATAAGCACATCATTTTTTGCTACCACCTGACTTGCTGCACCTACGGCTAATAATCCCGCATCATTGATGTTGAGATGCTGGCGCGCCTTATCGCTCCATAATTGCTCTTGGCGCACAGCACATCCTGATTCCGTAGGCTGCGCATTAAACGGATCAACGATGATGCCGTGAGGGTTGCGCACTTGCAGATGCACATGCGGGAACTCGGTTTGCCCTGAAAGCCCGATCTGCCCTAAAACATCCCCTGCCTTCACCTGCTGTTGAGGCTTCACCACAATGCTACCTTTACGAAGATGACAATACGACGTTTCCCATCCGCCTGCATGGTGTAGGATCACAGCATTGCCACATCCTTTGGGATCATGGGGATCATCGCTGGTAATGATACGATCTTCCTCACCATCACGCATCCGCAACACTTCACCATCTTTAGCAGCAAGCACGTGAAAGCTGGGCTTACTCATATCAATAATAGGCATACGTATATCCGTACCCGTATGCCCATTATAGGACAAAGGACGGCAACGGAAATCATGATGCACATCACCTTTGCCTTGATCCACATAATTTTGAATAAAGCAATCCTGCCCAATAATGCAACGCACTGGTATTTCCAAAGTAAAAGGCGCAGCGTGCGCTAGGGAACTTACAAGCCATAAGCAACAGGATAATAATAATCTACGCATAAACTACCTCAAAGAGAAAACGTCAACATAATAGGAATATGATCAGATGGTTGCTCCCAATCGCGCATATGAGGGAAGCTCTCATAGGCAATACAGGCATCATAAAGATGCGGACTTACCCAGATATGATCCAGCCTGCGCCCACGATTAGATGCCTTCCAGTCCCGCGCACGGTAGCTCCACCAGCTATAGAGCTTTTCAGTGTGTGGTATAAAGTGGCGAGCGACATCACGCCATGCTCCTGCCTCACGCCATGCATGGCAATGTGCTATTTCAATCGGCGTATGGCTTACTACATCTGATAATTGTTTATGCGACCAGACATCATGTTCCAGTGGTGCAATGTTGAAATCCCCCACCAAAATGCTTGGTTGTTGCGTCATGGTGGCAGCACGCCGCGTCATTTCTTGTACGCATCTAAGTTTCTCTGCAAATTTAGGGTTGAGTGCAGGATCAGGAATATCCCCCCCTGCAGGTACATAGAGATTATGCACATGAATGCCATTATCCAAGGTTGCACTAATATGGCGCGCACTTGCATCACCCACCACATCCCACATCTCGACATTGCGCAAAGGAATGCGGGAGGCGATCGCCACACCATGATAGCTTTTTTGTCCACGAAAGACGCAATGTTCATAACCCAACGCACGCACAGCATCGAGCGGGAAAAGCGCATCTTCCACTTTGGTTTCTTGCAAACAGATAATATCGGGGCGCGCTTCATGCGTCAGACGTTCCAGCAAAGGCAAGCGTAAGCGTAACGAATTAATGTTCCAACTAATAATACGAAGTGAGTGTGTCATACGATTCTTATAGCATTGTTGTGTCGAGATGCCATAAAAAGATTGCAATAGTTGCGTTTTTTTTGTAGATCTAGGCAGTATAACGAAATTTTGGAGTATATGCGTGAATATTGATCAAATATCTGTTGGGAAGAATGCCCCTGAAGAAGTGAATGTAATTATCGAAGTGCCTATGGGTGTTGCTCCGATTAAATATGAGTTTGATAAAGAAGCAGGTGCTTTAGTGGTAGACCGTTTTCTGCATACCGCCATGTATTATCCGTGCAATTATGGGTTCATACCACACACGCTTTCAGGTGATGGCGACCCTGCGGATATGTTGGTTGTCTCGACTGCTCCTGTGGCAGCGGGTGCGGTAATCCCTGTGCGCCCTGTTGGGGTGCTGGTGATGGAAGATGATGGCGGGATGGATGAAAAAATCCTTGCCGTTCCTACTACAAAAATTTTCCCATTCTATGAGAATATCAAAAACTATACTGATTTACCGCAAATTTTGCTGGATCAGATTCAACATTTCTTTGAGCATTACAAAGATTTAGAAAAAGGCAAATGGGTAAAAATTGTTGGTTGGAAAGATAAAGAAACTGCCGTTTCTCTTATCCGTGAAGCGATGGAACGCGCTAGTGCTTAAATGACAAATGATCCGTGGCTTCCTACCTCTTTTGATCCCATCCCTTTTGCTGCTGTGCATCAGGGTGACTATTCCGTCGTCGTAGCACAAACAGCGCAAGAAGTAATCGAGGCGCAACGCCTACGCTATGAAGTCTTTTGTTTGGGGCTTGGGCTTGGTATGAGCGAGGAAAAGCAACGCCTTCACCGTGATGGTGATGCCTTTGATGCCGTATGCGATCATTTATTGGTGCGTCATCATGCCTCAGAGAGTGCGTCACCGCGTATTGTTGGAACTTATCGCTTGTTGCGTGATGTGCATATGCCAAACATTGGGCGTTATTATTCTGAAAGTGAGTTTAACATTGATTGCCTCAAAGCCTATGATGGGCATATTTTGGAATTAGGGCGTTCATGTACCCATCCTGAGGTGCGTAGTAAAGTAGCTATGCAACTTCTATGGCGTGGTATTGGCGAGTATATCATGCATCATAAGATTGATGTGATGTTTGGTTGTGCGAGTTTTGCTGGGGATGATCCCTCCCAACATGCGGAAGCCTTATCTTACCTCTATCATGAACATCGCGCCCCACAACATCTATGCCCACGTGCTTTGCCCGATCATTATGCCCCGATGGATAGCATTCCTGCGGAGCAGATTGATAAGAAAAAAGCCTTTTTCGCTTTACCGCCATTGATTAAAGGATATTTGCGCATTGGTGGCTGTGTTGGGGAGGGGGCATTTTTGGATCATGATTTTTCTACAACCGATATTTTAATTGTGGTGCGCACACAAGGAGTGGGAGAAAAATATATGCAGAAATATGCACCAGATAGTATGGCAGGTGGCGGTGCATGAGATCGGTTCGTCGCATTAGTAGTTTTTTTGGGGTGTTTCTGTATGTCAGTTTTTTTTGGATGTGCTTATCCTTGCTTGGAATGATGGGCTTAAAAAAACAGCGTCGTGCCTTGCAGCTTTTCACCTTTCGTCATGTCCTTAAAATTTGGCATATTACACTTACGATAGAAGGCACGCCTGCGCCTGCACCTGCGCTATGGGTTGCGAATCATTGCAGCTATCTTGATGTGGGCATCATTGGTGCGATTGATTCGGTACGCTTTACGCCAAAAAGCGAAGTGCGTCGCTGGCCTGTTATTGGGCAGATGGTGCAAGCATTCGATGTAATTTTTGTTGATCGCACTCCCTCAAAATCCAAAAAAGCCCAACAAGATTTATTGGCTGCGTTGCGCGGGGGGGATCGTATTTGCGTTTTTCCTGAGGGTACTACCAATGATGGGCAGAACCTCAAACCCTTCAAGCCAACGCTTTTTAGCCTTGCGGAACAGTGGGATGGTGACACGCCTTTAGCCGTACAACCCATTGCGATTGCGTATCGTTGTGCCGATGGTGCGCCCATTACTGCGGCGCAATGGCCTCATATTGCGTGGTTTGGTGATCAAGACCTTATATCGCATTTATGGACTTTTTCTGGATTTAAGCGTATTGATGTGGTGGTGCATTGTTTGCCACCATTGCACCTTGGTGAACATTATGAACACCGCAAAGCCTTAGCACAAGCGGCGTATGATGGCATTGCACAGCATATTTCATGATATAGTGCTTTTACTATATAATTACCTTATAAAATAGGTAATTGCATAGTAAAAAAAGCACTATATTTCATATACTTATAGTCGTTTCTTGACATAAAAAATGAATCATTTTTTGTCAAACGACTATACCTGCTAGACAAAAGATGTATTGTTCACTATATTCATTTCACTAACCATAAGGACTAAAGCATGACAAACGAACGTAGCCAGACTGATGAATTAGCATTGCGCTATTCCGTGATGATCAATCTCATTCGTGGCGAAAATGTCGAAGGTACTCCTGTGTTTGCCTATGTAGCAGTGCGTGGCGATGAGATGGATGCGTTTATGCGGGCGCAATCCTTACCCAATGGATTTGATCCGTTAGAATTTGGCGTGATCATTGAATCTGGTGAAGGCGAACCAAGCGAAGAAATCAGAGCGCGTATGTTGGAAGAATATGGCTTTAACCATGATCAGATGCTTGAATTACCCAAACTTCCCACTCCAGCAAAGATAGACCCTAAAGGATAATATATGAACCATTCTTATTCATCATCTGATGCTTCATGGCACGCCACGACTATTTTATGCGTCCGCAAAGGCGATAAGGTTGTTATTGCGGGTGATGGGCAAGTAAGCCTTGGTCATACCGTTATTAAATCCAGTGCAAAAAAAGTGCGCACCCTTGCAGATGGTAGCATTATCACAGGATTTGCAGGAGCGACTGCAGATGCCTTCACGCTTTTTGAACGCCTTGAAGCGAAATTAGAAAAACATCCAAAACAATTAATGCGCGCTTGCGTAGAATTAGCCAAAGATTGGCGTACTGATCGTTATTTGCGTCGTTTGGAAGCGATGATGATTGTGGCAGATGAACGTACTACCCTCATTTTGAGCGGTACGGGTGATGTGCTTGAACCTGAAGATGGTATTGCAGCCATTGGATCGGGTGGGAATTATGCCTTAGCAGCCGCCCGCGCATTGTTAGATGTGGAAGGCATGAGCGCAGAAGATTTGGCACGTAAAGCCATGAAGATTGCAGGTGATATATGCGTCTATACCAACCATCATTTGACATTATTATCGTTAGATACGGTAAATTAATGTAATTGACGCTGATTTTGTCATGAAATTGACATATTTTATTGTTAGATTAGTGGTATAGCATAAGGAATGCTTAGATATGAAGGCATTCTACATTGAATCATGATGGAGCATTATATGACAGAAAATAAAGATATTCAGACCATAGCTGGTATAGATGTTGAAGTAAAAAATATTCGCGGTGGGCAAGGTACGATCTATAAAGATAGACAAACTGGGCAAGCAATCGATGCTAAGGCAGCGCAAGAAAAGTTCGCGCAAGCAGAGAAGAATATTCAAGCGCAAGTGAATGACTATATTAAAACTAATTACGAAGCAATAGGTGGGCGCGGTGGCGTAACAAATTACAGATCAAACACGGGCGAAGTAGTCGAGCATACGCAAGTTGATGAGCTAAAAGAGGCTTTATTCAAAAAAATAGCTGCGGAGCAAGCAAAAAATCATGCGCAAGAAAAGGTTGTAACAGTAGCGCAAGAAACTGTTCCAGCGGTGGCACAAAAAAAGGTTGCACCAGTGGAAATTAAGGATCAAGATCCTGTGCATATATTAGCAGGCATTGCGGAAAAGAAACAGGTTGTGCGAGGCGGGGAGTTTAGTATCTACAAAGACAGAGAGACAGGAGAAATTTTGCAAGATTCTGTGGCACAGCAACGTATTGAACAAGCTAAAGCTCCGTTGAAAGAACATGTGGATAAGATTTTTGCTGAGACCCATACTGAATTAACTGGGCGTTTCGGCGCGGGTTCATTTAAGCATAATGAAACAGGCGCAATCGTTCCTGCCCAAGATGTTGCTAAAGTAAAGGAACACATGCTTGAACAAGCAGCACACGCACAAATTGCAGATAATAATGCAAAAATAGCGCAAGCAAAAACTCAGGATGAGTTGCGGAAGTTAGAGACGCAAGCTGTGGAAACTAAAAAAGTGATTGAGGGGGATACGCAACGTACTCTTACGGGTGTGGATGGCATTGTTAAAAAAGGCGACTATATTGGCCCTGATTCTAACCCTCAAGTCATTGCAGGCATACAAAGGCAACTTGGTTGTGACGCAAGTGGTATTTGGTGTCCTAAAACCGAGGAAGCGATTACAAAACTTCAAAAAACTCTTGGTGTAGAGCCAGATGGCATTATTGGCCCGATTACCTTACAAGCAATGCGTGAAAATCCTGTTGTTGTTGCAGCGGCGCAAATGAAAGGTGCTTTTGAACCGCTTATTGCACAAAAAGAAAAACTTCAGGGTGAGACTGATGTTGCAAGCGTAGCTCCTCCTTCTGCAACCCCAAAAGTTGTCACGCCCGTTAAAGCGACTGGGCAAGAACGGTTTGTTTGAGAATTAGTCTGAACAGTTAATTATAGTGCGTTCACTTTTCATGTATCCGATTTATGGGCTAATGAAAAGTGAATGCACTATATTCATGTGAAAAATCCTCAATTTTTATGTCAAAAAACGGCTATAATGCTATGATTTATAGTACTTCCATGATGTATTTTTGAGAACGCGTGACGTAATAAATAATACAACCAGTGCCAATAAAATACTTGCATCTAAGATAGAAATAGTTCATCTTTTTGCGCATGACGATATTATCCTCTTATAATCCCGCAACGGGAGATGAGATATGGCGCGGTGATGAAACGCCATTATCTGCGATGAATGACATAGTGGATCGTGCGCGCACAGCATTCACGCGATGGGCGCACACCACACTAGAAGAACGTATCGAGCTATTGCAGCGTTATGCGGAACGCGTGAAAGCACGCCGCGAAGAAATAGAATATCTTATTGCCAAAGAAAATGGTAAAGTGCTGCGCGATGCGAAGGCGGAAGCAGGGGCGATGATCTCTAAAGTAGCCATTTCCATCGAAGCATATCATCAACGCACGGGCGAGACGAATAGCATTATGGATGGCGGTATACAACGCCGTGTGACGCATCGCCCAATCGGCGTGATGGTAGTGTTTGGACCGTATAATTTCCCAATGCATTTGCCCAATGGGCATATAGTACCCGCTTTGCTTGCAGGCAATGTCGTGATTCTTAAACCGAGCGAACAAACACCCGCATGTGGTGCGTTGATTGTGGAATTATTCCATGAAGCAGGATTTCCCGAAGATGTGGTGCAATGTGTGCAAGGGGGGCGCGCACAGGGGCAAGCATTAGTGCAGCATCCAAGCATTTCTGGGGTATTATTCACAGGCAGCTATGCCACGGGCAAGGCAATTCATAAAGCCTTAAGTGGACGACCTGAAGTGATGTTAGCACTAGAGATGGGAGGCAACAACCCGCTTATTGCGCACCATGCCGATGATGCGCACAAAGCCGCACAACTGATTGTGGAATCCGCCTTTGCATCATCAGGGCAGCGTTGCACCTGTGCGCGTCGCTTAATTGTACCTGTGGGGGCAGAGGGCGATAAAATTATTGCAGCATTGCAAGATGTAACAGGGCGTTTGACGGTGGGTGATGCTTTCGCTACCCCTGAACCCTATATGGCAGCACTGATCAATAACCACCAAGCCGATGCAGTATTACACGCGCAAGAAGCACTCATTGCACGCGGGGCGAAGCTATTGTGCAAGGCGGAGCGCACCATGGCGGATCGCCCGTTCCTTACGGCAGGGTTGCTTGATGTCACAGGCATTGAAGGCATTGAAGATGAAGAAGTATTTGGCCCGTTATTGCAGATCATCCGCGTGGCAGATGGCGAGGAAGCAGTGCGTGTTGCTAATGCCACCGCCTACGGACTTTCTGCAGGGGTGATCACCGATGATGATGCCTATTGGGATTATGCCTATCGTCACCTTCGTGCAGGCATTCTCAACCGTAACCGCCCAACTACGGGAGCTGCAAGCAGTTCTCCGTTCGGAGGGCCGGGGCATAGCGGGAATTATCGTCCAAGTGCCTATTATGCAGCGGATTATTGCGCCTATCCCGTGGCAACACTTGCTACAGATGCGGTGGAAGGTTGCACGCTGGTAGGGCTATCTTCTTAATATGCACTGTACGATTCTTACGCTGGGAAAATGGAAAAAGCAGGCACGCGAACGTGAATTATTTGAGCATTATGTGGCGCGTAGTCAGTGGAAAATTATGCTTAAAGAATATGAAAGCACGCATTATCCCACACGCACACAACAGCAAACGCATGATACGCAATTATTGCTGGATCATGCTAAATCTTTGCGCGCTGAGCAGATCATCGTACTCGATGAAACAGGACGTACTATGACAAGTTCCCATTTTGCACAGATGCTTAACGGATGGCGCGATACGGGAACGCGCCACACCGCTTTTTTGATTGGGGGTGATGTGGGGTTGGATAAAACCATGTTGCCTTCGTCGGCAGTGATGTTATCCTTCGGAGCGATGACATGGCCGCATTTATTGGTGCGTGGGTTGCTTGCAGAGCAACTCTACCGTGCGCAATGCATTCTTTCAGGGCATCCCTATCATCGTGAGGCATAGTCCTATTGCAATCATTGCCCTATGTGGTATATACTTATCATTATGTCCGATCGTCACGCCTTACTCCCTTTAATTATTGCGAAATATGAGCAGATTAACATGCTGGAGCGGCAGCATCAAATTTTTGGGCATGAGGGGGATTTTCGTCCGCGTATTGATTATTATCATGATGCGGTGCGCGCCCTTGGCAATGATTATCTGAACGGACTTAGCAAAGATTCCCGCCTTTCTGCTGAACGGCTTGCTTATGATATTGAGATGCTACGGCTGATCAGTAGCCGTCCACTGGTGGCGGGTAGGGGGGATCACCATTTCTCCGTATCCGATGCCCTCACGGTGTATCATCAACATCATGCTGAGCAACGTCCTGATCGGCAAGTAAAGCAGCAATTAGGGGATTGTTATAAAGACTATACCGTCTATTTTGCTGCAATCATGGTGGATTTCATGGAAGATAATATCCGAGCGCGAAAAGAAGAATCGAATGTGATGCTGGAAGATTGCCACCATCTTGAACAGATGCTTAAACAATTTGCCCAAGGAACGATTGATGTGCAGCAAGTCATGCGCGGTGCGCAAGCATTGGAGCATGATGGATTGAGGCGTAAATTGGTGCAAATGTTAGCAAAAGGCGCGCCCAGTAAATCGGAAGTGCAGGGGGCAATCGGGACGGTGCAACAGACGCGTGAATATATACGCAATGATGTCACAGAGATGAATAAAGCAGGGATGCGTTTTGCGACTAGCCAACTGATGGTCTATGAACAATCACGTGACATGGTGAAACGCATGGCAGCGCAAGGGTTGAATATCGTTGGTAAACATACAGGGCAAACGATGGGCGATCATGATAAAGGGCGTGGCAATTCAGGACGCGATTTTTAATAAAGCGAGATGTGCATGAAAAAGAATATTGCGATTATTGGTGCGGGAATATCAGGGCTTACGCTCGGGCAAAAACTCAAAGAACATGCTCATGTCACTATTTTTGAAAAAGCACGCGGTGTCGGTGGGCGTATGAGTACGCGCTACGCCGATCCGTTTTATTTTGATCATGGTGCGCCCTATTTTACGGCACGCACAGATGAGTTTCAATCTTTTTTGCAGCCCTTTATCGAAGACGGGCTAGTTGCGGAGTGGAGTGGCAAAGTCATTGATTTAGAACTCGGAAAAAAAGCAACAAAACGCTTATGGTTTGAACCTCATTGGGTAGCTACACCGAATATGAATAGTGTATGCAAACAATTAGGGCAAGGGCTTGATGTGCGCCTTTCTTGTGAAGTCGCGCCACTCACGCGCAAGCAATCCGATTTTTGGGAACTTCAGGATAAACAAGGCGCGTCTTTAGGTGCGTATGATTGGGTGATTTCCACCGCTCCGCTTGCACAAACACAGACCTTATTCCACACCGAAACACCGCTTCATGGCGCGCCTATGCGGGGCTGTTATTCGCTGATGATTGGCTTTAACAGACCATGGGATAAGCAGTGGATTGCAGCAAAAGTACGCAATAATCCGATTGAGTGGATTATCATTAATTCTACGAAGCCACAGCGGAATAAGGATGTTACCTCTATTCTTGTTCATTCAAGCAATCATTGGGCAGATGAACATAGTGATTGCGATATGCAGGAAGCACAAAAATTGCTGGTGGAACAGTTTATGGCTCTCACAGCCATTGATGTTGCAGATGCAGATTATCTCTCGACCCATCGTTGGAAATATGCAGTGATTGAGGATAGGGAAGAAGATATGTGTTTTTATCTTGATGCTGTGCAAGGCATCGCAGCAACCAGTGATTGGGCATCAGGATCGCGCATTGAGGAAGTGTGGTTGAGTGCCAAGCGATTGGCGGAGCATATTCTTGCAATCTAGACCCCATCCTTACCACCCCTCATGATACATTAATGGTTTACTCTCCTGCCTGCGGGGGAGTCCAAGAATTAAGGTTTTTCACTGAAAAACCGCAGATGATTGGGTGGGGGGATAGAATGCGCCCCCACGGTTCAGCATCGGATTTCTTTTGAGAAATCCTTGCTTCACTGGCTCCCCCGCAAGCGGGAGAGCATAAAACCGAATGCATAGCATGAAATATTTACATAATGTGAAGGATGGTAAGGATTTAATCCTTACCACCCGACAAGTTTAGCGTAATGCCATAGTTTTGGGATTGTGGTGAGGTTCAGTGCTGCATAGAGGATGCGTCGGATACCTTGTTTGAAGAA
>RDXO01000042.1 GCA_004292675.1 Alphaproteobacteria bacterium | reverse complement strand
CTCCACTCAATACCCGCATCATAACCTCCTATCACTTTAAGATAGAATGCGTTTAGAGTATATACGTTACAAATCTATTAACTTGTCGGGTGGTGAGATTACCATATGAGGATTATTCCCATGGATTATAAAGAGATACAGGCGTTGCTGAGAAATCTTTTACATTACGTGTCATGATCGTCAAACCATGATGCAATGCAGTGGCCGCTATCAATCCATCTGCTATAGGAAGTGATACCCCGTTTTTTTGGGCAAGAGCCGTAATTTCCCCCCACAAACAAGCAATCATAGAATCAATACTCAAAATCTGTAATCTGAATTGCTGACACATTCCATCAAACCACCCAAGTAAATCTGATTGTCGCTTTCCTTGTGGCAATAATGATATTCCTTTTCGTAATTCACCCATAGTAATAACACTAAGATAAATGTCATTATCATGCAGTGCTTCAAATGCCGTAACGACAGAATCAAGTGGCTGGGCTTTATAGAGTTCAGATAGTACACACGTATCAATAAGCATTTTAGGCATGATTATATACCACTATCACGCATCAAAGAATTGTCACGAACATGTTCCAATTCACCTAGATCATGAGGAGGTGATAGCAACATTTCCTTGAACGATGATGTATGCCCCATCAAACGATCATATTCTTGTTTGGATAGCATGATTACTACATCATTTCTACGATGAATTACTTGAGGACCCAAAAGCAGAGCATTATTCATCACTTCACTTAATTTATTTTTTGCTTCGGATAAGTTCCAGTCCTGCATAGTCATTCCCTTCAGTGCTATGTAAAATTATACAGCTAGATTAGCTAGATTGCAATAGATGTTTTTCTATGTATAGTCGTTTGACAAAAAAATTACTCATTTTTTATGTCAAAAAACGACTATAGCACTATGATTTATAGTGCTATAAGAGACCCCTGCATAACCCATAAAACTCACCTCAAAAAAAAGCCCACACAAAGAACTCAATCTCTGTATGGGCTTTCGCAATGGTAGATTCACTAAGTTTACGCGGACGCTCCTGCGCCTTCCGCATTTTTATTATCTGTCGTGATATGCGACGGCTTGCGATCATGCACCAAGATCGGGGCGACACCATTCGTTACCACTTCATGGTTAATCAAGACTTCTGAAATCTCATCACTATCAGGCACAGAATACATCAAATCAAGCAATGTTTCTTCTAAGATAGCACGCAAACCACGCGCACCTGTTTTACGCACAATCGCCTTATCTCCAATCGCTTTGAGTGCTTCATCGGTAAATGTCAATTTCACATGCTCAATATCAAAGAGTTTCTGATATTGCTTCACCAGTGCATTTTTTGGCTCAGTCAAAATACGCACCAATGCTTCATTATCCAAATCTTCCAACGTTGCAATCACTGGCAAACGACCAATAAATTCAGGGATCAGACCGAACTTCAACAAATCTTCAGGCTCAACTTTCGCAAGCAACTCGCCCACACCCTCATCTGTTTCCGCACGTACATCTGCACCAAAACCAATCGATGTGCCTTTACCGCGTTGTGCAATGATTTTATGCAAGCCCGCAAATGCACCGCCACATATAAACAAGATATTGGATGTATCCACTTGTAAAAATTCTTGTTGTGGATGTTTACGCCCGCCTTGTGGTGGCACAGAGGCAACTGTTCCTTCCATGATTTTGAGAAGTGCTTGCTGCACACCTTCACCCGATACGTCACGCGTGATGGATGGGTTATCCGATTTACGCGATATTTTATCGACTTCGTCAATATAGACAATACCACGTTGCGCACGTTCCACATTATAATCCGCCGCTTGCAGCAAGCGTAGGATAATGTTTTCAACATCTTCCCCAACATAACCCGCTTCCGTGAGGGTCGTTGCATCTGCCATCGTGAACGGCACATCCAAGATTTTCGCCAAGGTTTGCGCAAGCAATGTTTTCCCGCATCCTGTTGGTCCAAGAAGCAAAATGTTGGATTTTGCCAATTCTACATCCGCACCTTTTTCCATCATATTGACGCGCTTATAGTGATTATACACCGCAACCGCCAAGACGCGCTTTGCAGCTTTTTGCCCAATCACATATTGATCAAGGAAGCTCAAAATCTCAGAAGGCTTCGGTGTGCGATTATCATCATGATCGACAATACTCTTATCCGCCGTTCGGATAATATCCATGCACAGCTCAACGCACTCATCGCAGATAAAAACAGTTGGCCCTGCAATAAGTTTTCGCACCTCATGCTCACTTTTTCCACAAAAAGAGCAATAACGGGTATTTTTAGTTTCTTTGGTTGTTTTTGTCATAATGATCGCTTTGTTTGAACTAACACACTTCATCGAAGCACCACGGAATGTGGCAACTACACTTTTATATAAGCTATACGCTCCATATTCTATATAAGCTATACGCTCCATATTCGCAAGCATTCTCCTCTCATCTCAAGACACAAAACAACTATAAAATGCACATTGCGATAGAAGCGTTACATTTTTGTGGTGAAATAAGCGAACTAGGCATTTTTTACTTAGTTTGCAGGTGAACAATATATTGCCCATCGAATTACATAAAGTTAATAGTGCTTTTTCTGCACATGTGATGTGACATTTTAGGCTAAATTTTATGTGGCATCTTTGAAAAATGGGCAAAGAAGGCAAAATTTTCCTAAGTTCCGATTGCGATAGGCTCTACCTTTTGTTCTAATGTATGTAAGAGACATTTTATATACCTAATAGACTATTCCCTTCCACCTTAGCACGACATATCGTGTGCTAAGAAGAAAATATATTATTGAAATTAGAGGATTTTATGAATACACTCGTTCAATCATTTGGTGATATTAGCAAACTCAAAATTGGTGCAATGATTGCAGTTTCTGTTTTGATGATCGCCTTTTTTGTCCTTCTTGCGACCAATGCAACCTCCCCTTCTATGGCTCCTATCTATACGAATCTTTCATTGGAAGATAGCTCAGAGATTGTGGCAGAATTGGAACAGATGGGTGTACCCTATGATCTTAGCGTCGGAGGCAAACAGATTTTAGTTGCGGGCGATAAAGTGGAAGAATTGCGCGTGAAAATGGCAGGCAAAGGGCTTCCAAGCGATGGTTCTGGCATGGGATATGAGATTTTTGATAATACCGATGCCATGGGAACATCCAATTTTATCCTCAATGTCAATAAAGTACGGGCATTGGAAGGTGAATTAGCGCGCACCATCAGCTCCATTAAAAAGATCAATTCTGCACGTGTGCATTTAGTCATTCCGAAGCGTGAATTATTTACCCGTGAACGTCGTGAACCCACTGCATCTGTGGTGTTAAACATCCGTGGCAACCAAGAATTAGATAAGCAAGAAATTGCTGCCATTCAGCATTTGGTTGCAACCAGCGTGACAGGATTAAAACCAACACGTATTACGATCGTTGATGATCAAGGAAGAATGTTGGCACGTGGCGTTGAAGATGAGAATGATCCTGAGTTGATTGCCTCCAAAGCACAAGATTATCGTGCAAATTTTGAGAAAAAACTTGAACAAACCATCCTTGCATTGCTTGAACGATCTGTGGGTGTTGATAAAGCACAAGTTGAGGTGAATGCGGATATTGATTTTGATCGCATTGTCACAAATGAAGAACTCTATGATCCTGAAGGGCAAGTGGCGCGTTCCGTACAAAGCATCGAGGAAGTGGAACAAGAGCAAGAAAAAGACCTCAAAGAAGATGTTTCTGTGCAGAATAATCTTCCTGATCAAGACCCGCAAAATGCAGGTTCAAACAATTCCCGCAATTTGCAACGTACTGACGAAACAACCAACTTTGAAATTTCAAAAACAGTACGCAATCACATTAAAGAAACAGGCAATGTCAAACGCTTAAGTGTGGCTGTATTGGTGGATGGTGTATACACAACCAATGAAGAAGGTGTCACAACCTACGCCCCACGCAGCGAAGAAGAACTTGCAAAATTGGAAACATTGGTGCGTTCTTCTGTAGGCTATGATGCGAATCGTGGTGATGTCGTTGAAGTCGTCAATATGGAGTTTGCGGGAACAGTCAAGCCAGAAGAAGAATCTCCGTTTGATTGGTTGATGCGTGACTTTAATTCTGTGGTACAAACTTTAGTGTTGGCAGGTATCGCGCTTCTTGTGATTTTGCAAGTCATCAAACCATTAGTGAACAAAGCCATTGCGCAAACATCAGAAGAAGATGAAGATGATGAAGAATTGCAACGCTTGCTTGCTTCTTCAGGGATTGCAGGGCAGTTGGCTGATCTCACGGGCGATGATGATGATAGCCTCATCTCGATTGATAAAATTGCAGGTGGTGTGAAATCTTCCGTCTATCGTAAAATCAATGAGCTTCTTGAGCATCATCCAGAAGAAAGTTTGGGAGTTCTTCGCTCTTGGGCGTTTGAAGTCAATGATTAATTAACTCTTTTGTGATGAATAGCACGTTATAATAAGAAAACGATTTTATTCGTATCATGAGAAACAACACGGCAAGAAATGCTGAACAGGTGAGTTTTAACTATGGCTAAGACAATTACCAAAGATGATTATCGTACCCTTACAGGATTGCAAAAAACCGCTATTCTTCTGATGTCCGCAGGTGAAGAAAGTATTTCCAAACTTTTTAGCATGATGGATGATGAGGAAATAAAAGATATTTCCAACGCAATGGCAAATCTTGGTAAGGTTGATTCGGAATGCGTGGAACGGTTATTCCTTGAATTTAGCGAAGAAATGAGTGCCGCAGGTGTCTTGATTGGTTCGTATGATTCCACCCAACGCCTTCTCACCAAAGCACTTGGGCGCGAGCGTGTTGATTCTATTATGGATGAGATTCGCGGCCCTGCTGGTCGTACTACATGGGATAAGCTCGCCAATGTCAATGAGGAAGTTCTTGCCGCATTCCTCAAAAACGAATATCCACAAACCATCGCACTTATTATATCAAAGATTCGCCCTGATCATGCCGCTAAAGTATTGAGTGTGCTTCCTGAAGAATTAGCGGTGGAAGTCATCAATCGTATGTTGACGATGGATTCGGTGAAGAAAGAAGTCATTGAGGGGATTGAGCGCACCTTGCGTCATGAATTTATGAGCAATATCGCAAAAACGCAACGTCGTGATAGCTATGAGATGATGGCGGATATTTTTAACAATTTCGATCGCGCCACCGAAGGGCGGTTTATGTCGCATCTTGAACATGAAACACCTGAATCCGCTGAACGCATCCGCAATTTGATGTTCACGTTTGAAGATTTGATCAAAATCGATATGTCAGGCATTCAAACCGTATTGCGTAATTTGGATAAAGAAAAACTTGCGCTTGCCCTCAAAGGTGCATCCGATGAGTTGAAAGAATTGTTCTTCAAAAACATGTCGGAACGTGCCTCTAAAATCTTGCTTGAAGATATGGAATCGATGGGGCCGGTACGCTTAAAAGATGTCGATGAAGCGCAAATGTATGTAGTGAATGTCGCCAAAGATTTATCAAATAAAGGAGAGATTACGATTGCTGAAGCCGGTGGCGAAGAGCAGTTGGTCTATTAATGCCTATGTCACATTTAGCACAAAGTATGTTTATGCACCCCAAACCTCCCACTCCTATCAAACGGTTTGATTTCTTTAATCTTCGGGATTTCACCTCTCCCGCCCGTGAGCCTTTGCTCATTACCGAACAGATTGTCGAACAAGCCGCTCCGCCACCACCTCCACCACCTCCAACATTTTCAGAAGAACAATTAGAACGTGTCAAAACAGAATCCTACGCCGCAGGTATTGCCGAAGGAATGCGCCAAGCCGAACATCAGATCGTCCAAACACAGATTGAAACAGAACAACACCATCTACGCATGATGAACCAGCTTGCTACAGCACTAGCAGGTGCATCGGAGCATTTTTCACAGCATGTGCAAAGCCAACATCAGCAATTATTAGCTTTGGCAACGGGGCTAGCAGTGAAACTCGCTTCTCATGCGTTGATGGAAAATTACGAGACGGTTCTTGAACGCATGTTGCACGATACGCTTCCTTCATTGCTTTCTATGCCGAGCTTGCAGATCATTGTGCATGAAAGTGCGCAAGAAGCAACACACGGCATCATGCGTCGACTTGCAGAAGAATATGGCTATCAAGGATCGTATCAGATTACCACCTCTGTCACCATGTTAGCGGGAGATATGCGCATAGAATGGATGCACGGCACGGCAGATCGTAGTTTAGAGCAAATGATCGAATCCGTTGCTTCTGTATTACCACTTCCCAATATTCGTATTCCCGAACCCATTATGCCAATTCGTGTGCGTAGCGATCTTCCTCGAGAAGAATCCTATCTGCACGAAACTAGCACAGACGAACATACGCATCCCGCAACTGATCTGCATCAACGTATGCTTGCCTTGCGGGCGCGTAAAACATCAACATAACCTATTCACCATCATCATATTAAGGAGTAATTTATGGCAGATTTTGATCAATTAGCAGGTGATTTGCTGGATGCAGACGATAATCTATCGCTCGATGCAGTGCAGGATATTCCTGTGCAAGTATCCGTAGTGCTTGGCAAAGCCACGATGCAGGTGCAGCAGTTGCTAAAATTAGGGCGCGGTGCTGTGATTGAGCTAAATAAAAAAATCGGTGAACCAGTTGATATTTATATCAATTCACGCTTAGTTGCACGCGGTGAAGTCGTTGTTGTGGAGGATCGTGTGGGCGTGACGATGACGGAAATCATCAAAGGGGATAAAAAATAATCTCTACAGTTCGCACCATTTATTTGTTAAGGAATGATAGCCATGCGCGTTATGATCGTTGGAACTATGCACCCGCAGCTTAGTGCGGCTACCACCATTGCAGCAGCGCGAGGAGCAAAGGTGACGCATTGCGTTGACACCGCAACCGCCCTTAATGCTCTGTGTGATGGCAAGGGTGCAGATATGATTATGGTGGATGTCCATGAGGATATTGCCAGCTTTATTCATGCCCTACGCTCTGAACGCATTGCCGCGCCTGTCATTGCATGTGGGGCAGTCCATGACAAAGAGGCGGCTGTGAGTGCCATTCGGGCGGGAGCAAAAGAATATATCCCCCTTCCCCCTGATGAAGATTTAATTGCCGCCGTGTTGGAATCCTATGCGCAAGAACAACATTCTGTGTTGTTTCGTTCGGATGTCATGAAAAACATTATCACTATGGCGGATCAAGTTGCCAAATCTGATGCGTCTGTATTGATTACGGGTGATTCTGGCACAGGAAAAGAAGTCATTGCGCACTATCTTCATGCCCAAAGTCGGCGCACAGAACGCCCGTTTATTTCGGTGAATTGTGCTGCTATTCCTGAAAATTTACTTGAATCAGAACTATTTGGTCATGAAAAAGGTGCATTTACAGGCGCGCTGAATCGTCGCGTCGGTAAATTTGAAGAGGCAGATAGAGGGACGCTGCTCCTTGATGAAATTAGCGAAATGGATCTACGCTTGCAGGCTAAATTACTCCGTGCCTTACAAGAGCGTGAAATTGATCGCGTGGGTGGTACGAAACCTGTTAAAATTGATATTCGTGTTATTGCCACTTCCAATCGCAATATGTTGGATGCGATCCGTAAAGGAACATTCCGTGAAGATTTATATTATCGCCTTAATGTGATTCATCTAATGTTGCCGCCATTGCGTGAACGTGGGGAAGATACCTTGGTGCTTGCAGAGCATTTTATTCAAAAATACTCACAAAATAACGGTATCAAAACACGTTCATTAACCGATGCTGCACGCGATAAATTGCTCGCCTACCATTGGCCAGGCAATGTCCGTGAATTAGAAAACACTATGCATCGCGCCGTGCTTATGGCACGTGGTGATGAGATTGATCATGATGCCTTGCAACTTGTGTCGGCAACATTGCTTCCTTTTCCGCAGCCTGCACCAAAGACAGCTCCCATCAATGATGAGGATGAGGATTCTCCCGATGTTGGCAATTTAGTCGGGCGCACGGTGGCAGAGGTTGAAAAAGAATTGATTTTGCAAACATTGGATCATTGCCTTGGCAACCGCACCCACGCTGCGAATATTTTAGGTATTTCCATTCGTACTTTACGTAATAAACTACGCCTCTATGAAGGTATAGATTTTCATCCCACTATGATGCATGAATAAGTAGGAACAAATTATGGCATCCCCCGCACGCACTGCTGCTCCACAAAATTTTACCATGAATCGCGCCAAAGGCGCGTTCCATTCCGCCATACGGCGTAAAGATATATTCTTTGCGCTTGCTGTGGTTGGCATCCTCGTGATTTTAATGGTTCCCGTTCCCCCCATGTTGCTGGATTTATTGCTTGGCATTTCCATCACGCTTTCCGTGCTGATTTTGATGACGGTGTTATTCGTGGAAAAACCGCTTGGACTCAGTTCATTCCCCACGATTCTCCTCCTTGCCACCATGTTACGCCTATCATTAAACATTGCCTCCACACGATTAATTTTAACCGAAGGGCATTCAGGCACGGCATCAGCGGGGCAAGTGATTGAAGCATTCGGTCATTATGTGATGGGTGGACAGCTTGGCATTGGTATCATTATTTTCTGTATTCTCACCATCATCAATTTTGTGGTGATCACCAAAGGTTCAGGGCGTATTGCGGAAGTATCGGCACGCTTTAGCTTAGATGCCATGCCAGGAAAACAAATGGCGATTGATGCTGATCTTTCAGCAGGATTGATCGATGAAGATCAAGCAAAAGAACGCCGTCGTGATTTGGAAGATGAAAGCACATTTTATGGTTCTATGGATGGTGCATCCAAATTTGTACGCGGTGATGCCGTGGCAGGTTTGCTTATTACGGGATTCAATTTGATTGGGGGGATCACTATCGGGATTATGACCCACGGGCTAAGTTTCAGTGAAGCATCGCAGACTTATACAATCCTTACTATCGGAGATGGACTCGTATCACAAATCCCTGCCCTTATCGTATCCACAGCAGCGGGTATGTTAGTAACAAAAGCAGGGGTACGTGGTTCATCCGAAAAAGCGGTACTTGGGCAGTTGCAAGAATTCCCAGCGGCTTTAGGTTTGACTTCGTTCTTAGCTTTTGTCATTGGAACATTGCCGGGAATGCCAGCAGCACCTTTCTTCGCGCTTGCTGCGATCTTAGCATATATTACCTATGTGCAGTTAAGAATCAAAAAAGAGGGCAAATCCGCACAACAAAACCAAGGCGCGACCAAACGTATTGGCGGTGGCACAGGCGGTGGACTTATCGCTGCGGGTGGCGATGGTTCACAAGCAGACGGCACGCAAGCAGGTTCAGCCAGTGAGAATATGGCAACCATTTTGCAAATTGATACGATTCGCCTTGAGTTAGGTTATGGCTTATTGCCTCTCATTAACTATCAAAAAGGGCATCGCCTAACCGAGCAAATCAAAGCCTTACGCAAGCAAGTGGCGCGTGATCTTGGTTTAATTATGCCCTCCGTGCGTATTCAAGATAATATGCAGCTTCCTGCTAATACCTACGTTTTGAAGGTCAAAGAGATGGAAGCAGCGCGTGGGGTGATTCGTCCTGATATGTTATTGGTTATGGATCCGAGTGGCAATAAAATCACCCTCCCCGGTGAAGAAACGGTTGAACCTACCTTCGGTTTACCTGCCATGTGGATTACCGATCAATATCGTGAAGAAGCATTATTCCGCAATTTAACAGTAGTCGATCCGCCCACCGTTATCACGACGCATCTCACAGAAGTGATTAAAGAAAATATTTCTGATTTACTTTCTTATGCAGAAACACAAAAACTTCTGGATGAGCAAGGAAAAGATCAGCAAAAATTGATTGCAGAAACTATTCCATCGCAAATATCCGTAAGTGGCGTACAACGCATCTTGCAAAATCTTCTGCGGGAGCATGTATCTATCCGTGATATACCTGCTATCTTGGAAGCGATTGCTGAATCCTCTGCTAATAATCAAAACCTCACCTTGATCACGGAGCATGTGCGCGCCCGCTTGTCGCGTCAGATATGTTTCTCAACGCTTGATCATGAGGGATTAATGCCCGTACTCGCCATGTCACCACAATGGGAGCAAATCTTTGTCGATTCCCTCAGTGGGGAGAATGGAGAAAAGCATGTACGCATGGCACCGAGCAAGATTCAAGAATTTATGGCAAGTGTACGCACCACCTTTGATAAACATTCGATGCAAGGGCATAATCCCGTGCTATTGGTAAGCCCTGTGATTCGCCCCTATGTGCGTTCCGTGATTGAGCGTTTTCGCCCCAACACTACGGTATTATCACAAAATGAGGTGCATCCACGTGTACGCTTAAAAACGCTTGGGCAACTCTAATATAAGGAAGATATTTCTGTGAAAATGCGCAATTTTACTGCTAGTACCATTACTCTTGCTATTGAGCAGGTACGCGAAACATTGGGGGAAGATGCCGTCATTCTCTCCACCCGTCACGACCCTGAGCATGGGGTGCATGTCACTGCTGCGTGCGATGATCGCATCAACGATGATGATGATACCCACCCAGCGACGCAACAATGGTTCACGGCACTCAATGCCAAGCATACCGATGTCATTCCCATTAATCCGCAACACGAAGAGCCTCCAGAGAAACCTTCTGTGCGTGAACATCCCTTTGCCCATTTTGAATATGTACCACCGCCGAGTGATAATATAGCAAACGATGTCCGTGCGGAAACTATCTATTCAGGGGAAGTACAACCAGAAATTGTAGCGTCCATTTCGCAAATTCTGCACTATCATGGTGTGGATAATGTGACCATGCAGCATATGATGCGCACACTCTCTAGCTTAAGCCAACTTGATATACAAACACATCCGCATTATTCCAGCATGGCGGAGCGTTGGATGGATGCCCTCATGGCCGCAAGTTTTCCTCCGCTGCCTCTGCCTTTGCGTCATGATAGCGGACGTTATTTATTCATCGGCGCATCGGGTGTTGGCAAAACACTCACGACCGCGAAAATAGCTTCCTATTGCGTCAAGCATCGTCGCCCCGTGCATGTCATCAGCACCGACAATAAACGTGCAGGTGGCGTAGAGCAGCTCGCTGCTATCACAGATATTTTAGGGATCACGCTGCAAGTGGCGGATAATAAACTCGCTCTTGCGCGTATGCTTTCTGATATTCCCCTAGCGGAGACGGTACTCATCGATAGTTCAGGGATTAATCCTTATGATGTCTATGAAGTGCGGGAGCTTGGGCATTATGCGCACATGATCGAAGTCACGCCCATTTTAGTGATGCCCGCAGGTACAGACCCTTATGAAGCACCACACCATGCGCGTGCCTTTGCTGATTTAGGCGCGAAACATGCGATTGTCACCCGTATTGATACGGCGCGTCGTTTTGGTAGCATCTTAAACGCAGCATACGCGGCAAAGTTGCAATTTTCGCATATGACCGCAAGCGAAAAGATTTTAGGCAGCCTTGATGTATGTAGTTCTGAATATTTAACGAGATTGATTATGGACTATCCGTGCGAATCATAGTATAGTCTGTTTAATTTTGATACATATCTTACCCCTAAAAGAGTTTTCCGCCTCCATGTTCACGTCTCAAGAACCCAGCAAAAATAATATCATTGCGATCGCTTCAGGTAAAGGCGGGGTTGGAAAGACGTGGCTATCCATTACACTTGCCCATTTATTTACCCGATCTGGGCGGCGTATCTTACTCATTGATGGGGATATTGGGCTTGCGAATGTTGATGTGCAGCTTGGGATTGCTCCTACTAAAGATTTAACCGATGTGTTACGTCATCAACTGCCTTTGAAAGATGCCATCACGCACTATCATGTAGGTTTTGATGTCATTGCAGGGCGATCAGGTTCAACCAGCCTTGCCAACCTATCCCCCGAAAAACTATTGACCCTTAAGAAAGACATCCACAATATTGCCCATCATTATGATTATGTGATCTTGGATCTTGGTGCGGGCATTGAGCATTATGTGCAGTTTCTTGCATCCCTCGCGGCGCGGTGCGTTGTTGTACTCACCGATGAACCTACCTCCCTCACGGATGCCTATGCCTTTGTGAAATTATGTTCTACTAAATTGAACAAAACAGAATTATCCGTTGTGGTGAATCAGGCGGCAACCCAAAAAGATGGTGAGCGCGCCTATGATGCCTTGAATAAAGCATGTTCCAATTTTTTAGGCACAAGCCCATCCTTGCTTGGTGTCATACGTCGGGATAATAAGGTACGTGATGCCATAAGGGCGCAATCGCCCTTAGTGGAAAAATCCCCCCACACCACCGCTGCCACCGATGCGGCAGCGATCTCCATTAAGTTATTGCAACGCATGTGCGTACCCGTCAGTGGATAGCACATAGAAAGAGGGCATTATGGATGTTTTAGGAAACCTCAATAATATCATCACTATAGTGAACCCCACTCACATTAGCGCAACTAAAGCATCTCCCGAATTGCACAATTTCACTCTGCCTTTGCAGAATTTTTTAGAGCATCAAGTGCTGCGCGGTACTGTCCAACAACGATCAGGGGATATTTTCACCATCCAAAGTGAACAAGGTCTTATCTCCATTAAAACCGATATTCCCCTAAAACGTGGTTTTGAAGTAGCGATCCGTATTGAATCCCACATGAATGAATTGATTGCGCGGCTTATCTCTGTCAATGATATGTCCATTGCCAAATATGTCGAACAACACATAGCCAATTTGATCCCTCTTGATGATGAAATTACGCCGACCAATTCCTTATTGCGAGCGCAAAGCGTACCCACTGCTGCACCCACCCATTCTTCGGGTGATCGCGTCACCATGTCGATGGAGAATAGCCTCACTCCCTTGATTCGTGGCGTATTCCTTGCACCTCCTACCCTATCTGCAGCGCACACTGCCGTACTTCCTGCTTTGCTGCAACAGGCACTCAGCACCGCGCACACAGGCACAAGCCTGCAAATCCATCTTCAGCAGATTATACTCCCTGCGACACTCACGCATTCTGATGCGCAACCGTTGCTTCCTTCACATCCTACAACCCCGACTCTTGCCACCTTAAGTGATCCGATGCCTACTGATACATCGCGGCATACTCTTCCCTCCGCGCCCATGACCTCCTACCGCGCTGCAGTACAACAGATGATGCACGCACCTTTGATCCAATCCGTTGCCAATAATCACTTAGCCGCAACCAGCCTCCCCCTACCTGATACCAGCGCGCCCATGACTCCCGTCAATGCCTCATTAGCTACCCCTCCTTCGCATACCCCCACTGCCCCGCATCATATGATAGCAACGGTTCTACCTCATAGCAACCCTCGGGAATTATTGCTACAAAGCCCGCTTGGTACGTTCAAACTCTTTGTCACTGAACCTATGCCTGTGGGAACTATTTTAGAATTCACCCTAGAGCATGTTGCGCCTGTACGTGGTGGCACACCTACACCATCCACCCATTTTATCCCCACCGAGTTTGAAGCGATACGTAGCATAGCGGATCTTCTGCACCCCTCTGCCGTGATTGCGCCACATACCCCTCCTATTCACATCGTGCCGCATACAGGGGCAACACTGACAACCGAATTATTATTCTTATTCACCGCACTCTACCAAAATGATCTACGCCGTTGGCTTGGAGACAGCACGATGAATGAGTTAGAATTATCAGAGAACAAGCCCTTATTATCGCAATTAAGCAAAGAATTTTCTGCCATGAATGCACCCCCTGCCCCGCATGATCGTGATGGCACATGGCACAATGTGATGATTCCGCTGATGCATGAACAACAAATTCATCCCGTCCATATGTTTTTCAAACGTTCCCGTCATACTGCCGATGGGCATCGTAGCCGAGATACGGATCATTTCATGGTTGATATTGAACTGACGCGCATGGGGCGGATGCAACTGGATGGATTAGTGCAAAAAACGCATCCTTCCATGCGCTTTGATTTAATCATCCGCACTGAGCAATTATGGGGCAATGCCATTGAACAAGATATATGTGCTATTTTTATGCGCGCCCAAGAAATTAGTGGCACACAAGGTTCGCTACAATTTCGTCATGGAAAAGACGCGATTCTTCCTTTTCCAATTGATAATACAGCCTCAGGAAGCGAACATAACACACATTCTATTGTCGTTTAGAAAAATGGCTGCTATGGTGATGTGAACAATTTTTTATCATCCTTATGCTTTTACAACATTCCATCGCTCATTCATTGCCCATGTCGTATACCCCTTCTCTTCAGGCTCTACAATCACTCACGCAGCATGATTTAGAGCATGTGAATCGCCTTATCCTTGACTCATTCAACCAGCCCATCCCGATGATTCATGATATTGCACAGCATATTGTCCGATCAGGAGGAAAACGCATACGCCCCACGCTCACACTCGCGTGCCACCATGTTCTTGGCTATGCAGGGCAACACCATATTCCCTTGGCAACGGCGGTAGAACTTATTCACACCGCTACCTTATTACATGATGATGTGGTGGATGAAAGCACCTTGCGTCGCGGGATTGCAACCGCTAATTCCATTTGGAGCAATCAGGCAAGTGTTTTGGTTGGTGATTTTCTCTTTTCACGCGCCTTTCAGTTGATGGTTGCATCAGGATCGATGGATGCCTTACAGCTTCTTGCCAATGCATCCGCTACAATCGCACAAGGAGAAGTGCATCAATTAATGGTTGCAGGAGATTTGCATACCACCCCCGAAGTTTATCTTGAAGTCATCACCCGCAAAACGGCAACACTTTTTGAAGCAGCAACCGAAATTGCCCCCATTCTCGCAGGATATGATGCCTTACGTCTGCCTTTTGCAACCTTTGGCTCTGCCCTTGGGATTGCCTTTCAGTTGGTCGATGATGCACTGGACTATGCCGCAGATCAAGCGGTGCTTGGAAAAACGGTGGGTGATGATGTGCGCGAAGGCAAAATCACTCTGCCACTTATGGTTGCCTACGCTGCCGCCAACGATGCAGAACGTATTTTTTGGGAGCGCGTCATCAGCGAGGGTAATATTCAGGATGGGGATGTTCCTCATGCCATTGCTTTGGTGCAGAAACATGGTGGCATTGCCACAACACTGAACCTCGCACAGGATTACGCCAACCAAGCCCATAAAGCATTAGACGAGATTGCCGACGGATTACCCAAGCAGGCGAATCATCATGCCCTACGCGCCTTGCATGATACGGTAGCTTTTTGCGTACACCGTGCCATGTAAATAGCTTTTACTACGCATTAAAACAAGGAAATACATCCTGTTAAAGAACAGCACATCACCAAAGCTACAATAATACGTGTCATAGAATATTCCTTAAATATAATAGTGCATGAGTGCAGTTCATTTTTATCAAAACGTAGGAATTCCTCCAAATGGGAATTTTTAAGTTGAGGAATTGCCCTATGTGTCCATCCCCGTCAGGTTGGGTTGCATCAGATGCCATAATGTGGCAGAATGTAATCAACTGGCTAAAGGAGAAGGGCTATGGCACAGATACAGCA
>RDXO01000041.1 GCA_004292675.1 Alphaproteobacteria bacterium | reverse complement strand
TCCTCCACATTGCCAGCAAGGAAGGGCTGCAACACGGCGCACGCCCGTGGGGAAAGCGCGAAACTGCACAAGACATTGATGCGGATAATATCCGAATCATCGGCGGGGATGGGATCGTCTGGCTCATCTTGTGGATAACGATGCACGAGGAGCGGAAGATTTAAGGGATTCACCCACTCGGCAACGGACAATCGATAACATCCAGCGAAACCTGTTTTTCCCATTTCTTTCCCTTTAGCATCCAGATAGGCATATTTTTCTTTGTGATCATCCACCCAAAAAATCAACTGTATCGTGCGATTTACGTCCATATTATAGACTTTCATGATTTCACTCCTTAGTGTATGCTGTGAGATAAAAAAATATCCTGTTGCCTTATAAAAAGCAACAGGATATCACATGTGTTTTGCCCGTACTGCAAGGACTGCAAGGCGATCTGATTATCTCAGGCGACCTGCAGGTTCTTGCCCCGGAAACCGCCCTGCAAGGAGCAGTGCGCGGATTTCCTGCAATGTACGAATCACTTGTTCACGTGTTTGCAGCGGTGCTAACATCTGGCTGACGGTGGCATCATAGTTGGGATGCGGACCATTATGTTGATGCGCATTCGGAAACTCAGGAAACCCCTTTTCCATCACAGGCAATGGCACGGAATTATAGCGAGGATCATTGATCCCGATGCCAAATTGCGCCAATTTTGCCCGCGCTGGTGCGGCTTCCGCACTATATTGTGCGACAATATGGTGCATCTGCACACGGCGTTTCCATCGATCAGATTCTTTTTTGCCTCCTGCATAGCTGACACCATAATGATGGGCGAACCCACCAATACGGAACTCCAACTGCATGGGTGTTGCTGGCAAGGGTATCACACTATCCGTCGCAACGGGAGCATTAAAACCAAGCAACGCCATCAGTATCCCCAAAAATGGGTCAATGCCAAAAGCAAGCTCCACCAACAAGAAGGAATAAATCCCCTTGGTTGTTGTTGGGGCTGCGCCTTCCACCCAATCATAATTGACATTGGGGTCGTACTGCACGGTTGGCAGGGAGGTGAAGTATAAGGCAGCAAGTGCGGCAGAACCGACAAGAGCTGCTGGTCTCACCAACACACCAAGAAGCAACCGCGTTATCACGGCAACCGGAATCCGTACCACAGAAGCGATCTGCACGTCACCATGGCTAGCCACCAACATAGGCTGTTCGCTCATGTGGGCGCGCGCTTCATTGGTGATACGAAGTTGCATCACGGCTTGCTTGCCAACGCCACCTGAGGTGACATAGCGGGCATAAATCCCACGACCAAGTTCTGACCATGGCGTTTCTGCCGCTTGCGCCCCTTTAACGGGTGCGCCACTTTCAAACCGCGCCGCGATACCGTCAACATCACCCGACTCAACGAGTAGGGCAAGTTCAACTATCTCTGCTGGCATGTCTCCGATTTCTTTGCGAAGCAGGGAGGCGCAATCGCCTCGCCCAACAATGCGTGAAATCTCGGAACAAATCCGATTCATCTCCTCAAGGAAACTGGTTTTATTCAGGCTCTCAAGCTGTTTGGCTGTGAGGCTTGAACGAAGCAATTCCTGCACATCCGCAGGCATATCGCTCAAGGTTTGACCCGAAGCGATGCTCCATGTCGCCTTTTGTAACAGACGATAGGGGGCATTGGGATGGGCTTTTCTCAGAGCAGAAAGCACCTCAGCACGAGGACCTTTTTGCTCAACCAGCGTATAGGCTTCACCACGATAGGTGTTGCCTTTGCCAACTGCCACGGCGCGCACAGGAATGATATAATCACCCGGTTGCAGCATGGCATCCTGAGACACAGCAGTCATGTCGATGACCGTTGGTTGCTTAGAGAACTCGCCTCCCGGTAAACGGGTTTGCGCAAGGGCTTTGCCTTCCTGAATCGGCACGTTCTTGCGAGCGGCGTTCTTCAGTTGTTCTCCTACAACATCACGGATGGCATCTTCACCAAGATCGCGGATGGCATCTCCACCAAAATCACGGAGGATCGGAGGAAAAATCGCCACCTGTTCTTGCCGTTCTTGTTCTTCTTGCGCACTAATCGCCGCTTGAACTGCGGGACTATTGAAGCTCATTAAGGTGAGCAATGAAACACAGACAGTCCGCTTAAATGCGTTGAACATGTTTTTGCGTAGGGTATAGGACAATATACACAATGTTTAACAACAGCACTCAATCAAGTGCAGATTGATGAATAAATCCATCAAAAAATCACGAAGTAGCGAGTGGGCTATAAACAAGGTGAGTAATAAAAATAGAATAAGGAATAATCTGTGTCAACACTAAATATATAAATAATAGTTAATGAAAAGCCCATTCAGCAATGAAGCCCGCGCTCTTGCCTTCATAATATATTTCCCAATGAGTTTTTGACAAAAATCAAGGCATGGTGTGGTGCAATCACCTATATATGAAGTTATGGATAATGCGATATTAGCACAATGTGGTACATGGCTTGGCGGAACTATGCCAATGATCCTTGCTGCGTTCATTGCGGGGCTTGTCGGTAGCGTGACGCATTGCGCGGTGATGTGTTCCGCAATGGTGACGGTGCAGATGTTGGAGGTGCAGCGTCGTGGTTCTTCTATGGGGCGCATGGGCTATTATCATCTGGGAAGAATAAGCATCTATGTGCTGTGCGCGGTGCTGGTGCAGCAGGCGGGGAGTTGGTTTTTTGCAGGGCATATCGAGCCATATCGTCGTGCGTTGCTGATCATAGCAGGGGGGGTATTCTTGTTCAGTGCCATTGCACCGAAGATGACGCATCATGTCCATCGTCGATGCTGTTCATCGTCCACACGCCAAGATGCATGGGGGATGCTACGGCGCGGTATGCTGATGGGGATGATGCCGTGCGGTATGGTGTTTTCCATGTTGATGATGGTGGGGGCGGTTTCTTCGGCTGCTTATGCGGCGTTGATCATGGCGATGTATGGCGTTGCCACCGTGCCGCTTGTGCATATTATTGGGCTTGGTAGTGTGCGTATGCTTGGTTCGCTGCCACATGTTCGTGCATGGGCATCACGCATTGGTCTTGGGGTTAATGGGATGATACTTATTATGATGAGTATGGGAATATAAAAGAGTGAAGGATTAAGGATGACACAAACACAGAGCGTACCGAATTATCACGATGATGTGATTAAATTATTTTCCATTGCAGCACTTTTTTGGGGGATTGCAGGGTTTGCCGTGGGGGTGTTGATTGCCTTGCAGATGGCATTTCCTGAGTTGAATGTTGCACCCTATTTGACGTTTGGACGGTTGCGTCCGCTGCATACCTCCGCCGTGATTTTTGCCTTTGGGGGTAATGTGTTGTTTGCGACATCCTATTATATCGTACAACGCACCTGCCGCACATGTTTGTGGGGCATTGGCTGGGCGAAATTCACTTTTTGGGGCTATCAAGCCTTCATTTTGATGGCAGGGCTTGGCTATCTTGCAGGAGTCACGCAAGGTAAAGAATATGCAGAGCCTGAATGGTATGCTGATGTATGGCTAACGGTTGTGTGGGTGGTCTATTTGATGGTATTCCTTATGACGTTGGCGCACCGCAAAGAACCACATATTTATGTTGCTAATTGGTTTTTCTTGGCATTTATCATTACAGTAGCGGTACTGCATTTGGGCAATGGTGTTGCTGTGCCACTCAGTGCCACCAGCATTAAATCCTATCCCGTATGGGCAGGGGTGCAATCTGCGATGATTCAGTGGTGGTATGGGCATAATGCCGTAGGATTTTTCTTGACGGCGGGCTTTTTGGGGATGATGTATTATTTCGTACCAAAATTAGCGGAGCGTCCTGTCTATTCCTATCGTTTATCGATTGTGCATTTTTGGTCACTAATTTTCATCTATATCTGGGCAGGTCCGCATCATTTACATTATACTGCACTGCCTGATTGGGCGCAAACTTTGGGTATGACGTTCTCCATTATGTTGTGGATGCCAAGCTGGGGCGGGATGATTAATGGTATGATGACGCTCTCGGGTGCATGGCATAAATTGCGTGAAGATCCGATTTTGCGCTTTATGATCATTTCCTTGTCGTTTTATGGTATGAGTACATTTGAAGGACCGTTGATGTCGATTAAATCAGTGAATGCCCTAAGTCATTATACGGATTGGACGATTGGACACGTGCATTCAGGTGCGCTTGGTTGGGTGGCATTTATCAGTTTCGGCGCGCTCTATTATATGATCCCGCGCTTATGGAATCAGCGGCTTTATTCAATGCGCTTGGTGAACACACATCTTTGGATCGCCACTATCGGGATCGTGATCTATATCTGCGCCATGTGGGTGAGTGGCATTATGCAAGGTCTGATGTGGCGTGATTATAATGATCTTGGCTTTCTTGAATATTCCTTTGTGGAAACGGTGATGGCGATGCATCCCATGTATGTTATCCGTGCCATTGGGGGTGGATTATTCTTAGTGGGAGCATTGATTATGGCATTTAATATCATCATGACTATTAAAGGGGTGCGCCGACACGAACCTGAATATCAACGTGCGCTAAATATGGGATGGAAAGGGAGTGTAGCATAATGAAACCGATGCACTATTTAGTTTTCACGTCATACCCGCGAAGGCGGGTATCCATACACAACATTATTCACTGGATTCCTGCCTACGCAGGAATGACAACTGATGCAGGGGTAGTATAATGACAAAGAATAAAAAACAACGCACCAACCATCATCACACGATTGAGAAACGCTCTATCTTGATGTTGCTTTTGGTGATTGTTACTATATCAGTGGGCGGTATTGTCGAGATTGTACCGCTCTTTCGTAAAGAAGTGACGATAGAACCTGTGGAGGGCGTGCGCCCTTATACCCCGCTGGAACTGATGGGGCAGAATATCTATATTCGTGAAGGCTGCTATAATTGTCATTCGCAACAGATTCGTCCATTGCGTGATGAGGTGGAACGCTATGGGCATTATTCCTTGGCAGCAGAGAGTATGTATGACCATCCGTTCCAATGGGGATCAAAGCGTACTGGTCCTGATTTAGCGCGAGTTGGTGGGAAATATTCGGATGAATGGCAGACGCAGCATTTGATGCATCCGCAATCGGTTGTGCCTGAATCTATTATGCCTGCTTATGCGCATTTGAGTGAACGCTTGGTGAACCTCAATGATATTCGGGCGCACCTCTCAACGCTCCGTATTGTGGGTGTGCCATATTCGGATGAGATGATCAAATACGCCTATCATGATGCGATTGCGCAGCATATGCCTGAGGGAAATAACATAGATGGGTTGAAAGCACGCTACGGTGAGAAGGTGAATATCCGCAATTTCGATGGCGATAGACGCGCACTTCCAACGGAGATGGATGCATTGGTGGCGTATCTGCAAGTGCTAGGAACGATGGTGGAGTTTACCGACTATGATCCAGCACACACCAAAAGCACGGAGGCACAACGATGAAGGAACTCTATGCAAGCGCAGATTATGGTTTAATCGGTCTGATTTTTTTCTTTCTGGTCTTTGTTGGCATAGCGTTATGGGTGTATCAACCTAAGCGCAAACAAAGCATTGAAGCATATAAAAATATACCACTGCATGAGGATGAACATGGCAGAGAATAACGAACGTAATGAAGTATCGGGCATTGACACTACGGGTCATGAATGGGATGGGATTAAGGAACTGAACAACCCCCTGCCGCGCTGGTGGTTGTGGGTGCTGTATCTTAGCATCATCTGGGCGATTGGTTATTGGGTTGTTTATCCTGCTTTTCCCATCTTTTCTGCGGATGCTGAGCGCGGTGGCACAAAAGGATCATTGGGCTGGACGCAATATAATAAACTCAAACAAGAACAGGCAGATATTGTCGCGGTGCGTGCCAAGCATTTAGAGCATTTTCATGGTGCTTCGTATGATGCCATACGCAATGATGCTGCACTTTATGCCTTTGCACTGGCAGGGGGAGAAGCTGCGTTTAAGGATAATTGTGCGACATGCCACGGCACGGGCGGTGCAGGCTCTAAGGGCTATCCGAACCTCAATGATGATGATTGGTTATGGGGTGGAACATTAGCAGATATTGAGCAAACGATCCGTTATGGTGTGCGGATGCATGACGAAGCACGGCAATCACAGATGCCTGCTTTTGCGGAAATGTTAAAGCCTGAAGAAGTGCGCCATGTGGCAACCTATGTGCATCATCTTTATGACGGCACGGCATCACAAGAAGTATTTGCGCAGGGGCGGGCTTTATATACAGATCATTGCGCGGCATGTCATGGGGTAGAAGGCAAGGGTGATTCCACTCAAGGTGCGCCGAATCTTGCGGATGCTATTTGGTTGAAAAACAAAGATGGCAGTGTGGAGGCGATTCGTGCGCAAATTATGTACCCTAAGCATGGTGCGATGCCTGCATGGCAAGGACGATTGGATGAAGATACCATCCGTCAATTAAGTATCTATGTGCATAGCCTTGGTGGCGGACAATGAACCAACCAATACAATATTTCGTGAAAGAACCAAAAATCTATCCTAAAAGGGTTTGGGGACGCTATCGCATCATGAAATGGGTGCTGATGGCGGTGACGTTGGGTATTTATTATCTTGCTCCCTTCCTGCGTTGGGATCGTGGTGAGAATGCGCCCAATCAAGCCATTCTGATTGATATGGCGAACCATCGTGGCTATTTCTTCTTTATCGAAATATGGCCACAGGAAGTGTATTATCTGACGGGGATTTTGATTCTTGCTGCCGTGGGATTGTTCTTTATCACGTCACTAGCGGGGCGTGTATGGTGTGGTTATTTATGCTTTCAAACGGTGTGGACGGATTTATTCATATGGGTGGAACGCATCGTACAAGGTGATCGGAATGCTCGCAAAAAGCTCGATGAAAGCCGCCTAACATGGAAGAAAATCTATAAAAAAACACTGACTCATAGCATCTGGTTGCTAATTGGGGCATGTACGGGCGGTGCATGGGTGCTGTATTTTAACGATGCTCCCACATTGATGGATAATTTGCTGCATGGGCATATAGATCGTCCCGTGCTTGGTTGGGTGATTGCCTTGACGCTCACCACCTACCTTATGGCGGGGTTTGCGCGACAACAAGTGTGCAAATATATGTGTCCGTATGCACGGTTTCAATCGGCAATGTTTGATCGCAATACGCTGATTATTGGCTATGATGAAGTGCGTGGAGAGCCAAGAGGCAAGCTGAATAAAGATGGCATAGGTGATTGTATTGATTGCTCCTTATGCGCGCAAGTTTGCCCGATGGGGATTGATATTCGTGATGGGCTGCAGTATGAATGCATTGCTTGTGGTTTATGCATTGATGCGTGCAATGGTGTGATGGAAAAAATCCAACGTCCTGCAGGGCTTATTCGCTACGACACCATGGTGAATCAAGAATTGCGTGCAGCAGGTAGGGCGGATCATCGTTGGCAGCATTATGTCGTGCGGTGGCGTAGTGTGTGGTATGTTGGCATTATGGCGGTGGTTGGTGGTGTGATGCTCTATGCCTTAGTGACACGCGCTCCGCAAGAGATGAATATCTTGCATGATCGCAATCCTTTGATGGTGAAACTTTCTGATGGATCGATCCGTAATGGCTATGATGTGCGTATCCTCAACAAAACACATGAGGATCGCAGCTACCGTTTGCGTGTTGAAGGCATTGACGGGGCGCGCATAATGATGCAAGGTGCAGGGCAGAATGATCCCGAACATATTCCCGTTTTTGCGGATTCTGTCGGGCATATACGCATTTTTGTTATTGCGCCGCCTAAGGAAGCAATGGCTGAACGTCATGATATTCGCTTTATTTTAGAAGATATAAGCCAGCCTAATGTCACAGAAGAAGAGAGCATGTTTATTTATGAACCCTAATTTATCCGATAACCGTCTTATCCCTTGGTATTTTGTATTCCCCTTCCTTGTGGTGATTGCAGTGAATAGCGTGATGATTTGGTGTGCAACCAGCACCAATCATGGTGTAGTGCGCGCAGATGCCTATCAGCGTGGGCTACATTATAATGAGGTGTTGCATCAACAAAAAGCGCAAGATGCACTTGGGTGGAGCGTAACGCATCAATTAGAGCAAGGTTTGTTGTCGGTACGTCTTTTCGATGCGCAGAACCAACCATTGCATGATGCGTATGTCACAGCGCAGTGGATTCGACCCCTTGGCGATGCGCCTTCTATCACTCAATCCTTGAAGAATAAGGGGCGCGGTGTGTATGATGTGGATGCGAAATCACTAAAGCACGGACAATGGGATGTGCATGTGCGCGTTCGGCATGGTACGCATGAAGTGCAACATTCTGTGCGCGTGCTGGTGAAATAAGATAGGGCTTCCTGTAATATCGATAAAATGTAACATGACAAAAATGATAATACATGTATGATATAAAGTTATGAATGATTCTGCACAAGCTATAATAGAAAATATAAGAGTAGGAGCGCAATACCAAGAGGTTGATTGTGATGGCTACACACCTGCTGAAATAGCCAATCGTATTATACAAATTGCACTCGATGATGGTAAGCGACTCACGCCAATGCAACTGATTAAACTTACCTATATCGCGTACACATGGTATTATGCATGGAAAGGACGGCGATTATTTGATGAGAAAATTGAAGCATGGCAGCATGGTCCTGTGATTCCTTCATTATATCATGAATTTAAGCGATTCGGCTCAAAGGAAATTACAGAATTTGCCAAAGAATTGGATGAAAATGAAAAATTATCTGTACCAGATATTGGTGATTCTGAGGATGATATGAAGTTGCTCGGTATGTTGCATGAAGTTTGGCAAGAATATGGTCATTACTCTGCATCTAAATTGCGGAATCTCACGCACCAAAAGGAATCTCCTTGGTCAAAAGCACATATTAAGGGGAAAAATAATTATATTCGTCTTGAAGATATGAAAGTGCGCGCTTTAATGAAATTACGAGAAATCAAAGGAAAAGATGCACATGAAAGCATCTGATAGAGGGAGTTTTAGTGAAGATTTTAGTGAAGAATTTGATTCGTTTGATTTCAACGTAATCAAAAAAGAGAATTCTTCTCTTGATGATGATGATCTACGAAAACTAAATGAAGAAAATCTAATTTTCCTAAGAAAAAGAATAGGTTATAGTGTTCTTTGGATTGTTGCTGTATGGCTTGTATTGGTTTTGGGAATGCTTGTGGCACAAGGATTGAATTGGCTTGATATAAGCGATCGTGTCATGATAACGTTGCTCACAACAACAACTGCAAATATATTCATCCTCCTGAAAGTGATTATAAAAAGTTTGTATCCAGATCAAAAAGATAATCCATGAGTGTCCTAATATGAAACCACAACACGATATTTCTTTTGACTTAGAAGTGGCGCAGCACGTCCATCATAGCACCCTGAGCGTGGAAGGCATACGCTGTGCAAGCTGTATTGCGCGCATTGAACAGACTTTAGGGGCAGAAGAAGATGTGCAGCATGTGCGTGTCAATATGACAACATCGCGCTTGTCGATCACGTGGCACGGAGACGAGGGACGGGTGCATGATTTTATCCAGATTCTTACACGGATGGGCTATCATGCATCGCGTTTTTATGCGACTACTTCAACGGGTTATGAGGAAGATAATGCATCAGATGAAACATCATTTTTGTTGCGATGCGTTGCCGTTGCAGGTTTTGCGATGGGGAATATCATGCTTATTTCCTTGGCATTATGGACAACAACAAGCCAAGAAATGGGGGCTTCAACGCGGGAATTATTGCATTGGGTAAGTGCGCTTATTTCTATCCCAACCGTACTTTATGCAGGGCGACCGTTCTTTGCTTCTGCCGTAGGAGCGTTGCGCCATAAACGTACCAATATGGATGTGCCGATTTCCTTAGCATTGATTCTTGTCACCTTCATGAGTGTGCGTGAAACCTTGCAACAAGGCGAACATGCCTATTTTGATTCTGCAGTGATGCTGTTATTTTTCTTGCTGATTGGGCGATGGTTGGATGCACGCGCTCATGGTAAAGCACGCGAAGCTGCACAGCAACTTTTGGAGCGTATGCGCGGTGAGGCGACTCTTGTGCTGGAAGATGGATCATTGCAGCAGATGGCTATTGCTGATCTTCAAGAAGGGGATGTGGTGCGTGTGACGATGGGAGAGAAAATCCCTGCCGATGCAACAATTTTAGCGGGAGCATCCGAAGTGGATCAGAGCATGATTACGGGGGAATCTGAACCGCGCACGGTGGAAGTGGGGGATGAAGTCTATGGTGGCACGATGAATCTTGCAGCTCCCATCACCTGCCGTGTGATGCATGAGAGTGAACGCAGCGTGCTTGCTGAGATTATTGCGTTGATGGAACATGCGGAGCAGGGTAGGGCGCGTTATGTGCGTTTGGCGGATAGAATGGCGAGGCTTTATACGCCCGTCGTGCATGTGATTGCACTCATTACTTTTGCAGGATGGATGGTGCTTGGCAATGCCCCGTGGGAGCAAGCCTTGATGATTGCGGTGACAACCCTCATCATCACCTGCCCATGCGCGATTGCGCTTGCTGTTCCTGTGGCGCAAGTATTAGCCACCAGTTGGTTGATGAAGCGCGGCATTTTGGTGAAAGGGGGCGATGCATTGGAGCGTCTTAGCGAGGTGGATCGCGTAGTTCTGGATAAAACTGGCACGATGACGTTAGGCAATCCTTCGCTCTTAGAGCTGTATGATGTCGATTATTGGCATCGTGCAGCATCCCTTGCAGCCTATAGCAAGCATCCCTATAGTCGTGCTATTTCCACATCTTTTCAGTGTTATTATCCCGATGATCCCTTAGTGGAGCTTGAAGAAGTGGAGGAATTGGTAGGGCTTGGTATTTCTGGACGTTATGGCGATGATCATGTGTTTTTGGGAAAATCAGATCATCCTCACCCGTCTGGGCGGTATGTGGCATTTTGGGTCAATGATGTGCTGGTGCATGAGTTTTTATGCGCGGATACGCTCAGACCCGAAGCACACGAAACCATACAGTGGCTTAGCGCACATGATTATGATCCCATCATCCTCTCAGGCGATGCGCACCATGCAGTGGAGGCAGTAGCGCATGAGGTGGGAATGATACCGTGGCGTGCGGATATGCTCCCTGCGCAAAAAGCGCATTATATTATGGATGTGCAGATGCAGGATCATAAGGTGTTGATGGTGGGGGATGGCTTAAATGATGCGCCTTCGCTTGCAGCAGCGCATATATCGATCTCCCCTGCAAGCGCAATGGATATGACGCAAAACTCCGCTGATGTGATTATGCAACGGCGTTCACTCTCTGGGATTGTCGATGCGTTGTTTATGGGGCGTTATTCCACTGCAATCGCACGGCAGAATTTTGCCTTGGCGATAGGCTATAATGTCTTTGCAGTGCCACTGGCGATGGCGGGCTATGTCACGCCGATGATTGCTGCGATTGCCATGTCGAGTTCTTCCCTTATCGTGATTGCGAATTCGTTTCGTATTGCGCGGCAGCGTAGTCAATTATAGGGGGCGTATTCATGGAATCTTTTATCGTTTTAATGATGCTAGCCCTCATACTTGGAGTTGCGGGGCTTGTGGCGTTTTTTTGGTCAATGCGTACCAAGCAATATGAAGATTTAGACGGTGCAGCGCATCGTATTTTGCTGGATGATGAATAATCTTCCTTTTTTGCACAAATAACTCTATAGTGCGCCATTATGGGTTCAAATCATATACAAGATATTCTCACGGAATTAGCGTGCAAGCGCGATCTCTCACTTGAGATGGCAGAGCGGGCATTTCATATCATTATGAGTGGCGGGGCAACGCCTGCGCAAATGGGCGCGTTTTTGATGGGGTTGCGTCAGAAGGGTGAAACAGTGATCGAGATTGCTGCAGGGGTGCGCGTACTACGTCATAAAGCCCATTGCTTTCATGCCCCTGATGATGCCATTGATACATGCGGTACGGGTGGCGATGGCAAGCATACCTATAATATATCCACCACCGTTGCGATTGTGGTGGCTGCGGCAGGTGTTCCCGTGGTCAAGCACGGCAACCGTGCGGTGACTTCTGCTTCTGGTTCTTCTGATGTTTTGCGCGAGCTTGGGCTTAATATTGAGGCGACTCCTGAGCGATCAGAGCAGGTATTGCACGATATTGGTTTATGCTTTTTGATGGCACCCATGTATCATAAGGCAATGCGGCATATTGCACCAGTACGGCAAGAATTGGGGTTGCGTACCATCTTTAATCTGCTTGGACCTTTGGCGAATCCTGCCCGTACCAAACGTCAGTTGCTAGGGGTCTATAGCCGTCAATGGCTGCGCCCTCTTGCCGAAGTATTGCATTATCTTGGTACGAACAAAGCATGGATTGTGCATGGGCATGATGGTATGGATGAACTCACCACCATGGAAGCAAGCACGATTGTGGAGCTGCATCATGGCAGCATACGCGAATGGGAAATTACACCTGAAATGTTCGGCATTGATCGCCCTGATCCTCAGGAATTAACGGGGGGACTTGCAGAAGTCAATGCCCGTGCTTTGCGGGATGTGCTGCATGGCAAACGGGGAGCATATCGAGATATTGTACTATTGAACAGTGCCGCCGCATTATGCGTTGCGGATAAAGTGTCAGATATGCATCAAGGTATGAGTATGGCAGCCAATATCATTGATTCAGGGGCAGCGCACCGCCTTTTAGCAGATGTATGCGTGGCACTAGGAGAGCCTAAAAGATGAGCGATACGCTAACAGAGATTATGGAGTATAAACGTGGTTGGGTGGCGGAGCGTGTGGCGCATACGCCCCTCACAACGCTAAGAGAACGCTGCACACAGCAAACACCTCCTCGCGGTTTTATTGCAGCACTAAAGCAACGCCTTGATGCGGGTGCGGTAGGGTTGATTGCAGAACTCAAAAAAGCATCACCAAGCAAGGGGCTGATACGCGAAGATTTTAATCCCGTATTATTGGCAGATGCTTATATGCGTGGTGGCGCAACCTGTCTTTCGGTGCTTACGGATGTGCGCTATTTTCAGGGTGATGATGCGTATCTGAGTGCGGTGCGCGATCATTGCCCTTTGCCGCTTTTACGCAAGGATTTTATGTGCGATCCCTATCAGATTATTGAAAGTCGCGCCCTTGGTGCGGATTGTATTTTGCTGATTATGGCGGCTTTATCCAACGCACAAGCGCGAGAGTTAGAAGATGCTGCACATGAATTGGGGATGGATGTTCTTATTGAAACGCATGATGCGCACGAAGTTGAGCGCGCCCTTGCTTATTTAACTTCCCCATTGATGGGCGTGAATAATCGTAATTTGAAGAATCTACAGGTGGATATACGCACCACAGAATTATTGCGTCCGCTTATTCCTGCTGATCATATGGTTGTCTGTGAATCGGGAATCAGCACCCACGCAGATGTGCAGCATGTGCGCACCCATGGAGTCCATATATTTTTGGTGGGAGAATCCTTGATGCGTCATGCAGATGTGGAACAAGCAACGCGCTTATTAATGAACGGAGTAGAATCATGCGCACATTAATGATGGTGGCATCGTGTCTTGGTGCAATGATTGCAAGCACTGCTTTTGCGGATGATGCCATGGAGCGATTGCAGAGTACGATGGAGCAAGTGTGCGCACAGCCTGCATCTTCTGCACCCCCTGCTCTTGATGCAACCATGCTCTATGCACTTACGGATTGTCAGAAGGGCAAAAAGCCCAATTTTATGATGGGTACGTTGCATAGTAGTGATGCAGGAATTATTAAATCGATAGAATTTATTGTGCCGTATCTTGAGGCATCGGATGCGACGTGGTTTGAGATTTTAGAAGATGGGCATAGTGCGCAACAGGTGATACGTCTGATGTTCTTACCCATGGAAGATAAGGCAGGATTAAAAGGGCTATTGGGTGAAAAAGATTTTGCACAATTTGTTGCGTTGATGCAGAACGAATCGCCAACCTTTTCAGAATATCATCTTACGCGTTATCGCCCTTGGGCAGCGGCTATTATGCTGCAACTTCTTGCCATTGATACTTCAGGTGTGGTGATGGATGATTGGATGCAAAACCAAGCACGTAACTCTGAGAAGCCTATTCATGCGCTGGAAACTATCCAAGAGCAATTTGCGATGTTTGATGCCTTATCTGTGAATGAACAGCTTATTATGTTGCGTGATGCTATGACGCAGTTTGATGATCAGAAACGGTTCACCAAAGAGATGATGGATGCGTATCGTCAAGGCAACTTACAAAACGTCGCTGCTATTGCGCAAAAAGTGATGGATGCATTACCCGATAAGAATCTTGCAGCAAAATTGAAGAACGAGATAGTAACAGTTCGCAATATGCGCATGAGGGATAAAATGCGCCAAGATTTCAAAAAAGGCGGACAGTTTGTGGCAGTTGGGGCATTGCACTTGCCTTATGCCGAAGGGTTGCTTGCTCATGCACAACGCGATGGATACCGCATTATTCCGATTGCAAAGCCATAGAACCTATCACGAATCCCTCTCTTATGGTCTGCAAATGCCGTTTTTCTGCGCTTCCACTCCGCATGTACCTTAAGTACACTTGCGTTGCGGTTCTCGAAAAACGGTATTTTCGCCTCATAATAAAAAGATTCGTGGCAGGTTCTCAACCATTCATCATGCGCCTAAATTGCTCAAACAAATATCTGCTATCATGCGGGCCAGGTGAGGATTCTGGATGATATTGTACAGAAAAAGCAGCTTTTGTTTTATGACGAAAACCTTCGATCGTGCCATCAAATAATGAGATATGGGTTACTTCAATCATATCGGGTAAATCATCCGACTTCACGACAAAGCCGTGATTTTGGCTGGTGATTTCTACTGCTCCTGATACGATATGCTGTACGGGATGGTTGCCACCACGATGTCCCTGATACATTTTATCGGTACGCGCTCCAAGAGCTAGCGCAAGTAATTGATGCCCTAAGCAGATGCCAAAAATAGGGATGTTGCGTTCTAAGAGTGCTTTAATCGTCGGCACGGCAAATGCGGCGGTTGCCATAGGATCACCCGGACCATTAGAGAGGAACACGCCATCAGGATTGAGTTCCATAATGCTATCGGCACTCATGTTTCCCGGTACAACAGTCACGCGACAGCCAACATGTACGAGCATACGTAATATGTTATGTTTTGCACCAAAATCTAGGGCTACCACATGCTTTAGTGATGCGTCTGATTCGCTATAGCCACCCCCAAGTGTCCAACGGTTCTGCGTCCAACCATAAGGATGGGCGCATTGTACATGTTGGGTTAATTCCGCTCCTTTCATGGAAGGGAGTTGCGACAAAGCGGCAACCAAGGCATCGCGGTCAATATGGTGTGTTCCTACTGCATCATAGGCAATCGCCACGCGAGGATAGCCATGTTGACGCATATGAATGGTAAGTGCGCGTGTGTCAATGCCACTAATGCCTGTTACGTCACGTTGCACCAGCCAATCGTGCATATGGCTTTGGGCGCGCCAACTGGAAGGCTCTGTGATGGCTTCACGGATGACTAATCCTGCCGCGCCATAGGTGGTGGATTCTTTATCTTCATCATTGCAGCCAACATTACCAATATGCGGGGCAGTGAAGGTGATGATCTGTCCGTGATAGGATGGATCGGTGAGGATTTCTTGATAGCCCGTCATCGAGGTGTTGAAGCATAATTCCCCAATCGTCACACCCTCTGCACCAATGCCATATCCTTCAAATTCAGTCCCGTCTTCAAACAATAAAATAGCGTTTGGTTTAGGAATCCATGAAGGTTTAGGTGAAGACATAAGCACGAATCAACTCACAAAAAATATAATCCTACTATTAATAATAGCAAAAAGAGCGTTCGTCAACTATATTTATCATAATAGATGATGTTTCACATCATCACAACAGCTTGCCGAATCATTGAAAAATTACCTGCATAGCTATAATCACTTGCTTCCACAGAAGGCAATAGGTGTCCATCCCCGTCAAGTTGGGTTGCATCAGATGCCATAATGTGGCAGAATGTAATCAACTGGCTAAAGGAGAAGGGCTATGGCACAGATACAGC
>RDXO01000040.1 GCA_004292675.1 Alphaproteobacteria bacterium | reverse complement strand
TCACCGAGAAGTGAAGCAGGTTGTGGCTATAGACAAATGCCAATGTCGCAAAGCCAGAGCGCAGCGCAATCATATTGCGTGCGCATTTATCGCATGGGTACAACTCAAACGTGCCGCACATGCTTGTAAAATAACCATTTATCAGCTAAAACAGTCGCTTCTTGATTCATATATCAACCAAATGTTGAATAATCAACTCGCGTTCACAACCTCTTTGGGCAAAATTGCGTAAGTCCTACATTAGTCAATCCATAAAATCAACTTCTTCATCTGCGTTGGGTATAGTACTTTTTTATACTCAAAATGTCAGATTAAGTCATGTCTTTTACAGCTTATCCAACCCATAAGTTTGATTGGACTGAACAACTAACGAGTCCTGACACCTATCTTTAAGCAGGAATGATAAGGATAGATATCTATGCCACAAATTCTATATCTTGTTGCGCTACAGCACCCATGACAGATAATGTTATGCTGCTGCTATTCGATGTAATAAGTGTATGCGATGTCTCCTCATCAAATATCATCATAAGACCGTCCATAGAGCTGATACCCGTGCTTAGAGTAAAGCGTAATAGATCAACACCCAGCGTGAAATCCGTGATGAGGTGATTGCCTTCTGCCGTGAACTCAAACACATCATTACCCACACCGCCTTCTAAGGTGTTATTGCTCCCAAAATCGCTCACCAGCCTATCGTCACCCTCACCACCATAAAGAAGATTTTCCCCCATGCCGCCATTAAGATCATCTGCACCATCTTCACCGCTAAGCAGATCATTCCCTTCTCCACCCATCAAGCTATCATCACCCGACCAGCCCCATATACTATCATTGCCAGCGTCACCATCGATAGTATCATGTCCTTCATCGCCTCCGATAAAATCATCATCACCGCCACCATAGATGAGATCATCGCCTGTCCAGCCCCAGATAGTATCATATCCTGCATCACCATAGAGTAGATCATGCCCTTCATTACCATAGAGCAGATCATCACCATCAAAGCCTTCAATCACATTATCTTCAGCACCACCAGTGAGGATATTAGCATCTTCTGTTCCGCTAATGATGGTTGGTGTCTCATTTATAGCTAACACCGTCACCGTAACCTGTGCATCACTGATATTTTGCCCATCCGTTGCCGTATAGAAAAAGCTCGCTTCCCCCACAAAATCAGTCATTGGGGTAAAGAATACTTGATTATCTTCAATGATTGCCGTACCTCCTACGACATCCTCGATGCTCACAATCTCCAATATATCCGTTATCAATACACGATCATTTGCGAGTACATCAATAAGAAGTGGTATATTCTGCGTTGTTGTTTGACTATCATCAAAGGCTGAGAATTCGGTTTCATCTTCGCCAAGCGTCGCTAGAAAAATATCCCACTGTTCATTATTATCGCCCTCAACCAAATTATTGGCTTGACTCTCAAAGACAATACTCATCCCGTCGGGTGAAAAACTAGGATTTCGTGACCAGCCATTTGCTTGTTCATCTGATGGGGTTCTGCTAACGATACTCACTTCTCCTGTGCCTAAATCTTTCACAAAAATATCATACCAGCCATTTGTATCATCTTCGACTAACATACCCGACAAGCTCTCAAACACAACTTGCGTACCATCGGGTGAAAAATTCGCCGCACCAAACGACCAGCCATCTAATTGTTCGCCCATCGCATTGGTGTTCACGCGAAGTACTTCACCAGAGATAAGATTTTTCACAAAAATATCAGGTAGGTTATTCGTATCATTCTCTACGAGATTATTCGCCCAGCTTGTAAAAAGAACTTGCGTGCCATCGGGTGAAAATTGCGGGTTATGGGAGCGAAACGTACCCTCCTCCCCTAAAAAATTGGTGCTGATGCGTGTTATTTCTCCTGTGAGGATATCTTTCATAAAAATATCTTCCTCCCCATTTGAATCTTCTGCAATCAAATTATCCGCCCAACTTTCAAAAATAATTTTTGTGCCATCCGGTGAAAAACTACCATTGTAAAACCAGCCATTTCCTTCTTCGCCCAGGGCATTGATGCTGACGCGGGTGAGTTCGTTTGTGATGAGATCTTTGATAAAAATATCATCCCAACCATTTGTGTCACCTTCCACTAAATTACTTGCACTACTTTCAAAAATAATTTTCGTGCCATCGGGTGAAAATTGTGCATTATAAGAAGAACCATCGAGCGGTTCGCCTAAAGTAGAGACATCGATGCGCATCACGTCACCAGTAATCAAATCTTTGATAAAGATGCCGTTCCATAGATTAGTATCATTTTCAATCAAATTATTTGCACCACTATGAAAGACTATCTTTGTGCCATCGGGTGAAAATCTACCATGATACGACCCTGAATTCCCCTGTTCTCCCATGGAGTTTGCGCTAATACTTGTTATTTCCCCTGTGATAGTATCTTTGACAAACACATCTCGCCAACCATTCGCATCATCCTCAATGAGATTCGAAGCACTGCTATGAAACACAATCTTTGTGCCATCGGGTGAAAAACTCGGATTATTGGATGACTCATTCCCTTCTTCCGCCAAATTAGTGACACTGATACGATTAATGTTAGTGACTTTCAAAGACATATAATACCATTATGCAAAAGGTTGATGCAAGAATTTATTATAATTTCGTATATTAGACAATAGATTATCAAGAACTTATCTTTATGGCAGATAGAATCCGTCATGATATATACATAAATACCACGAATAGGGTGCGCCTCTATCGTGCTTTGATTCCTATAGGATTTAGAGTGCGTGAGCCGCAGGTTGTTTTTGTTGTTGAGTTCGCGTATATTCAAGACGCTGTGCCATGGTAAGGTTTTTCTCTGAAATTTGGGGCAATGCTTCTTGTGAGCTATCATGGTGTGTCGCCCATCCAGCTATGGCTGTTTGTTCGCCTTGATCATTCACTACATTAATGCGTGCTATTTTATCAGCCTCTATGTGATAAAGCGCGATGTTCATGGTGGCATCAAGCACTGCTGTCACGTCTCTGCCTGCTTCTTTTGGGGCATGTACTTCAACGATGATAATATCTGTGCCGTTATCGCTTGGCGTGCGGTTGATTGCTATGCGGGTGTCGGATAGTGAAACTTCACCAAGATTTTTCTCTAACTGCGCGTGTACGCGTTCACTATCAAATACCGCACCATGGTCGGTATAAAAAACTTTTTTCACTGTGGCAGCGTTAGCATCTTGGTTGTTCATAGCATTCCTCATCGGGTTGTTATAGTGCTTTCATTTCAAGCGGATATTAGGGAGCCATACACTCATCGCACATGAAGATACGTAGGATCTGAAATGTGGAAAAGATGAGTATTTTTCATAAGATATACCCTTCATTTCACTTGGCAGACTCAAGTCCTTAAAGTGAAATGGGTATATCTTCAATTTTTCTATAAATCGCTTTAAGCACCCCGTCACAGCGGGCATATTCTGCATTTATGGTGGCATTCGCTTCTGCTCGCACTTCAGGGGGAAGATTCCGATTGCGCTCTTTTTCCTTGATAGTGGCACTAAAAACATCAGAGAATCTCTCTCCTGCCCTGCCAATGCACACCGCAGCTACCGCAACCCCTGTTAGCTGCACCGCTTTAAGGAATGGTGTATCAGCTCCCGCCAGAGTCACTCCCGTTGCCAGTGCCGTACTCGCTGTAGCTAATGTGCTATTAATGGGCATTTAATTTTGTTGCCCATTGTATGTCTGACCATGTGTCTTGTAAGGGGAAAAAATCTCGGTTATGATTATCTTTAGCAAAGGATGGTGTCGCGTTTTCTTTCATGTTCATAGGATAGGATAGGCACGCTAATTTTTCAAGCACAAAATCATGGTGTTTAGTGAATTTTTTATTACAATACAATGAATTAAGCAAAAAAAACTTCTTCCTCCTTGTGGGGAAGAAGAAGTTTTTTCATTTTAGCCAACGATGTTACGCACGAGCAGTTCTTCGGCAATTATGTAATGGAAAAAGCACTATAAATCATAGTGTTATAGTCATGTTTTGACATAAAAATGAGTAATTTTTTTGTCAAACGACTATAAAACCACGCAATGCAGCAACATAGGCTTGAACGGTTGAATTGGTGTTGTTACGAAGAACAAAACCGTCAAAAAACGCCCATGCCCGAAGGTCATTCACAACGGGAACATGCTCAAGAGCATAATATCCACGCCGCGCAATGCCAAACAAAAAACCGATGAATCCAGAAGGATCACCTAAACGAGTCCTGACACTTATAGAGCATAACGCAGCGTAATTACATTCCTATTATGTCGGAGTTAATAGGGTTGCCCTAAGGTATTTTTAAGCGCGCTCGTACCATGGGTAAAAAATTTATCACGGCACTGAAGTAGTATTATATAACCCACCTCAGCACCGTGATCAACAAACTCTAAAGTATTTAGAGCATCATTACACTAAAGGAGCAAACTCCAATAATGTGACGCTGCAATCTGCACCAAATTGAATGGTGACATTATCGCCATGCTCTAGAGTACCAGTAGAATGATTTGCAATCAATGCTTGCAGATCAGCAAGTGATTGTACAGCGATGGTATCTGATGCCGTAGGAATACATCCAGCAAAGAATATCATGCTATCGCCTTCAGCAAAGTTCAAATCTGTCACGACATCATGCCCAAACATAGCGGTATGGTTCGTACCAAATTCAAACTGATCCGCACCATCATCACCTGTGAGGAAGTCATTGCCTAGGCCACCAGCAAAGCGATCATTGCCCGCATTACCAAAAAGCGTATCATTACCATCTTGACCGCCGATGGTATCATTACCCGCACCGCCAATGATGACATCATCATTATTATTGCCTTGGATATTTGAATTACCTGAACCCGCTAAGATAGTATCATTACCATTAGCACCAACAAGACGACCATTATTAACAGGGCTACCAAACAGAACATCTGCGCGAGATGAACCGCTTGCATTACCAGTCAAAGGAAGTGAAAAACCAAAGAATGAACCCATGTTCAACAACGTTAGGCTTGAATCAGTACCTGTAATGATGCGCACTGCATTATTGCCCATATCTTCGTATTGCAGACAAAAATCATTAATTGTTTGCAATAGGCTTTCAACACTTGTGACTGAAATATTGCGTGTTTGATTCTCAAATGATCCTGCAAAGAAGTTGATTTTATCACCTTGTGCAAAATTAATATCCGCGATGATGTCATGACCAGCATTAGCTGAAATACCGAATGTATCTGCACCAGAACCACCCGACAAAATATCATTACCTACGCCACCATTTAATGCATCATCACCTACGCCGCCAACGATAATATCATTGCCCTCTTGACCGCCTAGCACATCATTACCTGCGCCACCTGCAGCAAGATCATTGCCTTCACCGCCTGCTGCGCGATCATTGCCTGTGCCAGAAAATACTACATCATTACCTGCACCTGCAGAAACACTATCCGCACCACCTGCAGACAATATCACATCAGCTCTGCTGCTACCTGCGATTGAGCTTACATCATTAGTTCCATTAAATTGAGTCATTGATTATATACCTTTACGTTTGTTGCTATGAAAAATAAATTTTATTCTTTTAATTAAGGATCTTAGGAACTTTTCGTATCCAATATATCGATGACTTAGGGAAGGAATAAAATTTAAGTTATCTCTAGTTGAAGCGTAGCCATATGTCAAGTAAATAACATGGTCACATCACTGCTTTTTAAGGTGTTGCAACGCGCAAAAATATTGTGAATAGGCTTGTGTTTTTAGCGTCTTCTTTGGATTATGGAGCTATAGGCTTTTTTGTCAAAAAACTATAATGACTGAATCAGTGCCAAATAGGATGTTCCCGCTACGTCACTATGAAATTGCTGCACATGCTGACGCAAGGCATCCGCTATCGGAGTTTTAGGAGTCATGACATTCTTTATCATCGATTCAGCCAATGCTTTATGATCACCCACAGTCACCAAATCACCAAATTCACCATTGTTCAGTATTTCCGCGCAGCCCGTGGGGCAATCAGTGCTGATGACGGGAGTGCCAGATGCTAAGGCTTCAATTAACACGCCACTAAGCCCCTCATAAATGGACGATAGCACGAATAGATCTGCATGGTGCATCCATGGCAGAGGGTTATCGATAAATCCTACAAAATGCACCGATTCTGTGATGCCTAAGCTTTCAGAAAGTGCCATCAGTTCATGCAGTAACGCACCTTCCCCCAAAATAACAAGTCGGCATTCCATCTGTTGGCGGACAAGCGCAAAAGCACGGAGCATGGTCGGATAATCTTTTGCAGGATGTAGCCTTCCCACAGCAAGAATCACGGGGACACCATCAGAAAAAAGCGCAAGGGCGCGTTCTGGCAAAGGCTCATGCAATTTTTCATTATATGAGGGCGCAAGTACGGGATTATAAATTAAATGCACTTTCTCTTTTCGTATAAAAGGAAAAGACAAAATCTGCTCTCGCATCGCCTGCGAGATACACACAATAGCATCCGCAAAAGGATAGGTGAGCATACATAGACCGAGTAAGACACAATGTTTTGGTTGTTTTAGCAAGCTTACGCCATTAAAGGGTGCGCTATCAATGCGTATAATGAGTTTATGAGATTTTTTATGAAATATCTTGCCAAGACATGCAATAATATTGGGGCGCATCACCGAAGATATAATGATTCTGGAAGTATGATCTTTAAGATAGTTTCTATAAATAGGCAAAGAGGTGACGATACGCTTAACCTTAAGATCGGTGAAATGTATGCTACTCGGAATCTGATGCACTAATGAACCGACCTTCTGGAATGCGACAAGATCGGTGTCTATACCTTTTTTGGCAAAATAATCACTCAGGATGAGTTGCAATTTTTCTGCCCCTCCGCCGTCTAATGTGCCAGTAAGAAAGGAGAGCTTCAACTGTTTGTGCGATAGCACATGATCGTCCATGATGTGATGTTCCATATCAATAGGTTATACCTCCAGAAAAACTAATTCCAGATACCATCAATAGTATCCCTATGTCAATCACATAGAGCATAAACGACTATAGTACTATGATTTATAGTGCTTTCATTACGCCCATTCAAGTATGAAATGCGCCACTGCCTAAATTGAAAATTATAGGCAGTTGAGCAAGGTATGTGCTACCTTAGGGTTTACAACAACTATAAAGGAGTACGTATGCTTCATCTCAACCAAGTGGAACGTTACCAGATGTATGCCTGCTTAGGATAAGCGGATTATCGCTTCGAGCGATAGCAAGGCATCTTGGCAGGCATCATAGCGTCATCTGCCGAGAAATTGCACGCAACCGCGAGGATGGTGCGTATCATGCTGAAAAAGAACTATAAATCATATGTTTATAGTCGTTTCTTGACATAAAAAATGAGGCATTTTTTAGTCAAACGACCCTATATATCCATATTACTTTAAGGACGTGAGTCTTTCAAGTAAATGAAGGGGATATCTTATTAAAGATACTCATCTTTTCCGCATTTTGATACTACGCATCTTCATGTGCGATGAGTATATATCTGTGCCGTTAGAGCTTGGTATGTGGTTTATCGCAATGCGAAAACAAGACAAATGCACATGTGGAGCATGGTATGTGTTGAAAAAAGGTCGCAGATGTGGCATGGAATAAGCACATTACGGGACGAGGGCAACCGATTCTCTTGAAAGGATAAAAAGAAAGGGTATGAGTTTATGGTGCTATGGTTTATAATGACGTAATGTAGTACATGATAGTGCTATATAGCAACTGCATACACCCTAATAATAAAAACTTATTTTACAAAAGTGTGAGAATTTCTATGATGCATTCCCCTATTTTAGTCACAGGTGCAGCGGGCTTTATTGGCTTTCATACTATAATGCATCTGATACAACACGGTGCCACGCAGGTGATCGGCTTGGATAACATCAATGATTATTATGATGTAGGTCTCAAATATGCACGGCTTGAAAAACTTGCAGCGTTCAAGGATGCCTTTCACTTTGAAAAGGTCGATATTGCGGATAAAGAGGCACTCGATGCATTATTCAAAAAATATCAACCTAAGCGCGTGATCCATCTTGCGGCGCAAGCAGGGGTGCGGTACAGCATTGAACATCCGCAGGCCTATATTGATTCAAATCTTATTGGATTTATGAATATTTTGGAAGCGGTGCGTCACCATCAGATTGAGCATCTCACCTATGCATCGTCCAGTTCTGTGTATGGCGCAAATACGAAATTGCCTTTTTCCACTTTGGATCAAACGGATACACCTGTGAGCTTGTATGCTGCCACGAAAAAGTCAAATGAAGCACTTGCCTTTTCCTACAGCACGATGTATCAAATCCCCATGACGGGGCTACGGTTTTTTACGGTCTATGGTCCTTATGGGCGGCCAGACATGGCATATTTCAAGTTCACACAAAGCCTCTATGCCAATAAACCGATCACGGTGTATAATAATGGTAATATGATGCGTGATTTTACCTATATTGATGATATAGTGCGTGGTGTGGTCGCTTCTGCGATGCATATTCCTGAAACAAAGATTTTTGGTCAGTATAAAACGCCTCATATGATTTATAATATTGGTCATAATCACCCTGAAAATCTTGGTGAAATGATTGAAATGCTCGAAGATCTTACAGGAAAAACAGCGCAGAAAGATTATCAGCCGATGCAAACAGGGGATGTACTCAGTACCTATGCGGATATTACGGAAATCACTCGAGATTTAGGATTTGTACCGCAAACATCATTACGGGAAGGATTGCAGAATTTTGTTGAGTGGTACAAAGCCTATTATGGAGTCGTATAAGATACGACACACGGATTATCCATGAACTTATTCTCAAAAAAACAATGCGTCACCCTCATGATTATGGGGATGCGGATGTCGAGTTTAGGCATCAAATTTATTTTTACTGTTTTTGTCACGAAATTTTTAGGCACAGAAGCTCTTGGGGTTTATGGATTACTTGCTGCGTTATTTCTCACTGTTCCTGGTCTATTATCGCTTTCGATGAATCATTCTATTGCACGTGATGCGCCTGTCGCACCAAAGGAACAGACGCGTCACGATCTAGCATTTTATATCCTCTATCTTGCGGGGGTATATCTGATTCTTATACCTGCATCTGCCTTCTATGGTATGCATCAAGGTAATTATAGTTTTTATCTTATGATTGCGGTGATTTTGTTTTTGGAGCATATGAATAATAATGGCTATCAATTTTGCCAAAATCTGAATCATTCCTTTTTAAGTAATATCATGCATTTTATCCGTAGTGCCTTATGGATGATTGTCTTTATGATCATGGCCTACTGCAACCCCGTTTATGCCACAACGCAGATCATGGTGATTTTGTGGCTTGCAGGGAGTGCGATCGCGGCCATGATGCTGATCTATACCATACGTGATTATCTGCGTATCCACATCTCTGTACTTCGTGGGTTCATTGCCAAAATACGCACAAAATATCAACAAAATAAGTATGATTTTATGCATGGGCAATTATTTTCGCTTTCATCCTATGCGGGGCTTGCCATCACAGAATTATGCCTTGGAACGGCGCAAACGGGTGTGTATGTCTTTTTCATGAGCATTTTTTCTGCCTTGCAAAATCTGATTCGCACGGGTATTCATCAAGTCACACGTGGGGATATGATCATTAGTCATCATCACGCACAACACGAACAATTTCGTATGCAGCTACGTGATCTCTCAAAGAAAACATGCATCTATTCCTCTATATTAGCATTGATTTCTCTGCCTGCAATCTATCTCATTGTCCATTATGTTGTGAAGGATGCGGCGATTAGCGACACAATGCCCATTTTTCCCCTGATTCTTCTCAGCTTTGCGATCATGAATCATGCTGAAGTGTATAAGGTTGCTTTTTATTGCGCCCGCAATGATCAGGTTCTTATGCGTCAATATGCTATGATGACGGGGATAAGCATTGCGCTTTCTGTACCGCTTTGTGTGTATGGCGGATTATTTGGCGCATTTGTTGCGTTGTTTATTTCAGCATGTCTGTACTATTACGCTTTTAGAAGGCAAGCAAAAAAACATGGTTTTATCTATAGCGAGTCCTGACATACTTGAATGGGCAAAACATATTGAGCATTAGGATGAAAAGTTAAATTATCATAACACTTGCAATCTGCATCGCAATGCACTATAGTAGCATAAATTTTTAATCCTATAGATTATAAGATGCTATCTTCTGTAATAAATGAGGATATGTACCTTATTTATCTCGTTATTTCTGTTGAGTTTTTTCATGCGTCGTACCTATCCGTTTATGATGTGCTTGGTGTTATCCACCAGTGCCGCGTTACTTTCTTCTTGTTCCATGCAACGTTCAGGGCCTCGTTCGAGTGCTTATAAAGATCAAGCCGCAAAAGTGGTAGAAAAAAAGGATGCGAATATACCGTATACGCTTGTGGATGTATCTGCAGAGATTGTGAAAGGGCTGGTTGCAAGCGCAAAAAAACCTATGGAAAAAGATAAATGGCCACAATCAAGTGTGGCGCGTCCTGTCACCATCATGCCGGGTGATTCCATTCGTCTTTCGGTTTTTGAATCTGAGGCCAATGGCTTATTTATCCAAGAAAATACCATGCGTACAGGAAATTTTGTGACCATTCCACAGCTTTTTGTAGAAGATACGGGCGATGTGATGATCCCCTATGTCGGCAAAGTGCATGTGCAAGGTATGTATCCCACAGATGTTGCGAAACATATTGAACAACAGCTTGTAAACAAAGCGATTGATCCAAAAGTTGTGGTCGAGTTTGTGAGCCGTAATGGTTATCGCGCCAGCGTCATAGGCGATGTCAATAGTGCAGGCAAATTTGTGATTGATCACGAACGTGAACGTATTCTTGATTTGCTTGCTAAAGCAGGAGGTTCACGCTTTTTGGGTTTTGAAACATTCATTACGTTGCAGCGTCAAGGGATAGAATATACGACGCTCTTAGATAATTTGATTGAGAATCCGAAAATCAATCATTTTGTTGAACCAGATGATGTGCTTTATGTGTTCAGACAACCAAAAATGTTCCAAGTATATGGCGCGGTGCAAACAACAGGTATGCATCAATTCACGAAACGTACCTTTACGTTGACCGAGGCAATGGGGCTTGCAAAAGGGATGAACGACAATATGGCTGATCCTGAGGAGATCTATGTCTATCGTTATGAGGATAAAAAAACCTATGAAGAGACGCTCAAATTGCCAACAAAAGATATAAAATCTAAAACTGTTCCTGTGATTTATTCGTTGGATCTCAACAAAGCTGATGGTTTTTTCTTGGCGCAACATTTCCCAGTACAAGAGCATGATATTATTTATGTTGCCAATGCGGAGACAGCCGAATTCAGAAAGTTCTTGAATATCTTGGGGTCTGCTGCACTTGTTTCTGCGGCGACGGATTCCGCGTTGGATGTCGGACGATAATAGAGCTGGTATGTACATGCATTCTTCTGATCCTTTTGATATTACACGTATTTTTTTCGCTATTAAACGCGAACGCAAGGTTGTGTTCTTAAGTGTTGGCATTGCCCTTCTCATTGCAGTTGCGCTTGTTCTCTTGCTTCCAAAAAAATATACGGCAGAAAGTTTGTTGCTTTTGGATCGTATGAATAGTAAGGCGGTTTCTGAGTTATATCAGACGGCAACGGCAGATTTTTCGCAGCCATCGGTAGAAAGTGAGGTGGAAATCTTGCTTTCACGTTCCGTTGCGGAACAATTATTGGGGATTGTCCAATTACCCTATGCGGATGAACAGGAGAAAAATAAACTCATTGATGATGTATTATCGAATGTTTCGGTGAAGCAACGCGCCCTAACGTATGTGATCTCGATTGCGTATAGCGATCCAGACCCGCAAAAAGCAGCATTTTACGCGAATGCCTATGCACAAGCCTATATTCAAAATAAATTGACGGTCAGCACGAACATTGCCTCACAATCCAATGATTGGATTGATAAAGAACTCGATGCACTCAAGGCGAAAGCGCAAGAAGCCCATGCGAATTGGATCAATTACCGCAAAGAACATAATCTTGTAACCGTACTTGGGCGTGACATTAGCGAACAACGCCTTGATGATGTGATGCGTATTCTCAGCGATGCAAAATTATCGCGTGCAACGGCGAAGGCGCAATATGATGAAAGTCAGCGTATTATTGCAAAAAATGCGGTGCATGATGCCGTATCGCAATCTTTTTCTAATGAAGTGACGAATAATATACGCTTGCGTTATATTGATCGCAATAAGCAATATCATAATCTACTGAATCAGTACGGTGCAGAACATAGTGCAGTGAAGAAATTGCGCAAGGAGATCATTGAATATGAAAGCATGATCCTTGCAGAGATGCGTCGTGTATCAAAAGAGCAGTTCAAAGAATATCAAGTCGCACTGGCACGTGAGCAAGAGATTGAACAGCAGTTGCAAGATTCCATCAACACCAATATCAGCAGCGACAGCAAGACATTGGAACTGAATAATTTAGAGAAGAAGGCACAAACCTATCAAAAGCTCTATGAGGAATATTTGACGAAATATGAAAATTTCAGCAAAGAGCAAATCTTACCTTCTACGGCAGCGCGCCTTATTTCTTCTGCAGCCGTTCCTATATCCCCTAGCCATCCGAAAACATTGTTGATTTTAGTTGCAGCCTTATTATTTGGTGGGGGGCTCGGTGTAATTTTAGCGATCATCCGCGATGATCGGAATAAAACATTTCGTCGTGGTGGACAGATCGTGCATGAATTATCATTGCATTTTTCGGGATATATACCGCACACTACCTCAGTATGTTCTTTAGATGATATGCGTTCCTTGGACTATTATAAGGCATTAGACGAGAATCTGCATCATGGTATTGAGCATAGTGCGGTGGATATATTGAAAAATCTATCCCCTCAACATAATATTGTGGGGATTACATCTTCCATACAACAGAGCGGTAAAACCTTTTGCTCTTTGGGCTTAGCACATTATTTTGGTGCAGTGCGTAAGCGTACTCTTGTGCTTACATCACACCCATTTGCGGATATGCCCGCAGGGAACATGATTACCCTTAATCCGTATCTTACATGCTGTGTGTTGGATCTTCAGTCACCGATAGTGACGCAAGAAGTGATCGAATCACTGCCAACGCATAGCGCAGCGTATGACCTCATTATTATTGATTTTCCTTCGCTCGGACGTAGCACAGTTGCATCGCTCTTATTTGGGCATGTGGATCATTATATCATGGTCGAAGCATGGGGCAAGTCGCTTGGTAGTCAATTACTCTTTCATCTAGAAAATAGCACGACTATGACACATGATAAAATTAGAGGCGTGTGTTTGAATAAGGCAGATTTAAGGCGTTTAGAGCGCGAATTTGGCTATCGTGTATAGTGGTTAAAAGCGATTCCGCCTACTATGCCTCATAAAGTGCATGTACTTTGCGATGTAAGGCTTCGAGCGTAAAGTGCTGCATAATATGTTGTTTCGCACGTTTAGACATGTGCGCGATGCGCTCTGGATTGGATTGCATATGCGCGAGTGCATCCGAAAAACTTTGTGCATCTGAAACAAAATAGCCCGTCTCTTTGTCGATAATCATTTCCTTAATCCCCCCTGCTGGATAACCGCATACAGGGATACCCCGTGCCATAGATTCCATCACACTACGTGGTAGAGGGTCTGGAATATGGGAAGGCACAATGGTCACATCGATATTTTGATAAAGTTCCGTAGGGTTATCAATAAACCCATCAAAGAATACATCATGTTCTAATCCAAGTGCATGGATTTTTTGATGTATCTCATGTTCATAATCTGGTGCATCCTCTGAGAATGTTCCCCGTATCCGCAAGCATAAGGATGATCCGTGCTGTTTTGCATGAGCCATCCATTCGAGCAGAAGATGCAGCCCTTTTGCTGGGTGAATGCGCCCAACAAACCCTAAATTAATGGACGTGTTCGTCTGCACTATGGGCGTATGATCATGTTCGATAATCGGAGTGCCATTATAAATAATGTGAACATTATTCGGCAGACTCGCAGTTGGCCAACATGCACGGGAGACAATGATCATCTGATCGCAAGCACGCGCAAGAATCTTCCATACCCATAATTCTGAGTTTGTATAGGGAATGTCCCGTATATGCAGGATGGCACGCGCTCCGCCTAGACGGTAGGCAAGGCAGTTGATGGCATGGGCTTTGAGTCCATTGGAATGCACAATCGTAATGTTACGCATTCGGCATTCTTTTTTGAGGTGCTGAGCAGCCTTCCATAAATCGGCGAGTGCAGAGCAGGCTTTGATAAAAGAAAACGGGCGGTGTATCTGTTCTATTGAGCCAAACGGCACAATGCACGTCGCATATCCTAATGCTTCTGCTTGCTCCGTGATAGGACCTTTATGTGGCGTGGCAACATGGGCGGTAATATGTGGGTTTTTCAATAGATCAAATAACGACCGTTCGGCACCGCCCTTAAAAAAAGATACAGGTGAGAGAAAAAGCACATGCATAAAAAAGCCTATAGGATGATAGTGGATATGATTTCTGTACATAGATGCACATTATGTGCATGTTTGTGTGTTATTGATTATAGTTAATTATCATCATACCATGAGTAATGTCACGTTATTAGAGTTTTTTTATGTAGGAATTTTACTTAAAGATATGATGCTTGTGTCCTTTGAACACAGGCACATGCATCAAGGCCATTCTAATGCCCCAACAGTCGCCGATTCAAGTATGAAACGCGCCACTGCCTAAATTGGGTAAATTGTTAGGAAGGGTTCAAATGTTACGTAGGAGGGGTCATTTGATACTGTGTCAGTTTGCAAGCTGGAAATGCGGGTTGAAGGGTATTTTATGCTTGATGATAGCAAAGACGATGTGAAGTAGTTTCCGCATAATAGCAGCGATAATGACCTTGGCAGGTTTTCCTTTTTCTGCCAAGTTTTGTGCAAATGCTTTCATCACAGGATTATGATTTTTTGCAGTAATTGCAGGTAAAAACAGTGCTTTTCTAAGCGTTGCAGAACCTACTTTTGATATGCGTGCCTTGCGTTGCAGTGAAGTCCCTGAAGTGCAATGGCGGGGTGTGAGTCCTGCAAATGCTGCAAGTTGCCGTGCATTATCAAACATTGTGATGTCAGGAAGTTCCGCTAACAGAGCAAGTGCCGTCTTTTTTGCAATTCCTGGAATGGTTTGCAGATGATCAAAATCTTGCTGTGTTGACTGCGATATTCGGACTAACTCTGTCATACGCTGTTGAATGACAAGAAGTTTTTGTTCTGCCTGTGCAATCATATCATCCCAACAAGCGGTGACTTCATCACATAACCTATCTCGATGTTCCAAGCGGTTACGAAAACCAGTGAGATGCTTATTCAATGCCAGAGCGCAGCGATAAAGTTGTCGTAATTCCTTAATATTTGGGTCAAGTGGAATGTATGGAGCGGGTTCAAAACGTTCAGCATAATAGGCGATGACCTTGCAATCAACCTTATCCGTTTTGTGTCTTTTCAATAAAGTGTGCGCAAAGGATTTGATCTGAAATGGATTCACTACGCTCACATGATGGTCATGCGCATAAAGAAAATCCGCCAGTGCCTCACCGTAACTGCCTGTCGCTTCCATGCAGAATATGTCAGGTGTTACTTGCAATTCCTTTAGCCATGCAAGCAGCTTCTCATAGCCTTCACGATGGTTTTGAAAGCTCCGCACGCTGTGTTTTTGTTCACGTAGTAGGGAAACGGTGAAGTCTTTTTTGCTGATATCAATGCCAACGATAGATTTTTGCATGTCGTTCCTTATATAAGGTAAGGGGTTTATAGGCTGATCTATGAAATTCATAACTATCCATGTGAATACAGAGTAAGCGGGACGCTTCTCTAAGATACTGTTCAGTTCTAAATCTCAGGGGATGAAGCTCTTATCAAACGAACGAGGTCATTGCCTTCTGCGGAAAAACAGAGTCCTTATCCCCACCTCCTGAAAAGTAGCGAACTCTCAGAAAGCCTTCACAAAATAGAAAAATCTATCTCGCATTTCAACATACATGCGGGATGATGCAAAAAACCGCTATCTTGGTTAATTTCACCACTGATAGAATCCTGTGATCTTACCACCCGACAAGTTTAGCGTAATGCCATAGTTTTGGGATTGTGGTGAGGTTCAGTGCTGCATAGAGGATGCGTCGGATACCTTGTTTGAAGAAC
>RDXO01000020.1 GCA_004292675.1 Alphaproteobacteria bacterium | reverse complement strand
GTTCAAACCGTTGTTACCGTTCAAGCCGGGAGTTCCGTTCAAACCGTTGTTACCGTTCAAGCCGGGAGTTCCGTTCAAACCGTTGTTACCGTTCAAGCCAGGAGTTCCAGGGACTGGAACAGACGGCTGACAACCTCCACTTCCACAGGGGGAAGGAGAAGGCGTAGGATGAACAGGAGCAGGCACATTACCACCGCAAGAGTTATCAGGGCGATTACATCCTGCAAGAGCAGAATCAGCAGCACCACCAACAACGACAATCGCAGTAGAAGCGATCAAAGCAGCCATTACGGAACGGAAGTTAGCTACGCGTTTCATGATTTAAAATCTCCGAAGAAATAAACCCGTCATAAAAAGAATAGACGGGGAGGACTATACAAAGGCTTTTACTTTCAAGAATTAGAAAGAAAAAAGCTAGGTACAATATCTTTATACCATAGACGGATGATAATTGTCCACAGTTTTTTCAACAAATCATCATATTTTTTTATATTCGCTAAAAAAATAGATTTTTAATCTTTTATAGACGCAAAAATAACACGATTATAATATAGTTGACATGCGCGTGCATTGAACCTATATAGTGTACGTTCCACGAGCAAAAGGAACGTCTTATGATCGGCAGACTGACTGGAACTCTCGCGCATTTTCGCACCGATAGCATCATTATCGATGTGATGGGCGTTGGCTACCTCGTGCATGTCTCACACACCGCCCGCAATCATCTCTATGCAGCGCACCTCAATGATCCGCAAGCGCGTCACACTTTGTTCATAGAAACCTATGTCCGTGAAGATCAGTTCACTTTATTCGGCTTTCTTACCGAGGAAGAACAAACCCTATTCGGATTACTCACCACCGTTCAAGGGGTTGGCAATAAAATGGCGTTAAACCTTCTTGGGCAAATGCCCCCTGCACAGCTTGCACATGCCATCTTAGCGCAGGATAAAGCCAGCCTGCAACGCGCCCAAGGTGTTGGCGCACGTTTAGCGGAGCGGATTTGCAGTGAGTTAAAAAATAAAATCATGCATCTTGAGGGGATTATGCACGCCCCTGCCACCCCCACAGACCCACCAGCCCCTACCCCCAAACGCACCAGCAAAAAACCCCCAACACCCACCCCTATCACGCCTTTCATCGCTGATGATGCCATTGCAGCCCTCACCCAACTAGGCTATGATCGTAGCCGTGCCTATGAAGCCGCACATAAGGCGATGCGCAACCATGAAGGCGCGGAGCTTTCTGTAGAACTATTAGTCAAAGAAGCATTGCGCTTGCTTTAATTTTTGCACACCCTCAGCAAAAATTTTGTGCTATAAATGTCAAAAAATAGTTGACAATCCGTTGTTCTTTTGCTAATTTTCTCTTGTTCCATGAACAAAAAGATACTCATTTGTGTATCTATCCATTTTTGTACACCCAACGGGTAAAAACAATGAGCAACTCTAACATTGATGATCTGACTAAATTCGCACTTGCAGTGATGCAATACGCTGAATTTACCTCTTTTTCGCTCAAAAACTATCCGCAAATTAAAGTTTGCGTGATAGGCAATGAGTTCCTCGAACCCACGGAAAAAGCCTTTGCGGAAATCGAGGAGGCAACTCCAAGTTTACTCGCCTACCTAGCGGAAAATGCACCACCTCGTGGTGTTGTAGTTTTCGTAAGTAAGCACGCACTTAACTGCGCTTACCCTTCGGGGCAAGTCATTCTCATTAATCCCGATGCCTTGAAAACACTGCATTATATGGGGTTGGATGGAGAATTCTACCCTTTGCTGAATTTGAGTGCGGTCATCGCACACGAAATGCAGCATATCCGCAGCTATGAACTATATCATGCATTTTTGGCGCATATCGTTCAAGCAAAAACTGCAGGAACATTGTCGAAGGCACTGAAAACCGCAACCCGTTCATTAGATGAAACGGGCGTATCAACTGATACATTGCGGGATTATCTGCGTTCACGGACGAAAGAAGAATGCACTCAGGAGTTTAACCCTGAAATTGAAGCCATCATTGATGGTTTTGAAGCCGACTTTTTTTCTATCGGTGACGATGCTTTCAGCGCATTCCTTACGGGATTGTGGGAAAACCCATCTATCGACGTGGAAAACATCTTCCACGAACGTGCGGGCGAACCCTTAAGAGCGCACAATTATGCGGGTGAACATAACCCAAGCAACCCGACATACAGCGAAGAAGACGTCGTCAAAATTCTTTTGGCTGCGTATAATCGCAATGCGTTTTGGTGCAACGCGACGCGTAAAATACGTAACGTATTTAACCGCACAAACCGCTAATCGCTTCGCTTTTGCGTAAAAAGTTTATTAGGCTCATTTCTGCAAAGGAATGAGTCTGATAGGCTTTGATACCATTCTCCCACATAAAGTGCCATTGCGTTTATTTTCATTTCTGCTATGATAAACTCATGATGGAAACATTGCCCACAACCCACGCGAATATGCCCTATGATGGGCGATTTCTCTTGTCCGATCCCCGCACGGGCAGCCCTTTAAGCGATGCCCTCATCGAAACTACCCATACGCGCAAAGTGCATCTGTTTGTTATCGATCAATCACTCAGGGATTATCAACATATCCACCCCACCCCCACGCAAGAAGATGGGGTCTATGCCTTTCATTTTACTCCCCACAGCAATCAACCCTATAGTGTGTGGGTAGAGTTTACGCGCCAAGGCAATGATCATGCCGATCGCATCAAACTCGAACTTCCTCATACGTCCGCTCTATCCTTCATGCCCACGCTCACACCATCCAAGAATGCGCAAATAGGCAATATTCAGGCGGAGTGGCTAGAGGCAGCAGATGCGCCCTTGCAGCAAGGCACATCCACCGAAATACAGATCCGCTTAACCGATGCTCAAGGCAATTCCATCACGCAGCTAGATGATATTATGGGCGCGAAAGCGCATATGGCAGGCTTCAGTGCGGATGGTAAAAATTTCATCCATACACACCCCATGCCCACGGATGATCTATCGTGCTTGCGCTTTCATATCCAACCAGAACATGCGGGCATGTCACGCTTTTTTCTACAAATACAGCATGATGAGGAAGAACTATGCCTCCCCTTCACCCGCATGATTAAAAGCCTCGATCGTCATACGGAACGATCAGCAAGCACCCCTTCCCTTACCGCTTCACCCTGCCGTTGAAAGCAATTATTGCGCAGGAGCAGGTTCTTCCGTGGGTGTAGCAGCATCAACCGCAGGCGTAGGTGCTGCAGGTTCTGCTGGTGCTTCCTCTACGGGTGCAGTAGCAGCTTGAGGCACAGGTTGCGGTAATGGCACAGGGCTATCATTGAGAGTCGCTAAATAGGCAAGCAAAGAGGCGCGATCTTCAGGCTTCTTCATCCCTGCATACGCCATTTTTGTACCTGAAATATATTTCTTAGGCTTTTCAAGGAATTCAGAGAGCGATTGGAACGTCCATTCACCACCATGTCCTGCCATCGCGGTTGAATAGGAATAATCGGCATGACGTGCAACTTTTGCATTCACCAGTCCCCACAATGCAGGACCAACTTTGTGCGCTCCGCCCTTATCAAGGCTATGGCAACTTGCACATGCTTTAGAAAGATTCGCCCCTTTTTCAGCAGATGCGGCAGCAAAAAATTGCGCTATCTCAATCGGCTTCGCTTCTTCTGCAGCACCGCCCCCTGCCCCTGCATCTTCCACAACATCAATTTTATAACCACGTTCTTGTTCACCATGCGCACTATGCCCACCACCATAGAGTCCTTCAACCGTCAGGCTGATAGCTAGAGCAGTGACGCCAGTAAAAAAGATGGCTGCAGCAATTTTATTGAGTTCTAAATCTTTCATTCTACGTTCTCATTGTCTGATCAACATATATAGTGCTTTGATTTTATAACTTTGCACACGTGCCTATGCAAGCATAAATTGTAACGCGATAACAAAGCACTGTATCTTTTCTGCACGTGAAGGATTTCATGACGCAGGATGAATCTTTTTAATTTCCTCAGCAACCATACGCTCCACAATTCCCGTCATATGGGTATTAAGCCATGCACGCAATTCAGGGCGAAGTGCTTCACGTACTAAATCTTCGATAGTCACGTCTAATTTTGGCTTCACTTCCGCAATCACAGGGGGAGGCGGTGGCGGAGGTGGTGGCGGTGTTTGCGCCCGCACTTTCAACATCTGTAATGCCGCTGTAGCATCCTGCACCACAGCATCAGAAAGCAACGCCTCCGCCGCATCCTCTTTGCTTGGTGTTGCTTCCACGACCACTTCTTCCACCGCAACAACAGGGGCAGCTACAGGGGGCATATGATCAATCATATGCAGCACGTCCAGCGGATTATGCTCCACAGGCGCAACTTCAGAATCCTTAGGTTTCACCTCTTCTTTTGGCTGTTCCACCAAATCATGCAGTTCAAGCACCTCAGAACCCAAGGCTTTCACAGCAGGGGCTTGCGTAGGTTGCTCCACTGGTGCTTTTTCCTCATCCGCAATAATACGCTTTATGGATTGCAAAATATCTTCCATAGACTGATCTTTACCCTCTTGCGCTTGTGCCATAATTGTGCCTCGTTCTCACTATGATCATTGACAAGATCATTGTTAATCATTTTTTTCTTAAAAAAACATTAAAAACCGATAAATTGATATTTAATCCCATCCATCACGTCTTCATTATCATATTCCTGCACTCCTAGCTTCAGCATCGAGGGGCTAAGCTGACCAGCAACCGCAAGGATATTATACGCAGATAAGATCATATCACGCTTATTACGCTCCAACGTAACCTTGGCAATAAACAATTCCTGCTCAGCATCCAACACATCCAACACGGTACGTGAACCGTATAGTTGTTCTTGCTGCACGCCATCTAATGCGATTTCTGCAGCACGGATAACATCATTTTGCGCATCAATAGCAGCAAGTGAGGCGCGATATTGCTCCCACGCTGAAATTGCCTGTTCACGAGCTTGATTGCCTGCATCCAACATTTCATGACGACGACGGCTACGTTCTTCTTTCGATTGACGAATACGCGAATGATCCGACCCTGCCTGATAGATTGGGATATTCACATTAAGCAGCACAGAATCCGAGCTAATCGCTTGATCGGTAAATCCGAGACCTTCCTGACGGCTTACAGAGCCTTGAACGGCAGCAGTGGGCAATAAACGCGTCACGGAAGCACCCACGCCATCATGCGCCGCTTCTTCTGCAAATTTTGCAGCCATCAAACGCGGATTTGCCTTTTGTGCTAATTCTACCACTTCATCCAATGATTGAGGCAATGGAGGCATATCCACTGGATACGCCACAGCTTCGGGTGCTTCATAGCCTACAATTCGTTCAAACGCTGCCGTTGCTATTTTGATATTCGCTGCCGCTTGAATCGTATCAGATTCGGCACGCGAAAGGCGTGCTTCAGATTGCGATACATCAGTACGTGTTGCTTCGCCCACATTAAAACGCTCACGCGTCGCCATAAGATGCTTGGTTAGCACTTTCTCATTATGCTCACTCAGTTTCAGAATCTCTCTATCGCGCACGACATCCAAATGGCTTCGTATCGCGCCACTAAGCACTTCTTGCGTGATATTGATGAGTTCAGCTCCTGATGCTGCAATGGTATTATCCGCTTGCGAAAGGGCGTAAAAAGTGGACACGTTAAACACTGGTTGCGATACATCCAACTGACGCGTGCGTGCATCGACATAATCCCAATCACGCTGATTACCGAACATATTACGACGACGACCCTTACTATAAGTAGCACTCACCGTAGGCAACCACCCAGACAAGGCCTGCATATGCTGTTCGCCTGATTGCTCAAAAATATCACGCTGCGCTAAAATACGCGGATTATTCTCATAGGTATGAATCAATGCGTCTCGAAAAAGTTTATCCGTTGGCACAATAACAGCATCATTCTTTTTAGCCTTTGCCACATCGGGCTTTTTGGCTATTTTTGCTTCCGCATAAAGTAGGGATGGGGCTAACATGCTGGTAGCACATAGGGCAACACAAACACAGGAACGGAAGTTTTTTTTATTCATAATATTTCTCTGTACTACACAATGATTCATTCTACTGTTTAAAACACAAAGCCATCTTGTGCAAGTGTTTCGTAGAGTGGATACGCAAATTTCGTCTCATATTCGGCATAATGCACCTGATCTTGCCGTTTTTTGCCTACCACAATATGTGCTAATACTTGTTTGGTAGCAAACATCGGTGCGGCAGCCTTGAGAGCAACAATCGTACCATCTTCGGCAAGTTGCTTCTCATATTTTGTTGGGATAGCTTGCAGTACTCCCTCAGCGATAATCACATCATAAGGTTGATGCGCGCTGCAACCAATAGCAAGAGGAGTCGTCACAATATCAACATTACGAACATGATGTTGCGCTAACTTCTTACGTGCAGCAGCAACAAGCTCGGGATTTTCCTCAATGGCAACGACATGCTTTGCCATATGCGCCAACACTGCAGCACTATATCCTTTTCCAGCTCCCACATCCAACACCTGATGATGCGGAGCAACATTCGCCAGCACTAACATACGCGCAAAAGTTAGCGGTGCTAGAAGATAGCGATGATTGCACAATTTCACATCCGCATCGACATAGGCATTATTATGCAGATGCTCGGGTATATAATGGCTACGATCCACAGACATAAGCGCATGAATCACGCGTTCATCGGAAATCTTGTTGGTTGCTAATTGCCCCTTGAACATATTCACTTGCGCAAGAGAAACAATATTCGCATCATATTCTTGTATATCTTTTTTCTGTATCATACCGAACACCATTACTGAGTCATAGTTTGCTTTACACGAATCTACACCTTGGCACAAGCACAAGGCACGCAAACCCAAACAAAACTTCCTTAATCGCGCTCATCCTGCGCCATGAAAGCCTCATATCCTTGTGTTTTTAGCTCCTCTTTGGGGATGAAATGCAGTGCTGCGGAATTAATACAATAGCGCATCCCCCCTTCCCCCTGCGGTCCATCAGGGAAGACATGCCCAAGATGGGAATCCCCACTCGCGGATCGCACCTCAACACGCACCATCCCATGTGAAACATCACGATGCTCAACAACGGCATCGGGTTGCACGGGGCGCGTAAAACTTGGCCACCCTGTCCCCGAATCAAATTTATCCCGTGAGGAAAAAAGTGGCTCACCTGTGTGAATATCCACATACAGCCCTTCTTCTTTATGATTCCAATAAAGATTATTAAAGGGTGGCTCAGTACCATTGCCACATGTGACATAATGTTGCAACTCACTCAAAGAATCTACAGGTTTTTTATAAGGGGGCATAGGCTTATAGCACGTTAGAATCTATTCTTTCAGCATAAATACGGTTTCACCCGCAACAATGGTACGCACCGCACGCCCTTTAACCGTCGTGCCATCAAAGGGGGAGTTTTTCGATTTACTCACAAAACTATCAGGATCAATGCTCCAATCATAATTCATATCAATCAGCACCATATCGGCTTTCGCACCTTTTTGCAGCCTGCCAGATGGCACATGAATAATATCAGCAGCGCGGTAGGTCATCGCGCCCAGCACATCAATCAGTTTCATTTCACCACGATGCACCAATGCTAAGGATAAAGGCAACATAGTTTCCAAGCCAACAATCCCAAATGATGCTTGCGAAAGTGGCAATTCCTTACTTTCACGGTCATGCGGTGCATGGTCGGTGGCAATCGCATCAATCGTGCCATCTTTCAACCCTTGCAACACGGCAAGACGATCTTTTTCGCAACGTAGCGGTGGGTTCATTTTTGAGAAGGTGCGGTAATTCAGCACGGCTTCATCCGTAAGAGTAAAATGATGCGGTGCAGCTTCGGCAGTCACACGCAAGCCCTTATCTTTGGCACGGCGCACCGCTTCGATTGCTTCTGCCGTAGAAATATGCAGCACATGATATTGCCCGCCCGTGAGTTCGGTGAGCAAAATATCGCGCTCCACCATCACTGCTTCGGCAGCATTAGGAATCCCCTTCACGCCCAACTTGGCAGAAACCGCCCCTTCATTCATGCAGCCTCCAGCGGAGAGGTCTAAATCTTCCGCATGTTGCGCGATCGGCACGCCTAAATCACGGGAATAGGTAAGTGCTTGACGCATCAAGCCCGCATTCATCAATGGCAATCCATCATCCGTGAAGCCCACTGCTCCCGCTTCCACCAATAGCCCCATTTCGGTTAAATCCTTGCCCTTTAGCCCCTTCGAGATCGCGCCATAGGTACGCACATGCACATACCCCGTCTCACGCCCACGTTTATGGACAAAATCAACAATAGACACATCATCAATCACGGGATTAGTATTCGGCATACACGCCACAAGCGTTACGCCCCCTGCGGCGGCCGATCTGCTCCCCGTCTCAATCGTTTCTTTATATTCAAAACCCGGTTCACGGAAATGCACTTGAATATCCAACAATCCCGGCGCAAGCACCAAGCCTTTGCAGTCCACCACATCAAATTCATGGCTCGCATCATCATTAAAATTGCCACGCTCCACGGCAATAATCGTATCCCCCGCCACCAGCACATAGCCCCGATCATCAAAACCCGATGCAGGGTCGATCACCCGCGCATTAACATAGGCGGTTTTCTTAGAAGGGGAAAGATTCCACGTTGGGCGAGTGAGAATAGGTCGATGAGAAGATACCATAGATTATGTCCTTGATACAGATTTAATATTGATAACGCGTAGGGTCTGCCAGATACACGCCCAAAACGCGCACACGACGAGAATAAAACCCCAATTCCTCTAAGGCACGTTTAACGGGCGCACTATCAGGATGCCCCTCAAACGTCACAAAAAATTGCGATTCACTTGATCCGCCACCACGAATATAGCTTTCTAACTTCACGAGGTTGATCCCATTGGTGGCAAATCCCCCTATCGCTTTATATAAGGCTGAAGGGATATTGCGCAATTCAAACAATAGCGAAGTCAGTGTGATTCCATCTTCTAGGCTCGGATCATTCGGCTCACGCGCAATCATCACAAACACCGTGACATTATCTTTGGCATCTTCAATATTGCGCTCAAGAATCTCTAGCCCATAAAGCTCTGCCGCCAATTCGGATGCAATCGCCACTTTGGTAGGGTCATTCCATTGCGCCACATCACAAGCGGCAACCGCCGTATTAGAATGCAAACGAGGACTCCACTGTGAATGCGCGCGCAAATAGCCACGACATTGCATAATCGCTTGCGGATGTGAATAGACATCACGCACATGCTCAAGATTCGTTCCCTTAATTCCAAGCAAATGATGCTCAACGCGCTGTATATGCTCACCCACAATATGCACATCATAATGAGGCAAGAGGTTGTGAATTTCTGCCACGCGACCTGCTTGCGAATTTTCAATCGGAATCATCCCTAAATGCGCACGCCCTTCACTGACGGCCTCAAACACATCATCAAAGGCAGGTAACGCAAGGGTATTCATATAGGGTTCTTTTTGTCGGCACGCCAAATCCGCATTCGCACCTGCTACACCCATAAACGCAATATATTGATCTGCCTGCACCATTGAATCACTCCTTATCCATTACGAAATCCATTTACGAAATAGCTCGCTGAATACGTATCGCATTATTATGCGTCACAAACGCATGATAGGGTAAATCACCCATAAAGCGAAACAGTACCGCCATCGTCAACATAAAGGTAAGTAGCGACGATAAAAAATACCCATAGCCATAGAAACTAAACCCTAGATATAAAGTAATAATGGTAAAAACTGCGTTACTCACCAAGAAGAAACATTGCAACCACATCACGCGGGAACGGCTATCAAAATAAGAAAGCACAATCATTCCAAATAATGCTAATACGTGGAACATCCCCCCCAACACGCCCAAACGGAATATCCCTATTTGTCGATAATTATAGGAAAACGCTTCCATTAATTGCGGTGCAAGCATCACACATAAAAAGACAATCGCGCCTTGCAGCACAAGGAAGGTACGCGCATGGTACAACACAGAATTAATCAACCGCTCACCAGATTTTTTGATCTGACTCAACGATTTATGCTCAAGAATATCATCATAAAAACGACGATAAAATTGGAAGAAATGCGTTTCTACACTAAAGAAGAATAATGCCATCGCAGGTACAATGGTGATGTAGGCAAGAAACATCGCGCTATCATAATCAGAATAATACCGCAAATTACTTGGCTCAAGCAAGGTACGCTGTGGCGCAAACCACATAATCAGCTTATCAATCCAGATCGCTAAATTATAAAATACTCCGCCCACCGCTAATTGATAATACGGACGGAACATTGCAATATAGGAAAACGGACGACCATAAAAATACGGATATTCCGCAAACACTTTTGCAGAAAGCGTAAATACAATAATCATAATCCCGACATTAAAGCCGTTCATCATGCCCGTTGCGCCATAATCCGCACGAAGCCAGTGCGCTAAAAAGACCGCCACAAGCATACCCACGCCATAGGCAAGGTTGACGGATTTGAAATCTTTCAGTGCCATCAAAAACACACCAAGCAACCAGACGCAGGTAAGCAAAAACAGATTGGCAATCGCGGATAAGCGAAACGCAAGCGGCAATTCAAAATAATAACCATAGAAAAAAAACGCCACAGGAATTTGTATGGCGATCAACACCACCAAACAGCCGAGCATGGCGGAGGGTATATTGGTAACATCTTTTGCAATAATCGCATCCGCAATATAGCGCGTTACCACCATAAAAACAGGCGCGGAAAGCACCAATGATGCTGCAAGATTATAGACCAACACCACGCGGAATTCAATCAACGCTTCCACCGACATATTTTGCGCATACAGCATAGTGATCCCGCCAAGTGCCAATGCCGTGAACAGCCACGGACCAGCAGCAGCAAAACCTGCACTAAGATAGGCGTGCATCACGCCAATTAAATTATCATGATTGGTGAGTTTTTTTAACTCAAAACCGATGCCTGCCATATTATGCTACCTCTTTACGTTCTGAAAGCTGGATATAATGATCGTATAAATCCGCATATGCCTTTTTTTGTTGATCCTTGGTGTAATAACGATAAACGCGTTTGCGAATATTATCAGAACAGCTCTGATAATAGGCAGGATCAGTCAATAAACGTAATACGGCGTGCGCTACCAAAGTCGGGTTCGCAAGCGGAACAATCTCCCCACCACTACCAATCATGGGTTGCTCATCTATCGCCCCGTGAATCATTTCACTACACGCCCCAACATCCGTACTAACAATGGGGATGCCTGATGCCCCTGCTTCCAAAATCACTAATGGTTGCGCTTCTGATACGGAGGTAAAGACCACCACATCAATCTTTGGCAAATAATCATCAATCGTCACCGCGCCCGTAAACTCAACTATCTGCTCAAGCAATAAATGCTGCACGAGCATTTTGCACTCTTCCACATAGTCAATATCTTCATCCATCGCACCAAGAATATATACCTTAAGATCACCCAAAGCATCACGGATTGCAGCACAAGCCATAATAAAATTCTTCACATCTTTAATCGGCACAACGCGTCCAATCATCGCAATCGTCGGGGTTTCATGCTGCACAGGATGAATCGTTGAAAAACGTGCCACATCCACGCCATTAGGGATAATGGACATTTTATCCTGATGCGCACCATCCAATAATTGCGCTTTCTGATTGCCCGAATAAAGCGTAATAATCTGATCACAGGCCGCATAACACATGCGTGAAGCACTCGCAAAAGTCTGCATCCAAAAATCACGCAAACTCGCATGGAGTGTATCAATGGTAAGTTGCGTTACCGCTGTTTCACCCAGCCAATCAGCGGAGGAAATCTCAACACGTCGCTCATTGGTATAAATACCATGTTCCGTTACTAAGACAGGGCGTTTCTTCTCAATTTTCGCACGTGCGGCAAGCAAGCCTGCATAGCCCGTACATAAAGTATGATAGACTTTCGCTTCAGGCAAAGGCGCAAGTAAGATCGAGAAAATGCCACCGAACAAAGCACGCCATGACCAAAAATAATCCAACATCGATGTACCATCATAGCCTTCATGATACATTTGTTCTAAGCACTCCCATGCATCACGGCTATTCAGCAGATAATCCGCATCAAGATGTTTGCGATGCGTCGCAAATGTTTCCACCAGCGAGAAAAAATCCTCAAAATGCGCATCATCATGCGCCATCCGCGTCATGGCGGGACGAAGTATTTCCATAATGTTGCGCGATGGGCTAGAACGCACCGATGGTATGTCACCTAAAAATACATCAGTGATACTCAGTACATTTGCAGGCAAACTATACTTCATCGTGGGTTGTTCTGTTCCGGGAAGCAAACAAATCAAATGAAAGGTAAGATTGCTGTGCGTGGCGATCATCTCATGCGTCCATGAAGATACACCCCCACGTACATAGGGATATGTGCCTTCTAGCACAAAACAAATATCTGCAACATCCTGCGTGCGTGATGGACGATGATGTTTAATCATTCTGAGACTCCTCCCCAAAAGGCAATACTACGAACCAAACGCGGACGAATATCGCGTAGTTCTTCTAAAAGATGCGTACATTGCGCTGCCAAACGGCGCAATTCCACAAAATCACCCGCATCATAATATGCTTCCAATAACCACAACGTCACACGCTTATTTGCCAATCCTTCTTTTTTTAACTCACGAAATAGCTCAATGACGCGCCCATGTTGCTGCGTTCGCATAAGCAAGCGTGCAAGTTCAATGCGTGCATCATTATCTTCAGGGTGCGCCTCAAGATAATGTTCATAATAGACAATAGCCTTGGTGCGGTTTGCATGTTCACGCCCTTGATCCAATACGCCTGTAAAAGCATAGCTATCATAATAACGCGCTAAACCTAATTTCAGTTGCATATCCTCAGGATTCTTCTTCTCCAAACGCTCCAGTGCCATCATGGTTTCAACAAATTGCCGCTCAATGCGCGTGATAGACGATGCTGCCTGCACCCGAATCGTGTTACTTTCATCTTGCAATGCATGGCGCAATACGGGCGCAAAAGAAGGATGGAACAAATCCGTCATACGCGTCAGGGCGCGACGTTTTTGATGTTCTGTTCCAAGTGCCATCACATCAGCAAAGGAAAGCACGCTATAATGACGCACACTTTCATCCTTGCCACTTGCAATAGATTCATACATTTGCTGTTCATGGCTGAAACTAAAATCAGGATAAATGGCTTTGTACCATTCCGAAAAAGGCAAGGCAAAGCGTTTATAGACCAAGGTTAAAATTGAGGTAAGCACAATACCCGCAGCACCAAAAATGCCTGCCACGCTGCTTGTCACCACCAACACATAGAGATGCCGAATATCGCGCCCCATGGTTTTTAGCGTCATCGTCACCACGACCAACACCAAGGTGAGAATAAGGTGAATAATGAAGCCATAGATCGGTTCTAATCCTTCCCAAAAGACCCCATAGATATTTAACCCATGCAGAAACGCCCAAACCACCCCAAGCACTAATGAAATCAACTCATCACTGCTACGCACCTGCAATAGCTCATGCACATCAATATCATCAAAATAGGATCGCACCGATTCATACGGCGCACGATAAAAATGAACCATAATTTTAAGCCTCATGCAGTGCGGTTAAGGAATAGGAGAAATGCACACCACGCACTTGTTGCGCTGCTACACGCTGCAATTCCTTTTCGATTTTTTCACGCACAATGCGCGCACCTTCCAGATGCGTTGCAGGAAGCACAATCGCATAATTCCCGCTTATCTCTTGATGATCGAACGCGAAATCCACACCACGCAAAGTACGCTCTACCACGTTCGCCAACAACCGCGCCACACGCACACGCGTATCAGCATCCAAGGATTGGAAATTCGTCACATTGACATCGAGCGTATAGACACTAAATTTCAGACGTTGCGCCAATGCCGTGATGTAATCCTTATAGCGATTAAAGAAGCCACGCGTCATCAGATTATGCATGGGGTTAATCATGCTATTATCAACGGCACTTTGATAATAGCGTGCATTGTTCAACGCAAGTGCAATCCACTCACACAAGGCACGGAACATTTGCACCGTTTCCAAGTTTAATTCAAGGAAAGGAATCGCTTCAATCTTCAGCATTCCAAGGACAGCCCCTGTTTCCACATCCAGCAATGGTCCTGCCAATACCCCTTGATCATTCAAAACCATTTCATGCGCTTCATTGACAATGCACAGTGTTTCATGACGCACCATCACCCGTTGATATAACGGATCTTGCACGCGATATTCTTCATCGAGCCGTTCATAATCTGCTTCGCTCCAGCCATGCGTACTATGCCGCGTGAGCGTATCGCCCGACAACAGATAAAGAGAAAATTTCTCAGCACCCAAAGCCGCTTCAATCATGGTAATCACGCCCATGATCACTGATTCAGGATCAAGTTTTTCCATCGCTTTTGCTGCACGCAACGCCCCAATCTCAGTACGCACGCGCCCCGCAACATTCAACTCTAATTGCTCTTTACGTGTGCGCAATTTTTCATAAGATGATGCAAAAGTGCGTTCCCTATCGCCCGTCTCAAGCAATACGCGCTTCAGTTCGTCACGTTCACGTATGTGGCGTTGACGCAATAATCCTAAAATCGTTGCTGTAACCATCCACATTAACGGCACATAGGCGATAGAAAACAACCAATCATAGGCATCTTGATCCACACGTTGTTCGGGAATATTGCCAACCAACAGCACCAAAGTCGATGCCATCACGGCAGCCAACCCCTCATTTGATCCATATTGTGCGGATACCAAAAGAATCAAAATCCAAAAAGGATGCGGCTGGGATGCAATAAAGCGCGGGCTTCCGCCAAACACCAGATTAATCAAAAGGGCTAGCCCAAGAAACAGTGCGATCTCCAGCAATGCAGAGACCCGCAATCCCAGAAAATATTTGTGTTTTTTGTCTAATATTAATGTATCATATTCCATAGTTTTCTCGTGACCTAGTGTAATTCAAATTAATATTGATATTGCAAGCGAACGCCCACACGGGTTAAATCACCCTGAGCAGGACCACCGCGAAACCCATATGCAGCGCGCCCTTGTACTGCCAAGCGATCAGTAAGGAAATGCGTCACCCGCGCTTCTCCAGCAGGGCCGGCATCACCCGACATGCGATCAATACCAAAGCCAAGCAACCCTTCGGCAGTCGTATCAGGCGTAATATTATGATTCGCAAGGATGTTGACAGAATGCACTTCCCGACTATCCATCGGGAATAATTGATAAGGCACTCCTTGTGCATCGCGCCCATTCTTCTCAGATGTTTCATATTCCGCATCAAGATTATAGCCTACGGCAACATATGGCACATCATAAATACGTCGTATCACTGAACCATTGAATGATACAGTGTTAGAAGAATTCTTCTGATATTCCGTATTATAGCTATTGATCCCCAATTCACCGACATAGGTATATTTATCATCAGGGCTATAACGATGCATCACAGCAGCCCGATCCCGTGTCGCATCATCAATGATTCCTTCAACAAACTCCCAAAATGGACGGTGATATTCAAGGCTTGCGCGACTATAGCCATATTCATTGGCAAAACCATGAGAAACACCAACCCCCGGCGTATCATTATTCGCAAAGAAGGATAGTTGCGATTCCGCACCATCATCTTCGGCAGAATGGCGTACAAACAATTCGGCACGCTGACGTTCAACATCAAATTTCTCAGAACGCCCATCAGGCAACCGCACGGTTGTAGACGATACGTCATTATTTTGCAGCACAACTCCCACCTGCGTCGTATCCGTGACATCCACAGAACCACCGATAGTTTGAATCACCTCATTATTATCCCCCAACATGCGAGATTCAACATCGGCAAAAACATTCGGCGCATGAACAAAATCAATGACACGCTTCAACGCCATAATATCTTCATTTTCAGGTTGCAGATCCGAGGCGCGCTGAATCAAACGACGCGCCCGTTGTGGATTGCCAACAAAATTATCAACATTGGCAGCAAAGCCTAACACTTGCGCATTGTGCGGATGTTGCTGCGCCAGAGCATAGGATCGCTTATCCGCTGCATAGCCCCTACCCGTCTCCACTTCAAGACGCGCCTGCATCAATTCATTCTGCACCGCAAATGCTTGGTCAAGTTCGCGTGCCTCCACACTCTTATCACGCACAGGCATCAACCATAATTCTTGATTCGAGGTCTTCGTCACTTCAAAGCGATAGCCCTCTTTCGCAACAACCATAGTTTCGCGCTCACCTTCCGTACCATAAGCTACCCATGGCTGCTGCTCTAATGCGGCAATGCGGTGTGAAGTCGATTCATCGCTACCAACCGCCATAGCACGCACATCCGTTTTATCACGATGCACCAACACCAAACGGCGATCACCATCCAGCAAACTATAGGCGGACGCATGAAGTCCAGAAAGTGCGATAGGCTCATACGCACGATCTGCCCCATCCAGCGGATTTTTCCACGATGCTAAGGATTGTTCTGCCACATCACGATCATGGACTTCAATCAGGGCTGCAGAATAATCAGCGCGTAATTGACGATTCTCAGGATTCGCCTTAATCATGCGCTCAAAAATTGCCTTACCTTCATTGACAAAATCACCATACATCAGTGACCGCGCTGCCATTGAATGAAACTCGACATCACGATCATCGGCTGCTGATGCTGCTGCTACAAGCTCTTTATAATATTTGCGCGCTTGCTTATCATCCCGTTGCATACGGAATAATTCCGCATAAACAAAATGCGGACGGTACGCTTCAGCCGTGGCGGGTAAAGACGGCAAAGGATTAGCAAAATATTGCGTCAACGTCTCACGCGCTTTGCTGTAATCCGCACGGCTATGATAATAAGCACCTAATTTCCCTAAGATAATCGGGTTGTTCGGGGACATACTCAACGCTTTGCGATACGCCAATTCTTGCATATCATGTGCTTTTTGTTGCCCTGCTAGCTCCGCATAACGCAACAAAGGTTGCACGGTTTGGGCTTGATCAATGCGTGGCTGAAGATAGCTATGGATGACATGTTGCCATTGCTCAGGCGTCGTAGCACGCTTCAATGCAGAGACATAACGCTGCTCCACATCAGGCAATGCCAAAAGATCAGGATGACGCTGCGCCAACTCCAGCAACGCATCATCGGATACACCATTGGCGATCATGCGCAACCATGCGAGTTTTTCTTGCGGTTCTGTGCTTTGCTCAGCACGCTCAGAAAGCCATGCAATCCCTGCCTCAGGATAAAGCGGTGACCATAAATACACCAACTGCTTCACCAGCGGATCATCGGGCGATCTACCTGCTGCGATCTTTTCAAACAGTCCAATAGCGGCATCATGATTGCCTTGCTCTAGTATATTATACGCAATTTGCGATTGTAATTTTGTATCCTGCGGATGACGATCAGCAACTTCCAGCCAAAAATCGGTAACACCCTTAGAGCCTTGCGATCCTTTCAGATAATCCGCATATAAAAACGCCCATTCCTTAGGGTTCTTCAATGCCAAATCACGCACATAGGGCATGATGCGCCCTTGTTGTTTGGCTGCGATCATGGTGTAAATCATTGCCATACGCCGTTCTTGCGACGGAGAGGAGTTCAAAACCCCCATGGCATAATCCGCTAATTCGTTCGCAAACTTGGCATTGCGTGGCGCGAGTTTGGCAAGCGCGAACAGATAATTTTCTTCTGCTTGTGCGCTATCGCCCTTATTAGTACGCAGTTGCTCGATAATATCTTCATAACGTCCGCCAGCAAAATAGGCTTGCAACACATAATCACGATGTTGCTTATTATCCTCCATCGCCACCATATGCTCACCCAACATAATCGCTTTATCGTGAAGTTTGGTATCCATCGCAAGAAAATAAGCGCGGGCATAGCTATTGGCATCCAGTGCAGGAGCGTCACGAAGATAATTTTCCACATCGTCTAGGCTCATCGAACGCACCGCCAAGGGAAACCACACAGCCTCAAACGAAGCATTCGGACGCGCCGTTTTGGCAGCATCAATCAATGCGAAGGCTTCATCATAGCGTCTACGATCTTGCAAGAGCATCACCACGGACATTAATTCTTGATCCGACAAGGTAGAGGCTTCAGGGAGCTGCTCCATAAAGGCATCAACGCACCCTGTCATTTTGCGAAGCGAACATAGGCTTGCTAATTGCAAACGTCGCGCAAAACTTGGCTCATTGCGCATGGTATCTACCACAACGCCCATATTGCCCCCCTGCCCATCCGCGACAACCAACAATGCTCGCAAATAACTATCATTTTTCTGTTGCGCTAATTGCTGCGCATAGGGGCGCACATGGGCAAGCAGCTTGGGATCATTGCGCACCAATGCAATCTGTAATAACTGCACCAATTCCTGCTCACTCAACAGGTCATAAGCTATCGTTTCGCGTACTTCTTCATAAATGGCATCATTGCCAAATTCATTCGCAAGGTCAAGAAGCTCATCTTCAAAACGAAGATCCAATCCGCCTTCACGATGCAACCCTAACGTTAGGGCATAGGCTTTTTTACGATGCTCACTCGCCATCAAAATAGTGAGATACTGCCCGAACAACTCCTTATCCACGAGTGCCTTATCAGCATAAGGCTGCATAAACTCCAATGCTGCATTGGGTGACGCTTTATATAGCAAGATCGTAGCAACCCTGCCAATGTCAGAGGAGTGCAACTTTGTCTCATGCAAGCGTTGTGCATACGCCTTTAATTCACTGATCTTACCCATATCTGCATAAATACGCAACGCCGTTTCATGATCGGCAAAGGTCATATGCTTGGGGAAACGGCTAAAGAATTGATCATGCACCTGCAGTGCCTTCTCATATTTTTTTCCAACCGCCAAAAGATAGATCAAATCGCGGAACTCTTGCGGATTATTCGATTGTTCATTCATAACGCGTTCAAGCATCAGTGGCACAGCCCGCGCATCATTTTGAGTAATCGTATAATTAGTAATTAACGTCTCAGAATCAAACGAAGCGTCTTTCATCTGATTGAGTTTCTCAAGCACTTCCAAATATTTCTCAGGTTTTTGTCCATATTGATAGAGTCGCCCGAGTTCTTTCAGTGCTTCCACATGGGTTGGATTTTGGGCAACAAAGGATTCCATCACGGTAATCGCCTCATCCACTTGTGCATATTGTAAATGCGTACCAGAAAGATGCACCGCCGTATCAAGTGTTAGATTGCCATTCTTCATCTCTTGTTGATAGAGGGCAAGTGCCTGCTCATAATTTTTATCTTTATAGCTACTCAGTGCCAAATCCTGCGAAGATGGGATAAGATAGCTACTTCCAACAAAAGCAAGGACAGCAACTCCCGATGCTAATACAATAAAACGTGTGCGACTTTTCATAGATCTTTTCTACCTAGTCACCTCATTTCATAGGGTGACATCTTTAGCGAAATATTTTAGTAGCAAGATATAGAATAAAAAAGAACTAATGGCAAGAAATCTTTATAATTTACGGGACAAACCACTCCACGGTAACATCAGAATAACTATTATCCTGCAATGTCGTAGTAACCAATCCGATAGGACTCACATAAACATCACGTTCCGTTGGTGGATTCGCACCTATTTGGGTACGCACACGCAATTTTTGCTTCCCTCCTGCTTTCTGCCTTGGCCAGACAAGATGCACCACACCTCGCCCAAATCCCTTTAAGCGCATCGTCACACTGTTCTTGCTGTGCTTAAAATCCAAAATATCCCACCGTGAATCCATAAGGTATGGGATGGAGGCGGGGGCAGGGAAGATAAGATCATCTTTGCGTTTAAGCGCGATGATCGGCTCACTCACCGTTGGATTTAACGCAACATATAAGGAGGATTGATAATGATTCTGCCCAATCACCCCAACGGATCGCGCAAAATCCACCTGTTTGAGGGTAGCATCATCAAAGCGTATGGTCTGCAATGCACCACGATTGCGCACGCGCCACCGCTGCTCTCCCAAATCGATCAACTGCGTTTCATAATAGCCAAGCGCGATACGCGCATAATGGCTGGTGAAAATGGGGATAGTTTGTTGCGCTTCCGCAAAGCGATAATTTTGCAACAACGCTTCCATACTTCCTTGCTTTTGCGCCGAATAGGTATGATAATAGATATTGACGGGGCTCACCCGACGCGGTTCTTCTGTATTGCGCAACGTATCTACCAAATAGCGAAATCCAAAAAATTTATCACTCCATGATTCCGTATAGGTGTTCTCATTACTATTAGAAGAATAAATCTGACGCTCGTTCCCCACCGCAATTCCAATGGGCGCAACATAGGCATAGGATAGATATTCCTTATCAAAACGGCTATCTCCGCCATTAATGTTCAGCAAACCCGCCTCACGCGTTTTGCGTAAAATCTGCTCACTAGGGGAGGTATTGCCCGACCATTGCACCAATTTCACCTTTTTACCCTTAGGCAAAAGATTTTGGATATACGCGGCAGCCCCCGTGATCTCAGCATCTTCATTATAAGGCGCGCACGCATAGCTACGTGGCGTTTTATAAAATCTGCGCATATACGCATCCATCGGACTCAACGGCGCATCCGCATCATATTGTGCGCGTATTTTTTCCCATTGCTTCGCGCTTTCGTCACGCTCTAAACTATGCGACAAGGCATCATAAATCGATTCATTATCCGTTGGTTTGGGAGGATATTGATCCAGATAACGTACTTCTTTTACATTATCGCCATCATCAAAATATTCCCAAAAAAGCGGATGCGTCATCGTATGACTTGAGGCTTCCACATTAGGTAGGGCAAAAATCTCACGCGCCACCGCAACACTATTGGCAGAGCCATAGCATGATTCTTGCAATTCTGATACGATCGGGCCAACCGTAAAGGCAAAAGAAGGGAACGCCTTATAGACTTTTTCCATAAGTACCTTGGCAGAAATAACCCGTTGATCCTTATATTCATCCAATTCTGTTAGGTTATTCCAGCCATCGCCATCCAAATGCGTATAAAAAATGCGCTTGCCCCATAAAGTCGTCACATCAGGGCGCGGTTTATCTTTCGCTCCAAGAGTTGTTGATAAAAAGCGAAAGGGATCAACCAACCAGCGTTGCGTAAATTCTTTTTCTTCCGTATTCGCTTGATGGGTGTAAAGAGCAAATCCCTGTGCGATGTAGCCACCATTAGAGCTTGTAACCACAACATCGCTCTCTAACGTGCGCCCATCCTCTAAAGTGTTACGAAGCCGCACATGGGATGTTGCCCCCGCCACCGCCTGCGTATGGACATAGGCTGGCACAATCCCTTCATAGGTTCGCCCTTCCATCTCCACCATAGCGCGATCTTTTTTGATAAATTGTGAATTATAGGTAATTGATACCCACACATCACCATAATCAACGCCGATATAATTTAATAATGCTTCAACACGTTTTTTCTTCTCTGGTTCGGAGTACCATGCACTAGGAAGTCCCATATTTCCCATAATAATGATTTTCTTTTTGCGCTTTATCCCTTCTTCAATCCACGCCACCAGCTTTTCAGGATCGCGCACTTCCACGCCCGGATGCAACCACCATACCATGCCAAGCGCATCATCACCCCATGCGGGTAGTGCGTCGCCATGTTCAAAAAATTGCAAATGATAGCCAAGCCAATTAAGCGGCATTTCTAAGGTACGATGCGCCGAAGAAAGACGTGGTTTTGTCTCCACCTCTTTATCATAAAGTGCGTACATAATACGCGGGATAGGCTTTTCTGCAACGGCATGATGCGCATAAGCACACATAATGAGACACAAAAGACCAAGAGCTTTTATACACGACATAGTTCTATTGCGGACGGTTATCGACACGGTTCAACTCAATAGTAGTGACATAAGGCATAAATCCATTGGCTTCATGCCGTCGATATAGTTCTTGTACCATAGCGGTATCATCCATTTTCCAATAATCTAAGGTTGTCATCTCTAAATGAGGTGCTTGTTTTTTTAAGTCGAACATACGCTGCACATAATGTTGATAGATGGCATCATCCATAAGTTTCGTTGTATGGTTCGTAAAATCATACTGCACCAATGTGCTTTCTGCTAGCACATAATGAATATCGTTAGCAATAAAAGGAAGCACATCGAAGCCACGATTTATCATTATTTTTAATTCGGGATAGTGATAATGTATCGTTTTAATCATAGTAGCGGTCGCCTGAATCATACCTTTATAACGTTTCGGATCGATTGTTTCATAATGCGTCACACTATCCAATGTATCAATAAATATACCATTAAAGCCCTGTTTCACGATAGGCGGGATAATATCCTCAATCAAATGACGTGTCCATTCAGGATCACGCACATCAACAATCATATGATCCTTCCACGTCTCATTCGTGCCTAAAATATCAAATTTAGTCTTTAGCTGTTCAAAATTATCACGATATTGCTCCAGCTCTCCGCCACTAATATATCCAAGCAATACTTTGTTTTTTCTGCGTAATTTCTGCAACGATGGGTGCTTATCACGATCAAAGACGATAATATCATAGGGGTAGAATTGTTCTTCCTTTGCTTCCGCACCATAATAAACAATAAAGCGTTTCGGGTTCACATTTTCACGTGGCTTAGACGACTGATCCGCCTGCACTTCAAGATTGGTTGGCTCGACATCCTTTTGCGCCACAATCGCAAGCGCACCTCCCGATCCAATGAGCAAAAACACGCACAACACGATGTATCTTATAGGCAATGGCATATATACCCTATATCCTTACTGATTGCCTAATTGCATCATAAAAAGGTTAATGTTTTATTGAGAATAGTTGCTGTACATATACCATCATAGAAGATTTAACGGCTTGAATAAAGTAAATAAGCACCCTATATCCAACATTATGACAGATTTATGCATTTTACACGATCGTACCATCCTGCACCTTTCTGGCATGGATGCTGCCACATTTTTGCAGGGACTCATCACGCAAGATGTGCAACGCACTGTGAAAGATGGCGTAGCACAGCTTGCGGTATTTTTAACCCCACAAGGAAAAGTGCTGCATGATTTCATCATCATGCCCGCGCAAAATGACGAAGGTCTATGGCTTGATAGTGCGCGTGCGGCGATAGAACCTCTCACCAAACAATTACAACGCTACCGCTTGCGATCAAAGGTGCAATGGCGCGTGCGTGATGATCTCGGCGTGTTAGTGAGCGCACATCTTCCCCATGCCCCCACCGATGCATTATGCTGGTTCGCTGATCCGCGCCATGCTGCGCTTGGTTGGCGTGGCGTTGCTCCTTTATCGCCATCCTCTGATTGGAATGCTGATAATGATGCCTATGAAGCACGGCGCATTGCGTGCGGGGTGGTGGAAGCACACCGCGATGCCGTGGGTGAGAGATTTTTCCCATTAGAATTAGGTTATGAAGCCCTCAACGCCATTGATTATCGCAAAGGCTGCTATGTTGGGCAAGAGGTAACGGCACGTACCCATTATAAAGGCACATTGCGCAAAGGCATTGCGATCATCAGCGCAACAACGCCCATCACTTGCGATGATCCCCTTATCTACGTCACAGGGCAAGAACGTTCCTGCGGTGAATTGCTCTCTTATCATCATACAAGTGGGCTAGCCTTAGTGCGCTACGATGCATGGCGACATATGCGCGATACAGGGGCAAGGATGATGCTTAATAACATCCCGATTGAGGTGCGCCTACCCGATTGGGGAACGCTTCCAGACGATTAAGCATGTCCGACATGAATCGAATACCGACACATATCAATACCCAATGATTTTGCTGCCATCGCATGTTTAGCATCATCATCAGGATAAAACGCGATCACAGAAGAGGCGGGGGCGGTAAGCCAATAATTGGACTCAATTTCTGCTTCAAGCTGCCCTGCTGCCCACCCTGCATAACCAATCCCAAGCAATGCTTGCGCAGGGCCTTTACCCCGTGCAATATCGCGCAAGATCGTCATGCTCGCAGTAACAGAAATGCCCGATGGTTGCACCAACGTATCTTCCGTGGCATAATCATTACTATGCAAAACAAATCCGCGATTTTCTTCCACAGGGCCACCATGATGCACGGCAAGGTCAGAATCATCACGCATAAATTCAATGCCTAATTGCTGAAATAGAGTCGCATGATGCACCATATCCAGTGGCTTGTTTAACATCACGCCCATCGCTCCTCCGGGGTTATGAGCGAACAGATAAATCAGTGAATGAGCAAACACTTCACCCGTCATTGCCGGTGTCGCGATCAAAAACTGCCCTTCATATGAGCCATGCTGCACATGTGCGCGTTGCTTGCTAGGAAACTGAATAGTATTGCGTAAGTAACTGTTAGACACCAGAATTCTCGATTGTTAAGTAGGACGTTATAGAGTGTTATAGGGCATATAATGAATGAAATAAGATCATCGAATAAAAAAATCAAGATCACATCATACATTGCTACAGCACTTCAATTTTACAATGACCCATCGTGGATGGGTAATAAAATTGAGTCATGCTGTATATTATAATGACTTATAACAATTTCTCAACCTAAGATTTCGCCAAAAACGGGGAAATCTTAGGTTGAATTACTATAATATCTCTATTGTAGCATGAAAAATTGCAAATTCCAATCCTTCTTCATCACATTCTTCATAAAAAATTTACCTATACTCATCGCACATAAAATATAATACGCTCTAGGGCGTGTTGACACTATCGCTAGGGCATAGCGAAAACAATGGTTTACGAGAACCGCAACGGAATGTCCATAGAAGTACATGAGTAGCGGAAGCGTAGAAAACCGTTGTTTGCAGCACGCCATAGTAGATAGTGTCAACACGCCCTAATCAAACATCATATTCTGGCAATAGGTATGCCCTTCGTTCCATGCGATCTTGTATAATTCATTATTTCCAAATTCAGGACGCTTACGAAAGCCATACATGATTTTATAGAGAAAGCCACTCTTGGAAGAAATGCCCGTATCACAGCCATCTTGCCACCCTAATTGATATTCAGGTGGCCCTTGCGGCTCAACATAATAAAGCGGGGCAGGGCGGCATGATGCAACCAAAAACGCGCACATAATAAGACTCATCCATGTTTTCATTATACCACTATACCAAAAAATCTATCCCTACCGCAACAGAAACATCTTGTAGCGCGCAAATAGATTCATTATGTACAGCATTATGGATCAAGAAACCTTATACGCTACACTCAAAACACTTCACATCATCGCGCTCATCTCATGGATGGCAGGTTTACTTTATTTGCCCCGTCTTTATGTGTACCATGCGGGTGTTGCTGTGGGCAGCGAAAGCGATACGATGCTACAAGTGATGGAGCGCAAGCTCTTGCGGTTTATTATGAACCCCGCCATGATCGCAACATGGGTGTTTGGCTTATGGCTTGCCATTGCCTTTGATTTTTTCGCCTTTGGGTGGATGCACAGCAAAATGATGCTTGTGCTGCTGATGAGTGGCATTCACGGTATGCTTGCCATGCACCGTAAGCAATTTGCCTCAGGCAGCAATCAACGCAGCGCACGCTATTTTCGTTGGCTCAATGAAGCTCCAACCGTGCTGATGATTATTATTGTGGTATTGGTTATCTATAAACCATTTTGAAAAACATAGACGTAAGGTAGTTGCAGCGTTACCAGCACCTCATCCCCGCTTGATAGGGGAGCATTCTCACGATGATGAAACATCATACGCATCCCTTCGGGCGTAATCGCGTCAACCATCCAACCTTGTGCCGTCAAACGGCTATGACAAACAACCACGCGCACCCCTTGCTCGCCATCATACACGCAGCGTATTCCTTCAGGGCGCGCCACAACAGACAGTTCCGTGCCATCACTTAAGCTAGGGGCGCAAAGCTGCTTAGGGAGCAATCCTAGGCTTGTATAAACATGTTCCCCGCGAACGCGTCCGTTCATCCGCACAACCGATCCAAAAAACTCCGCGCACACAGCATCCACGGGATGATGATAAATCTGATACGGAGTCCCCGCTTGATGAATCGTTCCATCACCGCGCAATACCACCATCTGATCCGCGACTGCTAATGCCTCCTCAGGGTCATGCGTTACCATCACCATTGGCATATGGGCAGAGCGCACTAAGGCAAGAATCTCATCGCGTATATCCCGACGTAAACTCGGGTCAAGGCTCGCAAATGGCTCATCCAACAGCATCACACGCGGTTGCGCACATAATGCCCGTGCCAATGCCACACGCTGATGTTGCCCGCCTGAAAGTTGATGCGCATAGGCATCCGCTTTACTGCCCATCCCGACATTATCCAGCCACATGCGCGCCATCTCATAACGTTGCTTTTTGGGCATATGCCGAATGCCAAAGCACACATTCCCCAATACCGTGATATGCGGAAAAAGCGAGGCATTTTGAAACATAAAGCCAACACGTCGTTGTTGTGGTGGCATATGCACCACAGCCCCATCACCATAGCGTCCCCATAATTCATCCCCCAAACACACGCGCCCATGGTGCGGTTGCAACAACCCCGCAATAATCCGCAGCAAGGTTGTTTTTCCTGCTCCCGATGCCCCCACAAGGCAAGTGAGCGTACCTGCAGGCACATGCATATGCACCGCACGCAAAACGCTCTGAGTACCATATGTGCTTGACACATCCTCAATCGATAAGGAGGGCATTGCATCGCGTTGATTCATGATGCTTCACTATCCCACAACGCGTTTTTTATTTTGGCTTGGATAAATGCCCGATGCGCTGTGCGTTCTTCGTCACGCACCACAGCAATTCGACGAGGGAAGGGGGCATGAGAAGCACCATCCCTTGCCGTATCTTCCTGACTACGGGTCGTTGCATTATCCGATGCCTGCAATCCAAAACTCACTTGTCGTCCGCCCATCAATTCCAGATAGACATCTGCAAGCAATTCAGCATCGAGCAATGCGCCGTGATGGGTACGCGCACTTAAATCAATCCCAAAACGACGGCACAAGGCATCAAGGCTTGATGGCTGCCCCGGATAGGCACGTTTTGCAAGTTCCAACGTGTCAATCGCACGATTGGCCGCTATGGGTTTTTTACCAATCGCCTGTAATTCATGATTGATAAATTTCATATCAAAGCGGGCATTATGCGCCACCAAAGCAGCATCGCCAATAAATTCAAGAAACGCATCCGCAACATGGCTAAAAAGCGGCTTATCCTTAAGGAATGCCTCGCTTAAGCCGTGAACTTTTTGCGCCTCAGGGGGCATAGAACGCTGTGGATTCACATAAGCATGATACACCGCGCCTGTGCGCACATAGCCTATCATCTCCACGCAACCAATTTCTACAATACGATGCCCTGCACTCGGTTCAAAACCTGTCGTTTCGGTATCAAAACATATTTGCCTATGTGTCATAAAAACCATCCTTATTTATCTAAATAACGCCACACATGCAACGCCATATCTGCTTTCCCATGTGCAGTAGGTATAATCACATCCGCCAACGAGCAACGCTCATGGTCACGATATTGACGCTCCAAAATCGCACGCAACGTGGCTTCATTCATCGTATGTCGCTTAAAAACGCGCTGAATGCGCAACCATTGCGGGGCATGAGTTACCCATACGGCATCATAGGCATTTTGCCATCCGCATTCAAGCAATAAGGGGACTTCCGCTGCAATCACGCCCGTTCCGCGCCGTTGATGCTCGCGCTTAAAATCATGCCACTTTTGCCATACATAAGGGTGAAGTTGCTCGGCTAGCATATCCAGAATGACGGGATAACGCGCAATCAAGGCACGCAATACCGCTCGATCCACGCCTTGTTCACAATTAATTTCGCTATCGAAATGATATAAGAACGTCCAATCAACATCATCATAGCCGTGACGGGCAACAATATCTGCATCAAACACGGGAATATTTCGATACCGAAACAATTTCGCAACGGAGGATTTTCCGCTTGCTATGCCTCCCGTAATCCCAATGCAGCGCATCACACAACCCCTTATCTATGTTCGCAAATATCCATAGAGGGCAGTGTCAATTTCTGGCTGTACACCAAACCACAACTCAAATCCTACTGTTGCCTGCCATACCAACATCGGCAATCCATCATAGGCATTAAAACCACGTTCGATAGCGAAACGAGTTAGAGGAGTCCCTAAAGCACTATAGGAAACATCAACAACACACATATGAATAGGCGCATTATCAAACCATGGCACAAAATAATGTTCATCCAACATCCCAATCGCAATCGAATTTACCAATGCATCCACAGAAGGGATAATGCCCACCACATCATCAAGGTGGCATACAGAAAAATGGCACTCAGGGCATGATGTTTGCATCAATGCTACCACATTATGCGCTCGCTCCAAGGTGCGGTTTGCAATAATCACCTCACGGCAACCATTATCATACAGCGCAGCGATGATCGCAGGGGCAGCACCACCCGCACCCAACAGAACAACACGCTGAGGATTAGTTGCGCGAGACTGTGCGAATGATTCTTGCCATAATCGCGCAAAGCCCAACGCATCACTGTTGAAGCCATGCACAGCACCATCACGCAACACTAATGTATTCACCGCGCCTAAACGGATTGCAGTTTCATCCACATGATCGGCATAGGCATAAGCCTGTTGTTTATGGGGCAGGGTGATGTTCATACCAACGCAGCCACAAGAAAAAAGGCTATCTAATGTCGATGAAAAAGCATCGGCGGTAACGCGAAAAGGCACATATGCACCATTAATATCATATTTTTGCAACCAATATTCGTGAATATAGGGGGATAAACTATGAGCAATGGGGTCGCCTATCACACACGCAACACGTGCTTTTCCATTTTTAGCTGACACGATGCACCTGCCTAAATTTTCGATAGAGTTGCAAAATATGTGCCGTCGTTTCTTCAACTGATCGCAAACTCACATCAATCACAGGCCAACGTTGTTTCACAAACAAACGCCGTGCTGCAAATAATTCCGCTTCAATCTGATCAAAATCAGCATAACCTTGCACGCTTCTCTCACCTAATGTTTCAAGGCGCGTTTGCCGTATTTGTCCCAATCGCTCCGCATCAATCAACAAGCCCACAATAAACGGGTGCGATGCCTGAAAGAGCGCGTCGGGCAATGCACATTGATGAACAAAAGGAACATTGGCGGCTTTTAAGCCTTTATTTGCCAGATACACGCATGTAGGGGACTTCGAGGTACGCGACGGACCTACCAGAATCACATCTGCCGCGTTAAGATTCCAACTATTCTGCCCATCATCATGCGCTAAAGCAAAATTAATTGCTTCAACACGGTGAAAATAATTATCATTCAACTCATGTTGTCGCCCTGGCAATGCTGCGGTTGCTACACCAAAATACGCACTTAATTGGGTAATGACACCACCCAAAATTGAGATACAGGGCAACTGCTCCTGCTCACAAAAGACGCGCACAGCATCACGCATTTCTCTTTTCACCAACGTGAACATCACAGGCCCCGGGTGTGCTTTTATCGTTTGCAAAATTCGCTCTAATTGTGAAACAGAACGTATAAGGGTATGATGATGCTCAGCAACATCGACTGAAGCAAATTGCGCCAATGCAGCACGAGCAACCGCACTCACTGTTTCGCCCGTTGAGTCAGAAAGAAGATATATTGGTGTAGACATCCGTGGCGAGGACACTAAAGCGACCCTCCAAACTGGCGTAAAATATCATCAAGTTGCGTTAAAGATCGATAATGCAAGGTTACGCTACCACATTCCCCCTGATCATCAATAACAACGCGCATCCCTAAATGCTCAGTAAGAGCTTCTTCCAAAGCTACAATATCGGGATCTTTTGGTGCTTGGTGAGCAACCGTTGCGTGCTGAGATTTAGTTTTAACAGACGAGGCAGGCACATCATTATGTTTACTATGCTTTGAGGAAGCGGTGTCCGATTGATGTACAACGATAGTTTCACCAGAAGATAGCCCATCCCACTCTTCGCTGTCTTTTGAAGGCAACCCACCAGCCTTTACAATATTCTCTGTTTGACGAACATTTAATCCTCGACGGACAATCTCTTGAACTAATTTCTCAGGATCAGAGGCTTTTAACAATGCACGAGCATGACCTGCGGTAATCTCGCCAGATTTTAACATATCTTTGACAAGCACCGGCAAAGCAAGAAGACGCAACATATTAGCAATATAACTGCGACTCTTACCAACAACAACGGATAGCTCTTCTTGCGTATAACCAAAGCCATCCATTAGTTGCTGATACCCATCAGCTTCTTCAATGGCGTTAAGGTCTTGGCGTTGTATGTTCTCTATCAACGCCATTTCTAGTGCTTTTTGATCATCTATTTCCTTGATGATCACAGGCACTTCCGTTAAACCTGCAATTTTTGAGGCGCGCCATCTTCGCTCACCCGCAACAATTTCATATAATGCACCATTGCGCGCTTCAGGAAGTTGCCGCACCAAAATAGGTTGCATCACGCCATTGCTACGAATAGAATCAGCTAACTCTTTCAATGCCTCTTGATCAAAATAAGTACGAGGCTGATATGCCCCAGAGGTAATCTGATCTATCGGCAAAGCACCCAAGCGATCCGCAACAACTCCCGTTTCTTGACCGTATTCTTCAGCCATCAATGCAGAAAGCCCCTTACCTAAACCTTTCGTTGGTGCTGCTATCATATCACGCCACCTTTGCCGATGAGGAAATTCTAGTTTTTTCACGTTGCAATAATTCCTTGGCCATCATTATGTATGCACGTGATCCAGAGCAGTTCATATCATACACAATAGCGGGCTTGCCGTGAGAAGGGGCTTCCGACAAACGTACATTTCTTGGCACAACCGTTGAAAAAACAGTTTCCTTCAGAAAACCTCTCACGTCAGATTCAATATGCTCCGTCAATTTATTGCGTTTATCATACATTGTTAGCACAACACCGCATATATCCAATTCTGGATTTAACCTACGCTGAATTAATTGTATAGTCTTTAATAAATGACTCAATCCTTCTAAAGCATAAAATTCACACTGAAGAGGGATAAAAACCGATTGCGCCGCAACAAGCGCATTCATCGTAATCAAACCTAATGACGGTGGGCAGTCAATGAGAATATAATCATAACCATCCGCACCAGACTCTAACGCAGCTTTCAAACGACCTTCACGAGCCATTTCTTGAACAAGTTCAATCTCAGCAGCAGATAAATCTATATTCGATGGCACAACATGCAGGTTAGGGATTGAGGTAACAACCGATGCCTGCGCCAAAGTCACGCTACCAATTAGAATATGATATGATGAAACAACCCGATCACGATGCTCCACACCCAACCCTGTGCTAGCATTCCCCTGAGGATCAAGGTCTATGACAAGTGTTTTTTTTCCGATGGCCGCAAGAGCAGTAGCCAAATTAACTGTTGTGGTTGTCTTTCCAACGCCACCTTTTTGATTCACTACAGCAATAATTCGCGTCATGTTGATTTCCTTAAATGTTGTATTTCTAAAATCACACCACTCTCATCGGTGATGCTTCGGTGCAGAGTATAGTCATACCTGTAGGAAGATGCAACCATTATTTCATCATAAATTGTTTTTCCTTTGAGGAAAAAACCTTTTCCCTCTGACCTAACATGCCTATGCATAAACCCACATAATTTATCCAACGACGAGCAAGCGCGCGAAATAGCAAAATCAGCACTAAGGTGCTGTATTTCATCAATTCTTTTACATATGACTTCTGTGTTTTGCAAAGGAAGCATCCTTTTGCAGTGCGCTAAAAATTCATATTTTTTCCTATCAGACTCAATCATAATAACCGTACATTCTTTCTCTAATGCAACTGGAATAGCTGGGAGTCCACCACCACTTCCAAAATCTACAATTACCTCTGCCTTATCAAGAAATGGGATAATTTGAACGGAATCTAATATATGACGACTCCACACTTCGTTGACTGTTGCCGAAGAAATTAAATTAAGAGACTGATTCCAGAGAAGCAACTCTTCTACATATTTCTGCAATTTATCATATGTTTCACGTGAAACATATGATAATATTAATTCTTGACTATGCGAACTCATGTTTTCGCACCTCCGCATACAGCGCAACTAATGCAGCAGGCGTTACCCCTGGTATGCGTGACGCTTCTGCTATCGTCTGCGGCCTGTGACGAATCAATTTTTCTTTCATTTCGTTTGACAATGATGCCATGCAACCATAATCAATATCCTCTGATATAACCAAACTTTCATCTCTCTTTATACGTTCAATTTCGTATTGGTGTCGTATAATATGACTTTGGTACATACTATCTATTCTTAACAACTCACACATGTCGTCACTTAACTCCAAGACAAAAGGAGCAATAGTACAAAGCACCTCATGAGATATTTGTTCTATTCCCATCAGCTCATACCACGATCGTTTTCGTCCATCCAGCTTCATAGAAATGCCATGTTCTAATAATTCATGAGGCGTAACAAAATTAGTTTCTAATTTTTCTTTTGTGCGATTATATAATTCATAGTGTTTCACGTGAAACAATGAACGTTCGCGTCCCACAACTCCAACCTCAGCACCTAACGAAGTTAGTCTATGGTGCGCATTATCAGGACGCAGCAGAAGCCGATATTCCGATCGTGATGTAAACATGCGGTACGGTTCTGACACTCCCTGTGTTACCAAATCATCTATCATCACCCCTATAAATGCATCTGTGCGTGACAGCATCCACTGAGGACGTTCTTGTGCTTTTAACGCTGCATTAACCCCCGCAACAAGACCTTGAGCAGCCGCTTCTTCATAACCTGTTGTCCCATTAATTTGTCCTGCCAAGAACAATCCTGCTATTTTTTTGCATTCTAAAGAATGTTTTAGCTCTCGCGGATCAACATAATCATATTCTATTGCGTATGCATATTGTATGATCTTCGCTTCTTCTAAGCCAGCTATTGAATGAACTAACTCGATTTGAATATCTTCTGGAAACGATGTCGAAATTCCGTTTGGATAAATTAAATCACTTGTCAATCCTTCTGGTTCAAGAAAAATTTGATGTGATGACTTATCTGCAAAACGAACAATTTTATCTTCTATGGATGGACAATAGCGTGGTCCACGACCTTCAATCTGCCCCGAATATACGGCAGAAGACTTAATGTTATCCCGTACTACTTCTAATGTTTTTGCCGTTGTGCGCGTAATATGGCACGGCACTTGAGGAACATCAATAATATCATTCATATACGACATTGGTGAGGGGTATTCATCATAATGCTGAATTTCACAACGCTCAAAATCAATGGAATGTTTGTCTAACCGAGCTGGCGTACCCGTTTTGAGCCGCCCTAATTGCAATCCATGCTTTAACAATGACCACGACATAGCTTCTGCACGTGACTCCCCCACCCGACCAGCGGGGGTGGTTTTTGTTCCTATGTGAATTAGCCCACGCAAAAAAGTTCCTGTTGTCAACACGACCGATCGAGTATAGTACATTCCTAATTGACCTCGCACACCATTAATTCCATCCTTATCACTCAATAATTCTTCTGCAGTATCAATGATAATGGTGAGATTTTCATAATCACTCAGCATATCTTGTGTTGCCTGTTGATACAAAGCACGATCTGCTTGAGTGCGAGGACCATAAACTGCCGGCCCTTTACTACGGTTCAACATCTTGAAATGTATGCCAGATTTATCAGCAATCTTTGCCATTACCCCATCTAAAGCATCTATCTCCCTCACTAAAGTACCCTTTCCAACTCCACCAATAGCAGGATTACATGACATTACCCCGAGGTTGTCATATTTCATGGTTATAAGCGCCGTGCTAGCACCCATACGTGCTGCTGCTGTTGCTGCTTCAATACCAGCATGTCCGCCACCAATAACAATAACATCAAAATTCTTTTCCATTTCTCTCTCTTTGATTGTTTCACGTGAAACACTGATACACTTATTTGCCAATGCAAAAACTGGAAAACAAGGCATCTAAAACACGCTCTATATCAATTCTTCCTAATATAAAACCAACATAATTGCAAGCATGAAGTGTATGTTCTGCTTTAAGAACTAATTGCAACTCATCATGTGCATCCACAAGAGATTGCAACGCCTCATTAAGATGCCCTATATGACGATCGCGCGTAACATAAATATCTTCCATCGGAACTTCTGTAGTGAATTCAATCAATCTATTGACAAGGTGATTTACACCTTCGCCCGTCTGTGATGAAATCAAAATTGTTTCACGTGAAACATTTTCGTTCATTTCCCACATTAAATGAGGAGAGGCGTCTATTTTATTCACCACCCAAATTGTTTCACGTGAAACAATTTCATCCAAAGAATCCATTTGTTCTTTTAGCGGTTGCGTTTGATCCAAAATAATCAACACTACATCCGCTTGAGAAGCGAGTTTTTTCGCAATATTTATTCCTTGCACTTCTATATCATCTGTGCTACTACGTAATCCTGCTGTATCAAAAAATTGAAACACCACACCATTCAGCACCACGGAGCATTCTATTGCATCACGTGTTGTTCCGGCTACAGGTGAGGCAATAGCGACATGTCGCCCCGCAATGCGATTAATGAGCGTGGATTTTCCTGCATTCGGAACACCCATTATGGCAACGCGAACACCATCACGTATATGCTTTCCTGCTCGCGCACAATCCAACATTGAACGAATCATTGTGATGCATGAATCTATTTTCTCATTTATTTGATCATCTAAATTTTCGGGTAAATCATCATCTGGGAAATCAATAAAAACTTCGCAAAAAGCCCGCGCTTCTATAATGGCTCGCTCCAACTCTATATAATGTTGTGATGCAGCCCCACTCAAATGACGGCACGCTAGTTTTTGCTGTTTTGGCGTATCTGCTGCTATCAAATCAGCAAGTGCTTCTGCTTGCAATAAATCAAGTTTTCCATTTTCACATGCTCGGCGCGTAAACTCTCCCGCTTGCGCATAACGCACTCCCTCACAGATGAGAGCTGCATCAATAATAGAACGAATCACCATTCGACTACCATGACAATGAATCTCCACAACATCTTCACCTGTAAAGCTATGAGGTGCTGGAAAATAAAGCATCAAGGCATAATCTAAAACATCCTTTGTATGAGGATGCCGCAACGTCACATAATGAGCGTATCGCGGTTTTAGATATTCACGTTCAACAAAAAGCAAAGCACATTGATAGGCGTTTTTACCAGAAAGACGCAGCACAGCAACACCAGAAACACCTTGAGGCGTTGCTTGGGCAATAATAGTATCATGGATCATAGCATACCTGACGCTTCAACGAGTGATTGGGTGTAAGGATGCTGAGGGTGCATCAACACCTTATCAGCATCGCCCGACTCGACAACTTTCCCTTGCTGTAACACCATGACACGATGACTAATACTACGAATCACATGCAAATCATGGCTAATAAAAACATATCCCAAACCAAAACGCTGTTGTAATTCTTTTAACAAGGCTAAAATATGCGTTTGCAGGGTAATATCTAACGCTGACGTCGGTTCATCGAAAATCACAAAACGTGGACGAACAATCATAGCACGTGCGATATTAATACGCTGCCTTTGTCCTCCACTAAACTCATGCGGATAACGTGATAATGCACTATGATCTAATCCAACCTGCTCTATCATATCCACTACACGCATATGACGTTCTTTATCAGACACATGCGGCGCATGAATAGTCAAACCTTCTGTAAGAATTTGTTCTATTGTCATGCGTGGATTCAAGCTAGAATAGGGGTCTTGAAATACGAATTGTACCGAAGCACGCACTTCCCGCAAACTCTGCCGTGACATATCATAGAGATTTTTCCCCATAAACTCAACACGCCCTTGCGCAGATACTAATCGCGCCAGTGCTAAGCCCAAGGTTGTTTTTCCTGAACCACTCTCACCAAGAATGCCAAGCGTTTCAGATTCTGCCACCTCCAAGGATAAGGGCGCAAGCACGTGACGGGTAGTTTTGCGCCACGTCCAACGATCTGAGCCTGCATAGGACACACTCACATCATACGCCTGAATAAGCATGTGTTCTCTATTAGGCTTCGTATCGGGCGCACGCGCATGAGTGGATGCTAAGAGTTCTTTCGTATAATCATGGCTTGGGTGTTCATAAAGCTGCTGTGTTGGCGCGCTCTCTACTAGACGACCACGCCGCATGACCACCACACGATGCGCAATATTGCGCACAACATGCAAATCATGCGTAATCAGAATCAATGCCATCTGATATTTTTGCTGCAACTCTTTCAGCAATTCCATAATATGCGCTTGGGTTGTAACATCCAATGCAGTTGTTGGTTCATCGGCAATAAGCAATTTAGGACGATTTGCAATCGCCATAGCAATCATCACACGTTGACGCTCCCCCCCTGATAATTGATGAGGGTAGGGTTTTTTTCTTCGATTCAGATAATCTAAGCCAACTTCTTGCAATAATTCCCTCACACGCGCACGTACTTCATCAACGCGCATCTGCGGTTGATGCAATGCTATCGTTTCCGCAATCTGTTTGGTGATCGTATGCAACGGATTAAGTGCCGTCATCGGTTCTTGAAAGATCATCCCGACATCACCGCCACGCATGGCATAAAGCTCTAACTGTGTGGCATTGGTAATATCATTACCTTCAAAATGGATCGTTCCATCGGCTATATGGGTGGCAGGATTCAACCGCATCATCGATAATGCCGTGATGGATTTACCCGATCCGCTCTCTCCAACAATCGCTAATGTCTCGCCTTTTTGTACCGAAAATGAAAGCTGTTCTACGGTTGGCTGTGACGATCCATAAAACTGGATGGCAAGGTTCTTTACTTCAAGCAACGTCATGACGAAATACCTTATGTGGATTATATGCATCACGCAACGCTTCCCCAATGAACATCATCATCGTCAGCAATAAGGAAAGAGTAGCAAAGGCAGTCAGCCCAAGCCATGGTGACGTAGGATTATTCTTACCTTGCGACAATAAATCCCCCAAAGAAGGTGAACCTACAGGCAAACCAAAACCAAGAAAATCTAATGAGGTGAGGGTAGTCATCGCCCCATTAACGATGAACGGCATATAGGTCAACGTCGCCACCATCGCATTGGGCATGATATGTCGCCACATAATCGTTATTTCACCGACCCCTAACGCACGCGCTGCACGGACATAATCATAATTACGAACTTTCAAAAATTCTGCCCTCACAACTCCCACTAATTCCATCCATGAGAATAATAACAACAACAATAGTAACCACCAAAAATTCGGTTCTACTAGAGTAGTGAGTATAATCAACATATACAGCATCGGCAAACCCGACCATATCTCAACAAAACGCTGCGAGAGCAAATCGATCATGCCACCATAATAACCCTGAATCGCTCCGACAATAATCCCTATAACGGAACTTGCTATAGAGAGCATAAAAGCAAATAATAATGATATACGGCACCCATAGATTAATCGAGCTAACACATCGCGCCCTTGATCATCCACACCAAACCAATGACGCGATGATGGCGGATAAGGAGCGCGAGGTACTTCATAATCCATCGAACGGGCAGAATAGGGGATAATTGGCTCAATCATCCATCCATGCGCGTTTATTTGTTGACGTATAAACGGATCGGCATATCTTGTTTCGGTTTCAAAATAACCGTCAAAAGTCGTTTCGGGATAGGAATGAAATATAGGCATATAGAATGCCTCTTTATAATAAATCAACGCAGGGCGATCATTCGCAATGAACTCGGCTGGCAACGTAACACATAGCACCACTACCATCAACCATAGCGACACATAGCCACGACGATTAGACTTAAAATTCTTCCAACGACGCTTTGTAATAGGAGAAAATTTCATACAGACCTCCGCTCAAAATCAATACGCGGATCAACCAACATATAAATAATATCCCCGATCAAATTCATCACCAATCCAAGCAACGTAAAGATGAATAACGTACCAAATACAATAGGATAATCACGATTCACTACCGCCTCAAAGCCTAATAATCCCAACCCATCCAATGAAAAAATCACTTCGATTAATAGGGAGCTGGTAAATAATATCTTAATAAGAGCCTGAGGAAAGCCCGCAATTACAATTAACATGGCATTACGAAAAACATGGCGCATCAACACATGACGTTCCCGTAAGCCCTTCGCACGCGCCGTCATGACATAATGCTTGCCAATTTCATCAAGAAAGGAATTTTTAGTTAGCATCGAGAGACTCGCAAACGAACCAATCATCATCGCCACAATAGGCAAGGTCATATGCCACATATAATCCTTGATGCGTATCCACAAGGATGTCCCCTCTGGTAAATCGGAGCTTATGCCTTGCAACGGAAACCATTGAACATATTCACCACCCGCAAACACAATCAATAAGACAATGGCAAACAAAAAGCTCGGTATGGAATAACCTATCAGAATCGCCCAACTGGTTGCAATATCAAAAGGTGAGCCATCGCGCACCGCCTTCTTAATGCCAAGCGGAATACAGCAAAGATAGGTAAGAAGAGTCGTCCATAAGCCCAATGAAATGGAAACAGGCAATTTCTCAATGATAATATCCATCACCCGTGCATCTCGGAAAAAACTCTCACCAAAATCTGCGCGCATATAACCCTGCATCATATGCATAAAACGCTCTAAGGGAGGTTTATCAAAACCATACATTTTTTCAATTTGTGCAATCATTTCAGGGTCTAAGCCACGCGATGAGCGCGTTTTCCCCTCATAAGACTGCACCAAGGGAATCATACCCCCTTTCGATGAACCTGCATCGCCTTGCCCACTGCCCGTGAAATTGGATGTTGCAGAACCGCCATCCTGCACGGTCAACTGATAAATCATCCGATCCACAGGCCCTCCGGGTGCAGCTTGCGTGATGACAAAATTCAACACCATGACACCCAAAAGTGTTGGAATAATAAGGATGAGTCGTTTGAAAATATAGGCAATCATAGGACATAGTCCTACACCTTAATGCCACGAACAACAAGAAGTTTTTTATGCATCATGCTGTGGATAAGCTATGGGAAAAAACCGTTATAACATTGTGGATAGAAAAAAAGGCACGACTTATCCACAGACATCCACAGCGCATCCACAGTTTATGCACGATCTTGAGCCATGTAGATAGTAAATTTTGGCTTATCCACAACCATCAAGAAAAAATGAAGCATTTAGGTTGCTTAGCATGTTTTTTGCTGTGCATAACATTCAGCATAAGCACAGGATAACCACTTATCCCCATAAAACACAGGCACAACTAACAACTACTTCTACTTTAAATTTATATATATTATATTTAGAAGGAAGAAAATTTCTGTGTATAACTATCGCATGAAATCTATAAGAAAGCGTTTATTTTATCATTCATGCAAGAAAAAATGTTTTCATGGAGATGATAGCCCCAAAAAGTACCATTATTCCCACACGCACCAAGGAGACCTGAAAAAAGCCCAACACAACGATAATAAGCGTCGCTAAGGGCAAAGGAAATAAAATCGCTGCCACCCACCCATAATGATGCATCGCACCGTTCAGCTTCAAAAATAGAGCATCATCTATGGATTTCCAACGATAATATAATCGACGCAAACCACAACCAAAACACCATGATGTTAAACAACCACAGATCATACCTGCTATCCCTGCAAAAATTGGTTTTAGCAAGGCATATCCACCAAATAAATACATGGCTTCTAAGGTCACACTTGAGACAAACGGTACAATGCTTGCTCGGGCAATATGCTCAAAAAAAATATCGATAAGAAAAGCAGACTCACTCATAACCATGATTATACCTGTAAACATGGTATCATAGACAAATAATACACAAAATTATCATTGTCCTAAATGATTTTTTACGCTAATAGTCATGGAATGAACACAAATATCATCACTATTCCACCGCAATCATCCATAAGCTATACTATGCGTACACAAAAAAATCAACATCAAGGTGGTGTATTATGGTTTACAGGGCTTTCAGGATCAGGCAAATCAACACTTGCACAAATCGTGCAGAAACGATTATTCGATGAGGGATGCCAAGTGTATGTGCTTGATGGGGATCATATACGTCAAGGATTGAATCGTGATCTTGGATTTTCCCCGAATGATCGAAGTGAAAATATCCGTCGCATCGGTGAAGTTGCCGCCCTTTTTGCAGATGCAGGAATTATTGTGCTGTGCGCGTTCATTTCACCTTATGAGGAAGATCGCAATCGCGCTCGCCACGCTGCAGGGGATAAATTTCACCTAGTACATGTCAATGCCTCGGTTGAATTATGTGAAGAACGTGATGTCAAAGGGCTTTATCGCAAGGCGCGCTTGGGTGAAATAAAAGATTTTACTGGTATTTCAGCACCTTATGAAATACCGCATGATGCAGAAATTGTTCTTGATACGGCGCACCATCAGGTAGAACATTGTAGTTCTGTACTCTATAACTATATCCGCACCCATCTATTTTTTTGATGACAAAGCACAGACATTTTGCTATAAGCATGTTCCTGTTACGTAAGATGGCGAAGTAGCTCAGTTGGTCAGAGCAGCGGAATCATAATCCGCGTGTCGGGGGTTCAAATCCCTCCTTCGCTACCATTATGGTAATCATTATTTTTTATCATATAATGGTAAAAGCACTATATTTCAAACGACTATAGATAAACCTCCGTATAACGCTAGATTTTTTTCATACTTGGCGTAAGGCGGGTATCCATAAACGACTATTGTTACTGGACTCCTGCCTACGCAGGAGTGACGAAATTTAATAACATTAGTCTCCTAGAAACTATGCGTGATTTCCAATAATAGACGTGGATGGTTATTTTTATCACCATAAATAGGAGTGACAACATCCCTATTCACGGGAAAAGCTATCCCTAAATTGCCACTCATGTTGAATTCAGTGGTAGCACGCACACCAAAGCCTATAGAAGAACCTGATTCGCGGGCGGGTTGCCCACTATCCTTATTCCAAATGCGCCCCATATCATAAAATACATAAGGCTCAAATCCAACGGGCTTAGGCTCTTTCCACTCGCTATAGCGAAGCTCTAACGATCCTAATACGCCACTATCACCAATAATTTCTGATGCATCAAAAGCACGACCAAAGCCTTGACCGCCATATCCGAATTCTTCTGCAGAATAAAGCGGATCGGATGCTATTTGTGAGGCGGCACTGATGATAAATGACCATTGATCACTCAAGGCTTGTATTCGTGTGACGGATAATTCAATTTTGCTAAAATCAGGAGATGCCTGCTGGCGCGATAATTTGGTATCACCTTCAGGCGTTGATCCTAGCCCGCCAATACCTTGAGAAAATTGAGCATTGATTATGGTGTATCCATCCCAATGATCGATCATGTCATATTCTGCCGCAAGGCGTAAGGCACGTATATGATCTTGGGCGATTTCCGTATTGAGCGATTCCGTCGTCGTATTCCTCATATCTAGGTTGACACGTAATGCTAAATTTTGTTCCCGTTGACGAAGAAATTGATAACGAAACGATCCACTTAAGAAGTTTGCCGTACTGTCAATTTCAAAAGGTTTAAGCGTAAATCCCGGAGCTGCTTGCGTATGATTTCCTGCAAATTCAAAGGTTATATCAGGTGTGATAGCAATATTATGACCAAGCGAGAAAAACTTTAACTTATCCGTTGGCGCACTCATTAATCCCGAAATGTTGGTTTGGTGAAAAGGTATGAAGCTATCCGTATAAGAAAGCGTACCTTGATGTGGTCCCAAAAAACGAGAAGAATAATTATCAAAACTCACAAGTCCAGTTCCCTGCTCTTCGGATGTTTCGATGGTAAGTTCTACCCCGCCATCATGTGCATCGTTCAGTTCAGAAAGCGTACCCTTCGCTGATAATCCCGGCAAATCATTGATAAGCAATAAAAGGCTTTCTAATGTTTTAGCGCGTAAGGGACGTTGTTGTGTAATATTATGCACATAGGAGCTGATAAGACTGTACGACGCTAAGGATTTAGGCATATGAACATCGGCAATATACCCCTCAACCACCTGCATTTTTATCGTACCATCACTAATTTCTTGATCAGGGAGATAGGCAACTGATAAAAAATAACCGGCATTTTGATAGTGCTTGGTTATTTTATGGGCAATATCATAGGCAGTTTTTAGGGATATTTCTGTAGTACGATAATCAGCAAATAAGGGCTCTAATTCTTTTTGCGAGAAGATGGTTGTTCCTGTAATATGGATGTCTTTTAAGATAAAGCGAATATGCTCTGCACCTTCAGGGGCTTGTACTGATGGAAGCCCGCCCGCTTCTTTAGCGCGTGCTTGTGCCTTAGGGCGCGAGCGTAGCATTTTTTCTTCAGGTTTAATGCGTCCTATATCGGCAGGATTAGGGATCGCAGAACTATCTATGGCACTAGCAGAGGCTGCACCAACGACACTTAGAAATAAGAATGCAGCAAGCAAAGATAGTTTGATAGAATTCATAAAGAGTGAGAAAAATATATGATCATGATGCACAGTACAACATAATGACCGTATAAATAATGAGGACATAAAGTCAATAAAATATAGATTTTTCTCTTAGTTATTCTAGTGATTTAGCTTAAAAACATGCCAAAAAGATACAGTACGTGATAATAGTAGTTTATGGATACCCGCCTTACGCCAAGTATGACGAAATTCGAGACTTATGCAAAAATCTCCACTGTAACATAATTGTCATATTTTTATCATTGACAAGATAGATAGATAGATAGATAGTATAAATAAGGCATACCTAGTTTCCTATGACTCTAATAAAGTTCATAGCACCCTTTTTCATTATGTCACACGACAAACTTTCTGCAATGACTGGCGATCCTTCCAAAAAGAAAGAGCTGACAGTTGAAGATGCTGCTCTCAAATTTGGCAAAAAATGGGGCGAGCAAACCAACAAAGAAGTGGCAAAAATGCTCACTCCTCATGTTGCAAGTTCGCAAGATGGCGTTCCTGTTATTTCACCCATCTCTGTCAAGCCCACTGCAGATCACTATGCACAAGCTGCATCAAAAGCCACGCAATCTGCTGGAGTTCAAGCTGCTGCTATCACTTTTGCAACAACTGCCGCAAAAGACGCAGCATACGACTTCAAAAATGGCGATTATGTGGCGGGCGGCGCAAAAACCGCAATGGCTGGTGCAGGAAGTTACGTTGCAGCCTACGGCGTTAGCTCTGTAGCTGCTGCTGGTGGCTATTCTGTCGCAAGCGGTGTCATTGGCACAGTTGCATCGGCAGCTATAACTGCCTCTGGTGCTATCATCGTGGTTGGTGCTGTGGTTGCTGGCGGAGCAGTCGCCTATTATGCCTTTGACGCAGTCAAAGGATATTTGACTGGTTCAAGCAACTAACGTTGTATGAGGGGGGGTGGTTTTCGGATTATTCCAAAACCTCCCTCTCATGGCAGATTCCACGCTTTGTTCATTAAACGCTTTACTCAAGAAAAATCCATGGATTCAGCCCCCTCCACTAATGTTACAGAGGAATCACCTAAGCCGAATCCCATCCATGATGCACTGAATCTTAGCGCACTCGGGTCATCGCTGCTCTTGGGTAGCTACGCTGCCTATAAAATTACTCCAGAAATCACATTACCATGCACTGCTCCTCGGGCAATGGGATTAGTTGCTGCGATAACAGGGGCATTGGTCGGAATCCCAGCTTGCGCCATGGGCATTCATAAACTGATCGATGGCAGCTTAGATCTGATGATACCAAAATATACACCTGAATCGAACCTAGTCCCACAACAATATTCAGATATAAAACTAGGCATTAAAGGTATGGCTTCGGGTTCTGTCGCTTGTGTCTTGCTGAAATTATCTGCCGATGCGATTGACAAAGCAAACATGACGAATAACGACGACCTGAAAATCAGAGTATATTCTTCAACTCTTGTAGCGTTAGGAGTTGGACTCCTCAGCTTAAAATATGGTCTACCTAAGATAGCTGAAACTTTTGGAATTCCCACCACCACACTTGACGATACCCCCAATGCCCAACATCAGGGGCAGGTGCAGCACGCGCAACGCGTTCATGCACTATAGTCATTCTTAGCGTAAGGCAGGAATCCAAAATAACCTATGATCGCTGGTATGACGAGAATTGAGACTTATGCAAAAATCTCACAGTACATTCATTATAGTTTGCACGCGAGTAAGGTTAAATCATCATGCAGATGGGCGAGATCATAGTCACTGAATTGCTGCAAGACTGCATTCATAATAGCAGAAGATGAGGCATCTTTATGGCTATCTAACACCGCATGTACTTCATGTTCTTCAATCATATTGCCGTTGCTGCGCATAGATTCAACTAATGTATCACTATAAAGAAGCAAAACATCTCCTGCATGGCTTTCTATGTTCACCGAAAGATAATGTGCATCATCAAACATTCCCAATACCGTTCCTGTAGATTCAAGAGAGAGAATCGTGCCATCAGAGCGTACTAATATGGGCTTAGGTGAGGCAGCAGACGCATAAGTGAGACGCTTATGTGTGCCATCAATTATCACAATGCACATGGTTGCAAAGGAAGTATCCGTCATAACGTTGATAAGTTGCTTATTTAATATGGAAAGAATCTCGGAAGGGTCTTCACTGCTTACTAAGGCGTGATTTAGTAGGGCATGAATGGAAAAAGAATAAAGTGCTGCTGCAATCCCATGCCCTGATACATCAGCAAGGGTAAGCATAATTTTTCCATTTCCTAAATTGCGTATCGAAAGATAATCCCCTGCTAAGGTGCTTGCGGGTTGATGGTGATAGGCGACATCAATAGAGGTCTGCTGATAGATGTTGGCGATTAATGCATCTGTGGGGAGTAAGAAGCGTTGTACTTTTAAGGCATCATCTATTTCTTGTTGCAAACGAAGATAATGCATTTGTACATTACGGCTGAGCAAATGCCTTTCTAAATGTGCTAAGGTGCGGGCAATCACTTCCGTTTCATAAAGAGGTTTGGTGATGAAATCCATCACGCCCGTTTCAAAAGCACGGCTTCTTAAGCGCATATCCACCGATTGTGACATCATGATGATGGCAATATCGTGATGTAATCCATCATCAAAGAGAGATTGGCACAGCGCAAGCCCATCCATGCGCGGCATATGCATATCCACAAGAAGCAAATCAGGGGCGTGTTGGTGTATTTTTTCAAGCGCCTGCATTCCATCAATCGCTTCATCAATATGGGTAAAGCCAACCTGTTCAAAAAAGGCACGCAATAATGCGCGACATGTCGGAGAATCGTCCACAATAAGTATGGTTTGCGTGCTGTAATCTATCGGGGCTTCATTGCATAATCTGGTCATGAAAGTTCTCTATAGTAAGAAATTTATAAAACTGTACTGCACTAATGTTCGTGTTTTGGAGAATGTACAAAGGTGGTGACGTGATTGCCCAATCCATGATAGGTGATGCGATCAAAAGACATCAATGCAGCCACGGCAATGCCACGCCCGTGTAAATCCGCCATACGCATTGGATCAATCGTTAAATAGGAATCCCAAGCAAAGCCTTTGCCTTGATCGATAATGCTCACATGCACGCCCTCATCATCATGGACAAAGATCACCTCAACATAACGATGCGCGTAGCGTGCATCATTAAGGCGACGTGCAATTTCTTTATCCCAACGATGTTCTTCTACTAAGGTGCTTTTCAGTTGATAGCCAATATCTAAATTGCCATGCTCAATAGCATTGGTGAATAATTCGTGCAGTCCATAGGTGGCACGCTCGGGGTCTGGATAGCTATGTGCCAACCAAAAAGCGAGGCTTTTGCTTTCTTCTAAGGTGCGAAAACGAAAAGTTCCCCGCTGGATTAGCCGACCTGAGTGCGGATTTTTAACATCCGATCTGGAGTCTAAGGTAGAGTATGCGGTTACTTCCGTGAGTGATGATGAACATGGTGCTGAATGACGCGACATAAAACATCCTCTGGTTGATTTAATCGATATAGCATATAACCATAAATTGATTAGGGAAAAGATAATGTTCTTTTGCTATACTAGATTCATAGGTTTTATAGTGCTTTTATCCAAATAATTTTGTACAGAACACGTACAGCAATTATTTGGAAGCACTATAGGACTCAAGAAAATTAGTTGGAGTAGTGTTTTTTTATGTCGATTGTATTATCTTCTTTTTCCCCCAATCTTGCAGTGCTTTCGCTAAGCAATAGTTTCACCTATGATGACAGCAAACATTATCGTGAAAAATTGCTGCACATTACCGAGCAGAAGCCATCACAATTAGAAATTTCTCTGGAACAATTACATTTTATGGATTCTTCAGGGCTTGGCATGTTGCTTTATACAGAAAAAACATGCACATCGCTCAATATTGGTTTGCGTCTTATGCGCCCTCAAGGGAAGGTTCGGGATTTATTACGTCTGGCGCATATTGATGATCGTATTGCCATTATTGATGGATAATAAAGGGATTGATGACGTAGAGTCGTTTGCATAACTTAGACCAGCGTAAGAAGGGTTACTGGTGTTACTGGATTCCTGCCTTCGCAGGAATGACAAGAAGTAGGCTGGATACCCAAGCATGACAAGAAGATAGACGCGGTATAATTATCACTTGCATAAGCCTATAAGTGTGCTATCATTATGCACGATATATATTATGTTCATCAAGGAAGTACGATTATGACCAACCCTGTATTTGCTCGCATTCAACAACAATTATCAGAACATGATGTTGTTCTGTACATGAAAGGTTCAAAAACAATGCCACAATGTGGTTTTTCTGCATTGGCCGCTGGGATTTTGGAGCGTTTGGGCGTGAATGTTTTGGATGTGGATGTGTTGCGTGATGCTGAAATCCGTCAAGGCATTAAAGAATTCTCTGATTGGCCAACCATTCCACAGCTTTACATCAAAGGCGAGTTTGTCGGCGGTTCTGACATTATGCGTGAGATGTTTGAATCGGGTGAACTACAAGAATTGTTAAAAAGTAAAGGAGTGGTGCAGTCTCATGCTGCATAAAGCCTATGGTGGTGGAGCAATTTGATCTTAGCGATCCTAAGACGCGTTACTTAAACCGTGAATTGTCCTCCATCGCGTTCAATGAGCGTGTTCTGCACTATGCTTATGATACGACAATACCCTTGCTGGAACGGGTGCGTTTTCTTGCTATTTCATCGAGCAACCTTGATGAATTTACGATGGTACGCGTTGCGGGCTTGAAGGATCAAGCACGTAACTACATTAATAACATTAGCCCAGATGGGCGTAGTGTACCTGAGCAGCTTCGGGTTTTAAGCGGTACGGTGCGTACCATTTTGCAGCAGCAACAACAATGTTGGTTGCAGTTAAAAGAAGAATTAACAGCAGAACAAATTTTTGTGCTGCACCCAAGCGATCTTAGTGCAGAACAAAATGCAGCATTGGAAATGCTTTTTTTGTCGGATATTTTCCCCGCACTAAGCCCTATAGCGATTGACCCTGCGCACCCGTTCCCGTTCTTGCCTAATTTGGGATTGGTGCAGCTCTATACGCTGAAAAATCAAAAAACAGGCACATTACTCAACAGCGTCTTGCCACTTCCCAATAAATTGCATCGTTTTTATCGTATCAAACATGCAGGGGCGGGGATTCATATGGTGCCGCTTGAAGATATAACGCTACGCTTTGCGTATTTGCTTTTTCCGGGATTTAGCGTTGAAGAAAGTACCTTATTTCGTATCGTCCGTGATAGCGATCTTGAAGTTTCTGAAGATGCCGAAGATTTAGTGCAGAATTATGAACATGCAGTGAAACGCCGTCGTCGTGGGCGTATTATTCGTGTGAAAGCACTCAAGCCTGTATCGATTGCATTGACGAACTTCTTTATGGATCATGTTGAGACGGATATACAGCAAGTGCATGAAATGGAAGGGATGTTGGGGTTGTGCGATCTTGCAGAATTATGCAAAATTGAACGCGAAGATCTCAAATTTCCTCCCTATACGGCGCGGTTTCCTGAACGCATTAGCGAACATTCTGGTGATTGTTTCGCTGCCATTGCGGCAAAAGATATTGTCGTGCATCATCCTTATGAATCATTTGATGTGGTGGTGCAGTTTCTCAATCAAGCAGCGCAAGACCCTGATGTGGTGTCGATTAAGCAAACATTATACCGCACGAGTAATGATTCACCGATCGTCAATGCCCTGATTCGTGCTGCAGAGGAGGGTAAATCTGTCACGGCATTAGTGGAGCTACGGGCGCGCTTTGATGAAGAAGCTAATATTCGTTGGGCAAAGAATCTGGAACGTGCGGGCGTGCAGGTGGTGTATGGATTTGTACATCTCAAGACCCATGCGAAAATATCGCTGGTGGTACGGCGTGAACGTGAATCGCTTGTCTCTTATGTGCATTTTGGTACGGGGAATTATCACCCCATCACCGCACGTATTTATACTGATCTCTCTTATTTTACCTGTAATAATGTGCTGACCACTGAAGCCCATTATCTTTTCAACTACATTACGGGATATGGCACGCCGAGCCATTATCACCATCTTATCCCCGCACCTGATCATATGCGCACGTCCGTTTTGCAAATGATTCATCAAGAAGCAGAATATGCGCGTGCTGGAAAGCCTGCGGCAATTTGGGCAAAAATGAATGCGTTGGTGGATCAAGAAATTATCGAAGCACTTTATGCAGCATCGCAAGCGGGTGTGCATATTCAACTGGTGGTACGTGGCATTTGTTGCTTGCGACCGCAAGTGAAGGGGCTTTCCGATCATATTCATGTGAAATCGATTGTGGGGCGGTTTTTAGAACATGCGCGTATCTATTGTTTTGGGGGAGGGCATGGGCTACCTTCACCAAACGCACATGTGTATATTGGTTCTGCTGATTGGATGCCACGTAATTTGAACAAGCGCGTTGAGGTGATGATTCCCATTACTAACCCAACCGTACATGCGCAAATTCTTGATCAAATCATGATGGCGAATCTTAATGATGAAGCTAATAGCTGGTTATTACGTTCGGATGGTACATACCATCGCGGTAATCGTGAGGGTTTTTCGGCGCATCGTTATTTTATGGAAAATCCTAGCCTATCGGGGCGGGGTAGCAATTTATCGGTGCGTCGTCGTAAGAAAAGAAAGCCAAAATCAGAATAATGTTTGTTCGCGGTAGGGTTATGCGCGCTTTTTGTTATACCAGCGATCATGGGTTGTTCTGGATGCCTGCTCAACGCCCCCCACGGTTCAGCATCGGATTTCTTTTGAGAAATCCTTGCTTCACCAGCTCCCCCGCAAGCGGGGGAGCATAAGACCGAATGCATAGTGTGATAATGTGAAGGATGGTGAGGGATGCCTGCCTTACGCCAAGAATGACGAAATTTATAGTCGTTCTCTAACGAAATCAGAATAAATTGTTAAAAAACATATCCATTTTGCTTGGTTTGCCAAGTGAGCATGTGTGCGCGCTTTGAGGACGTAGGCGACACCACCCGCCACGCTGGCGTTGGCAGGCTAGCCCATCAAAGGATTCATGTTGTCCGCGGTAAGATAATAGCTCTTTATAAAAGCGGCACATCACCCCTGAGCGCGCCTTAAAAGGGGCTTGCGCTGTGAAAGAACCAAAAAAATTATCGGATATTTTCCAGCGGTACGGCACATCCGCCTGTTCATGCGTCATGACATGATAAAAATGCTTATAATAATTATGCCGTTCCATATCACCCATGATATCAAGAGAGCTTTCGTTAAAGACACTATTGACATTGCGTATCGTGCCTTTGATCTTAGGCAGGGTGTTGACGACTTGATCGCTTTTTTCCACCATTGGCTTGATAGGTTCAAGGGGAGGAGGGGCGGATGACCCAGATGGATTGTCGGGCATCAGCCATGAGATAACAATGATCAATGCCGTGAAATAGAGCAAGCGTTGCGGTTTAAGCAAGAAAAAATAGACAAAATGCCAGATGATGCGCCATAGTATTTTACGGATCATCCGAAACATTTGAAAAGGGAGCATCAATAGACGCAACATAGCCTACCATTTCCTATCGTGAGAGGCACTATAAAACCCTACCACTTCTTTAATATGACGCATATGATCATCGGCAATGATGCGGGCTTTACTGATACCATCATGCATAATGCCATCGAGATAAGCAGGATTATTCATCAATAGGTGATATTTCTCACGGATGGGGGTGAGATGCGCAATCAGTGCCTCCGCTAACCGTTCTTTGAAGGATGAGAAATTCAGCGCACCGCATGAGGCTTGTGCTTCTTCAATGCTGATGCCTTGGATGGTGGCATAGATGCTTAGCAAATTAGATGCTTCGGGGCGCGCTTCTAAGTCATAAGAAATACCTTCCAGCATATCGGATTTAGCTTTGCGAATCTTTGTGGCAATGGCATCGTTGCTATCACTTAAATGAATGCGCGATTGTTCCGATTCATCGGATTTACTCATTTTTTTTGTGCCATCACGCAAACTCATAATGCGGGCAGCTTGCTTCATGATTACCGGCTCTGGCAGCGGAAAAAGTTCTTGTTCATAGAAACGATTCATCGCCCCTGCAAGATCGCGTGCTAATTCTAAGTGCTGTTTTTGATCCTCCCCCACAGGTACATGCGTTGCACGATAGAGCAATATATCCGCAGCCATCAAGACAGGGTAGCTATATAAACCCAAAGAGGCGTTATCCTTATGTTTGCCCGCTTTCTCCTTAAATTGCGTCATGCGGTTTAACCAGCCAAGGGGGGTATGGCAGGTGAGTATCCAGCTAAGCTCGGCATGTCCTGCTATGGCAGATTGCGGAAAGATCGCGCTTTTGTCTGGGTCAATGCCACACGCAATGTAATAGGCTGCTGTGGAACGTACACATGCGCGCAACTCCGCAGGCACATAAGGCAAGGTGATCGCGTGCATATCAGCAAGCATGAATAAGCATTCCGCTTCATTTTGCATCCCTACCCAATTACGGATCGCCCCAAGATAGTTCCCAAGGTGGATGTTTCCAGTCGGTTGAATGCCAGATAATATACGAGAAGGATGATTCATAGAAGGCTCATGATAGGGGAAGTTGGTTTAAGGATGGGTGAAGGTTATTCGTGCGCATGCTTAAAAAGAAATGCATCGATCATCTCTACAAAATTGTTCACATTGTGAAAGTAATTCTTATACATTTTTGCAAGTTTTTTGCCATCTGCCTCAACTAATACCACATGCATAGCACCAGATTCAGGACTCATAGACTCAAACATATTATAGGCTTTAGTGGCTTCTTCTTTATCCGCAAAGGAAACACAGGAATGCAACTGATCATAATCAGTTGCAAGCACATGATAATAGCGATCATGCAAAGTAGTGGGTTCAATAAGCTGAATAGCATCTAATTTAAGAAAACAATCACTTATTGCGTTATTTTCAAAAAAACATTGCCTCAATTCCTCAGTCGTACTATGTTCATATGGCGCAGGACGTGGTAGCCCTTCCAAATGCGCCCCCATAGCACTGGCAAGTAAGAAAAATTGCTTCCATTCATCAGAGCCTGAGCCTGTTTTTAGTGAGCTATGATAGACCATATCCACCACTTCCACCGCCGTTGCCCAATCATGCTGAATGCTGGTGCGCACTTGCAATTCAACCGTCATACCCTGCAAAAAATCAGGGGTTTTTGAGGAGGAGGAATAGACTTCATAGATGAAATGCTTGCCACGATAGCCATCCTGCTTCGGTGTGGTTATATAGTCACTAGTACGCTTGATTTTGTGGCGCGCCCGTGATTTTTCCAGTAAATGCATCAATGCATCCATCGAAGCCACATCATCGCACAGCACCCGCATTCCTCCTATATCTTGCATCGTCTCCAGCGTTCCCTTGATGCGCGACAATTTATCGATGATGGTAGGTAAGCGTTTTAAGCGTTGCCCTATATAGGGTTCTTGCCCAATATGTTTTAATTGGTTGCGCACATGCGCTTGTAGAGTGTTCAGTGGATAAAAATAATATCCACGCCATGTCTGCACAAGTTGCACCGCTTGGCGATATTCTGCTGTATTCCGCAATTCCGTGCGTTTCAGCAATTCCCCTGCACGCCGTATATCGCCTTTGCTAAAATTCATCGGGGCTATCGCTTCATAATTAATCATACGCCCTCCTGCATGGCATCATGGATCATGAACGTCACTTGTGTGCGCCCTTGCCAGACATCACTTTTGAGGTTGCCCGCAAGGTGGATGGTCTTTCCACGGCTGCCTAGGAGCATATCGCCGAGTGCCGTGCCAATAGCGCGAAAACACATGGCTTTGACGCGTGCGCCTGTGACATCCGTCACCAATACCCGCAAATGCTGCTCTTTCAACGCATCGACACTGAGAACACGCACATTACGGAGCATGAACATCCCAGAGGGGTTGCCTGCACCAAAGGGAGCCGCACGTTCTAATTGCGCGATGGTGTTCGCGTTGACCATGGCGCAGGTGATAGCACTATCAAGTTTGAGGGTGCGGTGTTCAACATAAGCGCGCATCGGTGCTTCGCAATAATGGTGAAAAAACGCTACAGCTTCATCATATTGTGCGCGGGTCAGGCTAAAACCTCCCGCCATGCTATGCCCTCCGCCTTCTAAAATAATGCCTTCTTCGCGGGCGCGGACAATAGCCACACCAATATCAATCCCTGCAACGGAACGCGCACTTGCCTTGCCTTTCTCGCCTTCAAAGGCAATGACAATAGCAGGGCGATCATAGCGATCTTTGAGGCGGCTTGCGACAATACCAATGACACCCGCGTGCCATCCATCCCCTGCCACACACATCATCGGGGCGTTGACTTGCTTTTCTGCCTCCGCTAAAGCAGCATCTAAGACGGTTTGTTCAATGGCTTGCCGTTCTTGATTATAGAGACCTAATTGCGCAGCAATCTCAGCGCATTCTTTGGGGTTTTCCGAGGTGAGCAAACGCACCCCTAAATCAGAAGCACCAACGCGCCCTCCTGCATTGATGCGTGGCCCTATAACAAAACCTGCGTGATAGGCAGTGATTTCACCATGCACACCTGCATGATCAAGCAATGCTGTAAGCCCCATATTGCGACGATAGGATGCCACACGCAATCCTTGTGCAGCATAGGCGCGGTTTAGTGTGGTGAGTGATACCACATCACAGATTGTGCCAATAGCGACTAAATCGAGCCACTGCATCAAATTTGGTTCGGAGCGCGTGCTGAAATATCCCATGGTGCGTAAACGTGCATTGAGAGCAATCAGTAACAAAAACACCACCCCCACCGCAGCGCAATGGCGATAGTTCGACATCTCATCCAAGCGGTTGGGATTCACCACCGCTACAGCTTTGGGGAGTTCCGCAGCTCCTTTATGGTGATCCACCACAATCACATCGAGACCCGCAGCATGAGCATCAGCTAAGGGAGCAAAAGATACCGCACCACAATCGACCGTTACCACCAACGATGTGCCTTCTTCTTTTAATTTCAATAAGGCTGCACTGTTTGGACCATAGCCCTCTGTGTGACGATCAGGGATGTAATAACCGACATCAGCACCCACGGCGCGCAAATAGTGGATCATCAATGCAGTAGAGGTTGCGCCATCCACATCATAATCCCCAAAAATTACGATGCGTTCATTTGATTCGATTGCGTGAATCAACCGCGTTACCGCCTTCTCCATATCGTGCAGATGCAGGGGATCAGGCAAGGCGTGTTTTAGTGAGGGCGTGAGATAATCCAATGCGCTATCAAGGTTTTGCCCCCGCCCCGCTAATAAGGCAGCAAGTAATTCAGGAATCTGCAAATAACGCACCATATCCGCGACCAAGGCAGCATCGTCATTGCGCCATGACCATGCACGCCCTAAAGCAGAGATACCCTCGCATGGGGCGTGATGATGTACGAAGAGGGAGGAGGCTTGAAGCATAGATTAACGCGCCTGTGCAAATAGGGGTTGCGCCTCTTGTTGGGCAAGGCGATCTGTATGAGTTGCCGTTTTTTGGGCGTTTTTGGTGGCAAGGATGGTATCAATAACAGAATTTTCTCGCTCTAATTGGGCTATTTTTTTATGAGACGCGCCATCTACAACATGTTCTACCGCTTTGTAGGTTGCTGCACCCAAAAGACCCGAGACACCGCCAGATAATAATGTGCGATTGGTAGTGATATGTGGATTGTTTTCTTCGGATGCCGCCTCACCAGAAGTTGCTTTGATATAGTTTTCGACATTATCTTTGCGCACATAGACAGTGCCGGGGCAACAATCCCTCCCCGTTTGCATCGAGATAAAATCAGGGCTATTATCGACATTGCTTGAATCATAAGGCGGAATATGTGCTTTGAGTGTAGAGCCATTATGATCTTTGGTTAGGGATGTGGTGACATCATGTTTGGTGGCCGGAACGCCATGAGGGGTAATTCTATTCTTTAACTCATTTAGTTGTTCCTGTGGATTTTCTGTATCTGTGCTGGGTGCATCACGCTGCATCAGATGCTGAGAAAGTGCGACCGTCCCCACCGTTGCTGCAAGCGCACTACCTGTTTTTAGCATGGTACGTAGCCCACTGGTGGCATCAAGCGAGGCTTTGGTATTATCAATGTGAAACTGATTGCTTTTATAGCGTTGCAGCAATATCTCCTCAGAAAGATGGGCTAGGGCTTCTTTATCGGGTATATCGGCATGGTGTTTCGCATCATAGGGGGTGATGTCTTCGGGCATATAAATATAGGTTTTATTTTGATTTAGTGCAACATTCGCTAGGGCAGGAATCGCCGCTGTGATGGCAGGAACAACGCAACAAAGCTGCGAAAGAAGGCTGCTTTCGAGTGCATCCGTTAATTTTGTTGTTCCTTTGCAGCTACCGGGATTTTTCCCGAGAAAAGCCGCTAATGCAGTTGCGGGTCCTTCGCCTATGTTGGTTGATATGCCATCAGCGAGCATATGGGAGGCATAGGTATCAATCCCCATCGTGCTACTTAATGAGAGCAATGCATGACCAACGCCCGGTAAAATAGCAGGAATAAGCACGCCAAAACCAAGCAATTTGGATGCATCTTGCGTGATGCGCCCAAGTGCGCTGCGTTCCTGTGCAATCTGTGCCAAGGTTTCTTCACTTGCGCCATAATCTTGGGCTTCCTGCATACGACGCTGTACATGCACATGATCCATTATTTTGCCACCGAAATGACCCATCATGATGATGCCACCCGCGACCAATGCATTCATTAATCCGCCACGCGCTAGGGGGTGGATGCTCACATCCAGATGATCGGCAGAACCTTCTTTGATGAAGGGTAATACTTCTAATTTTTTTAGCAGAGCTTGTTCTAGTTGTAGCATCTGTTCGCCACATGGTACATGGCTTAGTAGTCCTGATGCCCATCCCGCAACGCCATAGACTGTTTCTGTGCTACCATCAAGCCGTTTGCTCCAATGCTCATGCTGAAGCCATGGTGTGTCTTTGGTGGCATTTTGGATGAGTTCACAACATAAACCCGTATCCAACTTCTTGACATGCTCACTCACGCCAATGCCAAATTGCTGTAGTGCAAGGGGTGTTGCCGCAATAGCAGCGGATACGCCTGTACTCCAAGAAAATAATGAATCAATAAAATCGTTGGTATGCTGATGTCCTGTTTGGGTGTTGTGCATCTGAAGGGGTAAAATACCTAATTTTGTTTGTTCATTCTGATGATTTAGAGGCATATTCGTCATAAAACAACCTTATAGGGCGGAGGAGCAGATCGTAGCATATCACGCCATACTTAGCACATAATGTACTGCACCTCAATAGATAAAGACGGATGGGGGAGATTTGTCGGTGCTAAACGCATAATATAGATTCCCCCCTTAAGCACAGGCTTTAAGGAGGAAATCTATATCATTGTTGGCTCATGCGTTGACGTATTGCCAAATCACGTGCAGCCTTTAAGCTGCGACCAACATATTTAGGGCATGGACCCTCAAGATCCTCTGAAAATATTCTTGCAGGCTTCACACCGAACAAGATCCAAGGATCGCTTGCTCCAGTTACTAAATGTAACCGCACATGATCTTCGTCAGCTTTAGAAAAAGCTGCAGAAAAATTATCATACGGCATTTCGCGTAAAGTGCGTACTACCGTACTCGCGTCATTTTCCACTTCGGTTTCTGCGCATTCGACTTCAACCTCTTCGACCTCTTGATCTTTTTCTATTTCAGAAAAAGATATGCAATGTATATGTTCCCAAGGCTGGGAACGTAACCCCCCTTGAGGAGTCTTTACTCGCTCTGGGGCGGTTTCATTCAAAATAATCACGCGTTTTTCATTGGGTTGTTGGTTCTTAAGCCAAACTAACCCCGCATCGATCATTTCATAAAACAAACCTTCGGGAGCGTTTTTTGCCCAAAAAAAATCGTGACTCGTCGGAGTCAGAAAAAAATGACTGTAATTTTGTGCATTCACATGCGGGTGATATGCGGCTACCGCTGTTAAGTTGCTCGAAAATCGCAAAGCATGACCTTGCAAATAGCTTCTTATTACGATACCCCCAGCTTCCTTGAGGGAAGGTGTGTCGGCATCATAAGTGGGTATTTTTGCGCATATAGGGCTGGAGATCGGAACTCGAACACGTAACGTGGTAGTTTCCATAATTCAAAGGGTAGCTATAGCGAAAGGAAGTACTGTTACAGTATAGCAGTACAATAGTTAATTTATACTTACCTTTTTTGGTAATGTACATATTTTTTATCATCCCTGTGCCGTGACTAGAAATATCTAAACAAACGAAATGGGATCAATATCAATGCGGAGCTGTACGGTTTTGGGGGGATTTATGGTCGCGCACCACGCTTTGATGATAGGCTGCAACGCCGTTCGTTTGCCACCCACTAACAAAAAGCGATAGCGATAATTATTGCGTAATTTATATAAGGGAGCGGGGGCAGGCCCAAACACATGCACGCCCTCAACATGGGGGAGGTTTTTTTGCGCCTCTTTGACAATGCGCTGCACTTCTTCTTCAGGGCGACCTTCAATGATGAGGCTGGCTAGGCGGCTATAGGGGGGCATGGATGCTTTGCGCCGTTCTTCGCATTCTAAGCGCATGAACCGATCACGATCCCATGAGCATAGGGCATCCATCATCGGAGTTTCGGGTTGATAGGTTTGGATGTACACCTCGCCTCGCACTTGTTCACGCCCTGCACGTCCCGCTAATTGATGCAGTAATTGATAGGTTTTTTCCATAGCACGCACATCACTACCCATGGCGGTGCTATCACCATCAATGACCCCAACGCAAGCAAGGTGAGGGAAATGATGCCCCTTTGCGAGTAATTGCGTGCCGATGATAATATCAACCTCATTGCGCTGCATACTATCCAATGCGTGCTGCATTTCATGGGTTTTATCATGAGAATCACCGCTTAAAACGCATAAGCGTGCCTCAGGAAATAAGGTGCGCGCTTCCTCCGCAATGCGTTCAATACCCACCCCTACCATCGATAATTGATCATGCGATGCGCCACATGAAGGGCAGGTTGGGGGAAGCGGTGTGGTGAGACCGCAATGATGGCACAGAAGATGCTGATGCTGGGCGTGATACACAAGCCACGCGGAGCAACTGGGGCATTCATAGCGATGACCACAGGAACGGCATAAGGTTAAGGGTGCATAGCCACGACGATTGAGAAAGAGTAGGCTTTGTGTGTTGGCAGCTAAGCCACGCTGTATGGCGTTGTGTAGCGGGGTAGAAATCCAGCGTTGTTTTGGTAAGGATTCTTTGCGCATATCAACGCGATGAATGACGGGCAGCAGGGCTTGCTCTGCTCTACGTTCAAGTATGATGCTGTGATAGCGTTGCTCTTGGCAATGGTGCCATGTTTCAAGAGAAGGAGTGGCAGAAGCCAGAACGATCGGTATGCCCTCAATACGCGCACGCAGCAAGCCCATATCGCGCCCGTGATAATGCGCACCATCTTCTTGTTTGTAGGAACTTTCATGCTCCTCATCAATGACAATCAGACCCAAATGTGGATAGGGCAGAAATAAGGCAGAACGTGCGCCAATGATGAGTTGCGCCTCACCACTCAGGATGCGCCGTAAATCACGAATGCGGTGTGACGGGGTTTGTGATGAATGCCATAAGACGGGTTCAATGCCAAAACGCTGCACCGCACGTTGTTGGATGCCGAGCGATAAAGCAATTTCAGGAAGCAATAGCACGGCTTGTTTACCAGCGCGGATCACAGCTTCGGTTGCTTCAAAAAATACTTCCGTTTTGCCCGAACCCGTTGCGCCGTCTAGCATAAAGCATTGATAGCCTTCATGTTGTGCTGCAATTAAGCGATCTGCTGCTTCTCTTTGGGCGTGGGTTAAGGTAGGGGCGTGTACGCATAAGGGCGGAGGGGGCAAGGTGGTGCGCACTCGATCCTCATAACGTATCGCGCCTAAGGCTTCAACGCTGCGCAACACTGCACTCGATATGCCTGCCTCGCGCACTTCGCTATAGGGTTTGCTCCCCTCGTGCAATAGATCAAAGAGTTTAGTGCGGGCTGCCGATGCAGGAATATCACGATGCACAAGGCATATCCAGCGTTCTGTTGGTTCGGTTTGCTGTGCATCCATATGGGGGCAAGATGATTTGAGCATCATACCGAGTGGTGTGCAATTATATTGGGCGCACAGCGTGAGAAAATGCCGTAACGATGCCGTTAGGGGGAGGAGATGGGCATAATGGGCGATGATGGGTTTGAGCTTGGGATGCGCTTCAGATCGTGGAATGGTGGCGAGTTCCCACACCGCGCCCCACATCATGCGTCCTGCAAAATTAACCTGCACCAACGCCCCAAGATCAAGATTCATATCCTCAGGGATTTCATAATCAAAGAGGCGATCCACTATTACGGGTACGCATAAGCGGGCAAGGCGCACAATCGTCATGGGTGTTCTTAAACGTCATCAGAAGGACGCGTTGTAAGGGATGCCGTATCTTCAGGGATTGAGGGCTTTTTCTCATCCTTCAGACCATCTTTCAGAGCGCGAATGCTCCGACCGACATCGGACATTAAACGAGGCAAACGCCCTGCACCAAAAAACAGCAACAGTACGAACACAATCAAAATTAATTTGGCAAAACTCATCGTCATAAGGCGGACAGTATGCCGTTTTTCTATGCGTTTGTCTAGTGAAAATAGTGATGCTTCTTATCATCATTCTTGAGATATGGATGGTTTACTCCCACGCAGGCGGGGGAGCATAAGATCGAATGCATAGCATGAAATATTTACATAATGTGAAGGGTTGCAATTCGCTGATTTTATCAAAGGAGACTCTTGACGCTAAGGAAAAAATATGTTAGAAGTGATGTATCTTGTTAATTAAAATTAAACACTAACCTATACCCTTAAGAGAATTTTTATGGCTGAATCACCTTATATGTACCAACTCATCAATGCTACTTATAATAGCATCAAAGCAAGTGACACAAAATTATGGGTCGTTGATAAGGATGAAAGCAAGCTCACCGTAGAGCAGATTTCCGATCTGTCCTCCGATGGAAAAACGTTAGTTTCCTACCTTGAGTTCGGGCAAGGACGCAGAGCGCGTGAATATTCCGCAAATTGGGATGTGAAGCCCCCTGAATATCTGATTGGCAATGGACAAAACGGTTTTGATAGCGCGTATAGTGTTAAATATTGGCATGAAGGTTGGCAACAACAAGTGCTTAGTAATTTGCTTAATAATATCATGCTACGTGGCTATGAAGGTGTGGTGTTTGATGTGACGGATGCATTTTTATTTCCTGATGTCAAGGCTGCGTATGAAGCAGATCGCGCACGTGGCTTGGTGAACAAGGATGTTTATCAAGAGATGGAAGATTTTATCGTGCGTGCCTCTGAATTTGCGAAAAAAATCAACCCTGATTTCAAGATTATTCCGAATAACCCGCTGATGCTTTTTAATGCCAATAGAGAGAAAATTATTGATATTAATGCTGAGTTCGCTCCGAATACGCGGTTGTTGAATGCTCTTGATGGCGTGGTAAAAGAAGCGATCTTGACGCTGGATAATCAACTTTATCCTGCGTGGTCGCGCTTTGATCTGAAATATATACAGCAAGCATTGAATGCGGATAAATTTGTGTTGGGTATTGAATATCCATCCGATCCGAAGATTCAATCCTATGTTGTGGATAAGTTGTTGGAGCTATCGCCTAATTATATTCCGCTTATTACGGATCGGGCATTGAGTGATATTGAAGTGCCAATCAATGTTCAAACGGCGCAAAGAATTAAACCTGAAGCCATGAAAAAAGCCAATGGTGACACCACAACGGGCTTGGTGATGAATGGTAGTGATGCCATGGATGTACGCATTGGGCAGCAAGGCAATGATACCATCGCGCTGGGGGGGGGCAATGATGCCGCCTTTGCTCAAGCGGGTAATGATGTTGTGTTTGCTGATGCAGGCAATGATACGGTGTATGGTGGTGCAGGCAATGATACGATCTATGGATGGTCGGGCAATGATCTGTTCTTCGGTGAACAAGGCAATGATTTCCTTGGGGGTGACGTTGGTAATGACACTTTGAACGGTGGTGTGGGCAATGATACGCTTTATGGCGGTGAACACCATGATTCCCTAGTAGGTGGTGAAGGTGATGATTTCATCGCGGGTGAGTCTGGCAATGATCTAGTCAAGGGTGATTCTGGCAATGATACGCTTTATGGCGGTGCAGGTAATGATTCGATCTGGGGCTGGACAGGCAATGATCTGATCTATGGTGAACAGGGTAATGATCGCTTAGGTGGTGATTTGGGCGATGATACGCTTTATGGCGGCTCAGGCAATGACTCGCTCTTTGGTTGGGAAGGCAATGATGTGATCTATGGCAATGAAAGCGCGGATATTATCAATGGCGAAGCTGGCAATGATATGCTGTATAGCGGTTCAGGGAATAATAGTGTCTATGGTGGCGTAGGTAATGATGTGCTGGTAAGTGCGCGCTCGAGTGCAAACTTATTAGAAGGCGGAGCAGGTAATGATGTGTTTATCTTTGAAGGCGCAGGTCGTCATCGCATCAGTGATTTCACTGATACACAAGATATTCTCCGTCTCACGCAACAGACAGGAGTTCGCAGCATGTCTGATCTGAACATTAGTTTTAATGCGACAAAATGGCAGACGGTGATTGCATCTGATAATGGTGCATTTGAGGTAGAATTATTTGGGAATGTTGTGAATCTGTTGAGTGCGAGTGATTTTGAGTTTGTTTCTTAAGAGAACATATGCGTCACTCCTGCTTAAGAGCAGGAGTCCAGCGAGAGCCGTTGTTCTGGATGCCTGCCTTACGCCAAGCATGACGTGGTAGTTATATAACAGTAAAAGCACTATAAGCGTATGATTTATGGTGCTTTTGCATTATCTCCCAAAGAGTGAGGACATAAGCAGTTCCCTCCACGGCTCTTGTTGTGTGCGCCCTCCTTGCGCTTGGATCATTTCTGTGGGATTCCATTGATTGAATAATTGCGCAAATTCTGACGGTAGTTGTGGAGGCGGCGCATTATTGCCTGTGATAGGCGCAGTGGTTGCTGGATTGTCATTGTTGCTGAGTTCGGTAGGTGTGAAGTTGATATTGGCGCGACGCTGGGCAATATAGCTCTGTTTTTCTGTGAGCAGATGCAGTGCTTTAGATGTATCTGTAACGGTTTGCTCGGCTTCTGATTGCGTTTCGACAGACATAGTGGCGCGATCAAAGAATGCCTCGCTGCTTGCATCAAGCACTTGGTTGCCATTAAGTAGATGCATTCCCTCAAATTCGGTTGTATGCGCAATATGTGCGATATGATCGTGGAGCTGCATAAATTCAGTGTGCAGCATCGCACGTGCATCATCCGATGTTGTTTCTAGGGAGCTTTCATTGGCAATGGCGTGCATACGCTGCAATGCTTGACCGATGTTATGTAGCCCTTCATCAGCAACATTGATCTGGGTTTGCGCCCGTGCAACGGTTTGACGCATGGCGCGCTCGGTGTGGGATGCGAGGGGAATTTCAAACGGAGTGAAGGTTGTTTGATTTACGTTTGGTGTTTTGAGAATATTGTAATCGTGTAGAGGAGTACGTTCTTTGAGTTGTGTTTCCATCAGGCTTTGTGTGCGCGTCAGATGGCGGAGTGATTGAAAAGTAACCATAGTTCTAACCTTTTGTTTTAGTTGGATAATTTATTTTTAAGCGTGGTAATTCTTTCTTCATACATTTTTGCTAAGATGTGACAGTGAAAGACGAGGGGGGTAGGGTAAAAGCTAAAATTAATGCGACATTATCAATGCAATGTTTTTGTGTCGATCAGTGAGGACATAAGTAACTGCCTCAAAGCATCTTCATGGGTATGCCCCATTTGTGCTTGGATGAGTTCTTTGCCACTAAATTGATTCAAATAATCGCGTGTATGTGATGGAACATCACCTAGAAGGTGGTGCGTTGTATGATAGGATTGTTTGTTTGCATTGACGATTGTGTCATGTTGTGTGCTGACTGAATGCAGATCGGATTGTATGCCCGCAACATAATTTTCATGTTGTGCAAGTAACTCCCTTGCCTTGCTTATATCGCTAAGGGTTGATGTTGCTTCCGCTTGTGTGAGTAGAGATATGTTGCTGCGCTCAAATAGTGCGCTGCTGCGTGCATCAAGTACTTCATAGATAATTTTATCACCTGTGATTTCGTTGATGTGTAGGGTAATGGTTTTAGGATTATAATAGGTGAATTGATGATCGCCATCAGCAAAACGTGCAATATCAATATCGTTGAGAATGTTCGTACCATTGGGAGAGCCGACGCGGTTATCTTGTACGCGAAAGACGCGATCAGAAATCTGTGTAATGGTATGATCGGCGCGATTGCCACTGAACTGCACAATATCATAGCCTGTTTGCGTGCCAGTAAACGTATCATCGCCATTGACGGCAGAAGCCTGCGTGCCTGACATGACGGTGTTATCAAGGGTACGCATAGCTCCCCCGCCTATATTGTGCGTAATATGGAGAAAATCATTACCTGTATTTTCATAATATATTAGATTAAAGCTGTTCCAGCCTTGATTAAATACCATGTTCGTATTTGTTCTAGTGCCACTGCCACCGTCCATTATAATAGTATTGTTTGTGCCGTTTGTAGTACCCGTAGTGTTATTGACTCTAAGTCGGAATCCATCATTACCTTGAATGGACATAGTAAATGTTCCAGCCGTGGCAGACCAGAGAAAACCCTCCATTGCATAGACTACCGTCTCATTGGAATGGTTTGAATTTACCCATGCGGTATCGCCAGTAAGAGAATTTCCGTCTGTATTGCCATTATAATTCAAAAAGCGTTTAACGTGATCAAATGAACCTTGTCGATAATCTATTCTTGTGGCAGTAAATTGCGCTCTTGGAGTCCCAGCAGCAATGGTAGATGCCTGAGCTGGGTTTGTAACTGAGCCTGCCGTAGTGTAATCATAGATTCGACCTGTCACCGCCGTGAACCCTACTTGGCTTTGATCGAGAAAAAGATCATCGCCACCATTGCCTGTGAGAATATCATTTCCCGCGCCACCATTTAGGGTATCATCATTGGCTGTCCCTGTGAGAAATTCTGCTGCATTTGTTCCCGTTAAGTTTGATCCTGCCCCTGTTGCCGCATTCGGAGTGATGATTAAGGGATCGCCACGTTGACCGCTGATTAATTCCATACCATTGAATTTGGTGGTTTGTGCCGTCGTCGTTATGGTATCGCGTAGGTGCATAAACTCAGCATGAAGCATGGCGCGTTCGCTGGTGGTTGTGGTGGCTAAAGCACTTTGCTGCACAAGTGATTCCATCTTCGTGATGATGCTCCCTATTTCTTTTAAGCCCCCATCGGCAACATCCATCATGGTTTGACCGCGTGCCAAATTGTTCTGTATGATCGGGTCTTTTTTCGCGCTAAGACGAAGATTCGATTCTAAGGTAAGGGTGCGTACATCGATCCTGCCATGTTGGTTCAATGTTTGCGCCTTCACGACCTGCGCTTTTGTGGAAAGCGGGAGGCTTAGGGCACTTTTTCGGCGCAACTGATCCTCTATGGTGCTGTAGGACTCCTGCATTTGCCCCAATGTTTGCAATGAAACCATGATAGTAACCTAATAATTTGTATATCTTCACCTATAATCTTGATTATACGGATTGCAGGTTACAAACAGGTTAATGTATCTCAAATTATTTCTTATGAAAAAATGTATTTATGCTAAACTCTAGTGATTGCCTTGGGTTTGGTGGTAAGAAAAATAAACCGCCCGTGCATAAAGTTGCGCATATGATGCATGAAAGGCACAGTGCGTGGCGTTTCAATATATAGGATAGTGACTGGTGTATTTCAACATTAAGCGAGAAAATTATTGTTGCGTTACTTTGAAAAACATGATATGTTTAAGTCTGAACTATTTTTTTTGTACACAAACCCACTGATATTATGATTGGCTTCAATCCTAACTCCAACGCTGGCTCTAACTCCAACGCTGATTCCAATTCTAGCTCTAGCTCTAGCTCTAGCTCTAGCTCCAATTCTGGTTCTGGTTCTAGATCTAAGTATGATTCTAAAGTGAAAACAGTTGTTATGGAGGGCGAAGATATGTCTCTGCAGGTGATTCCGCTCAAGGACATTTTAAGGTAGCACCGATTCTGAAAAAGACCGCAACCACTATGGTTGTGGTCTTTTTCAAGACTCGTTAGGAGTTGGTTGGAATCTCCTTCTTATGGTCAGCACATCACGATTGTTTGCCCGCACTAAAAACTCATGTACGTCTATGTACTATTTAAGCCATGGTTATTAAAAACCACGCTTCTCGCCTTATGAAAAAAGATTTTATTGGGCGGCTCTATCAACACATATGTAGTCGGTTGACCAAAAATATGCTTTACGCGCACGCGGGTGTCTTACTAATGTTGCCGGATGCTTGCCTAAAGCAGGAATGACGAATTTGATTTGCTACCTCTCGCATTATGTCAATATTTCACGCTATGTATTTGGTCTTATGCCCCCCCCCACCCAATCATCTGCGGTTTTTCGTTGAAAACCCTTGATTTTTGGACTCCCCCGCAAGCGGGAGAGTAAAATATTCATATATGTCCATCCCCGTCAGGTTGGGTTGCATCAGATGCCATAATGTGGCAGAATGTAATCAACTGGCTAAAGGAGAAGGGCTATGGCACAGATACAGC
>RDXO01000039.1 GCA_004292675.1 Alphaproteobacteria bacterium | reverse complement strand
CTAAACCCAGCTCACGTACCTCTTTAAATGGCGAACAGCCATACCCTTGGGACCTTCTCCAGCCCCAGGATGAGATGAGCCGACATCGAGGTGCCAAACACTGCCGTCGATATGGACTCTTGGGCAGTATCAGCCTGTTATCCCCGGCGTACCTTTTATCCGTTGAGCGATGGCCCTTCCACGAGGAACCACCGGATCACTATGACCGACTTTCGTCTCTGCTCGACTTGTCAGTCTCGCAGTCAGGCAGGCTTATGCCATTACACTCTAAAGGACGATTTCTGTCCGTCCTGAGCCTACCTTCGCACGCCTCCGTTACACTTTGGGAGGCGACCGCCCCAGTCAAACTACCCACCATACATGGTCCCAAACCCGGATTCACGGGTCGTGGTTAGATATCAAGAAATTCAAGGGTGGTATCTCAAGGATGACTCCAGAAAGGCTTGCGCCTCTCCTTCAATGTCTCCCACCTATCCTGCACATGAATTGCCTAATACCAATGTAAAGCTATAGTAAAGGTGCACGGGGTCTTTCCGTCTGACCGCGGGAACTCCGCATCTTCACGGAGAATTCAATTTCGCTGAGTCGATGCTGGAGACAGCGGGGAAGTCGTTACGCCATTCGTGCGGGTCGGAACTTACCCGACAAGGAATTTCGCTACCTTAGGACCGTTATAGTTACGGCCGCCGTTTACTGGGGCTTCAGTCCACTGCTTGCACAGCTTTCATTAACCTTCCAGCACCGGGCAGGCGTCAGGCCCTATACGTCGTCTTACGACTTCGCAGAGCCCTGTGTTTTTAATAAACAGTCGCCACCCCCTGCTCTGTGCCACCTCTTAAAAGTTGCCTTAAAAGAGGTCACTCTTCTTCCGAAGTTACGAGTGCAATTTGCCTAGTTCCTTCAGCATCGTTCTCTCAAGCGCCTTGGTATACTCTACCATCCCACCTGTGTCGGTTTCGGGTACGGTCTATATGAAGGGGCTGTTTCCTGATACCACTTCACAGCACAATCAATCCAATAAGATTGCACTATTTGCGTGATATGTCACCACCTTCAGGTCACGGAATATTAACCGTGTTCCCATCGACTACGCATTTCTGCCTCGCCTTAGGGGCCGACTAACCCTGCCCTGATTAGCATAAGACAGGAACCCTTGGGATTTCGGCGACAGAGTTTCTCACTCTGTTTGTCGCTACTCATGTCAGCATTCTCACTTCTGATACCTCCAGCACACCTCACGATGCGCCTTCACAGGCTTACAGAATGCTCCGCTACCGCTTGCTATGCAAGCCCTAAGCTTCGGTACGTGGTTTAATCCCCGGTACATCTTCGCCGCAAGACAGCTTATTTAGACCAGTGAGCTGTTACGCTTTCTTTAAAGGATGGCTGCTTCTAAGCCAACCTCCTGGTTGTTATGGCCATCTCACATGCTTCCCAACTTAACCACGATTTGGGGACCTTAGCTGTAGGTCTGGGTTTTTTCCCTCTCGACTACGGACGTTAGCACCCATAGTCTGTCTGCCGGATAGTACTCTTGGGTATTCGGAGTTTGGTTAGAGTTGGTAGGGCTTTGGGCCCCCCTAGTCCATCCAGTGCTCTACCCCCCAAGGTATTCATCCGACGCACTACCTAAATAGTTTTCGCGGAGAACCAGCTATTTCCAAGTTTGATTGGCCTTTCACCCCTATCCACAGCTCATCCCCGTCTTTTTCAACAGACGTGGGTTCGGCCCTCCAGTGCGTGTTACCGCACCTTCAGCCTGGCCATGGATAGATCACTTGGTTTCGGGTCTACATCATCTAACTCAACGCGCAGTTAACACTCGCTTTCGCTACGCCTACACCTATCGGCTTAAGCTTGCTAGATAATGTAAGTCGCTGACCCATTATACAAAAGGTACGCTGTCACGGATCAATGTCCGCTCCAACTGTTTGTAAGCATTCGGTTTCAGGTCTATTTCACTCCCCTCATCGGGGTACTTTTCACCTTTCCTTCACAGTACTTGTTCACTATCGGTCAATGGCGAGTACTTAGGCTTAGAGGGTGGTCCCCCTATGTTCAGACAGGGTTTCACGTGCCCCGCCCTACTCATGGATTATGTTTATCTTACGTGTACGGGACTATCACCCACTATGGTCGCACTTTCCAGCGCATTCCACTTACATCCACATAACCACTGGCCTGATCCCCGTTCGCTCGTCACTACTAAGGGAGTCTCAATTGATGTCCTTTCCTCTGGCTACTTAGATATTTCAGTTCACCAGGTTCGCTTTTATATCCTATGTATTCAGATATAAATATCTTATTACGTGATGAGTAATCGATACCTAGCTATTCGCTAGGTACTAAATACACATCACAAAGATGGGTTCCCCCATTCGGAAATCGTCGGATCAAAGCCTATTCGCAGCTCCCCGACGCTTATCGCAGCGTATCACGTCCTTCATCGCCTGCCATTGCCAAGGCATCCACCAAATGCTCTTATTATATTTAATTCACTTGAGTTGCTTGTCGTACAGAACAAAAAAGCTCTATACGATTCGTATTAAAACGATACCTTGTTATTTATTTGCATCGACTCAAAATTATTATGTTTGCTGTGTAACCGTGCAGACTACACACACAATAATGTTGGTCAGGAAAATATGTTATCTTCACTTTTCTATCATCAGCAACTTGCGTTTCCGTTTCGTTGCGTCCCATCGTCTTGGGAGGCTTGTTATATCCACAATCACCACTCCCGTCAATAACTTTTTTCGTGTTTTTTGCATTTTTTTATTATCGCGCTGTATTTGAACGATATTATTTGACGCAATTCTATGATTTTTTGGCTCTTTCGGGGAAAAATAGCGTTCATCAAACTGTCATTTGCACAAAAATGTGTTTTGCTATATAATACATTCTTTGTAGGAGTATATTACATATGAATGTTCATAGTAGTTTTGTTGCATTAGGAGTAGTGGCAGTAGGGATTGCGGGTCTGGCGTTTATGCAGCATCAAAGCGATCAGGCGCAACAACACTATTTGGACACCCAGCGAGCAGCAGGGGTGCAGAACCCTGATATAACCACCTATTTCCAAGATCGCGTTCGGGAACAAGAAGAGTTCCGCAAGCGAATGAGAGAGCATAATAATAAACTGGTGGCATTAGGTTTAGCATAAGCCATCGTATCAAGCGATGAAATAAAAAAAAGCTCCAACAAAGTGGAGCTTTTTTTATGACCTCAGTCGAACCAAGATTCATTTTGGATGAACAACCAAAGATAGTGAACCAATATAGCACTTTCTCATTTCATTTGCTGATTTTATCAACAACTAAAATGAGATATAGTGCTATATTTTCACAAGATTTAGGCTATGCGGTAACCATTTCTTGCATCTTCTTCAGTTCCACAATCGCGTTTTGCGCTTCCAGCACCTTTTGGGCAACCTTTGCACGCATCTCCGCTTCATGTTCATCTGGGGTTGGCACGCCAGTGAGCTTGGCACGCGCCGACTCAATACCACGCAGCATATAATGCCCCAATGGCTTTTCTAGTGCTGTGAATGGCTCAATCGCTCTCTTATATCGATCGCGATTAAACTCCAAGGACATCAAATCCAGCTTCTCATAGGGAGAGAGCGAAGATTTGCTTCGCAATTCATCAATGCGCTTCTCTTGGATAGTAGCGCGACGCGAAATCCAGTTATACCACTCAACATCAGAGTCATAGACCAGTGATGCCAATGCAGTATAGGATTCAACAGCGCGACCAAACCATTTATTCGCAGCAGGACGATCATGCAGAATACAAAACAAAACAGCGCAATAAGCGGCTGATTCTGCTTCATATTCAGACAAGTCATCATGTTCACGAAACCCATGATAGGACTGTTGAAAAAGCTCAATGATTGTTTCAATCTTCTGTTTGCGTACCGCATCATCCAATGAACGCTCGGCTAATTCTTCCAAAGAATCTAACGCAAGCAAAAAATTACGCTTGAGCAGACTGTTGGTCATCTTCTTCAGCCCGGACAAACCTTGCTTAGAATCGCGACCGCCCCGGGTTAACTCACGCAAAACAGAGATGTAGTACCCATTGAAATCAACGTTATACACATCATTCGCAACAATCGAAGCAACGTAGCTACCAATCAACACAAAGTTAATCGCCATGATGTTACCATCCTTACTATTGTAGACATCGAAACCGACATGAAGTCAGCCTTATTCAAGGGCTGAGAAAAAACAAAACAAATGGTTGGTGCGTGATTGTATTTTTTACAACAACCACGCCCTTAATATACATTGCATTCACTAAGAAATAGTATATGTATTAAGGTTCGTTGATGATTATAGCAAAAAAAAAAAAAAGCGGCCTCGTCAACAAAAAAATAACAAACCAACGCCTCCGAATAATCACTGAGCTAATGCCTTATCTGGCACGCTTCATGCATAATGAAATACGATATTTGGAGGAAGATTTTTTATGGATAATAGCATTTACATCGTTTTGTCACGGCAGTCGGCGGCGTTTCGTAAGATGAATACCCTCGCGCACAACATTGCGAATGCGAATACGGTTGGCTTTCAAGCACAACGCATGATGTTCAATGATTATCTTGTCGATGATGGCAATCATCACAAAATGGCGTTCACCCAAGATATTGCGACCTATCACGATACACGCCCCGGATCGTTACGCGTCACAGAAAACCCACTGGATCTTGCGATTTCAGGTGATGGTTATTTCATGGTGCAAACGGCCAATGGTCGCCCTATGTATACACGTGGCGGGAGTTTTCAAATTGATGGCAGCGGTACAATCGTGAACACAGAGGGTATGCCACTTCTTGATGATGGCGGGCAACCCATTCAAATTGATGAAGAAACACGCACCATTGATGTGGGTGAAGATGGCACGATGCTTGTGAATGGCGAGCAGTTCTCAACCATTGGCATGGTAGAGTTCCAGAATCGTCAGACACTCGTTCCGATTGCTAACGGAGTCTATGATGCGGGCGATCAGCTACCTCAAGCACCAGAAAATTCGCGTATGATGCAGGGAACACTTGAGGAATCAAACGTACAAACCGTCGTTGAAATTGTTGAAATGCTGCAAACAACCCGTACTGCCGAAAGCACCTCCAAGTTTATTGAAGCCTTATACGACTTAGAGCGCAAAACCAGCAACACCTACGCAACCGAATCTTAAAATCTAGGAGAACCATCATGAGATCATTAAACATCGCAGCAACGGGTATGTTAGCACAACAGACTAATGTTGATGTTATTTCCCATAATCTATCCAACTTAACAACCACGGCATACAAGAAAATTCGTCCTGAATTTCAAGATTTAATGTATGAAAATTTGCGTCGTGTTGGCACGAACTCTACCGATATTGGTACGATTGTTCCCACGGGCGTTCAGCTTGGATTGGGCGTTAAGACCGCAGCGACCTACCGTAATTCAACGCAAGGCACGATGCAACTTACCGACAACCCCCTAGACATCGCCATCAATGGACGCGGTTATTTCATCGTCGAACTTCCCAATGGTGAGCAAGTCTATACGCGCAACGGTACGTTCCAGATCAATCCAGAAGGCTTGATTGTAAACACGGATGGATTTCAAATTATTCCGGGGATTCAAGTCCCAGAAGATGCGATTGCTATCACCATCAACCAAAGTGGTGAGGTATTGGCACAAATTGCAGGGCAACAAGAACCCAATAATCTTGGACAGTTTGAGTTAGCAGCCTTCATTAATGAGCCGGGCTTAGAGGCACTAGGGGATAATTTATACCGTGAAACGCCTGCCTCAGGATTACCGATTTTGGGTATTGCACGTGATCAAGGTTTTGGGGAGATTTTGCAAGGCTATCTTGAAAATTCTAATGTTGATCCCGTCAAAGAAATCACCGCATTAATTGTAGCGCAACGCTCCTATGAGATGAATTCCAAAGTTATTTCCTCCTCCGATGAAATGCTGCAAGCACTCACGCAAACGGCATAATGCTCTACTATCTAGGTATCTGTTATGAAACGATTTTGTACTGCATTTTTTGGGGCAAGCATGGTATTATTCATGCCACATATGGCAGATGCACGCCCGCAAGAAAAAGCTCCTTTGCCACCCTATCAATTAATGCTTCAAGATGTTGAAGATGTAGTTGGCAAGGCACTCGCGGAGAATAATGTGGCAGAGATTGTGAAGGCGCATGTATTAAGCGAGCGCAAGCACATCGTGTATGCCGCGCATCATCCTGTGGAGGTGGAATTGGCACAACTTACCCATGATAGCAATAAGCGCACATGGACAGCAAGCATGGTGATCACGGATCAAGGCAAGGTTGTGACCGCCAGACCACTTTCAGGACGGTTCGAGGAGCAGAAAATGATCCCCGTATTGGTAGAGCGCATTCATCATGGCGACATTATTGCACCCGATAATATCCGCATGATTGCCGTATCTACTAACAAGATTCGTCATGATGTTGTCACGGATGCTGCACAATTAGAGGGCAAAACATCGCGTAGCACCATTGCAGGGGGGCGTATTATTCGTGGCAATGAATTGGTGAATCCTGCCGTGATACGCAAAGGAGCAGCCGTCAGCATGACATACAACACCCCTACCATGCACATATCCACCGTTGGGGAAGCCTTAGAGGATGGCGGCATGGGGGATATGATTCGCGTGCGCAATAGCACCAGTTCCATGGTGGTACGCGCCAAGATTCTTTCATCAAACGAGGTGAGTGCATCGCTTGCGCCCACCCCTTCGGATACTGCATTGCCTTCACAGAATCCCACACAGCATAGCTCTTCAGGATATTAATCACATGATGCACATTTCCTTCTCTCCACGCTTTGCTTCTATTGCTTTGTGCCTGTGCGCAGCTATCATGCTCAGCGGATGCTCTGCCACAATGGATCGCCTTGAGAATGTCGGGCAACAACCCGCATTAACGCGCGCAGAAAATCCGCAAACCAAGCAAAATTATCAGCCCGTGACATGGCCTATGCCGCAACCAACGCCACCGGGTCCGCATTATGCCAATTCCTTATGGCAACCGGGGGCGCGGGCATTTTTCCGTGATCAACGGGCAGCGCGTGTGGGGGATATTGTACGGGTACGCATCCAGATCAATGATCGTGCGGATGTCTTAAACAATACCAACCGCAACCGCATTGGCTCAGAAGAAGTAGGCGCACCGAACGTGTTGGGCTTAGAAAAATATTTTAGCAAACTCTCGCGTGATGCTGATCCTGAAGCCTTGCTCGGGATTGATAGTAATTCGCGTAATGTCGCTCAAGGCTTAATCCGCCGGCAAGAGCGCATCAGCACCGTAATTGCCGCAGCGATCACGCAAGTATTACCCAACGGGCATTTTGTGATTTCGGGAAGTCAAGAGATGCGCATCAATTTTGAAATACGGGAAGTGGGCATTTCGGGCATCATCCGCCCTGAAGATATTGATTCCAGCAACACGATTGATTCTACGCAAGTGGCAGAAGCACGCGTCATCTATGGCGGTCGCGGTCATATCACGGATATCCAACAATCTCGTTGGGGAGCGCAGGTGGTGGATATATTGTCACCATTCTAGGAACAACCCTATAGCGCGTCACGATAGGTTAGTGACGTTTATATAAGCGTACCTATCGTGAGTTCGCGCTATAAATACGCTTCAACGATTCAGCAACTTCCTCAATCATGTTATGTCCTTCAAGTCGCGCACGCACTAAGCGTTGCTTGAGGGCATAACCATCGCTTGCAAGAAGTTTTTGATGTTCCTCATCTAATTGCGCACATAACGCATTAATCCGTTCAAGATAATGCTGCATGTCATCATCACTCATATTCATCGTTGCATCAACGGGCATCGTATCTTGATATAACACCATCAATGTACCCAATGCCTGCTCCGCATAGGCATCATTGATCTGTTGCATGATACGGGTTGTTTGTTGCCCTTGTCGATCAGGATGGTGATGCCGTGCAAGCGAGACATACATATGGCGCATCATTTCCTGCATATGACGCGTATGGATCGAGAGTTTCTCACTATCCACGGCATCCACATGTGTGGGCGTAAGCACAGTCTCATGCGACAAATGCGTGACATAAGGCGCAAGACGATTCGCCAATGCTTGATAATAGGAGGTTTCTTCTGCACGTAATTCTTCCCGCAATTCTTGCACTTCACGGGCGCGTCGATGAAACCGCATCAGGGCAATATTCACCTTGACGGCACGTACATTACGAGGATGTGCTTCATGATTATGCTGTGGCATGGCGTAACTCCTGTGGCATCATGCGACGATAGGATAAGGCTTCGGCAACGGCGTGACGTGAGATAGCATCCGCGCCATCAACATCGCTAATGGTGGCAGCAACACGACTAACGCGATTCATGCCCCGCATCGAAAGCCCCATCTGTACGGCAGTTTTTTGCAATAGGGCTTTGGCATCATCATGCCATTGCCGTGTGCGATGAAAATGCGCCTCATCAATATTGGCATTGGTAGCCTCATCCATAGCATAACGCTGTGTTTGACGGCTTCGCGCTTGCTGAACACGCATACGCACCGCTGCGGAGGACTCAGGCACATGATCCGAGTAAATTTCTTCCATCGCAATCATCGGCATATCGACATACAGATCAAAACGATCCAACAAGGGGCCAGACAATTTTGAGAGATAATCCTCACCGCATCGCGGGGCTTTGGAACAGGCACGTTTCGGATCACTCAGATAACCACAACGGCAGGGATTCATCGCGGCGATCAACTGCACATCGGCAGGATAGGTATAATGGGCTTGCACACGCGCAATCGTCACTTCGCGTGTTTCAAGGGGTTGACGCAAAGATTCCAGCACCGCACGCGGAAATTCAGGTAATTCATCAAGAAAAATCACCCCCTTATGCGCCAAGGATAATTCCCCCGGCAAAGCTCGCTTGCCACCACCCACCATAGCAGGCAAAGAGGCGGAATGATGCGGGCTACGGTACGGGCGTTGCTGCACGAGTCCCCCTGCGGGGAGCGTCCCTGCAATGCTCGCAATCATGCTTATTTCTAGCATTTCTTTTGGTGTGAGTTCGGGCAATATGCTTGGTAAGCATGAGGCAAGGAGTGATTTTCCCGTACCCGGAGGACCAATCATCAACAAATTATGCCCACCTGCAGCAGCAATTTCAAGCGCACGCCGCGCACCCACATGACCCTTCACTTGCGCCATATCCGTGCCTTGTATCTGTTGTGGCTTATGCGATAGGTTCGGCGTAGCGATAAGCTGCACGCCCTTCACGTGATTAATCCACGCCATCAAAGAATCAGGCGCAATGAGTGCGCCTTCGCCTCCCGCCCACGATGCTTCGGCGGCATTGGCAGCAGGGCAAATAACGCCCATCCCACGCGCACTTGCACCAAGTGCCACAGATAGCACCCCTTGCACACTCATAATACGCCCATCAAGTGCCAATTCTCCTAACACCAAATGCCCATCAAGTGCATCTTGCGGGATAAGTTCCATCGCCGCCAAGACCCCAAGCGCAATCGGCAAATCAAAATGACTTCCTTCTTTCGCTAAATCTGCTGGAGCAAGATTCACCGTGATCCGCTTCGCAGGGAGCGATAGCCCCAACGCCTGAATTGCCACGCGCACACGTTCACGCGATTCGGCAACCGCCTTATCGGGCAATCCCACAATCGTGAAGCTAGGCAGGCCAGAAGCAATATGCACCTGCACCTCAACATCGGTAATTTCTACGCCACAAAAGGCAACTGTTTTCACATGAGCAACCATGTGGCGTAGATTAATCGCTTTTACATCACTTGCAAAGCAAATAATGAACAATCTTAGCATAATTTTAACAATCCACGGATCATACTGTATCAGAGTAGCGCATTAAATTTTTATTCTTCCATTTGCGGAAGGAGATTTACGAAAAATAGTTTGAGGTGATGCCGTGAATCAGCTAGCATCACGGCAAAATGTGACGATAGAGCAAATTTGGCTCTGGAAGGTGCATCAAAGGATGGGGATGAAAAACATTCATATACTAAAGAAACTCTACCGAAAACGATCACGCAGTATGCGCACCTTTGCGTTGATCGCCATTGCAGGGCTTTTTTTGGGTATTGGGTTGACGGTACGACAAGCATTTGTCGATTATGCTCAAACACACGAACAAGCACGCAAAGAAGCCCAACGCCTCTCACGCCTTTTAGCCCTGCATGTGAATGACCAAATTGCCACTACGGATCTTTTGCTGCAACAAGCCGCACATCGCCATTATCTCGCAAATTTTCTGCACGTCAATCTTACCCATGATATACGCCAAGATTTCAAGCAATGGCTCAACCAAAGAAAAACCATCGAGGCCTTGGTCTTGATCAATGAACATGGCAAAACAGAGATAGCCTCCAACCGCCCCGAAGCAAAAAACTGGATTAACTATCACCAGTCATTTCAACGTTTTGCGCCCTTTGTCGCACTTCAGAAAGAAGGTGCGCCTCCTCTTTATGTACTGCGCTATCACAGCAAAGAGGCGCAACCTTTTTACGGCATGATTCTTGCTCGACGCATCAATAAACCCGATGGTACATTTGGTGGCATTGTCTTAGCTGCTCTCAACACCCGTGAAATGATGCATTATTTTGATTCCATCACCACACGTTCACTCGCTTATATGGATGTTATCTTGCATCATCAAGAAAGCATCTTCACGGGGATGGACTATGCGCGTTTATGGCAAGGAAGAACCGCACTTCACACCATACAACCAACCGCCCATACGATAGAAATCGATTCCGAAAAAATCATCATAGGGCAGCAAGAACTCGCACCCTTTTCGCTTAATGTCTATGTTGCGATTAAGGAAGATGATTATTTGAATCATTTCTGGCGCGAACGCTTCAAGGAAGTCACTTTTGTCGTGATCTTCCTAATTGTAGGCATCAGCGTCTCGCTGATCGTATTTGCGATGGCATCCCAAGTCACGCGTGTTGAACAATCAGAAAAATCGGCTATCCTTGCCTCACAAGCGAAATCGGAATTTTTAGCCAATATGAGTCATGAATTACGCACGCCACTTAATGCCATCATTGGCTTTTCTGAAATGATGAATGGGGGCTATTTTGGACCGCTCAATGCCCGTCAAAAAGAGCGCATGGCAGACATCACCTTATGCGGCAATCATCTGTTGCAGCTTATCAATGATATTTTGGAATTCTCCAAGGGCGAGGCAGGACGCTTAGATCTTGTCGAAGAAAAAGTATCAATCAACGAGATTTTTGATGAAACAGTACGCATCATGAATGAAAAAATCAAAAGCAAAGGCATCAAAATCATCGTGGATGTTGCACCTAAACTCCCTCTCTTATTTGCTGACAAACGCAAAATAACCCAAATCTTGATTAATTTACTCTCCAATGCGGTGAAATTCACGCAACCGACAGGAACGATTACCCTATCGGCGCGCATAGAATCCAACCATGATATGGTCATCGAAGTGAGTGATACGGGCATCGGCATTGCGAATGAGGACATCCCAATCGCACTTGCGGTATTTGGGCAGGTGCATCGCTCACAAAATCAGGAAGGTACGGGCTTAGGGCTTCCCTTGTGCCGGATGTTCACCGAGCTGCATGGCGGGGTATTCACCCTCATCAGCGCGCTTGGTGTGGGTACGACGATTCGGATGCAATTCCCCTCCGCCCGTATTGTACTCCATGATAGTGAAAAACTTGAAACACAACTATTATCCTTTCCACCGAATATCTCTACTAGGTATCAACAATAAGGGGGGATATAGTGCTTCCATTATCTATATCAAATCGGACGCACCACAAGCTGCAGCACGCTATCCGTTGTGGTTTGTGCCGTACTGGCAACTAAGCGTACATACATGATCCCTGCAATAATAGGCAACTCAATGATTGGCTCATAACGGTTTGGGGCAACATTGAGGCTAAAAACACCGCCCGCACCATTACCCACGGCTACATAAGTACCATCAATGGCAGAAGACATCTCAAGGCTTAGCGATGCACCATCATAGGTGCTGGGGATAATCACTCCACAGAGGGATACGCCATGCAGATTAATCGCAGGCGTTCTCGTTTGCCCCACCGCGATGGTGGCAGGAATATAAGCACGGTTTTGGGGAATATGTTCGGGTTGCATAAGGCGTTCTCCTTCAAGGTTAGTCGTTAGATTATAGTCGTTTGACAAAAAAATGACTCATTTTTTATGTCAAGTGCGACTATAAGTATATGATTTATAGTGCTTTTCCCATTATATAGTTGCCGATTGCTCGGTAATTATATAATGGAAGCACTATATGACAATTCCATGAAATGTGACGATGCGGAAGGGAAAATGTTGTAAAAACCATACATCTATGGTAGCATCTTATTTAAGAAAGCATTATGCACAACTCTCAATTATTGTCATACCAGCGAAGGCTGGTATCCAAAAACTACTGATGTTACTGGATTCCTGCCTACGCAGGAATGACGACTTTGTTGGTTTGATGCATGATGCAGGATTCTCCAATAAATTATACGATTCAAGGAATTCATCATGGATAAAAAGAACGATACCAACAATGTTGCACCGTGGCATACAGGGGTTATTGAAGCAGCAGCAACAGGCTTTGGCGTAGGTGCGACAGCAGCAGTTGGAGCAGGACTCGCAACCATTGGTGCAGCAAAAATCAACCCATGGCTTGGCTTAGCTGTTTGGGGGGGATCTACCGTAGCAACGCTTGGCTCGGGAGTCGCTACCGTGACAGGAAAACTCCTTGAAGAACGCGAAAAATATCATCAAGCGCATAGTTCCATCACTACGGATTCCGCCCAACATCAGGGCATGGTATCAGCTACGCAGCAGATAGAAGCTACGCGCTAAACCCTAAACCCTAGCCCCTAACCTTCTTGCTTGGATTCCCACCATGTCGCAATATCCGAATGCTTCATCTGTACGGGCATCTGATTATGCTTGATGCGCACACGCAACCGTGTTTGTGCAAAGGTCTGATCGCGATCATGGCGCACTTTTTTAGTATGCGGGACGCGATACACACATACTACTTTGCGGATGAGTGCAAAGGGGCGATACAGATAGGCAAGCCGTACCCATAAATCCCAATCTTCCAAAAAGTCCAGCGATGTATCGAACTCCCCCGCTTCAAAAAATGCTTCGCGGGCGAATAATACGGCATTGATCGGCAAGTAATTATACGACAATAAGCGCGGAAAAGAAAACTCTTCCTCATCATAACGCACTAAGCCTGCATGTTCTGCCGCAATGGTTTGACCATCGGAGGCATACTCACTTGGCACTTCCCAACCATAACCATAAGCAACCGAAGCATGAGTTGTTTGCGCTGTAGCAACCAACTGTTCCAGATGATCGGCAAGCAAGAGATCATCATCATCCAAAAAGACGCAATATTCCCCTGTTGCAACACGCACCCCATGATTTCCCGCAGCACTTCTGCCTTGCTTGCTCCCAAGCGGTTCATAGCGCATGGTAATCGCGCCATAATCATGGTCTGATAGCACATCCCCTAAGGTTGCTTCCCCATCCTGCACGACAATAATCTCTATAGCATCATGGGGGTAGGTCTGATTCAGCACCGAGCGAATAGCATCACGCAATAGCGGAATACGCGCTCCCATGGTACGGATCACCACCGACACACGCGGATGATAGGGCAATTCTATCCCTATTTGATTATGATGGAACGTATAGTTTTTGGCACTATAGCGCGATCCATAATCCCACTTAGCAAACTGCATCCCTGCATCACCATGGAATTGCTCACGGCGTATCTTAGGCGTATGCATCAACATCTTCACCCACCAACGCAGCATCAATTTCTTGCCATACCCACCGGTGCGTTTGAACGTATCCCATTGCAACGCCATGCCGTGCAGCACATCGCACCATGTCCCAAAGCGTAGGCGCAACAATAAATTACCGCGTAATTCTCCCAACCATTGATGATGCTTCACTATAGTTGGATCATCATAGCTATAATGATATAAGGTAGCAGAAGGGATATAGCGCAAACGATAGCCCCGCGCACGCAATCGCCATGATAAATCCACATCCTCACAATAAAGGAATAACAGCGGCTCAAAGCCGTTCACTGCCTCAAAAGCTCTACGGCGCATAAGCAAGGCTGCCCCGCTGCACCAATGAGTTTCAAGCGTACATGCATCATACCATTTAGGGTGATCATACGGCACTTGCCGTGGCTCCCACACAGCAACATCAGGCTCATCACGCTGCGCGGTCTCATAAAGAGTCGCAAGGCAGGTGGGTGTAAGTTCCGTATCAGGGTTGAGGATAAAGACATACTCGCTCACACCTTCTCGGAGTGCAGCATTATGCGCCTTGCCAAAGCCAAGATTGGCATCTTGCTCCACAATACGCACGGAAGCAAAGGCACTATGATGTTCATTTAGCACTGCATGGGCGCGTGCTACGGTATCATCGCTGCTGGCATTATCAAAAATAGTTAGATGAATCTGATCAAGCGGGAGCGTTTGCGCGATGATCGCCTGCAAACACGCCTCAATATGCGCAGAAGAATGATAGGTAACAATGCTAAGATCAATGGTCATAAGAGTCCCTACACATTACGCGCAATCGATGCTTCAATCGCCGTCTTAAGCGTTGTGCTAATATCATGTACCATGCCTGCATCGCGCCCTTCCACCAACACACGCAACAATGGCTCAGTCCCTGAAGCACGAATATAGATACGCCCATGCGCTCCTAAAGTCTGTTCGCACGCACGCACCGCTTCTTGCACGCTTGCATCTTCCAGCGGAGATATTGCCCCTTTTGTAAAATGTAGATTTGTCAGTTTTTGCGGGAACGGTGTATAGCACGTCGCGCAATGACTGAGTGGTTTTTTATGCTGCTGCATCACTGCAAGCACTTGCAAACCTGCTAACAAACCATCACCCGTCGTGGCATAATCGCTAAACAATATATGCCCTGATTGCTCGCCCCCAAGCGTACAGCCATGCAATTTCATTTCTTCTTTCACATAGCGATCCCCCACTTTGGCGCGGATGAGTTTCACCCCAATCGAGTTAAGATAATGCTCAAAGGCAAGATTCGACATATGGGTGGTCACAATAGTTGACGTGCGAAACATATCATGTTGTTTCCAAAAAGTGGCAATCATCGCAAGCAACTGATCGCCATCGAGTAATGCCCCATGTTCATCACACATCACCACCCGATCAGCATCACCATCAAGGGCAATCCCTGCATCGGCGCGCATCAAGCGCACTTTCTCAATCATCGCTTCGGGGTGCGTTGAACCGCAGCCATCATTCACATTAAAACCGTTGGGTTCAACGCCCATGGCAATCACTTCTGCACCCAATTCACGCAAAATCACAGGCGCAACCTTATAGGCTGCTCCATGCGCACAATCCAACACAATACGCAAACCATCCAACCGCAAATGTTGCGGAAAAGTGCGTTTAATCAACTCAATATACCGCCCACTAGCATCCTCAATACGCCTAGCGCGCCCGAGTGTATCCGATCCTGTACGCAACCGTGAAGGCTCTTGATGCATCAATGCCTCAATATCCGCCTCCGCCTTATCGGTGAGTTTTTCGCCATACGGATCAAAGAGCTTGATACCATTATCATCATACGGATTATGCGAAGCAGAAAGCATCACGCCTAAATCCGCACGCATCGAACGGGTAAGCATCGCCACCGCAGGAGTAGGCAATGGTCCAAGTAAAATCACATCCATCCCCACGGCAATAAAACCAGCGGTTAAGGCGGGTTCAAGCAAATAACCTGATAAGCGTGTATCTTTGGCAATCACCACTTTCGGACGGCGTTCATTAGCACGCCCCGTATTGTTCAAAAAATAATACCCTGCCGCCATGCCAAGTTTTATGGCAAGTTCTGCATTCATTGCTTCACTATTGGCTTTGCCGCGAATACCATCAGTACCAAAATAACGCTGTGTCATATATTTTTCCTTATGTAGGTGTATAACGTCATTCCTGCGAAGGCAGGAATCCAGTAAGATCGTGCTTTTTGCTGGATACCCGCCTTCGCGGGTATGACAAGAATTGAAAGTTATGCAGAACGCTCACTACACATCTTCATGTGCGATGAATATAGGGGTGCATTATGTAGTATATTTTTTTCTGCAACGCAATCATATAGTCGTTTGACTCTCACCACCGTTCATGAGATATAAATGGTTTACTCCCCCGCCTGCGGGGGAGTCCAAGAATCAAGGTTTTTCAACGAAAAACCGCAGATGATTGGGTGGGGGGAATAGAATGCCCCCCCCACAGTTCAGCATCGGATTTCTTTTGAGAAATCCTTGCTTCACTAGCTCCCCCGCAAGCGGGGGAGCATAAAACCGAATGCATAGCATGAAATTTTTACATAATGTGAGGAGTGGCAAGCGTTTGACTAAAAAATGACTCATTTTTTATGTCAAAAAACGACTATAACATTATGATTTATAGTGGTGCTGTCCATCCCCGTCAGGTTGGGTGAGTTCATAGCTTCTGCGATTGCTTCTGCTGGTGTTTTATACCCTATTGCCTTCTGTGGAAGCAAGTGATTATA
>RDXO01000038.1 GCA_004292675.1 Alphaproteobacteria bacterium | reverse complement strand
CTATAATCACTTGCTTCCACAAAAGGCAATAGGGTATAAAACACCAGCAGAAGCAATCGCAGAAGCTATGAACTCACCCAACCTGACGGGGATGGACAGTTGGAATATGCCTATTCCTTCTGTTGCAAAAGCCAAGATTCTGCATATGCCGAAGCAAATGCGTTGTCTGCTATGCTTTTGTATCTGTGCTACACCCTTTTGGGGAGTAAGCGGTTGCAAGAAGTGTGGCTTGATCGTTCAGTGACTGCGTTTGAAATATGGGATGAATCTATCCCAGATGCGATCAAGTATCATGAAAGGCAAGCTAAAGGCGAAGCTCGTCGCAAGTTTTCATTAGAGGCTCTTGATGTTCTAAGTGAAATCAAGCCTGCTTGGAGACCGATGATAATTGCGGTGAAATCAATGGTTGTGGTGTCTTCTCATGGTGCGTCTCTTTCTCCCGAGGAGGAAATTAAGAAGCTCCACATGATAGAACAACATGTGCGTGATGATCTTCAAGAACTGAAATTGTTGCGTTCTTAATCGCGTTGTTTGAATAAAAAAAGAAGGGGGGTGCTATAGTGCGACCATTATATAATGGTAAAAGCACTATAGCACCTCCCTTCTTTTTTGTTTTGCGGGAGGTTCGTGCTGCATAGCATCAACATCAAATTATCCTCACACATTACGCCGCGTGAAGCGTACCGCTACCAAACATAGAATGCTGTTCATCACGATGATCATCGCGGCGAGTGGGGCATCAAGCACATAAACCGAAAAACACACACCAAGCACTATGGCAAGGCTGCCAAGATAAAAACTCATCCGCATCATATGCGTGGGTGAAGTGCTGAGTGGGCGCGCCGCATGGGCGGGAATAATTAACAACGCCGTGATTAGCAATGCCCCCACCAATGAAACACTCAATGCCACAAGCAGGGTGACAAGCGCAAGATAAGAGCAGTGGATGCGCCCAGTGGCAATGCCTTCAGCACGGGCTAAATCTTCATGCAGCGTGAGCAGGAGCAGGCGGGCATGGATGCGTCGCATCACGCCGATGATGATCATGGCAAGTAGGGTCAAAATGCCGACATCTTCCCATGTGAGGTGTGAGAGATCACCAAAAAGCATATGATGCACATCAGGGGTGGGTACATGCATGATATGGGCAAAGACAATCCCCAAGGCAAGCGCGCTATGGGCAAGAATACCTAAAATGCCGTCTGCCTCAAAGGTGCTGTGCCGATGCAGCCAGAATAAGAGAGCAGCAAAGCATCCGCACCATAGAAGCATCACGCCATGCAGCATCTCATGCTGCCATGCGGGCGCAACCCATCCACCAAGCCATGTGCCGAGCGCGATTCCAAGCAAGGTACTATGCGCTAAGGCATCACCAAAATATGCCATACGTCGCCATACGACAAAACATCCAAGTGGCGCAACGCTTGCCATAAGCGCGATACCGCCACATAGATAAAGAGCAGATGCGGTGAGTTCTGTCATAATGCGATGTGGGTAGGCTGCGCTATGGTGGGCATAAGGGGGGCATGGTGCGATCCGAACAAGGAGATAAAAGCAGGATCATGGATAATCTGTGCAGGTGTTCCCTCGCAACATATGCGGTGATGTAGGGCAATGATGCGTGTGGAGCAGCGTAGCACACGCGGGACATCGTGCGATACCATAACGATGCTTAGGCGATCACGTTGATGCAGGCGCGCAAGCACCTCATAGAACGCATCATGCGATGCATAATCAAGATTCTGTGCGGGTTCATCCAAGATGATAAGGTGCGGTTGCTGTATAAGGGCGCGTGCTAAAAGGATATGTTGCAGCTCCCCCCCTGATAGGCTATGCATTGTGCAACCCAATAATTTTTTGATGCCCGTTTCTTCGATAATCGCATCAATGCGTTGCGCACTTTGAGGAGGGGATGAGAGTGTGATGAAGCTATGGGCGTTGATGGGGATGTTTTTAGGCACGCTCAGACGCTGCGGCACATAGCCGATGCGTAGGGATGTTCGTTTTGCAACCGTTCCTGAATCGGGGGGGGTGATGCCAAGTAAGCATTTGATCAGCATTGATTTCCCTGCGCCATTAGGTCCGATAATGCTCAACACCTCATGCGGCATAATGCGTAGGCACACATCATCAAGAATCCTGCGCTGTTCGCGTATGATTGAAAGATGGGCAGTTTCTATTAAGGCACAGGGAGCAGAAAAAGAATTCATGACAAGACTGTAGCAGAAAGCTACAAAAAAGCAAGTTGCGAGCGAATAAGATTTTTGTTATGGTTTGGATGATTTTATTAGTATAAGGTACTCTATGCGCGATTCTTTACCCTCTTTTTCACAGCTTTTAGAACGGCGTATGTCGCGTCGTGATTTTTTGCAGCATAGCGGTGCTGCGGTGCTTGGTGGTGTGCTGGCAAGTTCTGCATTGGGGCGTAGTGCTGTAGCGCAAGAGGCTGTGGAAGCCGTGCGCGGTCAGTTTACGGAGATTAGCAAAAATGTCAGTGCGTCCCATCGCGTCGCGCCGAATCATGTGGTGGATGTGGTGGCACGTTGGGGCGATCATCTGATTTCTCCGTGGCCATTTGATGTTTACAAAATGACTGCCGATGAACAAAAATGGCGTTTTGGCTATAATAATGATTTTATTGCCTATCTTCCGATGCAACGCGGTGGTGAGAGCAGCACGCATGGTTTATTGTGCATTAATCATGAATATACGAATGCAGCATTGATGTTTCCTCCTGATACGTATAGTGAACAAAAGCGCGTTGCCATTGAAATGAATGCCCATGGATGCAGTATTATAGAAGTCAAAAAACAAAGCGGGCATTGGAGCATGGTGCTTGATAGCCCCTATGCGCGACGCATTACCACCCATAGTGCTGCACGTTTTTCTGGCCCGGCGCGGGGTCATGCACATTTGCGCACATTGGATGATCCTGAAGGGGAATATCCGAAAGGAACACTTGCGAATTGTGGAGGCGGGATCACGCCGTGGGGGACGGTACTCACCTGTGAGGAAAATTTCGATGCTTATTTTGTTGGTCGCCCCTCTGCGGGCTATGTGAATTATTATGAACGCTATGATATTGGGAAAAAACCTACCTATGCGTGGTATAAATATGACAAGCGATTTAATCTTGCGCATGAGCGTTTTGAGCCGAATCGATTTGGTTGGGTCGTGGAATATGATCCGTATGATCCGCACGCGCCTTTGATCAAGCACACGGCACTTGGACGTTTTAAGCATGAATCCGCTACTGTGCATCAAAATCCTGATGGGCGCATTATTGTCTATAGTGGCGACGATCAAGCATCGGAATATCTGTATCGTTATGTGAGTAATGAGGCATATCACCCCGATATGACTGTGAATGAGGCTAGGCGTTTATTGGAAGATGGCGTATTGTATGTAGCGCGCTTTGCAGAAGATGGTACGATGCAGTGGTTGCCCCTTGTTCACGGGCAGGGCAAACTTACGGCGGAGCATGGATTCCCTACGCAAGCGGAGATCTTAATCTATACGCGCATGGCAGCAGATTTAGTCGGGGCAACGCCCATGGATCGCCCTGAAGATGTGGAGGTGCATCCAAAGACGGGGAGTGTGTTTGTGGCACTCACCATGAATAAAGAACGCAAGGAGATCAATGCCGCGAATGAACGCGCTCCGAATCTTTATGGGCATATTATTGAACTGATTGCGCCATCGCACGCATTAGGTGGCAAGGATCATAGTGCTGAAATCTTTACATGGGAGGTGTTTTTGCTTGGGGGGAATCCTGAGCAATCATCGCATAATGCTTCTTATCTTTCTCCCGTATCAGAGCAAGGATGGTTGGCTAATCCTGATAATTTGGCGTGCGACAATGCAGGTAGATTATGGATATGTACAGATGGGCAGCATGAATCAATCGGTGCAAATGATGGGGTCTATGCGGCAGATGTGGATGGGGCGCACAAAGGATCGCCCCGCTTATTCTTCACCGCACCGAAGGGCGCGGAAGTGACGGGGCCGTGTTTTACGCCCGATGGCACGACGTTATTTCTCTCCGTACAGCATCCCGGGGAGGGCAGCCCGTGGGGATCATTCACCACCACATGGCCGGATTTACAAAGTGGCGTAGTGCCTCGCCCGTCTGTTGTTGCTATTACGCACCGCAAAGATAAGCCCGTGGGCAGTGCATAAGGTGTCTGTAAGTGGTGTATTATAGAAAAATGCGCCATGCGTGCAGTTAGTGCTTGCACTTTTGTTTGATTTTGAGTAGATGTATTTTTCCATGGATTGTGCTGTGCAAACAACGCAAAAGGAGTTTTTAGTGAATCCTGCAAAATTTGTGCGCGAAGTAAAACAAGAGTCGCGTAAAATCATCTGGCCAACACGTAAAGAAGCATTGGTTTCTGTTGTGATGGTGTTGGTGCTTGCATCAGTGACTTCTCTGTTTTTTGTGTTGGTTGATGGTGTCATTGCGTGGATGGTTAAGGCGATCTTGGGGATTGGAGCATAAACGTGTCAGAAGTAGCAGCAGTAAGCGCACCGAAAGCGCGATGGTATATTCTACAAGCCTATTCAGGGTTTGAAAAAAAGGTCGCGCAGACAATCGTTGAGGATGCTGCAGACAAAGGGATTAGTGATTGTTTTGAGGAAATTATTGTTCCTACAGAAAAAATCATGGAAGTGCGTCGTGGTAAAAAAACGGAATATGAGCGCAAAATGTTCCCTGGCTATGTGTTGATTAAAATGGTCATGAATGATCCTTCGTGGCATTTGGTCAAAAGCATTCCAAAAGTCACGGGTTTTCTTGGTGGCGGTGGTAATAAGCCGATGCCTGTAACGCAACGTGAGATTGATCGTATTTTGGCGCAAGTTAAAGATACGAGTGCTAAAACAGAATATGCTGCATCGCTTTTTGAGGTGGGTGAGCAGGTGCGAGTTGTTGATGGTCCTTTTGAGTCCTTTGTTGGAGTTATTGAGGAAATCGATAATGAGCGCAAGCGTTTGAAATTATCTGTAACGATCTTTGGTCGTCCGACTCCGGTTGAGTTACAGTTTTCTCAGATTGAAAAAGTGGTATCAGAGTAGAATTTTTAAGAAAAACGAACAAAAAAACGAATTATAGGGTCTAATAGAAAGAATTTGGTTGACATAGATACCATTTCGTTTCTATAAGGTTTTCTCTTTCATGAGTGAGCATGGGTTATGGCGAAACAGATAACAGGTTATGTAAAATTACAAATTCCAGCAGGGAAGGCTAATCCTTCTCCGCCTATTGGTCCTGCTTTGGGTCAACGTGGCGTGAACATTATGGAGTTCTGTAAAGCATTCAATGCGGCAACGCAAAATATCGAAGTTGGCATTCCGACTCCTGTCGTGATTAGTATTTACGCGGATCGTAGCTTTACATTCATCATGAAAACGCCGCCAGTGTCGTATTTCTTGAAGAAGGCAGCGGGTATTACTTCTGCTGCAACGAATCCGGGTAAAGAAATTAAAGGTAAGGTGACGCTTACGCAAGTGCAAGAAATTGCAAAAACAAAGATGCCTGATTTGAATGCGCATACCATTGAAGCAGCGGTGGAAATGATTAAAGGTTCAGCGGTATCCATGGGATTACAAGTGGTGGAAGGCTAATATGGCAAAGATTGGAAAAAGAATCAAGAACGCTCGTTTGCAAGTAAATGCAGATAAATTATATGCGATAGCAGATGCGCTCGATACGTTGAAAGCTGGTGCAAATGCGAAGTTTGATGAAACCATTGAGGTAGCGGTAGCTCTTGGTGTTGATGCGCGTAAGTCGGATCAGATGGTGCGTGGTACGGCAGCATTGCCTCATGGTACGGGTAAAACGGTACGTGTTGCGGTGTTTGCGCGTGATGCCAAGGCTGCGGAAGCGCAAGCTGCTGGTGCGGATATTGTGGGTGCAGAAGAATTGGTGGATAAGATCCTTCAAGGTGAAATTCTGTTTGATCGTTGTATCGCAACTCCCGATATGATGGGTTTGGTTGGTCGTGTCGCAAAAACATTAGGGCCTAAAGGCTTGATGCCGAACCCTAAATTGGGTACGGTAACGCCAAATGTAGCGGATGCAGTGAAGGCAGCGAAATCAGGCGAAATTCAATTCCGTATGGAAAAAGCGGGTATTGTTCATGCTGGTATTGGTAAGGCAAGTTTTTCAGCCGATGCTCTTAAAGAGAATCTGCGTGCATTTATGGCTGCTCTTGAGCGTTCTAAGCCTGCAACGTCAAAAGGCGTGTTTATTAAACGTGTGAGCGTCTCATCAACGATGGGCGTAGGCATGAAAGTTGAAATTAATACCATCGCTGCGTAAGGAGTGCATTATGGATCGCATACAGAAAAAAGCATGGATCAAAGATTTTAGTGAAGATTCAAGCTGTGCGGATATCGTTATCGTTACGCACTATAAAGGCTTAACTGTTGCACAGATGACCGCGCTTCGTGGAAAAATTCGCGCATGTGGTGCAACCTTTAAGGTAACAAAAAATTCTTTGGCAAAATTAGCATTGAAGGACGGGCAGTTTGCTCATCTGGATAGCCTTTTTGTCGGGCCTACTGCGGTGGCCTATGCCAATGATCCTGTGGCGGCTGCCAAAGTATTAGCTGAGTTCGCAAAAACGAATGATAAGTTGGTATTGTTGGGGGCTTCTTTTGCAGGTAAAGTTCTGGAGCAAAAAGAATTGCAAGAATTAGCGAAATTGCCGTCGCTTGATGAGCTACGTGCGAAAATTATCGCTATTATCAATACTCCTGCGGTGCGGATTGCGGGTGTTACGCAGGCGCCTGCTGGGCAGTTGGCGCGTGTCTTTAGTGCTTATGGCGCGAGTCAATCATAAGTTTTTATTTCATTAATTAATTAAGGGGTTTATTATGTCTAACTTAGAACAAATTGTTGAGCAATTATCTGCTTTAACAGTATTAGAAGCTGCGCAACTTTCTAAAATGCTAGAAGAGAAGTGGGGTGTTTCTGCTGCAGCTCCAGTTGCTGTTGTGGCTGCTGGTCCTGCTGAAGCTGCTGCTGTAGAAGAAAAAGATTCATTTGATGTGATCTTGGTTGATGCAGGTGCAAACAAAATTAACGTGATCAAAGAAGTTCGTGCGATCACGGGTCTTGGCTTGAAAGAAGCGAAAGATTTAGTTGAAGGCGCGCCGAAGCCTGTGAAAGAAGCTGTGTCAAAAGACGAAGCTGCTCAACTGAAGAAGAAGCTTGAAGACGCTGGTGCTAAAGTTGAAGTTAAGTAGTTTTTGTTGACTTCTTTTGAATTATAGGCGCATCAGATCATTCTGATGCGCCTACTCCGCTTGTGCGATATTATTGATTTTCGATTTAAGGGTGCGATACATGGCAAATACAGCGATGGTTACTGGTCAATCTTCACATACATTCACATCACGCAAGCGAATACGAAAGTCCTTCGGTAAAATTAAGGCCGTAACCGCTTTGCCTAATCTGATTGAAGTTCAGAAAACATCCTATGATCAGTTTTTGCAGCTTGGCATTGGTGAAAAAGAGCGCGAAAATCGCGGTTTACATGCTGTGTTCAAATCTGTTTTTCCGATAGAAGATTTCACAGGTGTTGCAACATTGGAATATGTTTCCTTCAGCTTTGATCATCCAAAATATGATATTGATGAGTGCCGTCAGCGTGACATTAACTATTCTATTCCGCTACGTGTGACTTTGCGTTTGATCGTGTGGGACGTTGATGCCGATACAGGTGCGCGTGAAATAAAAGATATTAAAGAGCAAGAAGTATATTTGGGGGATATTCCCTTGATGACGGACAATGGTACGTTCATCATTAACGGCACTGAGCGCGTTATTGTCAGTCAGATGCATCGTTCTCCGGGGGTGTTTTTTGGTCATGATGATGGTAAATCGCATAGTTCAGGGAAGATTTTGTTCAATGCCCGTATTATTCCCTACCGTGGTTCATGGTTGGATTTTGAGTTTGATGCGAAAGATACCGTATTTGTGCGGATTGATCGTCGTAGAAAATTACCCGCAACGACTGTGTTGCGCGCCTTAAAGATGGGCAATCAAGAGATTCTTGATGCGTTTTATCAAGCAGTTGTTATTAAGCGCACTCCAAAAGGTTGGGTTCAGGAGCTTGATCCTGTATTATTTAAGGGCGCGAAACTTGCTTATCCATTGATTGATGCGAAGTCAGGAACAGAAGTTGTTGAAGCGGATAAGAAGATTACCCCAAGGATATTGAAAAAATTAGCTGAAGAAGGTGTCACTGAGATACTTCTTAGTGATGATGTTTTGGAGACGCGCTATGTTGCCAATGATGTTGTCAATGTGGAAACGGGAGAAGTCTTGGCGGACGCAGGTGATTTGATTACCTACTCTATGCTTGAGCAATTTATTGAGCAAGATATTAAAGAAATTAGCTTGCTTGCGATTGATGAGTGCAATATTGGGCCGTATATTCGCAACACATTATTTGCAGATAAAAATACCAGTAAAGAATCCGCGTTGCTTGACATTTATCGTGTTATGCGCCCCGGTGAACCAACCACGCCAGAAGCTGCAGAAGCATTGTTCCAATCATTATTTTTTGATTCTGCACGCTATGATTTGTCAGAAGTGGGGCGTATGAAAGTCAATGCCCGTCTTGGGATTGATGCGGCAGAGCAACTCGGTGTATTGACTCATCCTGATATTATCGAAACCATCAAAACATTGGTGGCATTAAAAGATGGCATTGGGGAAATTGATGATATTGATCATTTAGGGAATCGACGTGTACGATCGGTGGGTGAATTGATGGAAAATCAGTTCCGCATTGGTCTTGTGCGCATGGAGCGTAGCATTATTGAGCGTATGAGTTCGGTGGATATTGATACAGTCATGCCACACGATCTTGTGAATGCGAAGCCACTTATCGCGTCGGTTCGTGAATTTTTCGGTTCATCACAGTTGAGCCAGTTTATGGATCAAACCAATCCGCTTTCGGAAATTACGCATAAGCGTCGTCTCTCTGCACTTGGGCCTGGTGGTTTGACGCGTGAACGTGCAGGGTTTGAGGTGCGTGACGTGCATCCAACGCATTATGGGCGTATTTGCCCGATTGAAACGCCTGAAGGTCCGAATATTGGATTGATCAATTCGATGGCAACCTATGCGCGTATTAATAAATATGGCTTTATTGAAAGCCCATATCGTCGCGTGGTGCAAGGTGTGGTAACGGATGAAGTGATCTACCTGTCGGCTATTGAAGAAGGTAAATATACGATTGCACAGTCCAATACTGAGCTTGATGCGGAGAATCGCTTTATGGGCGATTTGATTAGTTGCCGTAAAGCAGGGGACTTCCAAATGGTCGCGCCTGATCAAGTAGATTTTGTCGATGTATCTCCGAAGCAGCTTGTATCGGTGGCAGCATCACTGATTCCATTCTTGGAAAATGATGATGCGAACCGCGCATTGATGGGATCAAACATGCAACGTCAGGCCGTACCGTTGCTACGTGCGGAAGCACCGTTGGTAGGAACGGGCATGGAATCTGTGGTTGCTGAGGATTCGGGAGTGACGACAGTAGCGCGCCGTGCGGGTGTTGTGGATCAAGTCGATGGGATGCGTATTGTAATTCGTTCTGAACGCCGTGAAGATGAAGCATCTCCGGGTGTGGATATTTACAATTTGATGAAGTTCCAGCGTTCTAACCAAAATACCTGCATTAACCAACGCCCTGTTGTCAAAGTAGGTGATTTGGTGCGTAAAGGTGATATTATTGCGGATGGACCGAGTACACATCTTGGTGAGTTGGCACTTGGGCGTAATGTGCTTGTAGCGTTTATGCCATGGAATGGTTATAATTATGAGGATTCTATTTTAATTGCTGAAAAATTAGTATCTGATGATGTCTTTACTTCTATTCACATTGAAGAATTTGAAGTCATGGCGCGTGATACTAAATTAGGACCTGAAGAAATCACACGCGATATTCCCAATGTGGGTGAAGAAGCGCTTCGGAATCTTGATGAGATCGGCGTGGTGCATATTGGTGCTGAAGTGCGCCCTGGTGATGTGTTGGTCGGTAAGGTGACTCCTAAAAGCGAATCTCCTGTGACTCCAGAAGAAAAACTTTTGCGGGCTATCTTTGGTGAAAAGGCTTCGGATGTGCGTGATAGTTCACTGCGCTTGCCTCCAGGTGTGGCAGGAACAGTCGTTGGGGTGAAAGTATTTACGCGCCGTGGCGTTGAAAAAGATGAGCGTCACTTAGCGATTGAAAAGCAAGAGATTGATTGGTTGCAAAAAGATCGTCATGATGAGCGTGCGATTATTGAACGCTTTATCTATGGTCGTTTGAAAGAAATTTTGATGGGTAAAGTCATCATCAAAGGTACGAAGGGCGTGAAGGCAAAATCCGAAGTGACAGAAGATTTGCTTAATGAACATCCTAAGGGCGTTTGGTGGGAACTCGTGGTTGATGATGAGGGGGTGATGCAAGAAGCAGAATCATTGAAGCGTCAGCTTGATGAAGCATCAAAAAGATTGGCAACTTGGTTTGATCATAAGGTAGAAAAACTCCAAGCAGGGGATGATCTCTTGCCGGGCGTGTTGAAGATGGTGAAAGTCTATGTTGCGGTTAAGCGTAAGCTGCAACCGGGCGATAAGATGGCGGGACGACACGGTAATAAGGGGGTTATTTCGCGTATTGCTGCGCTTGAAGACATGCCACACCTTGCTGATGGCACGCCTGTGGATATTGTATTAAATCCGTTGGGCGTACCATCGCGTATGAATGTTGGGCAGATCTTAGAGACGCATCTTGGATGGGCTTCAGCAGGTTTGGGGCAAATGGTGCGTGAAGCATTGGAGCAATATCAAGAAGATGGCAAAGCAGAAGGCGTGCGTGATCAGTTACTTGCTATCTATGCTGAGCCTGAAAATCATGAAGAAATCAAGGGCATGAATAATGATGAAGTGCTTGAACTCGCATCGAATATGCGCAAAGGCGTTCCTTTTGCAACGCCTGTATTTGACGGCGCAAAAGAGGATGATATTGTGCGTTGGCTCGAGTTTAGCGGACGCGATGGTTCGGGGCAAACGGTTCTTTTTGACGGACGTACAGGCGAACAGTTTGATCGTAAAGTGACGGTTGGCTATATTTACATGCTAAAATTGCATCACTTGGTTGATGATAAGATTCACGCACGTTCTATTGGACCGTACAGTTTGGTTACGCAACAGCCACTCGGAGGTAAATCACAATTTGGTGGGCAGCGTTTCGGGGAGATGGAGTGCTGGGCATTGCAAGCATATGGTGCAGCCTATACGCTGCAAGAAATGCTCACAGTGAAATCGGATGACGTGGCGGGTCGTAGTAAAGTCTATGAATCTATTGTTAAGGGAGACCATTCATTTGAATCTGGTATCCCTGAATCATTCCATGTGATGGTCAAAGAGCTTCGTTCTTTGGGCTTAGATGTGGAATTAACAGAAGATTTCTAATCGTAATTAATTATGTTATTTATCAGAACGACTATCGTAGAATTGGGGTATTATGAGTAACGAAATCATGCAACTATTTGGTGCAGGTGGATTGCAACAAGCAAAACAATTTGACGGGATTAAAATCTCTATTGCCAGCCCTGAGAAAATCAAATCTTGGTCGTTTGGAGAAGTTAAAAAGCCTGAAACGATTAATTATCGTACTTTTAAGCCTGAGCGTGATGGGTTGTTCTGTGCGCGCATTTTTGGTCCTATTAAGGATTATGAGTGCTTGTGCGGTAAATATAAGCGCATGAAATATAAAGGCATTATTTGCGAAAAATGTGGCGTTGAAGTCACCACTACCAAAGTACGCCGTGAGCGCATGGGGCATATTGATTTGGCTGCTCCTGTGGCGCATATTTGGTTCTTGAAATCGCTCCCATCCCGTATTGGTTTGTTGCTTGATTTGGCGTTGAAAGATTTAGAGCGCGTTCTTTATTTTGAAAGCTATGTGGTCACAGATCCGGGGCTAACTCCTTTTACGAAAGGTGAATTGCTTGGTGAAGAACAATATTATGATGCCATGGATCAGTATGGTGAAACGGCTTTTACTGCAAGCATCGGTGCAGAAGCTATCCGTGACATGTTGATGGCATTGGATTTAGAGCAGGAACAAGCAGATTTGCGCGAAGAATTATCGGGCAATTTATCGGAAGCGCGTCGTAAAAAATCAATCAAGCGTTTGAAAATCGTTGATTCATTTGTTGAGTCGGGCAATCGTCCTGAGTGGATGATTATGACGGTTGTTCCTGTGATTCCGCCTGAATTGCGTCCTTTAGTGCCGCTCGATGGGGGACGTTTTGCTACGTCGGATCTTAATGATCTCTATCGTCGCGTGATTAACCGTAATAACCGTTTGAAGCGTCTTCTTGAATTGCGCGCTCCTGATATTATCGTGCGTAACGAAAAGCGTATGTTGCAAGAATCGGTAGATGCCTTGTTTGATAATGGTCGTCGCGGTCGTGTGATTTCTGGTACGAATAAGCGTCCATTAAAGTCTCTTTCGGATATGTTGAAAGGCAAGCAGGGACGATTCCGTCAGAACTTACTTGGCAAGCGTGTGGATTATTCTGGTCGTTCGGTGATTGTGGTAGGTCCTGAGCTGAAATTACATCAGTGTGGGTTGCCGAAGAAAATGGCACTTGAATTGTTCAAGCCATTTATTTATGCAAAATTAGAGATGTATGGTATCGCACCAACCCTCAAAGCGGCTAAACGTATGGTCGAGGCGGAGCGTCCTGAAGTGTGGGATTTCTTGGATGAGGTGATCCGTGAGCATCCTGTATTGCTTAACCGTGCGCCGACATTGCACCGTTTGGGTATTCAAGCGTTTGAACCTGTATTGATTGAAGGTAAAGCGATTCAGTTGCATCCTTTGGTATGTTCCGCTTTTAACGCAGACTTTGACGGCGATCAGATGGCAGTGCATGTGCCGCTTTCTATTGAAGCGCAGTTAGAAGCACGCGTATTGATGATGTCCACCAATAATATTCTCTCTCCTGCCAATGGTAAGCCGATTATTGTACCAACGCAAGATATTGTCTTGGGGCTTTATTATCTTTCACTTGAATCCGATGGAGTCGCGGGTGAAGGCATGATCTTTGCCAATATGGATGAGGTGCGTCATGCGTTAGAGAATAAATGCATTACGATTCATAGCCGAGTGAAGTGCCGATTTACGCGGATGAACGAACATGGCGATTATGTGGTGGATTTGATTGAGTGTACGGCGGGGCGTTTGCTGATTGCTGATCTATTGCCGAAACATCCTATGGTGGGCTATCATCTTGTGAATCAGCCTCTGACAAAAAAAGCAGTCGGTGCGCTTATTGATACGGTCTATCGTCATTGCGGTCAAAAAGAAACCGTATTATTCTGTGATCGCGTCATGAAACTTGGTTTGTCCCATGCGTGCAAAGCGGGTATTTCGTTTGGTAAGGATGATATGATTATCCCGCATACCAAAGATATGCATATTAATAAGACATTGGATGAAGTGAAGCAGTTTGAGCAACAATATTCTGATGGTTTGATTACGGCAGGTGAAAAATACAATAAGGTGATCGATGCATGGTCGCATTGTACGGAGCGCGTGGCGGATGATATGATGCGCCATATTTCCAGCGTGGGGACGAAAGTCGGTGAGCGTTCAGCATTGAATATTAATGCGATTTACATGATGGCGCACTCAGGAGCGCGTGGTTCTGCAGCACAGATTAAGCAGCTTGCAGGGATGCGTGGTTTGATGGCGAAACCATCGGGTGAAATTATCGAAACGCCAATTATTTCTAACTTTAAGGAGGGCTTGAACGTACTTGAGTATTTTAATTCCTCACATGGTGCGCGTAAAGGTTTGGCGGATACCGCTCTTAAAACGGCAAACTCAGGTTATCTGACGCGTCGTTTGGTGGATGTGGCGCAGGATTGCATCATTGTTGAGCCTGATTGCGGCACTGAGCGTGGTCTAATCATGAAAGCCATCATCGAAGGTGGTGAGGTGATTGTTGAGCTTGCTGAAAAGATTTTGGGACGTACCAGCGCGAAAGACGTAATGCATCCAAAAACGGGCGAAGTGATCGTGGCTTCTGGGCAATTAATTGATGAAAATATTGTCCGTGCCGTTGATGATGCGGGTATTGAATCGATTATGGTGCGTTCTGCCATTACGTGCGAAAGCAAGGGCGGGATTTGCGGTCAATGTTATGGTCGTGATTTGGCACGTGGTACACCTGTGAATATGGGTGAGGCCGTGGGCGTTATTGCAGCGCAATCGATTGGTGAGCCGGGAACGCAATTAACAATGCGTACCTTCCACATTGGTGGGGCGGCACAGCGTGGTGCGGAACAAAATAGCGTTGAAGCATCGCATGAGGGCTTTACTGAACTCAGCAATAAAAATGTTGTGGTAGATTCTCAAGGTCGTCGCGTGGTGATGAGCCGTACCTGTGAATTGATTTTGCGTGATGAAGATGGGCGTGAAAAAGCACGTCATAAATTGCCCTATGGTGCGCGTATTCTGGTTGATGCGGGAACGCGGGTTGAGCGTGGCAAAAAACTTGCTGAGTGGGATCCGTATACTATTCCTATTATTACGGAAAAAACGGGTTTTGCGCGTTATCGTGATTTGGTCAGCGGGATTTCATTACGTGAAATGACGGATGAAGCAACGGGTATTTCTAGCAAAGTGGTTACCGACTGGAGGCAGCAAAAACGTGGTGCGGATTTGAAGCCGCGTATTGCTCTTCGTGATGAGAATGATGAGATCATCATGCTTGCCAATGGGTTGGAAGCACGGTACTTCCTTGCGATGGATGCGATTTTGAACGTCGATGATGGTCAAAAGGTCTTTGCAGGTGATGTTCTAGCGCGTATTCCACGTGAATCAGGTAAAACACGTGACATTACGGGTGGTTTGCCGCGTGTAGCAGAATTATTTGAAGCGCGTAAGCCGAAAGATCACGCCATTATCAGTGAGATTGAAGGGGTTGTTGAGTTTGGTAAGGATTACAAAGCGAAAAGACGCTTGGTGATTCGTCCGACGGATGAATCGGTTGAGCCTGTGGAATATATGATTCCAAAGGGTAAGCATATCACGGTGCAAGAAGGTGACTTCGTTCAACGTGGTGATTTATTGATGGACGGAAATCCTGTGCCTCATGATATTTTACGGGTGATGGGTATGGAGGCTTTGGCGCATTATATGGTGCATGAAGTGCAACAAGTTTATCGTCTGCAAGGGGTGGGGATCAATGATAAGCATATTGAGGTGATCGTGCATCAAATGCTTCAAAAAATTGAAGTCACTGATCCGGGCGATACTTCTTATCTGGTCGATGAGCAGGTGGAGCGTGAAGAATTCCGTGAAGTCAATGAGCGCATGAAAGAGCATGGTTTGCGTGAGGCTGTAGGCTTGTATGTATTGCAAGGTATTACTAAAGCATCGTTGCAGACAAACTCCTTTATCTCTGCGGCATCGTTCCAAGAAACGACACGTGTATTGACGGAAGCTGCAGTGGCGGGTAAAAAAGATAAACTTGTGGGCTTGAAAGAAAACGTGATTGTTGGACGATTAATTCCAGCAGGTACAGGTGCGGTCATGCGTCAATATAAGAAATTGGCGGCAGTGCAAGATCGTGAGATTGCTATTGCTCGCGGTGAAAATCCTGATGAGCCAAAGAACGAGTCTTTTAATGCTGCGGATAATGCAGCTTAGATAGCTATAGTGCTTCCATCGTATAATTACAGATTGATCGGTAATTATATGATGGAAGCACTATAAATCATAGTGTTATAGTCAAACGACCTTACCACCACTCATGAGATATGAATGGCTTACTCCCCCGCAGGCGGGGGAGTATAAGATCGAATGCATAGCGTGAAATATTTACATAATGTGAAGGGTTGTGAGTCAAACGACTATAATGTTTCTTGTGAGGTCGATCATGTGATGCATATCATGTGGTCGACCTTTTTTTTTGTTGATGTGTGCATGGCAATAATGCATCACGTGCAGCATGTTCACGCGCAAGGATACACAAGGATGGCATGATTATGTTGTTCACCATAAAAGGGGCATGATAAGATGTGAGTGTTTTGAATCTGGAGATAAACTATGGTACGAACTGCTCTATTATCCTGCATGTGTGCGGGGATGGTTTTTTCTGCGATAGGTGAAGTGCGCGCCTATGAACCTGAATATTATCTTGGGGGCAAGGCATCGACTTTGGGGCTTGGCGTGGAAGCTGGTGCGAAGATAGCATCACAATGGGCGGTGCGGTTGAATGGCAATTTCCTGAACCTCAATGAAGATTTTGAAACGGATAATGTGCTTTATAAGGGGGATGTTGATTTGCGCTCCTTAGGGGCAATCGCTGACTGGTATCCGCATGAGACGGGATTTCATGTGAGTGGCGGGATTTTTTATAATGGCAATCAAGCTGCGGTGCGTGGCACAGCGTTACGTGATGTACGCTTTGGTGGCACAAGCTATACTCCCGATCAATTAGGTGAGCTGCGTGCAGAAGCAGAAGCGAACGCCATCGCGCCCTATGTGGGGATTGGCTATCAGTATCATGTAACGCCAGCATTTAGCGTGGGGGCGGAGCTTGGGGCATTATATACGGGACAGTATGAGGCAACACTTTCCGCAACATCGCCTGCCGTCGCGCAAGCGGATTTGCGTGAGGAACAACGGCAACTCGATGATGAAGTAGGATCGATGCGTTTTTGGCCTGTTCTTGGTGTGCGGGCGGGTTATCATTTTTAATATGCCGAACGCTCATGCTATTATTACAGGAGCAGCGCAACGCATTGGGAGGCATCTCGCACTGAGGCTTGCCCGTGCGGGATATGATATTACCTTGCACTATTATCGTTCCTATGAGGCAGCATGTGCAACAAAAGAGATGATTGAACAATGTGGGGTGCGTTGTTCAATGGTGCAAGCCGATCTTGACGATCCTGAGGCATGTGCGATGATTATTCCCCATGCGTTTGATACATTGGGGGAGGCTTCTTTATTGGTGCATAATGCCTCCCTATTTGAACGTGATCGGTTGGATATGCTGGATAAGCGATCATTGCAGCATCATATGCAAGTGAATATGATTGCACCAGCACTAATCTCACATGATTTTGCGCGGTTGCATTGCTCTGCTGCGAGTGCGCATATTGTGTGTTTGGTTGATGGGATGACGGGGTGGAGCATGTCGAGTGAGTTTTTTTCCTATACGCTTAGTAAGGCAGCGTTGGAGCAATTTATTCCGCTTGCAGCATCCGCATTAGCTCCGAAGATACGCGTCAATGGGATCGCGCTTGGGGCAACATTGGCGGGGCATATGGATAAGCCCGAAACATTTGAGAAAACACGCAATCTTGTCCCGTTGAAACGCAATAGCACGCCTGATGAAGTGGCAGATGCCTTGATGTTTTTAGAGGCAAGCCCCTCTCTCACAGGACAGATTGTGCGCTTGAGTGGCGGAATGCACCTTGCAACTAATCACGCATTACAATTTTCATCAAAGGAGTAGTATGATGACACATATGCCATTATTAACAGGAAAACGCGCCATTATTACAGGATCAACAAGCGGTATTGGGCTTGGGATTGCCACCGAACTTGCCCATGCAGGCGTTGAGGTGCTGCTGAATGGCTTAGGGGATGCAGCGCAAATCGAGCAGGTGCGTGCAGAACTGGCTAAAACGGCAAATGTACGGGTGCTGTATCATGCAGCAGATATGACGCAACCTGAGGCGATTGAGGATTTAATCAACTATGGTGTCTCCTCCTTGGGTGGGGTGGATATTATTGTTAATAATGCAGGGATTCAGCACGTCGCCCCGATTGATGAATTTCCCGCTGCAATGTGGGATAAAATTATTTCTATCAATTTAACGGCATCATTCCATATGATTCGTCATGCAGTACCACACATGAAACATGCGGGATGGGGGCGTATTATTAATATCGCATCGGCACATGCATTGGTTGCATCGCCGTATAAATCTGCCTATGTGGCTGCAAAGCATGGGATTGCAGGGCTTACCAAAACCGTGGCGTTAGAAGTGGCACAACAAGGGATTACCGTCAATGCGATTTGCCCGGGCTATGTGTGGACTCCGCTTGTGGAAGGGCAAGTGGCAGATACCGCAAAGGCGCGTGGCATGAGTGAAGAACAAGTGAAAACCGAAGTATTGCTTAAAGCGCAGCCTACGAAGCAATTTACAACGATTGCACAACTTGGTGCATTAGCGTGCTTTTTGTGTTCCGATGCAGCTTCCAATATCACGGGGGTGATGCTGCCTGTGGATGGTGGTTGGGTGGCGCAATAAAGGTTAAATACTCGGGGTCTTACCACCCGACAAGTTTAGCGTAATGCCATAGTTTTGGGATTGTGGTGAGGTTCAGTGCTGCATAGAGGATGCGTCGGATACCTTGTTTGAAGAAC
>RDXO01000019.1 GCA_004292675.1 Alphaproteobacteria bacterium | reverse complement strand
CGCTCTTCTCTATGTGGACGATCTTTGCCCTTATAGCCATTGGCAGATGGCGCATTATAGCCATCACGGGGACGATCTTCACGAGGCTTTCTGCTATCAAAACCATCACGATTAGCGCGCTCTGGGCGAGCAAAATCTTTTTTTGGAGCATATGGCGAAGATGATGGTTTGTTTGAATAGGGAGTACGTGCATCTCCTTGACGGTTTGGTCTGGAAGAATGTTCACCTGAACGCCCATGCCCACGAGAAGAACCGCCATAGGATGATCCTGAACCATCTTTCGGTTGCAACATACGACAAATAGCGTGCCATTTTTTGCTATCATGCGGGGAAACGAAGTTTAACGCGCTTCCATGCGCACCTGCACGTGCGGTACGCCCAATACGATGCACATAATCTTCTGGGCATTGTGGCATATCATAATTGATCACATGTTCAATATGAGGAATATCTAATCCACGCGCTGCAATATCCGTTGCTACCATGATACGCGTTTGTTGCGCACGAAACGCTTTGATGGCGCGATCACGTTGGCGTTGGCGTAAATCACCATGTAATGCATCGGCAGAATAGTTTAACTCTTGCAATTTAGCTGAAAGATGATCGGCATCATTTTTGGTGCGGACGAACACAATCACCGATCCTTCACGCTGATCAAGTTGTTCGACTAAGCGACGATATTTCTCTGATTGTGGCATATGCAGCGTTTCTTGCTCAATATCTGCAGCAGGTGTATTCACTGATCCAACGGCGATACGTTCTGGATTGTTCATATAACGCCCCGCAAGCTGCATGATATTGCCGGGTAATGTTGCAGAAAATAGCAAGGTTTGACGTGATTGTGGCATATGATGCAAAATATCATCAATTTGAATACCAAAGCCCATATCCAACATGCGGTCGGTTTCATCCAACACCAAAAAGCGGACATTACGCAAGGAAACGCTTTGACGGCGCAAATGATCATTTAATCGCCCTGGAGTTGCAACAATCAAGCGAGGTTTAGCATGGAGCTGCGCTAATTGTTTTGTCATGGAATCACCACCAATTAACAATGCCACCCGCATACGCGTTTCACGATCAATAAGATTGCGCAACGTGGTGAGTACCTGTGTTGCTAATTCCCGTGTTGGGGTAAGTACTAATGCAGCTTCTTGGGGATTGTCTAATAAACGTGTAATAAGGGGAATACCAAAAGCTGCGGTTTTCCCTGTTCCTGTTTGTGCCGTACCTAAAATATCGCGTCCTGCCAAAGCAAGGGGAATCGTGGCTGCTTGAATCGGAGTTGCTTCCGTGAAGGAACACTGATCCAATGCGCGCATGATTTCTGGGCGCAGTTGTAGTTCTGTAAATAACGTCATGGTGTTGTTTTTCCTTAAAAAAAATGTCGGATTGCGTCAGTACTCTATGACGCGCTAACAACATAACCATGATGTCTGGAAAATTGGTCTAAAAACAACGAACCAACGAACGTACTAAGAGAAACTCTAAACGAACCATAGCACACGTGGCAATTTTGTCAAGGTGATTTTCCTACGATCAAAAAAATAAAAAAAAACACAAAGAAATAGTTGACGAATGCAATCAAAGACGTTATGTTCCCGTTCATCCAAAGATGTGCCGGCTTAGCTCAGTTGGTAGAGCAGTTGATTTGTAATCATCAGGTCGGGAGTTCGAGTCCCCCAGCCGGCACCATTTTTAAGTTTGATGCGCATCCGCATTGTTCATAATTCCCCAACACACATAGTTGATTCGTTCTTTGTTCTTAGAACCCTACAATAATCCGTGAATGCTATCTAAGGTACGTTCATGCAAGGCCTTGTTTGCTGTCGCTAGCACATTAATCGAATCAGTATGAATGAGTTCGGATACACAAAGCGGTCTGCCATGCCAATCACTGATCATGGCACGCGCACCACGAAGAATGGGAAGAAGGGGCAGAATATCATAAGGTTTTAAGCCCGCCTCAAGGACAACATCGATATGACCGCTAGCAAGCATCATATAATTATAGGCATCGCCACCATAATTTTGGATCGCCGTGTGACGACGTAAAAAATCAAACACCGCATATTCCTCATCCTTAAACAAAAAAGGTGAGGTGGTGGCAAATTTAGCATGATGCAACATCCGTGTTGCTGCGCCACAAAGGGGCTTATTATGGGTGCGCGCCGTATTATTATCTCCCCACCAACGCTCTTGCGTGAATGGTTGCACGACCACGCCAAGCAACATTTCTTTGCGGTGCATAAGACCAATAAGCGTGCTAAAAGTAGGAATGCCTGAGGCAAAGGCGCGTGTTCCGTCAATGGGATCGATAATCCATTGATAATCGGCATCCGCTTGATGGGCGTGCGCTTCTTCGCCAATGATACCATGATAATGATAATGATGCATAATGCGTTCGCGCAAGGCATGTTCAATCAATTTATCTGCAAGCGTCACAGGACTAGAATCCGCTTTCAATTCGGCATCATGCGCGGCATTACGAAAAAAAGACTGCGCAATTTCACATGCTTGATCAGCCAACTGGTGTGCGAAAGAAAAATAGGAAGAAAGTAAAGACATAACAATGCTCGGATAGACCTCAAACGAAGTTTAGAACCTGCCCCGAATCTCTCTCTTATGGGCTGCAAATGACGTTTTGCTGCGCTTCCGCTACTCATGTACCTTAAGTACATTCCGTTGCGGTTCTCGCAAATCTGCCATTTTCGCCTCATAATAAAAAGATTCTAAACAGGTTCTTAGTCATAGCCTATTTGTCGTGATTGCGCAAACAAAGATTCCACAAAATGATCTAAAGAGGATTGACGCAAACGACGTAACCGCTCCGCGTGCAGAATACTTGTAATGCTTGCTAATGTTTCTTCAAGATCACGATTCACAACGACATAATCATATTCACGCCAATGCGAAATTTCATTGCTCGCACGTTGCATCCTAAAGCGCACCACATCATCATCATCTTTTCCGCGTCCGCGCAAGCGTTGTTCTAATTCTTGCATCGAAGGAGGTAAAATAAAGACACTCACCAAATCTGCACGGCAATGATCGCAAAGCTGCTTTGTTCCCTGCCAGTCAATATCAAAGAGTACATCAATGCCTGCCGTCAGCGATTCTTCAACAAAAGTTGCAGGCGTGCCATAAGAATGATTAAACACGGTGGCATGTTCGATAAAAGCACGTTGTTCAATAAGTGCATCAAAAGCATCTTGCGTTATAAAGGAATAATCTTTGCCATCCACTTCACCGTCACGTGGTGCGCGAGTGGTGGCAGAAACAGACATTCTAATGCCGTTATCTTGCTGCAACAAACGACGCGAAAGGGTTGTCTTGCCTGCCCCTGAAGGAGAGGACAATACAAACATAAAGCCACGACGAAATCCGCCAGTCTCCGTCACTGGTAACCGTTCCCTTGAATGTTCTTGAATTTTCACAACTGCGCCCATCTTGTCTGCTACAATAACTCAATATCATCGCTGTGTAAATGATTATATAACGCATACATGTAAAAAATACTTACGAACTATGGATAAAATGTAAAAAATTGTTGCATTGCGATATAATTCGATTTAAGAAGGCATTCAGACATATTTCATTCATGACTTTAAGAACAAACCTATGAACAAAAAAATCCTCTCCTCTATTGTTGGATGCGCTTTAGTAAGTAGCATCTTTTTTGCTCCGATGGCAAGCGCGCAAGAGGCTGCACCTGCGGTCGCATCAGGTTTTTCACCAGAAGCTACCTACGTGATCAACTCGTTTATGCTTCTTATCTTTGGCATGTTTGTGATGTTCATGTCCTGTGGTTTTGCGATGTTAGAAGCAGGCATGGTGCGGTACAAAAATGTGGGTGTGATTGTGCTGAAAAATTTTGCACTTTATGCGATTGCTGCCATTGTCTTTTATTTGTTTGGTTATAATTTAATGTATGAAGGGGTCGATGGTGGATATATTGGCTCATTTGGCATATGGTCGCCCGATGATACGGCGGCACAAGCTGGAGATTATGTCACTCAAAAATATGCATCTTCTGCTTATTGGTTCTTTCAGATGGTATTTGTGGCAACCGCTGCTTCTATTGTTTCGGGTGCTGTTGCGGAGCGCATGAAAATCTTGACCTTTTTTGTGTTTACCGCATGTATGAGTGGTTTTATCTACCCTATTGCAGCCTCATGGAAATGGGGTGGTGGCTGGTTGCATGTGATGGGCTTTCAAGATTTTTCAGGTTCTACGCTTGTTCATTCTGTTGGTGGATGGTGCGCTCTTACCGCTGTATGGCTCACGGGGGCGCGGGCAGGACGCTTTGATGCACAGGGTAAATCTATTACGATTCTCCCCTCTAATGTCATCGCTGTATGTTTGGGAACGTTTATCTTGTGGCTCGGTTGGCTTGCATTTAATGGTGGATCACAATTATCGTTTAGCACGGCAGCAGATGTACAGGCAATTTCTAATATTTTTGTCAATACCAATGCCGCCGCCGCAGGAGGAGTGGTTATAGTGATGTTGTTTACGCTGATGATGCGTAAAAAAATAGATGTCTATCTTACCCTCAATGGCGCGTTGGCGGGCTTAGTGAGCATCACCGCAGAACCACTTGCGCCTACCATGATGCAAGCAACAATTATCGGTGCTGTGGGAGGAATGCTTATGGTATGTAGCACATCCTTGCTTGAACGTGCGAAATTGGATGATGTGGTGGGTGCAATTCCTGTGCATTTAGTGTGTGGCGTGTGGGGAACATTAATTGTGGCATGGACGAATAGTGCTGCAACTTTGATGGTGCAACTCACGGGCGTGGTAGCCTATGGACTCTTTTCTATTATGTGCAGCCTGATGCTTTGGGGTGTGTTGAAGCAAACGATGGGGCTTCGCGTGGATTCTATGCAAGAAGAAAAAGGTCTGGATATTGAGGAGCTTGGCTTAGAAGGATTGCCATATCTTAGAAGTCATTGAGGATAGGCTAAGGGGCTTGCCACCCTTCATGAGATATGAATGGTTTACTCTCCCGCCTGCGGGGGAGCATAAGACCGAATACATAGCGTGAAATATTTACATAATGTGAAGGGTGGCAAGCATACAGCCCCTTACGTGCTGTTATTTTTTGCCACTAGGCTTTTTGCGCTTGAGCGACACCATCGATGCAAAATATCCTTTCGCCTCTTGCTCGTCTCTATTGTTCTCAGCCGTTGATGGAAGAGCAGGGGGCTTCTTCTTCGCGTTTTTATTAGGACCCATCCTTCCTTGTGACGTGTTTAAGGTGCATTCTAATAAATAACCGCCCTCTTTATGTGTCACGATTTTGAGAACATATTTTGTAGCAGGATCTTCAGGGTTCACATTGCGATCATAGATCATGATGTATATTTTATTCTCGTTGGGAATGCATACTTCAGGATATTCTAATTGCAGCGCATCAAGGCAGGCTTGCGCTTCTTCTAAGGTGGGATAATGTTTCTTCTTCTGCACGTTACGTAATATAGGATGCCCCCAGTTCGGCATACGCGATTTAGGACGTATGCGCCGTGGGTGAAAACGCAACTCTTCGTGCAGTTTTACGCAGCTTAGGGCATATAAGCCATTGGGCAATTCCTCAACAGTAACAAAGGCATAATGCCCCATAAATCCTTGTTTTTCATCTTCTTCACTGACCGAAAAACCTGCAATCCAAAAAATAGCGCAAATTTTATCTTCAGGTGCATGTTCGAGTGCATCGCGACGAGCAGCGGTAAAGCATTTTTTTAATTCTTCTAATTTTGCAGCAGCCTGTTCTTTCGTTTCAAATCGATAACGCCCTGTTACCAATGCTTGAACCATGGGATTATTCACCTGTGCATAACGAGCAGACTTCGCCATAAAATTACTCCTGTTGATGACGCGATAACAACAATAGTTCTGATAGTAGTTTATGTATACTATGAGAAAAAGAATATAAGTGCAAACTATACCATAGTTTCACCGAATTGTCATCATACTATTTGCAGAAATATTCGGTAAGAGCGATAGAAAATCACGCACAGCAATAGCAACGCACCCTTCTGTAGGGCTATAGGTTTCTGATGCCACATGAAAGAAAATCGCACTACCACGATAAGGCACAATCGGCGCATCATTATACCCTAAGGGGATGATGAGATCATAGCGGTTATCTTCTCGCCATAATAGTTCATGAGAGGCATCAAAAGGCAGGGGAACAAGTTGATTATACGCGCCGTGGTGTGGATCATCGCACCATCCCATATCAGAGCGTAGGGTGGTGACTGGCAACCCGCATTCAGGCAGAAGCGCGATACGATCACGGCGCACATAAAGCGCACGAAGGGGATACGTACCCAGTGGCGTTTTGCCATCACCCTCGCGCTTATCATGCGCATCGATGACCCCGCCTTTACCGATAGCACAACGGATAGCATGATCCTGCGCATGTAATCTATGCGTTGTGCTATCAAGAATCAGATGCATATTACTCTGACGTGTGTGTATCTTTGGTTTTGATCAATGAATAAATCACCCCTGCTGCCAAAATTCCAACCGTAATACCGAGCGATAAACCCGCAGGGAATTTATGCGTCTCAGGGAACAAAATATGCGCAAGGAATATTTTTGAACCAATGAAGATCAGCAAGATAGACAAAGCAAATTGTAGATATTCAAAACGCTTAAGTGCCGCAGAAAGGATAAAGAACATCGCTCGTAATCCTAAAATCGCAAAGATATTACTCGTGTAAATAACGAAGGTATCGTTGGTGATCATGAAAATGGCAGGAACAGAATCCAAAGCAAAAATCACATCCGCACACTCGACTAGTACCAAGGCGACAAATAACGGGGTGAAATGTTTTGTCATCACTCCTTGGGCATTAGGCAACATCACCGCGAATTTATTGCCGTGAATATCATCAGTAATAGCATAGCGTGAACGTAAGAATTTCAAAACTTTATTCTGTGAAAGATCGGGTTCTTCATCTTCATCACCTGATTTTAGCATCTTGATGCCTGTGAAAATGAGGAATGCTGCAAAAAGATACAACACCCATTCAAATTCAGCAACAATGGCAGAACCTGCACCGATCAAGATCGCCCGTAAGATGATTGCTCCAATGATCCCCCAAAATAACACGCGATGTTGAAACTCACGTGGGATATTAAAATAACCAAAAATCAGCGCAATCACAAAGATATTATCAAGCGATAGGGTTTTCTCTAAAATAAAGCCTGTATAATATTGGAAGGCACGATTCGCATCAAATTGCACCCAAATAAACAGACCAAAAGCTAATCCGATGCTTATATAAAAAAGTGATAGGCGCGCACTTTCCCCCATGCTCATCTCGTGATCTTTTTTGTTCAAGACACCAAGATCAAACGCCAGCAATACGACAATAACGGCGAGAAAAATACCCCACCCCCACAAATCTGCTCCACCCATATTCATTCCTTGTAATGTTTGGTTATACTATGCAAATACTTTGCAATCATTTCTTGTTATTTTTAATAACAGTGAAAGCTATAAAGCAGTCTTGTTTTTTATGCAAGGTTTTATTCTGCTACAAATATCATGCAATGACATAAAATAAGGCAAAGATACTAAAAGACTGTTGCTATAAGAAGAAAAATGCGTAAATTGAAATAATTTCTTGTGTTTTTCTTGAAAATTTATCTAATGATGCTATATAATAATATAAACATAGATTTTAAGGATCTTAATCTTAAAAAGGAGGTTATCATACTATGTTCCAACAATATTCAATGAAAACCGCTACATCAGTAGGCGTTGATGCTGGTCTGCGTGCATACTTCTTGCGCGTCTATAATTATATGGCAAGTGCTGTGTTACTCACAGGATTGGTGGCGTATTTTGTTTCCACGATGGCGATTGCCGAACAAGGTGGACAAATGCAACTCACCTCATTTGGGGCAGCGTTGTTTAATTCTCCGCTGAAATGGGTGGTGATGCTTGCGCCATTTGGTTTAGTGATGTTTCTTAGTGCGCGTATTCATGCGATGAGCCAAGCGGGAGCGCAATTAGCGTTCTGGATGTTCTCTATCATGATGGGCGTATCACTCACGTCTATCTTCCTTATTTATACAGGGGAATCCATTGCGCGTGTGTTTTTCATCACATCCGCAACGTTCGGTCTTATGAGTTTGTACGGATACACCACGAAAAAAGATCTCACAAGCATGGGGTCATTTTTAATGATGGGTGCTTTGGGATTATTTGTCGCAAGTGTAGCCAATATATTCTTCAAAAGCAGCGCATTAAGTTTTGCGATTAGCGTGATTGGTGTGTTGGTATTCACAGGTTTAACTGCCTATGATACGCAAAATATCAAGAAAATCTATTATCAACTATCCGCTTCTTATGATGCAGAGCGTACACTTGGTAAAGCTGCAATTATGGGTGCGTTAAATCTCTATATGGATTTCATCAACATATTTATTATGCTGATGCAGTTGGTAGGCGATCGTCGCTAAAATTAATGATAATGTGGGGAGCTTCCGTATCATCATCATGATGGTGCGGAAGTTTTTTGTCTAAATACATGAATAAACAACGTGTTTATCTTTATGATTCTACCTTGCGCGATGGTTCTCAGATGCGCGGAGTTGATTTTACCGTCTCTGATAAGATCGCTATAGCGAAAGCCTTAGATGAGTTTGGTATTGATTATATTGAAGGTGGATGGCCGGGAGCAAATCCGCGTGATGATGCTTTTTTTGACGAACCTCCGATCTTGCATCATGCGAAACTTACCGCATTTGGCATGACGCGTCGTGCAGGGGCTTCCGCAAGCAATGATCCTACATTAGCAGCCTTGCTGAATCAGGGGGCGCAGCATCTATGTTTGGTAGGTAAAACATGGGATTTTCATATTCATACAGCTCTTGGCATCAGCGAAGATGAAAATGAAGCGATGATTTATGATTCCATTGCCCATATGGTGCAGCATGGTAAATATACGATGTTTGATGCGGAACATTTTTTTGATGGATTCAAACAGAATAAAAGCGTGGCACTAAGGATGGTTCAGGCGGCGTATCGTGCGGGGGCGCAGTGGGTTGTGCTGTGTGATACGAATGGTGGCACATTACCTCATGAAATATATGATATTGTGCGTGAGGTTGGGGAGGTGATTCCCGCAGAAAAATTGGGGATTCATTGTCATAATGATACGGGAAATGCAGGGGCAAATTCTCTGGCAGCCGTGCTAGCAGGGGCGCGCCATGTGCAAGGAACGATCAATGGTATTGGTGAGCGTTGTGGCAATGCTGATTTAATCACGCTTATTCCTAATCTGATGTTGAAAATGCAGATGGATGTTGGCGTGAGTGAGGAATCACTTGCCCATTTAGTCGCCTTATCACGTATGGTAGATGAACGCTTAGATCGCACCCCCAATCTTCATGCGCCGTATGTAGGAATGGCGGCGTTTGCCCATAAAGGTGGGTTGCACGTATCAGCCATGGCGAAAAGCACAAAATCCTATGAGCATATCCCTCCTGAATCGGTGGGGAATAAACGCGAGATCATCATCTCGGATAAGGCAGGGCGTTCTAATATATTATCACGGTTAAAGGATTTTGGCATGGTGATTGCCGATGATGATCCCCGTATTGCTGAGGTGGTGCACACCGTGAAACAACGCGAAACGCAAGGCTATTCCTATGAGGCAGCACCTGCAAGTTTTGAACTTTTGGCGCACCGTATGTTGCAACAACGCGATGATCATTTTTCGATGATTTCATTTCGTGTGCTGGATGAACGGCGATGGAATGCGCGGGGTGAGTTGGTGACTCTTTCAGAGGCTACTATTAAGCTGCTGATTGGTCAAGAAAAAATTATGGTGGTTGATGAAGGCAATGGTCCTGTCAATGCCTTGGATGGGGCATTACGCAAAGCACTTATCCCTAGTTTTCCTATTTTATCACAGATGCGTTTGACGGATTATAAGGTGCGGATTATATCATCTTCCGATGCTACGGCAGCGGTGACGCGTGTGGTTATTGAAAGCATGGATCATCTGGGTAATCGTTGGAGTACGGTTGGCGTATCCCCCAACGTCATTGACGCATCCTATAATGCGCTGCATGATGCTATCCATTATATGTTGTTGTTGCATCCGAGTACCGTATCATGAGTCAGTTGATTTTTAGCCTAAATGATGTCTATTATGAAATTGCTGGAAAACCTTTGTTTGAGGAATTATCCATGCAGATTCACCAGCGTGATCGCATTTGTTTGGTCGGAAAAAACGGGGCAGGAAAAACTACCTTGATGCGCATGATTACGGGCGAGTTAGAGCCTGATGCGGGGCAACGTTTTGTGCATCCTGATTGCGTTATTGGGTATTTGGCGCAAAGCGTGCCGTTTCAACCACAAGAAACCGTCAAAGAATTTGTATTACGTGGCATAGCCCCACGCACCGCAGAAGAAACGATTGAATCGCTTGAATATCTGGCAGATATGGTGATTGCACCACTGGAGCTTAATCCGCATCAAAAGATGGAATTGCTCTCAGGGGGGCAAGTACGCCGTGCCGCCTTAGCGCGTGCTTTGGTGATGGAACCCGATATTTTATTGCTTGATGAACCGACAAACCATATGGATATGCATGTCATTCAATGGTTGGAGGAGTATCTTGCATCCTATCGTGGGGCGTTGATTTGTATCAGCCATGATCGGGCGTTCCTTACCGCCATTTCACAACGTGTGTATTGGTTGGATTCTAACAAAATTCGTGTATGTCCGCATGGATATGGGCATTTTGATGAATGGATGGAACGCTATATTGAGCAAGAATCACGGGCATTGCGTAATTTAGAGCAGCAAGTGCAAGCGGGTATCGATTGGACGCAGGGCGGTGTGACAGGCAGACGCAAGCGCAATGTTCGTCGTGTCCGTGAATTGGAACAATTACGGGAGAAACTACGTCAGGATAAGAACGCGTATAATAAGCGATCGCAAAAACTTGATCTTGACCCTGTCGCATCCATCAATAATTCGCGCTTGATTGCGGAATTCCGCCACGTCTATAAATCCTTCACGCGTGAGGGGGGGACTATTCCGATTTTGCATGATTTCAGCCATAAAGTGATGAAGGGTGATAAAATTGGGATTATTGGGCGCAATGGTTCGGGAAAATCCAGCGTGATTAAGTTGATTACGGGAGAGTTAGAAGCGGATAAGGGATCGATATTTCGTAGTAAACAGATCGATATTTCCTATTTTGATCAGCAACGTGCCGCACTTAACCCTGCTAAAACCTTGCAAGAAACGCTCTGCCCAGAAGGAGGGCAGCATGTGCATTTATCAGGAAAAAATGGTGAACCATTTCCCATTCATGTATGTGGCTATTTGAAAAAGTTTTTATTTGACCCTTCGCAAGTGCAGGATAAAGTAAGCACGCTTTCGGGAGGGCAGCAAAATCGCTTATTGCTTGCGAAGGTGCTTGCTAATCCCGGAAATTTGCTGATTCTCGATGAGCCAACCAATGATTTAGATATGGATACATTGGATATGCTGCAAGATATTTTGAGTGAGTATAAGGGGACATTGATTCTTGTCAGCCATGATCGTGATTTCTTGGATCGTTGCGTGACTGAACTCTATGCATTTGAGGGTAATGCTCAGGTGCAGATAACCTATGGTGGTTATTCCGATTATATTCGTGAAAAAGAGGCGATGCAACAAAAAGCACGCGCTCCGATAGAAAAAGCCGTGCAGCCAACGATTGTCGAAAAAATTGTACAAGCACCTGTGATACGTTCACTTACTTATAGCGAACGGTTAGAATTAGCAAACTTGCCCGATAAGTTGAGTCTATTAGAGCAGGATATGGCGCAGATTCATGAACAATTAGAAGATACGCAGCTTTTCCAGCGCGCCCCAGAACAATTTCATCATCTGTTGAATCGTTATGAGGCACTGAAAAGTGAACTAGCGCAACAAGAGGAACGCTGGTTGCTTTTAGAAGAACGCGCCCTACTCTAAGATTGTAAGCGTGTCATTGTCGTATGGCTGTTCAATATCCGAGGGCATTTCATTTTCGGTTGGTGCAAGCGGTGCGAATGATCCCACAAAACATGATGTTCCGCCATCAGGGCATGTCCCTTCGGGAACATCGGCATCACGCAAGGTTTCTAATGTGCGATCCGTTGGCAGGCGCGTATTTACCCCGACATCAACAACCTCAGTGACGGGACGACGTTGTTCACCATTGCCATTCGGTTCACTGTTGACATTGATCGTATCAACTCTGCTTGTTAATGAATTAATACCACGCGGCCCCGAACCTTGCACAAGATTTTCATCCGCAAGAACCAAGGATTCTCCAGACATATTGGCGGTAGGGGTTACAGTCACGGTAAAATCATCGGCATTTAAGTCAAACGCTAAGCTGCTATTATTATTTGAATTATTGTTATTCCTTAGGCTACTAAAATCAGCTCCACTTCCTGCAACGGGGCGACCATCCAAATTCATGAGACCCAAATTGCCATTATTGTTATTATTATTTTCGCTTGTGCCACCAGCACGTCCTATAATGCGCTCTCCTGAGGGAGCAGGGCAGGTGGGGCAACCAACGCGTAACACGCCTTCCCCATCGATGACGACATGACCATTGGGTGGAACGACGACATCATAACATGTACCCATCGTACCCGAACATACGCGCAATAATCCTCCATCAGGCACATAATTGGTCGTGCCATTATGCAACTGCGTCTTAGGGCTAGCAATCTGTAGGGAAGGGGTGTTCACGCGAATATAGCTCGGGTTTGTGTTTGCTGATTGCGCACGATTACTTCGTGTGGTGACGGCAGAAGGTGGCTGCATCCCGTTTGCGCTGATAAGTGAACTTGGGCAGACACTTCCGCCAATCGTGCCAAGCCCGCAAATGCCAATCGAACCGCCAACACAGCCATTACGCGATATATTGCCCGCAGCAGAAAATGTGCTGGATAAATCAGGCATCCCACCGCCGCCGCCTGTTACCGCGCCGATTAATGCACCAAGCAAGCCAACGCCACAATCGGTGCAATCTTCACAGATCGGGACATTGACTTTTTGTGGTGGTATCGAAGTTAATGACTTACCCGAACCTTTTGTGCATGGATCGGTTGCGCCTTCACTCGATTTACCCCCTGCTTTTTTCTCTTTCGGATCGCAGGCTTGCTTTTTATACGCATTGGGTAATGCTGATGCGGCTCGCACAGAACGCGGTAAAATGGCATGATATTTCGTGCGTGAAAAGGCATTACCCTCATTGCGCAAATATCCTTTAAGCGGGTCTTCACCCTCTTTTAGGCATTCTGTCACGGGATGCTCCGCATGTAAACCGCCCTTGAAGGATTGATTAATAGGCTTATCAAAGGAACATGTGGCATGGGCATCATGCCCCCACAACATGGCTGTGACAAACAATAAACAATAGTGCAACAAAAGATGATTTTTCATAAATTTCCTCACTCGCCTGACTCGCTTGATTCCAATCGATAGCGTTTAATATCGCCCCATAATGGTTCAATGCACGCAGACATCATCGGATCATCGCACGTTGTGCCTTCTGTCACATGTTCTAAAGTATCCGACTCAAATATTTTCTCATAATGTTCGGGTAATTTGGTTTTGAATAAGGTAGCATCAGACCCCATGCCCGCCTCATCCGTCATACCGCACGCATCGACATAACGCCCATGATTATAGAAAAACACCTTCACCGAATCATATTCAGGATCCATCACATCAGCATTGCCACCGCGTGCGCGTGCGCGTTCATTCAGCGTATTGGTGATATAGCCAAGATAAGGATTGCGCCATGTACCCTCAGAACCACTCATCACGACATCAGCATCAAAAACAATAATGTCACCTTTTTTCGCGTCATCCAAGCCCGTACCTGCTGATTGCGCCCCGTTCCCTGCATTCGGGAAGCGATCTTCACTTTCTAAGGCACTGACATAACCACGCCAGCCAAACGGCCAACGAAACGAACGTATTTGCTCATGCCCCGAGTGGGATTTTAATTTCGCTTGATATGTTCCTCCCATCTGCGTGAGTAATAAATCTTCAGCCGTCAAAGGTTTGAACATTTTTTCAAATGTTCCTATGCAGTTTGCCCCCATGCGAATCCCTCGCGTATAATAGAGTTTCAACTCAGACCAACTAGTGATGGGATCAACGGCAGCAACACCGCCTTCCCCTTTGCCTCCACCAATCGCACAAGTAGCTTTTTCTCGACCTGCACCCACAATGGCAAATTCAGAACCTTCTGTTCCTCGCGGATCATAGATAAAACGATGCGTCCCGCCATTCACAAGAGGTTGTGGAAATATTTGCTTATCCGTTCCGCATTCCGTTCCCGTATCCCAACAACGCATATAGGGCTTGTGATCCTCAAAATATTCTTTGAAACTATAGCCTTCAGGCGCACCTTCGGGGAAGACTTCATCGGACACTTTACGCATTTTGAGCGTATTCATCGGGGTAAGCGGGCGCGCCACATAGTCACACACTTCTTGCATTGGCACGCCACAGAACACACGGTTTAATGGTGCAGGAATCTTATCCTTCTGATCCCAACGGGTGGAACAGCAGGGCTGATCCCCTGAGCATTGCAAGGGACGCCATATGCGATTATAACATCCTTTGGGTGATTTATCGAGGAAGCATTTTTTATTCCAATTAATTTTCTTCGGAACCCACGCCTCAAACATATGTTGACGGAATGAGAGCAAATCTACTTTCACAGAACTATGGCAACGTACCGCATTGGTTGGATTGCCACCATAGATGACGGTGTCAGGGCTGTAGGAGCGATCATCCACTTCAAAGTCCCATCGTGGCGTATAGGGATGGGAGGGATCAACAATTTTTTCAAAATGTAGATTCACGGCATCTGTGCCTGTTGATTCACTTTTTTCAAGCAAATCTTCTACCATAATCATACCAAATTGTTGGGCAGGAATGGGGATGGATTTATCAATCTGCACCTGTGAATCTTTTTCATAGTTTGGCTCTTTGGGAGCTTTATCTTTACGCAAAAGATAGGTTTCATCCACCAGCAATTTTGACCATGCTGCCCCTAAATATTCACTAGGAAGATATTCATAAAGTTCATGCATTGAGGGCGGTTTTTCTAGTCTGAGAGGTTGGCACATCCCTGTATTTACCCCAAATAACTCGCCCGCCGCATCATCAGGATCACGAATAAAGCGTTGATGTTGAAGGATATATTGGTTGGTGCAATTATCCATTTCTCGGCGCATCCAGATAGGATCATCAAGCCCCTCATTCTCGCCTGTGAATCCACCAACGGGTGATACCATTTGCTGAGGTGCGCATCCCATTTGCATGGTGCGTGACGGTGCAACCAAACGCGCTGCTTCTTTAATCGGGTTGCGATCGGTGCGATAACCGCGCCCTTGGTAATAAGCGCGTTCTTTTTCTTTATCAATCACCCCCGTCAAATACCACGGATTCAAATCAAGCGGAGAAAATTTGCGCGTCTCACGACTTTTCATACATTCTGTTGGTTGTGACCCTGCAATAACCTCAATTTCTGTTGCGATGGTGCTTTCTTCGCGTAGATTATCTTCCTTTGCTGCTTCAGGATTTTGCTCGGCACTTCCCTTAAAACATGCATCATCTAATTCCCTATCTTCGCCGGGAGTTTTAGCGGATTGATACGGACCTTTTGCAATCGAATAATTAATATCCATCGTCATGCGCTTGATCTCTTTGAGATACGCACGCGCTGCTGGGGGAACATTCACCATGCTGGTGAACTGAAATAATGCATGAGAAGATTCGGTTATGCCCATCACAAACAAGAAGCTCATGATAAAAATAGTCGGTGATTTGTTGATCCATCGCATAATGCTGCTCATTTTTGGTTATATCTATTCATGGATTATAGCACAAAGATTCACTGAATTAGTTGATACAGCAACAGAAAAAATCACACCTTAGGCTATAAGAATAAATAAATATACCCATTTCACTTTAAGGACTCAAGTCCTTGCAAGTGAAATTAAGGGTATATCTTATTAAAAATACTCATCGTTTCCACATTTTGATGCTACGCATCTTCATGTGCGATGAGTATACTATTTAGTATAGAATTAATTATAATACTATCTTTGCAATAAATCCAGCGATTATTTCAATCATTACGCAACTATAGTGCGGGTACTACTTGGTGGGTGCATGTGGAGTGATACCATCATCATGCCAACGCCAATGTTTCACTTTTACCACAACCGTACCCGCAATCATATCATGCCATGTGCGCTGCCTACGACTCAGCATCGCCCACATACATCCGATGGTTAAAGGAGGTACGGAAATAAGATAGCCTAAATAACGATAGAATAATTGTTTCGAGGTTGGTTTGCGGAATGTCTGCGCATCGACAATTCTCATGCGCAACAACCATTTACCCGGGGTTGCCGCACTTTTATTCCAACACCATAGATAAATACCCCCTAAGATGATATAGAGAACAATATAATGAATGACGAGAGTTGCGGGAATGTTCTCAAAAAACCACATGATCATCTGCCCAGCAGACACATTGGGCGGATTTATACGCGATTGATTAGGGAAGAACATGCCGAACAACCATGTGAATAATGGGGCAACTGTGATGGAAAGTATGCCCACATCAATGGATACCGCAAACACCCGATCATTAAAGGATGCATAATGAGGTTTCGATGCATCATGCGTTCTGCGCGAAAGTGGGCTTGTTGTTTTGATATGCTGATTAGCGCGCTGCATACCACGCTCTAATGTCGCAAGCCATGCGGGAGGGGCAGGACGGTCTTTTTTTTGAGGGTCTTTGGATTTTTGTTTCATAACCATCAGAGTGATCAACTATGAAGAAAAAATCTATCAAGTTCGTTTTTTGATAGAATATTAGCATGATAAGCTGCACCCTCATGATGCTTTCGTGCCACGGAAAGCATGGACATAGTAGGATAGGGGCTTAGTTCGCAAAGAGTACGGCAGGCATCTTTATGCTCAACGGGGGAGGGGCTGCTATTAACCACCACGCCATGCACCGCAATATTGGCATGATGTAGCACATGAAGTGCGCTAAGGCTATGCGAAAGTGTGCCTAAATAATCACCCACCACAAGAAGGACGGGATAGTTAAGTGCGCGCATCCAATCGAGTACCGTATAATCTCGGGTAATAGGCACCATCACACCGCCTACGCCCTCAATAAAAATATAATCATCAGCATTGCTTAGTGCGCACTGATCACGACACCACGCCACAAGCGATGCAGGGTCAATGGGACGCTGCGCATATTCTGCAGCACGATGGGGCGAAAGTGGGTGAGAAAATTGCCACGGAGCAATGGCGGTAGTATCTTCAGGGGTAACCGCTATACCTTGCGCCTTTAATAACTCCGCTGCGTCATTAGAATCCCACTGCGCAACACCGCTCATGATGGGTTTATAGGCTTTTGCAGCATATCCATGCACAAGCAATGAACGCACCAACAATGAGGTGACGTAGGTTTTGCCTATATCCGTACCCGTGGATGTAACAAAGTAGCGTGGCATTTTTAATAGGCAGGTGGGGCAGGTTGTTGTTCACCGCTCATTTTGCCCGTGGCATTTAAGCGAATGGGATCATCTTTGAGGCGTACATAGCTTACTACCTTGTTCACGCCACGCGTCACGGATGCGATATAGGCAGCATTATGGCGTTCTTTCGCATCTTGCGCAACGCCCAGCAAATAGGCAACACCATTGACTACTTCTACCGTATAATTGCTTGAATTAATACCCTTGGTTGCAATTAAGCGTGTTTCAATTTGGCTCTCAATGACGTTGTCTTTGCTATAATCCCACAATCCAGTCGTTTCTGAACCAATCTGAATCTCATTCATCACTTCACGTACACCGCCCGCAAGCCATGCAAGACGTACCGCTTCCATCGCAATTTGCTGATTATTGGTTTTACCAAGCAATAATACACGCCCTTCATGCACACGGATTTGCACATCTTTGAATACCCCCGGCACTTCGGATTGCATAAAATAGCGATTAATGGCAGCACTGATGGTACGATCATCAATGTTCGTTCCAATCGAACGCTCTTCGACAGCCGCTTGCCCCACTGAACCAACGCCACCAATGATCGCTCCCAAACATCCCGTTAGAGAAAACATAATCACGGATGCACTTGCAAAAAGAGAAATATTTTTTTTCATGCACGCATAATAGGCGTGAGGCACAAAAAGATGCAAGTAAAATTGTTGCGTTATTGGATTTTTTGCATTAGAATAAAATCTACTGCGTGACGCGTTAGACATTATGACCCTTGGGCTAATACCTTTCTCTCGGGTGTGTTCCCTGCTATGAACCGTGGTTTATAGTATAATGCGCCCACCTTAACATGAGTGCCGAAAGTGGCTTACTCGTCAACGGTCACGCGGTTCTCTCCTCGGTTCTAAAATCCTGTAATGAAGATTAAAGCGCAATGCCGCACCTCTTTTTGATCGTTTCGTATATAATCTGCGGAAGATGCAACTGGTGTGGTGACACATGAAGTATCCGTGAATGCTACAATTTTGCCCATGCCCGGCATAGCATCATCAAATTTTTTATCGATATTGCGTGCCTCCACTACGGGAATAGTAACGCCATGCGCTAAATTATTCCCTGTTTGATTGCGCCCAAAATGCAGCACATGGTTATAATTTATCCCCGTAAAATGCCGTGACGTAAGAGAGGATTCGTCAAGATACACCAGATCATACCCCGAAGCACGAACATCTGAGGCAGGAATATTGCTTCCCGCTTGGGCATGAAACCATCCACTCGCCCCCGCAATGCCCGTAAAGTTGCCCTGAATATATCCACCAAGAGAAAGCTGTTGCCATGCACGAAACATTTCATAGACGGTGAGGGGGGATGCATGGCGTGCAATGCTGCCATCGCCATCGCCATTGCATGTGCCTTGAGGATTGCTGTTATTCAATGCAGGGGAGGCACATTGTTGATCCACACTCGCATGACCATCAGCGCGCCCCCATATGCGTGTTGCATGGGGCATATCACCGGGCAATGCTTGAAATTTATCGTGAAATTTTTCAACAGCATCAACATATTCATACGCTTTTGTGGCAATGTTGCGATGTTTTGATGCCGTAAGCAGATCTCTTCCTGCCATCACCCCTGTAATAAGGATTCCGATAATAGCCAAAACCACGGCTGCTTCAAAAAGCGAAAATCCATGCTGGTGGGGTTTTGGTAATGCATGTCGAGAAAATGCAGTGATTACTATTTTTTTTGTCATAAACCCTAGCAATTCGAGCAAAAGATGATATATTATTGATAGTATGGTAATGCAGTATTGTATGTACACATAGGTACACAGAAAACCTACCACACATCACTTAATAAATACTTATCAAATGTAGGCGCTCATGACAAGTACTCAGCATACTATTATATCTGTACTCCCACTTCGAGATATTGTTGTATTTCCGGGGATGGTTGTGCCGCTTTTTGTTGGACGTGAGAAATCAGTTAAAGCACTGGATCACATGGCGACAGATGATAATCGTATTATGCTTGTGACACAAAAAGATGGTCTGCAAGATGATCCGTCACTTGACGATGTCTATGAAATAGGCACGATTGCACAAGTCTTGCAACTTTTACGCCTTCCTGACGGTACGGTGAAGGTGCTTGTGGAAGGTAAAAAACGCGCCCGTATTGTGGAAGCGATTGAAGGTTCTGATTTTTATCATGTCACGGCGGAACTTATCGAGGAAAATGAACCCCCCTATACAGAAGAACAAAAGGCTTTGATACGCTCTGCCGTGTCGCATTTTGAAGAATATGTAAAACTCAATAAAAAATTGCAGCCCGAAACTGTGAGTGCTATTCATAAAATCACAACGCCTGCGGAATTGGCGGATACGCTCGCTGCACATATTCAAATTGATATTGCCGCAAAACAAAAAATCTTGGAGACGCTTTCAGCGATTGAACGTTTGGAATATGTCTATAGCTTGATGGAAAGCGAAATTAGCGTCATGAATACGGAAAAACGTATCCGCACTCGTGTTAAAAAACAAATGGAAAAAACACAGCGCGAATATTACCTCAATGAACAGATGAAGGCGATTCAAAAGGAATTGGGTGAAATTGAAGAAGGTAAGGATGAGATCGGCGAGCTGGAAGAACGTCTGAAAAACGCTAAAATGAGCAAAGAAGCGCAAGAAAAAGCGAAATCTGAGCTGAAAAAACTTCGTTCTATGAATATGATGTCAGCGGAAGCATCAGTGATTCGTAATTATCTGGATTGGCTCGCTTCCTTGCCGTGGGCTAAGAAATCCCGTATTTCTCACGATACACGCAAAGCAATAAAGATTCTGGATCAAGATCATTATGGTTTGGATAAGGTAAAAGAGCGCGTGATTGAATATCTTGCGGTGCATGAGCGCACGAAGGATTTGAAAGGTCCTATTTTGTGCTTGGTTGGCCCTCCGGGGGTAGGTAAAACGTCACTGGCAAAATCTATTGCGCGTGCAACTGGCAGGCAATATATCAAAATATCGCTTGGCGGTGTGCGCGATGAATCTGAGATACGTGGTCATCGTCGTACCTATATTGGATCAATGCCTGGAAAAATCATCCAATCGATGAAAAAAGCTAAGGCAAATAACCCGTTGATTTTGCTTGATGAAATTGATAAAATGAGCAATGATTTTCGTGGCGATCCTGCTGCGGCATTATTGGAAGTGTTAGACCCTGAGCAAAATAGCAACTTTAATGATCATTATCTGGAAGTGGATTATGATCTATCGGATGTGATGTTTATCGCGACCGCTAACTCTATGAATATGCCACGTCCTTTGATGGATCGTATGGAGATTATTCGTATCCCCGGTTACACAGAGGAAGAAAAAATCAACATTGCCCAAAATTATATCATCACGAAAAAAGCCAAAGATCACGGATTGCACAAGGATGAATGGCAGATTTCTACTGAAGCTCTGCGTGATATGATCCGTTATTATACGCGTGAAGCTGGGGTGCGTGGTTTGGAACGTGAAATTGCCTCCCTAGCGCGTAAGACGGTGCGCAAAATTGTTACCAGCAAACAACCGAAGAAAGTACAAATTACGGCACGCAACCTTGGTACGATGTTGGGCGTGCGTAAATATAGTTTTGGTCAGGCAGAACATGAAGATGTTGTTGGCATGACAACGGGGCTTGCTTATACGGAAGCAGGCGGGGATTTATTAACGATTGAAGCGGTGACGATTGCAGGAAAAAGCAAAATTACCTATACAGGTAAATTGGGTGATGTCATGCAAGAATCGGTACAAGCCGCCTATAGCTATGTGCGTTCGCGTGCGCCTTCTTTTGGCATTAAGGAAGCGATGATGAAGGATCGTGAGATTCATATTCACGTACCCGAAGGTGCAACCCCGAAAGATGGTCCATCTGCGGGTATTGCAATGTGTACGACGATGATCTCTGTACTCACGGGTATTCCTGTGAAGCGTTCCGTTGCCATGACGGGGGAAGTCACCTTGCGCGGGCGTGTTCTTGCCATTGGTGGGCTAAAAGAAAAACTTTTAGCAGCATTGCGTGGTGGCATCACAACCGTGTTAATCCCTGCTGAAAATGAAAAAGACCTTGAGGAAATTCCAGAACATGTAAAACGTGGTTTGAACATTATCTGCGTTTCACATGTAGATGAAGTGTTAATTCATGCATTAGCAGAACCCATCGTTCCCATTGAGTGGGAAGTAGTGCATAGTGAAGCTGCAGCATTAGCAACTTCCACCTCAGAATCTACGGTTAAGCACCACTAATCGCAACCACATCGCCTAGGTGCAGATGCAGGAGTTCTGCACTATGGCGATCAAGAGAAATAGTGCCATCGTCATGTTCTTCTATCCATCCTAAGACAGCGCGTAGGCGTGCGAAATCAGTAGTCATCAGCATTTTTCGCTGCATATCATCTTTTTGTGCCACAATCGAGCGAATGGGTGCGCGGGTAATATCGCGTACAATACGTAAATTATCAATATCCGCTTCTAAGGTCGGCCCACCATCAAAAACATCAACATATTTATTGAACTTAAACCCTTCACGTTCGAGCATAGCCTTTGCAGGTTCACTATTGACATACGGCACACCAATCACATTTTGGGCTTCTATGGGGAGCAAATCCACATAAATAGGATAGGTTGGCATGAGTTCAGAAATGAAGCGATTGCCTTGAGTGGCGCAAATCCAATCGGCTTCGGTAAAATCAATATGGAAAAAATTCTTGGCTAAGCTATCATAAAATGGGGAATTGCCTTTGCCATCGTGCCATCCTCGAATCTCAGCAATGACTTTTTCACCAAACCGTTCACGAAAAATTGCCATAAATTGCAAGCGCATCCGTGAAAGAAAACGCCCTAAGCGATCACGGCGATATTCGGGTAATAAAAACAATGAACCAATTTCAGAAACGCCCGTATAATCATTGACCATATGCAACATTTCATTACGCACTAATTTATTGAGCGTCTCCGAATGACGTGTCACCGTAATGATTTTATAGGAGAACATCGGACGACGCAGCCCCACAAAGGCTTCTATCCCGCATGTTCCAACAATTTGTTGTGTTTCCTCATCCTCCATCACAAAAAAATACAAAGCATCTTCAGGATTTTTGAGGCTCATATCAAAAGTTTTTGCGGCACGCTCGATTTTTTCATGCAGCACTTCAGTATCAGCAGGAAGGGATGTCATGCCTATGCCAGCAGCTCGGGCAATCATTAACACAGCATCGAGATCATCGCGGGTTACAGGACGAATATACATAAAAACATTCCTTACGAGGATGAAAGAACAATTTCGCCATTAGCTATACGCAACAGCAACAAGGCGGAAAGTTTGGCGCGTTCCACTAGGGAATCCAATAAAACATATTCTTGATCGGAGTGGATATGACCACCACGCACACCCAATGTATCAATGTTACTCAATCCATAGGCAGCAAGGTTATTGCCATCACAGCATCCGCCCGATGGTTGGCTTTTAATGGTTAAACCAAGCATCGCACCAGAACTTTCTAGCCCATCCCACAAAGCGCGATCCTTATGCGTAATGATTTTAGGAGGACGGGTAAAACGCCCATGAATTTCTGCGCGATAATCGGGCGCGTGGCGTTGGTTAAATTCCTCAAGAATCCGTGTGATTTGTTGCTCTACCCAGTGCTGATCCTCAACTGTGCCAATGCGCACATTAAAGCGCATCACTGCAACATCTGGCACAACATTCAGCGCGACTCCCCCCTCAATAACCCCCGCATTAATCGTTACATCAGGACGCGCCCCATTGAGTGCATCACATGCAATCGTCAATTCCGCTAATTTAACAATCGCATTGCGCCCCAAATGATGCTCTCTCCCTGCATGGGCAGCCTTGCCATGCATCACTATAGAAAAATTGCCCGTTCCTTTGCGCCCCGAAACAATCGTGCCATCAGGAAGCGATGGTTCATAAATCAAGCCAATATGGTTGCGCTGCGCTGCTTCTTTGAGTAGCGGATCAGAACCAATCGAACCAATTTCTTCATCGGGATTGAGCAATATCTCCCAACCGATCTGCGATGCCAAAGGAGAGCGTTCTAATGTTTCTAAGGCTTTGAGCATCACCACCAAACCGCCTTTGAGATCTGCCACACCGGGACCATTGATGGTATTGGAATCAACAAGACGAGGAGCTTGGAACGGATGTTCTTCACCAAAAACTGTATCATAATGCCCGCATAAAAAAATCTTTATCGGTGCATCCGAGCGTTTTCGTATGCGTAATGCAGGGGCAAGCTCAATCATTTGCACCTCACCACGCGCATTGATGTGCGTCATGGGTTGCAGCGGAACTTCTTCCATGTCACCATGCAACCATAGGAAATTATCTGCCAACGCTGCACGCATACGATCAAGCCCTGCACGATGATAACTCCCTGAATTAATGGAAGACCATTGCCACACAAGGTGCTTCATATGTTCTTCTTGCGTTTCAATAAAGGATAGGGCTTCATGATGCTGCATGGGATCACCTTATTCGTTGATGCTGGAACTACGCCAATGAAATAATACAAAAATCACAATGCCACTTATGCCCACCAACAACCATGTGAGGGCATAACCAAGGTGATCGTTGCGCAAAGTGATGAGTCCGTCGGAAGCAATAGGGGCGGTATGCGTGCGCGCTCCGTATAATATATCCGCATCAACAGGCACTAATGCTAGCCCTAAATGCTTGGCAATGGCAGCGCGATCACGCCAAAACCAGATATTTTTTTTTGGGTCATGTTTCGGTGTGAAATAATTGCGATCGGGATCGGTGCGCAGCATAACCACAAAATGATGCATTCCTTGTGTTTGCCCCTCAAGACGATACGATGCATCTTTGTGATCCGCCATCACCCAACCGCGATTAAGAAGAATGATACGCCCATCGGTTAAGCGAAAGGGGGTAAGGATATGGTATCCTAATTGGCTATGATAATAACGCGGCGCAAGATGAATCTCTTGATCATGCAGAAACTCACCCGTAACATAGATGCGTGCAAAACCATAATCCTTGCGCATCAGTTCATCATTAGTGGGCAATGCTGCGAGCGGTTCATGAATCTGCCCTTGGCTAATACGTTCAATCAACCCCAACTTCCACTGCAATCGCTGCATTTGCCAAATGCATAACCCAAAGAGCAAAGCGGATGCTAAAATAATGAACGCCCATGCAAGAGGATGGGGCTTATGCCATTGCCGAGAAGAAGAACGCGTGCTAGGGCGTGTCATGAATAAATGCCCCCATCAGGGTTTGGAACTCAAAAATTAGGTTTTTGCTTAGGTTTTTGCTTGGGCAGGAGCAATGACCATAATCATCTGCTTGCCCTCGAGTTTCGGTTGATGTTCCACCTTTACGGCTTCACCTAAGCGATCTCGGATTTCCACAAGCAATTTCATCCCCAATTCTTGGTGCGCCATCTCACGACCACGGAAACGTAGTGTTAATTTGACCTTATCACCTTCTTCAAGAAATTTATGCACAGCACGGATTTTGACTTCAAGATCATGATCATCAATGCCGGGACGTAATTTAATCTCTTTTACCTGAATGATTTTTTGTTTTTTACGCGCTTCACTTGCACGTTTTTGTTGCATATATTTATATTTGCCATAATCCAACACTTTACACACAGGCGGTTCTGCATTAGGTGACACTTCCACCAAATCCAATCCTGCTGCACGAGCCATTTCTATGCCTTCTCGTACTGTGACTACTCCGATCATCTCGCCATCCGCATCAATTAAACGGATTTTAGGGACTCTAATTTGCTCATTAATACGCGTGTTGTCGTTTTGACTCATAGATGCTTTCTATTCATAGGGTTAATTGCTCCAAACATAAAATATAAAATCGTTCTTATCACAAAAGTAAGATTCACACAATCTTTAGATGCTAAGCTGCTCGAGAAATGGGTTTATATTTGATACGTGTGGGATTCAGCGCACTATCACCAAGGCGACGTTTGCGATCTTCTTCATATTCTTGATAATTACCCTCAAACCATTCCACATGGCTATCCCCTTCAAAAGCAAGAATATGGGTTGCAATACGATCCAAAAACCAACGATCATGCGAAATAATCACTGCACAGCCTGCAAAATCTAGCAATGCATCTTCAAGGGCGCGCAATGTTTCTACATCGAGATCATTGGTTGGTTCATCGAGAAGAATCACATTCGCACCTTGCTTCAACATCTTTGCCATATGCACGCGATTGCGTTCTCCGCCTGAGAGCATACCGATGGTTTTTTGCTGATCCGCGCCTTTGAAGTTGAAAGAAGAGCAATAAGCACGGCTTTTTACCGTTTGCCCGCCAAGGATAATTTCTTCATCACCACCCGATATTTCTTGCCATACGCTGTTTTTATCATTCAACGAGTCACGCGATTGATCAACATAACCAAGATGTACGGTATCCCCAATAGTGAATGTACCCACATCAGGCGTTTCTTGTTTGGTGATCATGCGAAATAGCGTCGATTTACCCGCGCCATTCGGACCAATGACACCGATAATCCCCCCTGGCGGTAGGGTGAAGGAGAGATTATCAATCAAATATTTTTCCCCAAAAGACTTGCCCACGCGATCCGCTTTAATCACAACATCACCTAAGCGATCCGCTACAGGAATAATGATTTGTGCTGTACCATTACGTTTTTCTTTGGAACGATTGACCAAATCATCAAACGCCTTAATACGTGCTTTGGATTTCGCCTGACGTGCTTTGGGGGATTGTTTGACCCATTCCAATTCCTCTGCAATCTGCTTCTGACGGGATGACTCCTCTTTTTCTTCTTGCTTCAAGCGTTTTTGTTTTTGATCTAGCCATGAAGAATAATTCCCCTCATACGGGATACCTTCACCACGATCAAGCTCTAAAATCCACCCTGTCACATGATCAAGGAAATAGCGATCATGCGTCACCATCACCACAGTTCCCTCATATTCTTTCAAAAACCGTTGCAACCATGCCACGGATTCCGCGTCTAAGTGGTTGGTTGGTTCATCAAGAAGCAGCATATCGGGCTTTTCTAATAATAAGCGTGCCAATGCCACGCGACGACGTTCACCGCCTGAAAGCATCCGCACATCTGAATCAGCAGGGGGACAACGCAGTGCTTCCATCGCTATTTCAATGTCATTATCAAGATTCCATGCATTCATCGCATCAATGCGCTCTTGCAGATTGCCTTGTTCTTCAAGAAGGCGGTTCATTTCATCATCATCCATCACTTCACAAAGCTGCATGGATAACGCATTGAACTGATCTAATAATTTTTTTTTCTCGCGCAAGCCATCCATCACATTTTCAAAGACATTTTTATTCTCATCCAAATGCGGTTCTTGCTCTAAATAGCCAATGCGCGTTCCTTTCGCTGCCCATGCCTCCCCGTTAAATTCGGTATCGCGTCCTGCCATGATTTTAAGCAAGGTAGATTTTCCTGAACCATTATGCCCAAGCACGCCGATTTTTGCTCCTGGGTAAAAAGAAAGATAGATGTTTTTCAACACCGTCTTGCCCCCGGGATAGGTCTTACTGAGGTCTTTGATATAATAGATAAATTTTTCTGACATAGGTTACAACACATTGAGATGAATTGCTGCATATTAGACTGATTCTATTCCATTGGTCAATCGATTATTTGCATATGTCATTTGATGCGCTCTGAGTTGCATACTCATCGCACATGAAGATGCGCAGCATCGCAATGTGGAAAAGATGAGTATTTTTAATAAGATATACCCTTACCTTCACTTCAACGGCTCAACTTCTTGAAGTGAAGTGGGTATATCCAAATAATGACGCATAATATCCCATTCTTCTAGGCTTAGAGGCTTTTGGGATGCATCCTCCGAAGCGTTCGATGCGTCACGGCGTAGCTCTTTGAGTACCGCTAGTTCACATTCCGACCATTTAAGCATCATTTGCGAAAGTTTTATAAATAAGGCTGAAGGCGGTTCTTTTTCACTTGTTGTGATCATCTGGCGTAATTCACGCACGGAAGCATCATGGTGTTTGCGTTGTTCAAAGGCATGGAGAATTTCGCCATAGGTTGATGGTATGCTATTATTTACCCGTCTATGCTCATGACATGAGGGTAGGGTAACATCTATATTAGGCGTTGCACCCAATAATAATTTTAGCAACGTCGTGACCATCTGTTGCTGCTCTAAGATTTTGTTACGTAAGTCTAAAAGGTGTTCATCTGTCATGATTTCTACCTATCATAGAAAAAAACATTCGGGAAGGATGCATTTTTTCACTTCCCGTACTAACCATTCCTTATAGATTTCTAGTGCAAAACAAGGTTTGCGCTTTGAGATAGGTGCAAAATGATACAATTTATACATAAATGGATAGGCTTATGACAATGATAGATGCGAATTTAGCAAAAAAACAAAAATCAACTAAAAGGTGTGGAAGTGTCTGTGATCCTATTTTGATTACACCGACAAATTATGCCGCAACAGAACAAAGTATCTGGCGTGCCGTCCTCGTTCAAGCACTCATGGATGCTTCATCGAACAGTAAAAAAAAGGAAAATATTCAATGGAAAGAAGAGGCGTTGATATGGTTGCGTGGTAAAAGTCAAGACTTCCTCATGGTCTGCCATTATGCAGGATTTGAACCTGAATTTGTCCGCCTGATGGTACAGCGCGCCCTACAACGCGATTGCGTATGGAGGCTACCACCTGGAACAAGTGAGAAGGCAATAAAAAAGCGTTCCGAAGGCATGAATCTTCGAGAATGTACGCAAATTCGATGAGGGGAGGAGGGATCGCTATTCTTTCGCGTTTTGAGCTTTTTTATTTAATGCATCAATCAAGAAATCAATGCCTTTACGATTAATCACAGCATCAAATTCCGAACGTTGGGTTGAAATAAGGCTTATGCCTTCAACGACGAGATCGTAAATCTTAAAACCATCAGATGATTGGCGTATTTTATAATCAATAATCAAAGGTGCGCCACCATTAGGGCTTTGCACCTTCATCGTTAATACGGAACGCCCATTACCAATAATACGTGGTGTTGATATGGTATAATGTTCACCCGCATAATCCCGTAAGCGTTTGGTGTAATTGCCTGTCATAAAAGCGCGATAGCTTTGTAAAAATTTTTGCTGTTGTGCGGGCGAGGTGCTATTCCAGTGGCGTGCAAGCACAAAACGTCCCACCCAATCAATATCCACATTATCATTGAACACAACTTCAAGCTGCTTTTGAGTCTCTTCGGCACTCAATTTCTTATGAAGCACATTCAGAACTTCTTTGGATACCTTATGAACAAATGCTTGTTCCGCTGTTTGCTGTTCGGCGGGCGCGCTCGCATTAGCTGGGGTGGCATGAGCGGGATAATGCACCATCATTGCACCCGACAAACATGCAACGGTGCTTGCTATCATTAAAAAGGAACGGGTCATTATTCTTCTCCAATAAAATCATTACTTGTGGTATTTACGATGGCTGCCTGACGTTGTTGATCATAGGCACTGCGAAATGTCGCATACGGATCAAAAGATTGTTCCATAATATCATCAATGACTGTGGCATTACGGTAACGCGTATCTAAGCCAATCAGCCCAATACGCGCAATAATAAATTCATTGGATTTGATCATGTTGTAGGGATCAAAGAAAAAATCTCCTGTTATGCCTGTGCTATCCCGTACAGATGAAGGACCAAAGAAGGGAAGAACGATATAAGGCCCGCGCCCTACGCCCCACACACCAAGCGTTTGTCCAAAATCTTCATTGCGCACATGCAAACCCGTTGCACCCGCAAAATCAAAAAATCCAGCTACACCGAAGGTGCTATTGAGCATAAAACTCCACACGGATGCGAAGGCGTTTTCAGCATCCCCTTGCAATACAGAATTGGCAAAATAGACGGGCATTTGTAAATTGCGAATGACATTGCTAACGCCCTGTTTTCCTTCATCTGGCACAACGTAATCATAGGCTTGCGTCACCGGCTTCATCACCAGCATATCGGCATATTCATTGAAGGTGAATACCCCGCGATTCATCGGCTCAAGCGGATCGGCGATCTCAGCCGCATGGAGCGACTGCACCGAACATGATGCCATAAGCGTGGCGATAGATAAGATGTGGCGAAACTGCATAAAGATCATAAAAGAAATACTTAGGTGTTATTTTTCCCTTTCTATACAGTTATAGAACAAAATTCTAGTAAAATTTGCATTTGCAACATAATACATAAAACAAAAACTTGACGTGTGCTGGTAATTCTTGAATTAATAGCGACTAAGCAGATGATCACTTTTACATTGGAACGATTATGACCCTTTTTCATGAGGCACTACAAGAACAACTTTATAGTTTTTACAGCACACCACCTCGCGCTGTATCATTTGAATTTTTTCCTCCCAAAGATGCCACGGCAGAAGCATCGCTTTGGGATTCCATTCAAGCACTCGCACCACTTAACCCTGCTTTTGTTTCTGTGACCTATGGCGCAGGGGGAAGTACGCGGGCGCGCACTCATGCCACCATCACGCGCTTGCTTCAAGAAACGGATTTAACCCCCGCTGCCCATCTTACCTGTGTCGGTGCATCGCGCAGTGAGGTGGATGAGGTGGCACATGCCTATGCACAGGCAGGTGTACGCCATATTGTTGCGTTGCGGGGTGATATGCCACAAGGGTTGCCCTATCAGCCACATCCCCAAGGTTATGATTATGCTGTTGATTTGGTGGAAGGATTAGCCCGCATTGGTGGGTTTGAAATTAGCGTGGCCGCCTATCCAGAAATGCACCCGCAAGCACAATCCATGCAGGCTGATATTGATTATTTGAAGCGAAAAATTGATGCTGGCGCAACACGTGCCATCACGCAATTTTTCTTTCATGCGGATACCTATTTGCGTTTTTTAGATCAGGTACGTAAAGCTGGTATTGAAGTTCCGATTGTTCCGGGGATTTTACCCGTGACGAACATTGTGCAGTTGAAAAAATTTGCCCATGCATGTGGCGCAGAAGTTCCCGCATGGATGAGTGGATTATTTGATGATATTGATGAAGGGGATCGCGATTTATATAACCAAACAGCCGCTTATGTTACCGCGTCATTGTGCCGTCGCCTACGGTTGGAGGGCGTGGAAGACTTCCATTTTTATACATTGAACCGCTCCATGCTCACCAAAACCATATGTCATTTAATCGGGGTGCGCCCAAAGAAACAACAGAATCTAAGCTAATGATTTATCATAACATATGTGTTTTATCACGTCTAAGGTGCAGTTAATGGTTGATTAAAGGATGATTTTTGGCTATGGTTTGCTCAATGAAGTTTTGATTATGGCAAGAAATTATAGCAATCACCCCATCATAAAACGCATAAAACGTGTTTTTCACGCGAAAAATGTTGTTATTGTGTCACAGCACAATGTCGATCATTACGCGCTCTCCTTTCGCACCCAACTTCTCTTGTTGGTGATCCTACTTTCTGTTGTGGGAGCTGCCTCTTTTTCAACGGGTCGCTATATTGAGGCGCAACAAACCATCGCGGAGCAAGATGAGACGATAGAAACCGCGCTTTCTGACAAAGTGCGTCTGCATAATGAATATGTTTTACTGAAACGCGATTTGATGCGTATGGATAAAGAAGGGGATGAATTGAGTGATTATGCGCAATTCGTTATTGAGCAGCACCAAAATGATGAAGCAGATAATGTCGGTCTGAGCAGTGAGGATACTGCATCCGCTAACGGCAAAGTGTTGGAGCGATTGCACGCACTTGAATATGAGTTGAAACGTGAACGTTTTGAACATAAGCAATTTATTGAAACATTACATCTGCTCGCCCAAGATCATAAAAAATTATTGGAACGTGCTTTTGATATGACGGGTATGAGCAAAGAAATCTCGCAGATTCTTGCCCCTGCTCGCAAGGAATTTCAAAATATGCATCATGCACACGTTGCATCTTCAGATGCAGAGGTAGGGCAGGGAGGTCCATTCCATCCTGTTGACGCGAAGCTAAAAACCGAAGCAACGGCATTATCTGAGGAGCTTGTTCTTGGGGAGGTAGCGTATGTTACTGAAATGTTGGATGTGATGGAGCATATTCCCATGGGAACGCCGATGAATATGGCGCGTATCACCAGTGGATTTGGGCGTAGATTTGATCCGTTTGATCAACGATTAGCAAACCATACGGGTATGGATTTTTCGGCAGCGCATGGCTCGCCTGTGCGAGGCACGGGGAATGGACGGGTGATTTATGCAGGTTATCAAGGGGCATATGGGTATGCGGTTGATGTATCGCATGGCGGAGGGTTTACAACACGCTACGGGCATTTATCGAAAATTCTAGTTCGTCGTGGACAAACCATAAAGCGCAATGATATTATTGGATTGCAAGGGAATTCTGGTCGATCGACGGGAAGTCATTTGCATTATGAAGTGCGCTATCGGGGACGACCCTTAAATCCAGCAAAATTTGTCAAGGCAGGTCACTATGTTTCAAAGACGTTCCAATAAAAAAACTCCCAAGACTTCCATTAACAAAGAGGATGCATCTTCATTGCGTCAAGAGGTTGTGGCAGCGCGTAAAATCTCCCCCACCATTATCGCATCGGATGTGCGATTGCTTGGGAATATCATTGGTGAAGGTGTGTTGGATGTCGATGCGCAAGTGGAGGGCAATATCACTGCATCGGTCGTTTATATCCGTGTTAATGGTATGATTACGGGGGATATTGTCGCACAAAGCGAAGCCCATATTTTCGGATCGGTGCATGGTGTGGTGCGGGCGCAACGCGTATGCATTTACCCAACCGCGCATATTGAAGGGGTGGTGATTCATCGTACCGTCATGGTTGAAGATGGTGCTTATATTAATGCGCAATTTAAGCCAATAGAACAAAATAGTCGTGAAGCATCCAATGAATCTGGCAGTGCCTATATGGCGTTATTACAAGCCATTCAAGCGCAACCCGTTGATCCTGCCCCTGTCTATGATGCGAATTATGCGCCCTATGAGGACGCTCATAGTGAGGAAGCTTCACCTGAGTATCTTAGCGATGATCATGCAGGCTATGCCCCTGAATCTTTCGATGAAGATCGCATAGAAAAGAACATCACCCAATCTATCCCATCCAATCCGCATGAAACGATGAATACTATTCCCGTTTCGTCATCCAGCACCCCTTATGGTGGGAGGCAAAAAAACACCTTATTGCACGCCGATGATGAGGATGAAGAATATAATATACTCAAAGGCTTAAAGCTGATTAGCTAATGATTGCCTTGTGAAATCCTAATGCCTAGTGATTTTAGTGATTGCATTTTCATTCTAACTATCTTAAACGAAACTATATGGGATTAATTGTTCAAAAATTTGGTGGCACATCTGTGGCAACGACGGAGCGTATTCGTAACGTGTCGTCGCATGTGGCGCGTGAAATTCGTGCAGGGCATCAAGTGATTGTGGTGGTCTCTGCTATGTCGGGCGTGACGGATAGTTTAGTGGGCTATGTGCGCGATGTTTCCTTGCTTGATGAAGTGGAAGCCTATGCGGATCACGATCTGGTGGTATCATCAGGTGAGCAAGTAACGGCGGGATTATTAGCATTGCGCCTTCGCTCGATGGGGATTCCCGCACGCGCATGGGCAGGGTGGCAAGTGCCAATCTGGACAACCGATGCGTATGGCAAAGCGCGGATTGAAGAAATTGAGACCGATAATATTCGCAAAAGCCTTGCCAATGGGCGTGTTGCCGTCATAACAGGGTTTCAAGGCATGACGCGGGAACAACGCATTACAACTCTTGGACGCGGTGGCTCGGATACATCCGCCGTCGCAATAGCGGCAGCGTTTGGTGCGGAGCGTTGTGATATTTATACTGATGTGGATGGTGTGTACACAACCGATCCGCGCATTGTGAAAAATGCCCGTAAACTTGATTATGTTTCCTATGAGGAGATGTTAGAGTTGGCTTCAGCAGGGGCAAAAGTTCTGCAAACGCGTTCCGTTGAAATGGCAATGAATCATCATGTGCGCTTGCAAGTGCGTACCAGCTTTTCTGAAGAAGCGGGTACGATTTTAGTGAAAGAAGAGGATCTTATGGAAAAACAACGTGTGACAGGGCTTGCCTATAGTCGGGATGAAGCGCGTATCACTTTATCAAATGTTGATGATCGCCCTGGTATTTCTGCTGCGATTTTTGGTCCATTAGCAGATGCTAACATTAATGTTGATATGATTGTGCAGAACGTCACACCCGATGGCAAAAAGACGGATGTCACCTTCACGGTAACGAAGGGTGATCTTGCGCTCGCACTTTCTGCCCTAGAAGCGCACTGCGAAAAAATTGGCTATCAGGCGATTCATCAAGATGCGAATGTCGCAAAACTCTCAGCAGTCGGTGTGGGGATGCGTTCTCATGCAGGGGTGGCGCAAGAAATGTTCCGCACATTGGCAGAAAAAGGCATTAACATTATCGTGATTACAACGTCTGAGATTAAGATCAGCGTCTTGATTGAAGAATCCTACATTGAATTAGCACTACGCGCCTTGCATGATGCCTATGGTCTTCATGCAGTCGTGGAAAAAGGGTAAACGCATGATCTTGAACACAAGCGCACATCTTCATCATCTCTGGGAACGTGGTTGTGCCGTTCTTGGTACGGACTATGCCATTATGGGCGGAGCAATGTCGTGGGTATCGGAACGTAATTTAGTATCCGCACTCTCAAATGCGGGTGCATTTGGCGTGCTTGCTTGCGGTTCGATGCCTCCTAGTCTTTTAGAAAAAGAGATTCAAGCCACCAAAGCCTTGACATCCAAGCCTTTTGGGGTGAATTTGATTTTGATGCACCCTGAGCTTGATGCCTTAATTGATGTATGCCGTGTGCAATCCGTATCGCATATCATCCTTGCAGGAGGAATACCCAAGGGAAGTACCATTGAAAAAATCAAGCAATTTGCTCGTGTGATATGCTTTGCGCCTTCGGCACGGATTGCACAAAAACTTGTGCAGATGGGAGCAGATGCATTAGTCATTGAAGGAGCGGAAGCAGGGGGGCATATTGGTCCTGTTTCTACGTCGGTGTTGGCGCAAGAGATTCTTCCTGAAATACGTGATGTACCTGTATTTGTGGCAGGGGGCATTGGGCGCGGTGAAACGATCGTGTCCTATCTGGAAATGGGGGCATCGGGTGTGCAGCTTGGTACACGCTTCGTATGCGCCACGGAATCGATTGCGCATAATAATTTCAAGCAATTATTCATCAAAAGTTCGTCACGGGATGCGGTTGCTTCTGTGCAGCTTGATCCTGATTTTCCTGTGATTCCCGTGCGGGCGATTGCGAATAAGGCAACGGATTTGTTCATGCGCACCCAAGCAGAAGTGATCGCGCAATACCGTAGTGGCGAACTGGATAAAAAGGAGGCACAGCTTAAAATCGAGCATTTTTGGGCAGGAGCATTACGTGCTGCCGTTGTTGATGGCAATATCGAGGAAGGTTCTGTTATGGCAGGGCAAAGTGTAGGTATGGTGCAACGCATTCAACCAACGCAAGAAATTATAGAGGAGTTACTTGAACAGGCATGTCAATTTTTGGAGCAAAAACAACATTACGTGGCGTAAGCCATTATGGGGCAATGGGTGCAGCATTAAACAACAAGCGTACAGCGTTTGAAGAAGAACGTTTGCGTGAAATTGGTGCAACCCTCAAAAAATCGCGCGAATCTTTTCGCTTAACCGTGGAGCATGTGGCAGGAGAACTTTATGTGCATCCTGATCGCATTCGTGCGCTTGAGTTAGGCGATTGGTCTTTTGCGAATAGTGATGTCTATGCACGCGGTTATTTGCGTAATTACGCGGATTATTTAGGGCTGGATTATAAGGTCATGACGACCAAGTTACAGACTCCCATGGCTAGCCCGCAACAACCTACAGCAACTCCCGTATTGCGGAAAAGCACCCTAGAAAAATCACAAATGAGCCATTGGATCATGCTTGCGATGGCTGCACTTTTTGCGATTATTGCCATCGTGATTCTTCTGATGCAGGGGCAACAACCCTCTATGAGGCAGGCTAAGGTTGAGCCTATCCCGGATAATCTCAAGCATTATATACTTGATCAAGATATGACCCGTGCTTTTTGGTGGAATTGTCTGCATGGCACTCTATTGCCTGATATGGTGACGACATGGGAATGTTACGCACCATTGCGTTATCATAGCGAATTTCAGATGCGCACAAGTTCTCTATATCGTCCGCTGCATGGGCAATCATCCCCCTATATGATGTTGGTTCGTGGGGTAGATTCATGACACAGCCACGCCGACATTCTGTTGCTGTACGTGTAGGGAATGTAACCGTTGGTGGGGGCGCGCCTGTGGTGGTGCAATCCATGACCAATACGGACACTGCGGATATTGCCTCCACAGTAACGCAAATACAGCAACTTCATCAAGCAGGTTCTGAGGTAGTACGCATTACCGTGAATAATGATGCCTCAGCGCGTGCCGTTCCTAAAATTCGTGAACAGCTTGATGGCATGGGAATCTATGTTCCATTGGTAGGTGATTTTCATTATAATGGGCATACCTTATTGAAGGACGTGCCAGATATGGCACAAGCCCTTGCCAAATATCGCATTAATCCGGGAAATGTTGGTTTTGGCGCGAAGCAAGATGCACAATTTGCTGCCATTGTGGAATGTGCGATTGAGCATCGAAAACCTGTGCGCATCGGGGTAAATTGGGGAAGTCTGGATCAAAATATCTTAGCGAGATTGATGGATGCCAATGGACAAGCAGCGCAACCTAAATCTGCATCGGAGGTGAGCGAAGAAGCATTGATCGTCTCCGCTTTAGAAAGTGCTGCATTTGCAGAAAAAATCGGGTTGTTGCATAATCAGATTTTACTTTCATGCAAAGTGAGTGAAGTGCAACCATTGATTCGTGTCTATCGCTCACTTGCCTCGCGGTGTGATTATCCGCTGCATCTTGGTTTAACTGAAGCAGGGATTGGCTCGAAGGGGATTGTTGCTTCCACGGCTGCATTAGCGATTTTGTTACAAGAAGGTATTGGCGATACGATTCGCGTTTCACTTACGCCGCGCCCTGATGAATCACGCACCGAAGAAGTTATTGTCGCGCAAGAGATTTTACAAACGATGGGCATACGTTCCTTCATGCCACTGGTGACGGCATGTCCGGGATGCGGGCGTACTACTAGCACCTATTTTCAACAACTTGCTAGTGATATACAATCATGGTTACGCGCTCAGATGCCTGAATGGAAAAAACATTATATTGGCGTGGAAGATATGTCCGTTGCGGTGATGGGCTGCATTGTCAATGGGCCAGGTGAATCACGTCATGCGAATATCGGAATTTCCTTGCCCGGCACGGGAGAAAACCCTGTTGCACCTGTGTTTGAGGATGGCGAAAAAACGGTAACTTTACGCGGTGATTCAATCACGGAAGAATTTAAATCCCGCGTTGAGGCCTATGTGCGCTCGCATTATCAGTCATTATAGTCGTTTGACAAAAAATTACTCATTTTTTATGTCAAAGAACGACTATAACACTATAAGCACTATAAGTTGCATTTTTTACATCCCTCACGAAAATCAAAAGCATTTATCAGTACTATACGCAATAAAAGATGGCACGCATCAGGAAATAGGGTATAAGTAAGATCAAAAAAATAAAGTGGAGTGATTTTCTATGTCTGATACATTTGATCTGATTGTTATTGGTGCTGGCCCTGGGGGATATGTTGCATCCATCAAAGCAGCGCAATTAGGAATGAAGGTTGCATGTGTTGAAAAACGTAGCACACTCGGTGGTACATGCCTTAATGTCGGATGCATTCCCTCAAAAGCATTGCTGCAATCCTCTGAACTTTATGAAGAAATGAAACATGCAGCGGATCATGGCTTCACCGCAAATGGCATTAATATTGATGTAAAAAAGATGCTCGCTCGTAAAGATGAGGTGGTCTCAGGGCTTACCAAAGGGATTGAAGGGCTTTTTGCCAAAAATAAAGTGACATGGATCAAAGGTTCTGCTCGTCTTGCAAGCCCCACAAATGTTGAAGTTGAAGGCACGCACTATAGCGCGAAAAACATCCTGATTGCGACAGGTTCGGAAGTAGCTGGCTTACCAAATGTTACGATTGATGAAGAGCGCATTGTCTCATCCACGGGTGCATTAACCTTAGCTAGCGTGCCGAAAAAACTCATTGTGATTGGCGGTGGCTATATTGGACTTGAAATGGGAACAGTATGGGGCAGATTAGGAGCGCAGGTAGAAGTCGTGGAATATGCCGATAGCATCGTACCTGCTATGGATGGTGATATACGTAAAGAATTTAAGAAAATACTAGAAAAACAAGGATTTACTTTTAAGTTAAGCACGAAAGTGAACGAAGTGGTGCGCAAAGGTGATAGCGTATCCGTCACTGTAGAACCGGCAGCAGGTGGCGCAAGTGAGATATTGAATGCCGATGTTGTGTTGATGGCAATAGGGCGCAAACCCCACACCGAAGGGCTTGGATTGCATGAAGTGGGCGTGCAATGTGATGATCGTGGGCGCATTGCGATTGATCATCATTTCCGCACCAATGTTCCAACAATTTATGCCATTGGTGATGTAGTGCAGGGGGCAATGTTAGCGCATAAAGCCGAAGAAGAGGGCGTAGCGTGTGTGGAGATGCTTGCAGGACAAAAACCGCATATTAATTATGATACGATTCCGGGAGTGGTTTATACATGGCCTGAAGTTGCCACGGTTGGAAAAACAGAAGAAGAACTCAAACTCGCAGGTGTTGCCTATAATTCAAGTAAATTCCCGTTCCTCGCTAATAGCCGTGCGCGTGCCACAGGGAATACTCAAGGGTTTGTTAAGATTTTGGCAGATAAAGCCACAGATCGCATTTTAGGCGTGCATATTATTGGGGCAGATGCCGGCACGATGATTGCGGAAGCAGTCTTAGCAATGGAGTTTGGTGCATCTTCTGAGGATTTAGCGCGCACATGCCATGCGCATCCTACGATGAACGAAGCACTGAAAGAGGCTGCACTCGGTGCATTTGCAAAACCTATTCATATTTAAGTGGTAGCATGTTGATTGGATGGGGCATTATGTGCAATCTAATGCAACGCGCTCTGACGGGGATGGACACCTATCCAAGATGGGGAATTATAAAATTGAAGCGCTATATATCCCCACGTACCGCCTGCCATAAATGTCGAGGACGGAGCTTCTCGCCTCGCATCAAACGATTGACTTGATCATGATTCAAGCTATCATGATGATCGCCCATGTAACTTTGCGTATAGTTCACCTGTGAACTAATGAGGTATTTTACATAATTTAGTAATTTATCCATGCAACACAGATACATAATTAATCGTATCTGTCAATACCAAAAATTAATTACGTAAGTCCTATATTATTTCTTTCAGAAATTGGTCTATTGCATCTATTTCGGCAGAAGCAGCAAACCCAGCTCTTTCAGAAATTCATTGTGCTTGTTGAGAGCTGTCACGATTTTCTTTTCAAGCTCATCAAGAGTTTGATGCACGTCCTCTAAACTTATTACCTCTTCGGGTGCAGAAGTGGTGATATAGCGTGAGATGTTCAGGTTATAATCATGCTTCTGTGCTATTTCTTCCATTGATACGCGCTTGGAATAGCGATCTTCTTCTTTGCGGAATTGATAGGTAGTGATAATTTTTTCAATATCATCCATGCGCAGTTGATTCTGCCTTTTGCCTTTTTCAAAATATTCACTGGCATTGATAAAAAGCACATCATCGGGCTTTTTGCATTTTTTCAGCACCAGAATACATACGGGAATGCCCGTGGAGTAAAAGAGATTGGCAGGCAATCCGATGACTGTGTCAATATGTCCGTCATCAAGGAGCTTGCGGCGGATGCGTTCCTCCGCGCCGCCACGGAACAGCACGCCATGCGGCAAGATAATTGCCATCGTGCCTTGTTCTTTCAGATAGTGAAAGCCATGCAGCAGAAAAGCAAAATCAGCCGCTGACTTCGGCGCAAGCCCATAGCTTTTGAAACGGGCATCTTCTCCCATAGCTTCCGACGGCTCCCAGCGATAGCTGAAAGGCGGATTTGCTACAATGGCATCGAATGAAGGCTTTTTGGCAGGGTTGGCTTCGCGTAAGCTATCCCAATCATTCGATAAGGTATCACCGTGGAATATCTCAAATTCAGAATCCTTTACCCCGTGCAGCAGCATGTTCATGCGTGCAAGGTTGTAGGTGGTGATATTCTTTTCCTGCCCGTAAATCTTACCAATGCTTCCGCCTGCCTCTTTTATTTCGCGGCGCACATTCAGCAATAGCGAGCCAGAACCACAAGCAAAGTCGAACACGCTCTCTAAATGCTTCTTTTTTCCCGTGGTGGGGTCTTGGCCGTCTAGGGTAACGATGGCAGATAGGATGCTTGAAATCTGTTGCGGGGTATAAAACTCACCCGCTTTTTTGCCAGAACCTGCAGCGAATTGACCAATAAGGTACTCATAGGCATCGCCCAGAGTGTCTTTCTCGTTGGAGAAGCGCGATAGGCCTTCAGCAATCTTGGTGATGATTTTGCAAAGATTATCATTGCGTTCCTTGAAGCGTTTGCCCAGCTTCTCAGAACTCAGGTTAATTTCAGAGAAAAGCCCTTGAAAGGTGCTATCGAATGATTCTGTTTCGATGAACTTAAATGCTTTTTGTAGGGTATTTAGTAATTCATCATTCTGCCTGCGCGCCATGTCTGCGATATTGCCCCATAGATAGTCAGGCTTGATGACATAATGCACACGGCGGCGTAGCAGATCCTCAAACGCACTGACATCATCAGGGTTTTCTTCATACCAATGTTGCAGCGGGGTGATGTGACCGTTGGCTTCAGGATATTCATTGCCTAGCTCTTTTTTGGCAGCTTGCTCATAGTTATCTGACAAATAGCGCAAAAATAGGAATGAAAGCATATAATCACGAAAATCATCCGCATTCATTGCGCCACGCAACTGATCCGCGATTGCCCAGAGGATTTTTCCCAATTCTTTTTGTTGCTCGATGGTCATGTTTTATCCTTGTATTGCTTTGCTTTCTTAGGGGAAATAGGTGGCAGTTCTTTGATAGCTTTATCAAAATCAGTTTCATGCTGATCTGCGATAGCGATCTGCTGTAAGCGGTAGCTATCATAATGTTCTTCAGCAAAAGATTTTGCCAGTTCATGCGATATTTTCCCCGCATGGGTAAGGATGGCGCGGTCGTTGATAGTCAAGAACCCATGCAGCTTAGTAATCCAATCGCTCATATTCATTGGTATACGGCGCATTGCTTGCCCTTCAGCAAATACCAGATATTGCTCTACAAGGTTATTCAGCGCGGCAAGCTCTTCTGCGTTCAGATAGTTTTTTGCAATGCTCACATCGGCTTTGCGTGGTTTGCTGCCTCTCCAGCTGGTCAACCCCATATTCGGCTTATCTTTATCGGCTCGTGCATGGATAATCTCTGTCGCTGTTTGCCCTGTAATCGCCCAGTGCATTTTGTTCTGCACGGTTTGAAAAAACGCAATACTTTGTGGTTGGGTGGGGTCATAGTCAATACTGGTGGCATAAATATCCGTGATTTTCTGATAAAATCGCCGTTCAGAGGTGCGGATATCTTGAATCCGCGCCAGTAACTCATCAAAATAGTCAAATGGTGTGTCAGGGTTTTTCAGGCGTTCGTCATCTAGCACAAAGCCCTTGATGATAAACTCCCTCAGATGCTGCGTTGCCCAGATGCGAAAGCGCGTGGCAACAGCACTTTTCACGCGATATCCTACAGAGATAATCGCATCAAGGTTGTAGTGATCAAGGTTACGGGATACTTCGCGTACTCCCTCTTGGCGAACTGACAAGAAAACCTTGTGAGTTGCTTCTTCCCGCAACTCACCCTCGGCGTAAATGTTTTGCAAATGCAGGCTGATATTTTGTTGCGTGGTGTGAAATAACTCCGCCATCTGGTTTTGCGTCAGCCACACGGTTTCTCCTTCAAGCCGTGTTTGTATCGTGAGTTTGCCATCTTCGGTTTGATAGATCAGCATCTGACTGGTCATGGTGTTTCCTCGTGAGTGGTGGGGAAGAGCTGCTGCATTAGTCCTTTTTTGTGCGCACGTAGCGCATCTAGCTTTTGGCTTTGGGCGGTGATGAGTTCGTCGATAGAGGATAGGCAATCGGCAATGCGTTGTTGTTCGTCTGGCTTTGGCATCAAGAGCTTGATAGCTTTCAACGATTCTTTCGACAGATTGTTATTTTGCCCTGAACCATGCACGTTGATTTTGTCATAAATTAGAGAACTCAACAGAATCTTCATTGCAGCGTTAGCGCGATTCTTAAGCGTAATTTTCATAGTTCTTTGGTTGATCAGTGCAGGTTCTGAATCCCACGCAAAGAAGTTAAACCCAGCAGCACCTGTCAGACTGAGCAGTAAGTCGCCTTGCTCAACCCAAAACTTGGTTAGCTTCATGTCTTCGATTGAGGACTTTGGAATGTAAACCTTGCTTTCATTCTTGTTGTGGTTGTTTATATCTGTAATGCGGATGACCTGAACTGTATCGATGGCAAAATCGACAAAATCACTTGATGAAAAAGCATATCCATCTTGCAGGTTAAATAATTCACCAACTTCTATTTCTTTCCACTCAGGGGCATTTTTGAACTCAGGAAAACGGCGTTTTGGGAGGGTTTCACCATCGGCAGGGAAAAGTTCTTGCATTAGCCCTTTTTTGTGCGCACGAAGAGCTTTCAGTTTTTGGTCTTCTGCGTCGATCAACTCATCCAGCGATGATAGGCAATCGGCAATGCGCTGTTGTTCATTTGCTGATGGGACAATAAACTTATACTTCATGAATTGGCGACCATTAATTGAATTAATAGTTGCCCCAAGATCCCCATCGACTTGTTTTTGATATGCCTTGGTTTGAAAGAGCTGAAAAACAAACTTCCAAGAACTCGACCTGAAGACAGTCATAAACGCACCATGGGTGCAGGTAGGCATACCTTCGGGAATTAATGCATTTTTTCCTATTAGAGCTTTTGATCCATTCCTCACGCAAATAAGAATGTCGTTAAGCTGAGATTTATTCACACCCTTTACATCATGAGTAACATATACCTTATCATCAAGACTGATTGTTCCATTCTGAATGTTGGATGATCTTAAAACCAACAGCCCAGTATCTCGAACATCATCTGGGCTGTATGTTAAGCCAGATACTAGTTTTCCTAATTCACTTAATTCCTTTTCCTCCCAATCACCCGCATCCCGAAACTCAGGAAAACGCAGCTTGGGCTGCACACCTTGCGACGCAATCTTTTTTTTATTGCTCATCTTGCGCCTCCGACCATTCATAAAAAACCAACCCTACGCGCAGGATATGCTCCCTCAAATTGGCATTATCCAGATGGTCAAATACTGAAATATCTACCAAATACGGCAACATAGAATCATCCAGCACTTGAGCAATCCGCATCAGGATATCTGCGGTCAGCCCTTCTCCAAACAAGGTGAGATCAATATCCGATCCCTGCTTATAGTTGCCCTTTGCGCGTGAACCATAAATCACCGCCCTTTCAATGGCGGGATATTTTTTGAACGCTGCGTGTATGGTTGCAATGGCGGCATCAGATAATCCAAATTTCATAGATTTTTATCCTGCAAATTTTGGAAAAATGCAACAAATTCATTGAATTCTGCATAATATAGGGTACGAATCTTCTGTGAAATAGTTGCGGCGATTTCTATGTTGTAACTATGGGATGTTTGATTTCTGGCTTCAATCATCTGCATCCAGACCTCTCCATGTTGGATGAGCCCTTCCTTAAAGGCTATGCGAGTGGCGTTTTTTGAACCAACTACATCCGTAAAGCCTTGTTCTTCTAGGTAGTCTTTTAACACTTTCCAAGCAAGTTCATGCGTATATTCAAAAATCTGAATTAATCCCTGTTCTTCCAGTTTTGAAAGTGGACGAGCATCCGCAAGCATGACAGCTTCGTGCAAATTGTGGTAGGCGCGTTGAAAATTATCAAAGCGTTGTTTCCAGCGAATGTCTGTTGGTGTGTTATTCATTATGCGTTGCTCCTATGCATGTGGGTAAGGTTATAAGACCTCAGCACTGCCGAGAGTCTTATCTGATGATTGTTATTGCTCATACGCGTTCAACCCCGAAATGGTGCGCCCAGCACTAAGTTTATGCAATATCGGGATGAGGTCTTCCATCAACGCCAGTTCTTTACTTGTGCGCGCCCTCCAGCCCAACCCAAGCGGTTCAAGAAGCTCGCTTAACTTCTCACCATCAAAGATCATGCGGCGAATAATGCCGTCCACAAAGGTTTTTAGGCTCGCCACCTCCAACCCGTGCGTTGTGGCAATAGCGGCTAATGCTAAAGCGTGCTTTTCTGCTTTGAACGCATCAAAACCTTGGCGAATCTCTTTTTCGCTGAGTCCTTCGCCTGCTTGCAGGGTGTCGATATAGGCGGCAATGTCGTCACGCTCGTCCATGAACTTGGCATCGGACTGAATGAGCCCAATCAGCTGGGCGCGGGTCATTTTTTGTTTGCCTGGTTTCTCGCCTGAGAATTTAGCTATCAGCCCCATAATGTAATCATAATCAATGACGGTAGAAGCAAACAGCACAAATTCAAAATCAAGCTGTTGAACCTCTGGCGGGATATTCTCGGTGGCTTTTTCTTGCTGCGCCTTCAAACGCCAAGCCGTTTCCAGATACATGCCCTTGAAGCCTTGCAGTTGTTCCTTCGGAATCACCTGCTCTATTGCGTTCTTATGCTCAACGCTCAGGTCTGTGTATTGATCTAGTTGGGTTTTGAGGCGTTGCACATCCTTAAACAGGTGAATGAATTGACTGCGTGCGGCATCACCTCTGAGGTTAGCCACTTCTTCAGGTTTGTTTTCCAGTCCTTGCGACTTCATAAATTCATCCAGTTTCTTCACAGCATTATCGAGTTTGCCGATCACGATTGGAGCTTGGTCAACTAACCATATTTCTTTGGCTTTTTCTATGCTTGCGCCAGAGAATAGGGCAATAGCTTCGTTTACCGAGTCTTGCTGCTGGCGGAAGTCGAGGATGTTGCCATAAGGCTTGGTATCATTCAGCACGCGGTTGGTGCGTGAGAATGCCTGAATTAGCCCGTGGTGCTTGAGATTTTTGTCCACATAGAGAGTGTTTAGATATTTGGAATCAAAGCCCGTAAGCAGCATATCCACCACGATCACCACGTCGATTTTCTGTGCGTGTGGCAAATCTTGGTTAGGATATTGTTGGTCTTTGATGCGCTTCTGCACATCCTGATAATAAAGGTCGAACTCGCCAATGCTGTGGTTCGTTTTGTAACGCGCATTATAATCGGCAATGATGGATTTCAAGGCAGCTTTCTTTTCATCTGGCGCGACGGAGTTATCCAGCTTTTCCTGCGGTAAGTCTTCCTGAATCTGCTGCACATCCTTATTGCCCTCGGCAGGCGGGGAGAACACGCACGCGACATTCAGCGGTTTGAAGTCAGGATTTGCTATCAGCTTTTCTGATTGCATCGTCTTGAATAGATCGTGGTAGGCAATGGCATCATTGATGGACGCGGTGGCGAGTATCGCATTGAATTTGCGCCTATTACTCGCTGTATCATGTTTTTCTAATATTGCCTCGACAATAGCATTCTTTGCCAGAGGTTCGCCTGCCTTCGGTGTGTTTTTACCTTCGGGCTTGTAATAATCAATATGGAAGCGCAGGACGTTGCGGTCTTCAATCGCGTGGGTGATGGTGTAAGCGTGCAACTCGGTTTGGAAAATATCCGCCGTTGTTTTGTACGATGCCTGCTCACCTTCAATGTGCTGATAGGTGGCGTTTTGCTCAAAAATTGGCGTTCCAGTGAAACCAAAATGCTGGGCGTTAGGGAAGAACTCCTTAATTGCTTTATGGTTCTCACCGAATTGGGAGCGATGGCATTCATCAAAAATAAATGCCATGCGCTTATTGCGGAGTGGCTCAAGGCGTTCTTTGTAGTTTCGTTTGTGGCGTTCATCCAAGGCGAGACCAAGCTTCTGAATGGTGGTAACGATTACCTTGTCGGCATAGTCATCGGAAAGCAGCCTTTGCACCAGTGTTTCCGTGTTGATATTTTCTTCAACACAGCCTTCTTGGAAGCGGTTGAACTCTTCACGAGTTTGACGGTCGAGGTCTTTCCTATCGACGACAAACAGGCATTTCTCAATGTCGGGATTATCCTTGAGCAGGGTTGAGGCTTTGAACGATGTGAGTGTTTTTCCGCTGCCCGTAGTGTGCCAGATATAGCCATTTCCACAACGCTGGTGAATGCAATCCACAATCGCTTTCACCGCATAAATTTGGTACGGGCGCATCATCAGAAGTTTTTGCTCACTAGCTACCAGAACCATATAACGGCTTATCATCTGCCCAAGTGTGCATTTGGCGAGGAACTTTTCTGCAAAGCTATCAAGTTGGGTGATTTTTTTGTTATCTTCGGTGGCAAATTGATACAGCGGTAAGAATTGCTCATTCGCATCAAAGCTAAAGTGGCGGCTGTTATTATTGGCAAAGTACCAAGTGTCGCTGCGGTTGCTGACGATGAAGAGCTGTAAGAAGCACATCAAGGTTTTGCTATAGCCATTGCCTAGATCGTTCTTATAATCGACAATCTGCTGCATGGCGCGATGTGGAGCTATTTTCAATGTTTTTAGCTCAATCTGAACCACTGGCACGCCGTTGATTAGCAAGATTACATCATAGCGATGGTGGCTGTTGTCGGTATTGATTCGCAGCTGATTGATAACCTCAAAGGTGTTTTTGCACCAGTCCTTAATGTTTACCAGAGTGTAGTTTAGCGGCGTTCCATCATCGCGCTCAAAGCCACCCCGTTCACGCAAAATGCGGGCAGCGGTAAAAACATCGGGCGTAATGATGCTTTCAAGCAAGCGCGTGAACTCGCCATCCATTAGGCTTACTCTATTGAGTTCTTGAAACTTTTCGCGGAAATTCCTTTCTAATGCGGCTCGGTCGCGTATGTCATCGCGATAAATGTATTTCAGATCACTTAGCTTGTCGATTAAATCTTGCTCTATCTGGTTTTCTTTCATGTACGACCCATTTTGGCAGAGATTCACGCGGATGAATCAAAGTATTGTTTTGTTGTCTTACTATAGTGCGTAACTGTTCAGTCCCTATGAATATGGGCAATGATAAAGGCAAAGCACTATATATTCTGATGGATAAGAAACGCTTCTATGATTATTTCATCTACATGAAAGAATACGCATCCCAAGGTTATAAATAGAGATGTTCAAAAAATCAATACATAGTTTTTTCAGCTAATCGTGGCAATATTATTTCGGGGGTAAGAGAGGCAAGACCCTCAAGCACCATATGTTTATCAGGATTCTCTTTCTGCCACGCATAATCCATAGCAGATGCACGCGCATTGGTGATCGCGATACCAAAACCATCGCGTAGTCCATAACGCGCAAATGCGCGGATAATATCAGGGCTAGAAGTCGTGGCACTCTCTGGATTACCACTATGCTTGCATTGAATAATTGCCAGCATATCGCCATCATGTGTTTCGATTATTATATCAGCCCCACCATCCCATGCGCCTATGGCAGAGCGCACGACAAGACCATATTGCCCTGCAACGCGCTGAAGTCGTTGGGTGACAAAATGCTGGAATTCTTGACCTGTTAGGCTATCGATGCTTTGCTTATCCATCGTCGCATTTTTTCCTTGCCACACTGCTGCATCAAATAGATGGCTACAGTCTGCTGCCTCATCCATCAGGGGAATAAGGGACTTCTTGCTTAGCAGACGCTTGTGTTCCAATAATTCATACAAAATAATATCATGGCTTTTTTCTCCTATATCAGGGTGAATCGCCATAGGGTAATGTACATGCACCTCTTTCTGTTGACCAATTCTATATGCGCGATCGGTTGCTTGATCTTCAACGGCAGGATTCCACCAACGCGTTAAATGAATCACATGATTTGCAGCCGTGAGCGTTAAACCCACTCCACCCGCTTTGGGACTTAGGAGCATCACATCAAAACCATCATCTACCTTCTGAAAATGCTCGACACGCTTTTGGCGGTCTTGTCCATTCACAGAACCATTGATGCTTAAGGGGCGCATAATACCAAAATATTGTGCAATCATATCAGGCAAAAACTTATGCCACAGATCATATTCCACAAAGATCAGTGCTTTTTCTTGGTTCTTTTTGATGTCTTCTAAAATGTGGAAGCATTTTTTCAGGCGTGCCGATGCGTTGATAAACACTTCATCGCTACATACGCCTGTGCGTTGGTAATCAGGATGCAATGAAATAGCACGCATTTGTTGCAATGCCATGAGCGCATCGCCTTTCTTGCCTTCTTTCGCTTTAGTAATGGCACGATCATAAGCATCTGCTTGCTGTGGTGGCATCTCCTCACGCCAAGGATGTTCTATTTTATTGGGCATAGTGACAATCCCATCAGATTTCATGCGCCGCATCATATAGGCAGGCTTATCGGGGGTATCAAGGGTGATACGTCTGTTTAATTCTTGCAGATTCTTATAGCAGACGGGAGTCTGTGTAAGGGGTTTTTCAAAGCGTTCACTAAAATGCTTAATGCTCCCCATCCAACCGGGTTGTAGAATATCGGTAATGCACCATAAGTCACATAAACGATTTTCAACGGGCGTGCCTGTCATGCCCAACCAAAAATCTGCATAGATGCTACTGACGGCATTGGTGATTTGTGATGCAGGATTTTTCACTTTCTGCATTTCATCAAATACCACAGCGGCACAGCGAACTAGGGCAAAACTGGTTTGATAGTTATTGAGGGTTTCATAGGTCGTGAGAATAAGATCGGCACTCTGCAATTTCTGCGTATCCAATATTTTTTCATTTTTATAGGCAGATAAGGATGCGCCATAAGCATAGATAGAATTTCCCAAGCCATCTTTCAAATGCGTCTTAATTTCCTGCTTCCAGTTCTCCAATAATCCTGTAGGTGCGACAATCAATAAAGGAGCGCGATCCATATGTCTATCATCCATGCCCTGTTTTAGCCATGCTAAAAAGACAAGGGCTTGCAATGTTTTACCAAGCCCCATATCATCAGCAAGAAGTGCGCCATGCGATCCTGTGCAGTAGTGACGACACAACCAATCAAAACCCTCTATTTGATGGGGCTTAAGGGTAGATTTTACCTGTTCGGGAAGGTGATTATTGCGAGGAATTTGAGAACGTGGTGTCGCATGTACCTCATATAATAATTCATTGAAGTTATCTTTAATCACGATCGCGTAAGGGGGGGCTTTATCGTTACCTTTCGATGTTTCTTTGGGTAGGGGGAGGGGTCTCACGGGAGGAAATGATTGTTGCACTGCCTGCAAAATCCCATCCTGCATGGGGTATTCTTCTCCTTTGATGGTGAAATGATCCTTTCCTTTTTTGCGTGCTTCCTCCACAACACGTATTATGTCACGCGCATCTTCTTCTGAATCAATCGGAAGTAACTTATCGCCTATTTTGATGCCACGCTCAATTCCTTCAGGCAATTTCCCATCAGGAAGCCATTGTTGCCCCTTCATCTGGATATAAGGTACAATTTTTTGCTGCCATACACCTAAACCCGTGACGCGCTCCGAAAGCATGGCAACAAAGACTTCCTCTGGAATGCTATGTTCAAACTCCTGCATCAAGGCAGCACGTGGGTTTTTTAGAAACTCCAACCGTTCTTCGGGGGAGCGTTTGCGTACCTCTTGAACATGTGTTAGCACGCGATGTACATCCTCCCCAAGGATAACATAGCGACCAACATCTAAAGAATAGCACCGTGAGATACTATTAGCATTCGCATAATGCTTGGCATAGTTCTCTTGCATGGCAGGGGTTAGAAGTGCTTCATGTGCAGGTGGGCTATCTTCTGTAGCACTCATGGAATTTTTTTGACGCATCAAAACGGGCATAATATCATAAGCACCGTTTGGCGTTGGCAAAGCCTCTAACCTAAACGCATTGGCGTAATAAAGGCGTACATTGCTCAGGGAAGAAGATTGCAATGTTTTCTGTCGTTCATCTTCGGGTAAGGCATCCAGTAAGTGCTGCACCTCATGCCAATCCAGCATACGCTGTGTTGCTTCAGTACGCTCTTTTAATCGCATCTGCACCGCTTGCACGGCGTTTTTCAATCGCCATGCATGGGCAGGTAACATATAGGTACTCCCCCCGACGGTGAGAAAACACCCTTGTTCTTTTGCGGAAGTATAGCGATTACCACCGCTTGGTTTCAACCATGCATAGGATAGAGTGAACTCAGGAATATGAAACATACCGCTGCTTTCGATTTGAATGCTTCCACTATATAAGGGAGGTAACTCCAACAAGGACTGCACATAATGTTCTTGCCCATCACACCAGCGCATGAGGGCTTCATGGGTTATGTGGATTGATGCATCGTCCCTATGCAAAGGTGTAGGCTGATCGTGCATGTACTGCACTAATGCCTTTGCGCCACGATGCTGAGATTGCTCCCAATCTTTGAGCGGTATGATCGCATCACCACGTTTGAGCGTAAAATGAATGGCATCCTCACTCAGACGATGCTCTAAGCGTTCGCTCGTTGCTATGGTGCGCTTAAATCTGATACGCATGGTCAGCTACCTTTACCCCTGTATGATGGTGAATAAATGCGGCAAGTTTCGGTTGCCAATAATATTTTTCACTATGTATATGCTTGATACCATCTTCAGTATATTTTTGAACAATCTGCATGGATGGCGTGCGGAATTCATCTGCATCATATTCAGCCACCCCAAATGTTGGACAAAATTTATCATGCTTGTGCCACGCCCTGCATTTCCCATTGTTACTCCATTCAGCAAACACATAATCCCCTATGCGAAGAAGCAGTACGGAATGGTTTTTATCCCTTCTACCACTCACAAGATGCCCTGCGGTAAAATTTCTTCCAAATGATCTTCTGGCATAACGAGCAGCATCATCTCCCACTATTACCCACGCATCATCAATATGCCCCTGATCGTAATAGGCTAGCCAAAAGGCTTTTCGATATTTCCAGTGTTCAACATGCGCGACCTGATCAATAATCTCAAAAAATTGCCTGAGCGTTTCACCAATCAGCCATTTGCGCATCACCGCTTTTGCATCTTCAGATGCGCCACTCCACTGATGGCGACGAGCGATTAAGCGTGGATCACCAAACTGATCCAGCAACCAATTTTGTACATCACGCTGATGTTTTTCTGGTGGTTTTTTATGAATCCACGGCAATAATAATGCGTCGATTAATTGAAAGCGCAATGCGGTAAAACGTCGTTCCCCTGAATTTTCATCGACAAAAAATGGTAACACGTGGAATGCAGTTTCTGGATGATGATGCATATTCTGCACTAAACGCAACGCTACAGCACGCATATAACCCGATACCGCAAGCTCTCCTGTCATACTGGTTTTTTGGATAAACACATCCCAATCACTTGCACATGCACCCATAAAAAATGCAGCCATCTGATCCACGGAAAAATCTGCACGAAACAAGCCGAACTGCTGATGATGTTGCTTCCATACATCACACACGGAATGTTTTAGCCCTTCCTGCACTATCCATCCCGCAAATTCTCTATAGATTTCAGGATATTCCTCATGCAGATCAAAATGCACTAAATAAGCGCGTATAAACGATTTCCAACGCAATCCACGCGCTTGTTGTTGCAGTTGAGTATAATAATGGCTTCTAAAAGAAGCCTCCAATGCAATCATGCGCTCTGAATACCACATAATATACGCCACATTTTTCCAATCTTTCAGAGAAAGAGCGTGCCACTTATTATGATCTATGGCATCCAAAAATAGACGATACACAGCCTCCAGATCAACCCGCGACAACTGCTTTTGACGATCCAAACCTCCAAGTTCGCGTGCTAATTGTTCCGTTTGCAACTCATCGGGGAATTTGGGAAGTTGCAGCGAAAATCGTCTATATTCCATGAGTTTTTCTTTGAGCAATGCAGGCATCCTTTAGTTCCCCAACTTTTTCTGTAGTCGTTCCACATCTTCTGGGGTAGGGGAGCGCATAATAAACCGTAGATCAATACGACGATTAGGCTTCAAATCGGTGGTACTCACAGGACGGCGCGCTTCATAACCACTCACAGCCAATACAGGAATATCTTGCATATTCACAATTCCATGATCAAGCGCAGGTACGGCATGGGTAATTTGTTGAAAAACGCTAATAGCGCGTCGGGCAGAAAGCCCCCAATTATCAAATCCCGTATCACTTCCTTGATGATCCGTATGCCCCTCGATCAGTAAGGTTTCTAAACCATCACGGCTTTTAAGTTGCATTTGATCACATGTTTTTTCTGTCGCAACCGTGGGTTCTTTTGTTTTTGCAAGGCACGGCACATAGATGTTGAGTACATGCGCCAGTTTCGTGAGTGCATCCACTCCGCCTTCATTTAGTTCATATTTCCCTACATCAAACAACACGCTTTCGGGCAAGCGCAAAATCCCTTGCTTCAAATCCACGCGCACGGCAACCCCTGATTCTTGCAACGAACGTTGAATTTCTTCCAATACCTTATTGCGCGATTCTGTCATCCCTGTGATGGCTTCTGTTGCCTCACGTGTTTGTTGCGTCTGTTTATTGAAATTACTCGCAAAGACCATCAGCAAGATGATAAACACGAATAATATGCCCACCAACAAATCAGTGAATGAAGCAAAATAGCCTTCATCATGTTCTTCTGCGGTATCATCTTCCATCGCGCTCATAAGCTACGTTCCTATGCGCCATTTTTAGTGTTTTTGAAATCTGCTGCATCTGCCAATTCTTCTATTTTAGCGGCTAACGTCGCTAATGCTTTCTCAAAACTATTATCCAATTCTTTCACAACTTTTGCCATTGCTGCTTGGAACGATTGACTTCCCTCATTCATCTGCGTAAATGCATTGCTCAAATCCTCATCCACTTTACCAAAACGTTGCTCATATTCCTGCAAAATACGTGGTATATTATGTTCCGCTGCTTGAATCTGCTCCAGCATGTGATGCAGTATCGATTGACCTTCGCGCATCCGTGTTTCTGTCTGCATAATGGCAGATGCAACCTGCGTTACCCCATCAGATGCACGCGCTAGAGGTGAGGCGGCATTGCTCACATGCGCGGATGCCTGATCGAGTATCGTTGCTGTATGAGAAATGCTATCTGCCGTTTTGGTGAAGTGCTGCAAACTATTGCCCATTTTGTCGGCAGAATCGTGAAAGCCTCGTGCTGCTTCACCAATCGTTCTGCCTGCCTGCTGCATCATATGGGACGTATCTGCTACAACCTGAAGGGATGCTTGCAGATGCGTCATTGCCTCTTTCAATGGCATGATATGGTCAGATACCCCAGTCACCGTTTGCGCTAAATGTGCCACCGACTCTGCATTGGTCGTGGCTGCACCATGGATGCTACCCCCTGCTTGATCAATCTGCATAGATATACGCTCCAATGCGCCAAGTGTTGCACCAAAATGTGCCATGCCTTCTTGCACAGGTTGGAATGCCTCAACAAAATTGTGTAATGTGCTGGTCAATAATGCGCTTGATTGCCGTGTATCTTCTCCAAAATTAGCTCCCATTCCTTGAATATTGCGTACCAATACTTCTAGCCCATCTTTCAGCGTCTGAATGCTTGCAACCAATGCATCCATATCGCTGCCTGTGCTGCCTTTTAACTGCTTAAGGAATTCTTGTAGCACTTTATGCAATGCATCTTTATCAACTTCTTTTGATTGTTTTGCAATTTCTTTCATACCGTTAGCAATATTTTTCATTTCCTTCGATAGCTCTGTTATTTCGTTCGTAAGCGGAGATAACCCTTGTATCACACTATCAGGAAGACTTTTCGCAAGCATTTCTCCTAGTTTTTCAGAAATGTTGAATGCCATACTTTCTTGGGCTACAAGCTGCTTATGTTGCACATCCAAGGTGCGCATCAGAAGCTTTTCTGAAGGTAAAAACTCGGTGCGTTCTTCAATCAGGCAACAAAAACCATATACCGAAGTACCGCATTGATGAAACCATCTTCTTTGCAGAACCGATAATAAAAGACTGAGGGCAATCGCCACAAGGGAACTAATGAATTTTACCGATGCCGTTTTTAGCAAATCTTGCAATGCTTGCTGGCTCTGATCCGCTGATCCTAACCCCGCTTGCGCAATGCTCAACGCAGAAGCGAGTCCTAAGAAGGTGAAAAACAATCCTACACCAATCAAATAATTAGGAAATGCCTGTATCTGTTTTATATTGCCTTTGATCGATAATGCAGCGTGTTTATTGAAATAGGTATTAGGACGAACGGAAAGGCAAATCTGCTTGTTTGGCTCATCTGGAAATGTACTCTCTGAAAATTCATGCCACACATGCTCCATCATGGGGATGCGTTGAATTTCTTCTCCGATAATGTCATAATGATCATAAAATTGACCATGTGTTTTTGCATCAGGAGCATGGTTTTTAATGACTTCACTTGCGTTACGAAAAGCACCCTTTGCTTGCTTTGCAAGACGCAATGACCCGCGATACCCCCATATAAACATGCCGATCAATACCGCAAGAAAACTTATGATGGTATAATCCCAACGTGCCAAGATATGCAGAAGCCAATCTATTCCTTGCATAAAATATATGTGAACCATCGTGCATCCTCTCATCATAGCTGTAGTGCAGCATCAAACTATACTGGAAAAAATGGATAATACAATCAAAGATTGTGATTTCGTTCTTGCTCGTGCGATATGCCCTGCACATAAGGCAAGAATTCTTGTCATCCATTCAACTATGAAATGTATCAAAAATGAGCGAGATATTCGAGAGACTTGCTTATCGGAGCAGTGGTGACCCCTACGGGATTCGAACCCGTATTGCCGCCGTGAAAGGGCGGTGTCCTAACCGTTAGACGAAGGGGCCATAGGAAAAAGCATTTTTGCCTTTCTTGGCTGTGTGGGGAATATGATCATTTTAGCTGATGAAGTCAAGCATAAATTGCATCTATATGCCATCTTTTTTCACATTGTCGCTGCATATTAATGGCAATGAAGCCATTGCTGCAATGGTTGCCATAATGTTTGCAGGCGATTGCCCCCAATGATCATGCCAATATGCCCTGAATCGGGATTCATCACATCGACATGAGGCAAGAGTTGTGCTAATGCACACGCACTTGCCGAGGGTACAATATGATCTCTCTTAGGAGCGATGATGAGGGTAGGGGTGCTGATTTCAGCAGGGCGCACCGTTTCCCCTTGAATCTTCCATTGCAAGCGATGGGTGCTGTTATGCACTGCCCATTCAATCAAACATGTACGTGCAAATGCGCGTGTGAGAGGTACGGTATCGTTCACCCAATGTTCCACCGCGATAAAGCGATGATATGCCTCACTTGTATCATCCAATGAAGCAAAATGCGTATATTTATCAGCGCAACGCATAGGATCGGCAAGGTAAAATAGCCATGAGACATACGCACCGGGCAGAAGCGGTTCAGCGCGACACCATGCTTCTATGGTAGCAGCTTGGTATGCGCCTGTCCCCGTTTTGGCTGTCGCATGATGCGAAAAATCCCACGGGGTTGCCATCAACACCATGCGCTTGACCCAATGCGGATTATGCTGCGCACAAGCAAGGGCAAGAAGCCCACCCACGCAATAGCCCATCAGGGTAATGGGCATAGAGTAGGTTGCGTATAAAGAATACATCATGGGTTCAAGATACTCTGAAATATAATCACTCGCACTGCAATCTGCATCATGAGATTGTGGCACACCCCAATCCACCATGCATACACGATAGCCTTGCTGCGCAAGATAACGCATTAGGCTTAAATGTTCACTTAAATCAAGAATATAATTGCGATTGATGAGTGAGGGGATGCATAAGATGAGGGGTGCGTGAGGATCGAGTAGGGGGGATGATGGTGTGCAAATCTGATATAGGGAGACATTGCCCTTGCGCCATAAAAGCGGATAATCTGTTTTTTCTCTTTGGTACGATGCCGCACAATAACGCGATAGACCGCGTTGCATTGTGGCAACATCAGGCAGAGGGCTGTCATTAGGGTTAGATAATGTGCGAAAAATCATCCGAGAAGTTTAGACATTTTTAATGAAAAGTCTAGATGTTTTTATAGAACTTTTTGATTAAGTGATGTATAGTCCGTTTTATGAATTATGCGGTACTTGCACTCACTTTCCCCAATATCGACCCTGTAGCGATTGCTATTGGTCCTCTTGCTATTAGGTGGTATGCACTCGCCTATATTGCAGGCATTATAGGGGCGTGGTGGTATATTGGCTGGATAGAACGCAAAAGACCCCCCGCCTTATTGAATAAATTATTGCGTGACGATATGATCGTCTATGGTGTAGTGGGCGTAGTGTTGGGTGGACGCTTGGGCTATACCTTATTTTATAATTTGCCCTATTATCTGGAGCATCCTCTTGATGCGCTTAAAATGTGGAATGGTGGCATGAGTTTTCATGGTGGCACGCTTGGGGTTATTATCGCATTTTTTGTGTTTAGTCGAGTGAAGAAGATTCCGTATCTTGGCTTGATGGATCGTATTTGCTGCGCTGTACCCATAGGTTTGTTTTTCGGGCGACTTGCCAATTTTATTAATGGTGAGCTTTATGGGCGTATGACTGATTCTGAGTGGGGTATGGTATTCCCGCATGGTGGACCATTTTTACGCCATCCGAGCCAACTCTATGAAGCAGCTCTTGAAGGGGCAGTATTGTTCGTGATTTTATTCGTGCTTGCGGTGCGTACACGTGCGCTGCATTATCCTTCATTGCTTTCAGGGGTGTTTTTGTTAGGCTATGGCACGGCGCGTTTTATGGTGGAGTTTGTGCGTGAACCTGATGAACATCTTGGATTGCTTAATGCAGGTTTGAGCATGGGGCAATGGTTGTGTGTTCCTATGATTGTGACAGGGTGCGGTTTGATAATATGGGCATTAAGGCGTGGAAAGAATTCTGTTTCTGCGAGCATAGAGTAAAAACTCTTTGTTGCCTTTCGGACCTGTGATGGGGCTTTCGCTTATGCCCACGACATGCCATCCTTGATCCGTCATCCATGTTTTTATCTCATTACAGACGCGTTCATGCACTGCTGCGTCGCGCACAACTCCGCCTTTGCCGACATGCTCCCTTCCAGCTTCAAATTGCGGTTTGATGAGCGCGCAAAGCCATGCGTTATCGTGTGTTCGTGCTAATATGGCAGGAAGTACTATTTTTAAGCTGATAAAACTTGCATCGCATACTACGCCATCCAACAATTCAGGAATATGAGTGCTATCCAAATAGCGGGCATTGGTTTGTTCCATCACCACCACGCGCACATCGCTGCGGATGCTCCATGCGAGTTGCCCATGCCCAACATCCACAGCATAGACTTTTGCTGCACCATGATGCAACAACACATCCGTAAAGCCACCTGTGGATGCACCAATATCTGCAATAATGTGTCCCGTTGGATCAATCGCAAATTGTTCTATGGCAGAAGCGAGCTTCACCCCACCGCGTGAGACCCATGGATGCTCTTGCCCTTTAATGCGTATGGCTGCATCATCACGAACCATATGCCCTGATTTCGTGATGGGAACATCATCCACTAGCACTAATCCCGCCATAATTAAGGCCTGAGCTTTTGCACGCGATTCAACAAGCCCCTGATCAGTCAATAGCTGATCAAGACGCGTTTTGTTTGCTTTTTCTTGCGCCACTGCCACTGCTTATTGCTTACGTGTCACCACATATTCTGCCAATGCTTGCAAATGACGCACATGCTTGGTATCAAACACTTCCAGATGTGCAATCGCTTGCTGTGCTAATGTTTGCGCTTGCGCACGCGCACGATCTATGCCCATTTCTTTCACTAAGGTTGCTTTGCCACGTTGTTCATCTTTGCGCACATGCTTGCCCGTTTCTTCACGCGTGCCTTCTGCATCAAGCAAATCATCGGTGATTTGGAACGCAAGCCCTAAATCATGCGCATAACGACGCAAAGCATTGCGCAAATTAGGAGCGGCTTTACCAAGCATCGCACCGACCTCACATGATACCGCGAAAATCTCACCCGTTTTTAAGCGTTGCAATCTGATGATTTCATCAACAGAAAGATGTTTTTTCTCTGCTGCTAAATCTAACATTTGCCCACCGACAAGCCCATTCGCACCTGCCGCTTTGGCAACTGTGCGCACTAATTCACAACGTACATAGGGATCGGAATGAACTTCTTGGCTTGAGAGAATCTGAAATGCGAAGGCTTGCAAGGCATCCCCTGCCAAAATCGCCACCGCTTCACCAAACTTTACGTGACAGCTTGGTTTACCACGACGCAAATCATCATCATCCATCGCGGGTAAATCATCATGCACCAATGAATAGGTATGGATGAACTCAATCGCAGATGCGGCAAGTAAGGCTGCATGTTGGCTTACGCCAAAGATATTAGCGCATGTAACCGTCAAAAAAGGACGCAATCTTTTTCCGCCTGAAAGGGAAGCATAACGCATGGCTTCCATCACAATGCCTTCATCGCCAACCGAAGAAGACTGTGTCTGCATATGCCCATCATGCAAGCTGATAATGTTGCTTTCTAAGCCATCGGGGCGTGGCAATATCTCATCCATTTTAGCTTCTAATGCTTTTCCCACTTCTTCAAGGGATGCGTGCATATCGAGAATAGCAGTACTTTGCAAAGTGACAGTCATGAAATATCCTATGTGATTCGAGTGATTATATGTATGTTTTTATGCGTTCTCAAATGGTTGCGTGGAAAGGTTGCCCCCGTCATTCATCATTTGTTCTACTTTCAGTTTAGCATCACCAAGGAGCGTCTGACAATGGGCGCGTAGTGCCGTTCCACGTGCATAATCATTGAGTGATTGCTCTAGCGTCGCTTCTCCTGTTTCCATGCGTCGAACGATTTGCTCTAGTTCCTGCATTGCATGTTCAAAGCTCATGGTCGTTATTTCTTGGGTCATAATGGTACGTATATAAAGAATGGTTCTAATTTATGTTGCCTAGTTAAGCATCAACGTACAAAATTTCTTATGTAAACGCAAGCGTATCTTTGGCATTTTTTCTTGTATCCGCATCAGCACTTGTATAGGGTGGCACAAAGCACAACATGAACCGAGGAATTTTTATGTTTGAATCTCTGAATGAACGTCTTGGTGGCATTTTTAGTAAAATGCGTCGACAAGGACGCTTGAGCGAAGAAGATATTGATAGTGCGATGCGTGAAGTGCGCATTGCGTTATTAGAGGCAGATGTTGCCTTGCCTGTGGTGAAGGAATTTATTGCAACACTCAAAGAACGTGCTGTTGGTGCAGAAATTATCAAAAGCATCTCTCCCGCAAATATGGTGGTGAAGTTGGTGCAAGATCAACTGACTCATATTTTGGGCAGTGAGCATCAAGGCATCGATCTTGCGACACGCCCGCCTGCTGTGGTGTTGATGGTGGGATTGCAAGGATCAGGAAAGACAACATCCACCGCGAAGTTAGCGTATTATCTAACGCAAAAACACAATAAAAAGGTTCTGGTTGCATCCTTAGATGTGTACCGTCCTGCGGCGCAACAGCAATTAGCGGTTGTAGCGGAGCAAGCATCGGTAGCATCCTTGCCGATTATTGAGGGGGAAATGCCCCAACAGATCACGGGGCGCGCCCTCAAAGCGGCACAGCTTGAAGCCTATGATGTCTTGTTGCTCGATAGTGCAGGGCGGCTACATATCGATGAAGCCTTGATGGAGGAGTTGGCAGAGGTAAAATCAGCCGCGCAACCGATTGAAACCATCCTTGTGGCTGATGCCCTCACAGGACAAGATGCCGTGCAGATTGGACGCACTTTTCATGAACGCATTGGTATTACGGGGACGATTCTCACCCGTATTGATGGCGATGCACGTGGCGGTGCGGCCCTTAGCTTAAAACATGTGACAGGTGCGCCCATTAAATTTATGGGTACGGGTGAAAAAATCAAAGATTTTGAACCGTTTCACCCTGAGCGTATCGCATCACGTATTTTGGATATGGGCGATATTGTCTCGCTTGTTGAGCGTGCCGCTGAAGCCGTGGATCAGGCGGAGGCAGAAAAAATGGCGTTACGCATGAAAGACGGCAAGTTTGATTTGAATGACATGCTCTCGCAACTGCAAAATATGAAAAAAATGGGGGGCATGGGTTCGATGATGAAACTTCTGCCCGGCATGGGGCAACTGAAAGAGGCGATTGCTAGTTCTGGCTTTGACGAATCTGTTTTTAAGCGTCAAGAAGCGATTATTCTCTCCATGACTAAAAAAGAACGGCAATTTCCTAATTTACTGAATGGATCACGTCGTCGTCGTATTGCAGCGGGGGCAGGTGTTTCAGTTGAAGAAGTGAATAAACTCATGAAACAGCATCAACAAATGGAAAAAATGATCAAAAAAATGAAAAAAATTGGCAAAAAAGGCATGATGCGTGGGGGGATGGAGCAATTATTCCGTGATATGCGTTAGGTTGTGTTGATTTTTCTACTGCTGCTGGCTGCAAATGACGTTTTGCTGCGATTCCGCTACTCATGTACCTTAAGTACATTCCGTTGCGGTTCTCGCAAACCTGCCATTTTCGCTAACGCATCAGCGAAAACTCAACACAACCTAGCTGCAAAACGATTCTTTCGTCATCATTTTGTAATAGTTCCATGGTAGTATCAGATAAATATAGAATCTTTTAGATTGAATAATGGTTCAATAGGTTAGTTGATTATGAACGACAAAGCACAACAAGATAGCGGAAACCCTGTAGGGAGATTTTTTTCAAACCTCGTGGGTAGGGCAGAACAAGCACTAAAGCACTTTAGTGGTTCTGGTAATGAGGTTGCGCAATTTAGCCAAAAGCAGGCTGATGGCAAGCAAGATCTTGTTCAGAACATTCAAAAAGGCTTAGGGTATCTTGGTAATCGATTGCAAACGCTGACGAATACAGATGAACCGCTTTCACCAGCAGGGCAAAAAACGAAAGATGCTATCACTAAAATTCAACAAGAAGAAGCAAGTAAGCCAAAAATAGATGGGAATCAACAAGATTTCCAAGCTCAGATTGCTAAGTTTAGCGGTGAATTAGGTTTGGCTGTTGATGTTCTCACAACGGAAGAAAATCTTCGAGCATGGCAAGGTAAATCAGCGGAAGTAAAGAAATTTTACGAAGAAACCTTCCCTAAATTACCTCCTGCACAGCAACGCGAAATAGCAAAAAATATTGCAATATTTGAAAAAGGCGATGTCGCATTTGGGAACAGCCAAGATTTGCAGGGGGGGGCATATGCCATTGCGAAAATCATCCATGATCATACGCATGATATTCAAGATAAAGGCAATGCCGCGCTTCAGCTTGGTTCTAACGTCATGCAGCGTGTAGGTATGGCGTTCAATCAAGGAAGAGAACAATTTATGCACACATGGAATCAGCATCAAGGTGATATTGGGCAGAAATTTATGGCAAGTGTTCAAGCGGGTGTTACAGCTTTTACTGGCGTTATGAGTCATTCCCCTGAACAATATATGGAGGATTTTTTAGTGGAACGCTCTAGAAGGGTTATTGCAGATCTTACAAAACTTGGATACCATCCCAACTTCTCGCAACTAATAGGAAATGTGGCAACAGAATTAGTTGGCAAAGAGGTGAAAGAAAAAATCAATATACAGATTGACGTTGGGGAGACGAAGGCGCGCATAAAAACCACGGCGAATGAAATAGCGCAAGCACGACCACAAGTTGCTCCTGTGTCCACCACTGCCTCTACGCCAACCGCAACACCAGCGCAGCCAACTACAGCGCAGCCAACTACGACACCAGCGCAGCAAGAAGCGAAAAATGAGACGCAGAAAAATCAACCTGCTGTTTCCCCTGCACAAACGGTGGATGCTAATGCACCCGTTCAACCGTCTTCTACACCGATTGTGCTGCCTCCGCACTTGGAATCAAAGACTATTTCTGTTTAATGAAGAATACGCATTGATACTACGCATCTTCACGTGCGATAAGCATACATCCCACGGGGGCGTGATCCGAAGGCTTGTCCTTGGCTCGTTCTTCAGAAAAAATACGCACTTGGCTTAGGCTATTAGCTGCTTTAGGTGATAGCAAAAGATGGTCAATCCGCATACCATGATTGCGGGCGAATGCACCTGCGCGATAATCCCACCAACTAAAGAGTGGCTCATGAGGATGCTGCATTCGCACGGCATCATAATAGCCATCATGGAGTATGCGCCACATCGCTTCACGCTCCTGAGGATGAAAGCATAATGTCCCCTCGAGGCGATCAGCATCATACACATCCTGCGGAAGATAGGCGCAATTATAATCCCCACCGATGATGACGGATTCCTCATAGGGAGCTATCTCCGTGAGACGATGACGAAGATGATGAAAAAAATCTAATTTATAGTGAAATTTATCAGACCCAACTTCATTGCCATTGGGTACATAGACGGAGGCAACACGGTACGCCGTGCCATCAAGCACAGTGATGGCTTCAATATAACGCGTTTGTTCATCATCAGCATGTAGCCCACGGCGCACATCTTCCAAACCAGTGCGACTCATGATTGCAACGCCATTATAGCTCTTTTGACCATACACAGCGCATTGATAACCTGCATCTTCCATGGCTTCCCACGGAAATTGCTCGTCTTGACATTTTAGTTCTTGCAACATCACAACATCGGGGCGATGTTCTTTGATGAAATCAAGCACATGCACCATGCGTGACCGCAATGAATTGACGTTCCATGTGACAAAATGGTGCGATGTGTGCTGCATGAGTCGATCAAATAATGCGTCTTATTATATCGCATGTTTTAATGCAAGACTTGGCGATGCAACCAAGACTTCATCATCCAGCAATTCTTCTTCATGTGCATCAGGTTGCACCACAAGCGTTTGTTCAATACGACGTATATCATAGCTAGGCAATGGCGCAGGAATATCTTTATTACGCGCAGGAGACACGCCCAATTCCTTCAAACTACGCATCCGAGGTAAGAGGCGCGCATTGATGGATTTGCTGAATGCATCATAACTTTCTGCTGCAGACTTAATACCTTTACCAACACGTTCAACATGGGCGAGGGAATTAATCACGCTTTCCATCAATTCTGATACTAAATGCACGATTATTTTCTCATTTTCTGCTTGATGTGCTGCTGCAATATTCATTTTCGCAAGAGAGAATAAACCTGCTAGGCTCGAAGGACCTGCCAGTATGATATTATGTTTTTGCAGTTTCGCATCAAATTCTGCATCAGCATCGCGCACTTGTTCAATAGCAGATTCACTAGGAAGATACATGACATTAAAAATATGCCCTACCTTATCGCTTTTACCTGAATCACGGAAACTTTGAAGTACCGCCGCACGATAATCTTTGCCAGCAAGGGCGCGTACATGTTCATTCATCGTCTTTTTCAACGCGGTGATAGCAATTTTTTTGGTGTCTTCATCGGATGCTTTGGCAAGCTCAAGCAATGATTTTGATGCTTTGCAGTCAATCACCATCACCGTATCTTGCGGCAAGAAAATCACGGCATCAGGGCGCACATTGCGACCTTCTTCTTGGTTGACATGATATTGAATGATAAAATCACGACCTTTGACTAAGCCAATGTTTTTCAATGAATTTTCCAAGCCAATCTCAGCCATTTGCCCCACGCCCGCAGGATTACTGAGGGAACGCATCACCAATTCCATTTGCTCACGCGTATGCAATGTTGAATCACGCAGAGAATAGACTGTTTTGGCAATCATATCAAATTGTGTCATTAATTGTTCGGTTGTTTTGCGCACGCGTTCTTCGCTATGCTTCTTGGCTTCTTCCATTTCACGCTTATGATCTTCCAATAATTTATTGGACATTTCACCACCCGCTTTTAAGATCGCAGCGCGTGCTGCTTGCACTGATTCTTCTTTTTGTCGCTCCCAATCAATCATGCGAAGTTCCACATCCTGCATCTTTTGCTCGGTGAGTTGCATTTTTCGCTCAGCTTCATTTTTCAAAAAATCAGCGCGTTCACGGCTTTTAATGGCAATATCACGTTCACGACGCAATTCATCCACTTGTTTACCAAGCTCATCTTTTTCTGCAAGAGCGCGTGCTTTATCCGCGATTAATAAATCATGCGATCGGCGCATGGCATCATATTCATCACTTTGATGATGCGCATTGTCGAGCGTTGCCTGGGCTGTGGCAAGGGCAATCTCATATTCCTTCAAACGTAAATGCATTTTTTTGCTGCTTATGAGTGCAAGAATCGCAACACCACATGCTAAAAACAATGCACCGATGAAGGCGTAGGGCAATAAATGACTAAAATGCAGAATAAGTTCCATAGATTAAGCTCTCGAACAAAGTTTATTCACCATCACCATAAAACGGTTTTACACAAAAGTGAACAAGAAAATCATCAATCATGCAATCTATTTTCCTAAGCGCATGTTATGAGGCTCTATTCACAGAGGTTCTAAAGAAAAAATGCATTTTTTCCTTGACTGTCGAAAAAAAAAAAAACGGTATATTTTGTGTTCACCTTGCCTATACGATTCAACCTGATTCGCACCCATTTATCTGATGCCAACCATGTGTTGTGCATTCTATGGTCACGCAAAGTGAACTAACGCTCAAGAACGCATAAGATTTTATGTGCGTTTATCGTTCCAACTACGTAACAGCAGTTGGCTTCATGTCGGTTTCGATGTCTATAATACTAAGGATGGTCTGATTATGGCGAGTAAAGTCGTTACGATGCTCTCCCTTTTATCTGGAACGTTGGATGAAAATGTTCTATTTGAAATTGCTGAAGATAATTCTGATGCAATACTTGAAACAGTCCAACGCATTGAAGAAAAGTTAGATATTGTCGATGAAAAAGTCGATAATCTTTTGCTCTCGCATATTGGATCGGCAAAAATTGCTTTACACAGTGCGTTCGCAAGGGATATTGTTTTTTCAGAACGTGTCAAATCGATTGATCGAGCTGTCGGAAGTTTAGAGTATGCTTGTGCAGGTTTGGTGAATTTGCCGCTGCTACAAGACTACCTAGCAGAAGCACATTTGGTGCTTGCCTGTTGTTGGGCAATAAAAGCAAGTCCTTCGCTAGCTTGCGATAATGTTATCAAAGCTCATGCAACTGCAAACAATGCGATTGTATTTTTGCAAAATGAGCGGAGAGCAATGGAACACCCTGGCATTGTTGCAACTGCTAAAGCAAACGCAGGTATCGTTGAAGCGGGCGTTGGTGTTGCATTAGTTTTTGGCGGTTTTCTTGGGCTTGGTCCTGCTGCTATCGCCGCTGGCGCAGCCATGACTACTCACGGATTTTCTGAATACAATAAAACTGTTCCAGATTCCAAGAAAATCTCTGTTATCGAAGCACGTATTGCATCAATGCAAGAACTGCTATCGGATGTTCAAGGTTATTTGAAAAATTCGTAGAATCTTCAAAATAACCAGATTTGGGGTTGCATCTTTAGGTGCAACCTTTTTTTATGGCATGATGCCTGTTTTTTTATGGCATGATGCCTGTTATTTAGAAGCGACAGATAGCGCAATATTATCCATTTTTTTTTGATGATTCTCGATGCGCAGACGATCCATCGATGGTCGTGGCAGGTGAAGATGTTTTTTCATCGCTCAATATACGCGATGCAACAAGACCAACACATGCCATCGCCACGAACGCACCGCCAATAAAAGCATAATTTTGCCATGTAGATGGCTCTTTATACGCATCACATATATTTTTTATGCTCCCCAAGGTAGGATCATATAGGGATTGCGTGATTAATTTTGCCGTTAACTTAGAGGAATCATTGCTTGTCATTGCAGTAAAATATGGTTCAATCACTTTTGGTAGATCACTCATGAAACTCTGTTGTTTATCCCATACCGCCATATTCCACGCTACAGACGAACCTAGTAATCCTGATGCCAAGGAAAATCCAACGTCACGCGGAGAAAGAGCATTTATTTTTTCTTTGAAATTCATAAAACTAATCTCATTTTTTTTATGATTTTGAACCTCTTTTGGTTATTAAATCACATAATCACACAAATGTCCATCACAGAATACTGCCCTATCTTCAAAAATACGTATTTCCCCCCTTCCAGAAGATCGATTTCATTTTTATGCTTCCATCATCAATTAAGGGAGCATTTATGCCAACATTACCTTCTGCTCAGGCTACCACATCATGGTGGCAAAAGTTTTTTTCTTCTTCATCTTCATCTTCATCTTCATCATCCACATCAGAAACCAAAGCAGCCATTCCATCATGGTATAGCGGGATTCAATCCTATGTGCAACCTATGGGCAATGCCACATGGACAGCGCGGGATTATCCCAAATTTGCAGAAGAAGCCTACCGTAAAAATGTAGTGGCTAATCGTGCGATGGGCATGATTGCATCAGGGGCTGCAAGCATTGATGTGCTTGCCTATGAAAGGGATGGAACGGAAGTGCCTAATCATCCTATCAGCAACTTGCTTGCACGCCCTAATCCGCGCCAAAGCTATGCAGGATTTGTTGAGACTCTTGTGCATTATTATTTGCTCTCAGGCAATGCTTACGTACAAGCCGTGGGGATTGCAGGGGAGCGACCGCGTGAACTCCATGTACTGCGCCCCGATCGTGTACAGGTGATTGCAGGGGAATATGGAATGCCAAAAGCCTATCGCTATAAGGTGGGGGAGCATGAAACATTATTCCCTGTACATCCCGCGCACGGTGCATCACGCATTATGCATCTGCGGAATTTTCACCCACTGAGTGATTGGTACGGTATGGCACCCATTGAGGCTGCCGCCTACAGCATTGATCAGCATAATCAAGCTGCGGTATGGAATCAGGCATTGCTGCAAAATGGCGCACGTCCAAGCGGGGCATTAATGGTGCGTATGTCTGAAGGGCAGGGAGGTAAACTCACGGAAGATCAGTATTATCGCTTAAAGCAACAAATAGAAGATCAGTTTAGTGGCGCAAACAATGCAGGGAGACCACTCTTGCTTGAGGGAGGCTTAGAGTGGAAAGAAATGAGCTTAAGCCCACGTGATATGGATTTTCTCAACATTAAACATTCCTCCGCACGTGATATTGCGCTTGCTTTTGGTGTACCGCCACAATTACTTGGCATTGCAGGGGATAGTACCTACTCAAACCTTGCGGAAGCACGGCTTGCCTTGTGGGAGCAAACGATTATACCGCTACAAAAACGCGTACTAGATGAACTTAGCATGTGGCTAAATCCAATGTTTGGATCAAACATACAGCTTAAAATGGATATGGATAGCATCCCAGCACTCAGTGCGAAGCGGGATCATTTATGGCAACAAGTGAGCAATGCGGATTTCTTAAGCGTAGCAGAAAAACGTGCGATGCTTGGCTTTGACCCAATCATGGAGGAAGATCATGCATAAGACACATCATGCCGCATTATGGCAATTAAAAGAGTTGGATACTCAAGGCGTTTTTTGTGGTTATGCCAGCGTATTTGATGTGGTGGATGGGCAGCGTGATGTAGTGAAACGTGGCGCGTTTCACGATTCCATCCAGCAAGGCACACAGGGCATCAAACTTTTATGGCAACATGCCATGCACGAACCTATCGGGGTGATTGAAGAATTGAAAGAGGATGTGCGCGGGCTTTATGTGCGTGGGCGGTTGCTGTTGGAAGTGGAGCGCGCCCGCGAGGCGTATGCTTTGCTGAAATCTGGGGCAGTGACAGGCTTGAGCATTGGCTACACCCCCACACGCTACCGTATTGATCCTGATTCGGGCATACGCATGATCAGCGCGATTGATTTGCGCGAAATTAGCCTTGTGACATTCCCCGCCAATGAGCAAGCGCGGGTGACGGTTGTCAAGGCGCGTGATGATGGAAGACGTGCCTTTATGGCAGCATGTCGTCGCGCTATGGGAGTTTTATCCCTTTAAGAATTCTTGTCGTAGGTATGACTTATGGCAGAATACATTATGCTTAGAAGCATGATGTGCTAGTACAGCGCGTTCTCTTTATGATGATGCATAAAGAGAAGGTCGCGCTGTATAATATTAAAATCTTACTTCAACGTTGAAAGGTTTAATCATTATGACAGACTATCAAGAAGCAACAGAAACAGTCTATGCACTTGGCAATGCGTGGGAACAATTTAAGCAGGTGAATGATCATCGCCTCAATGAATTAGAGCGCAAAGGCAGTGCCGATCCGCTCTATGATGAGCATTTGCGCCGTATTAATGCGCATATGGATCAGCAAAAATCACGCATGGATCGCCTTGAAACAGCCATGGCACGCCCTGCCATGAGTGCAGCAGAATATCCGCACCATACCCGCAATAATGAGTATAAGCAGGCATTCTGCACGTACTTACGCAAAGGCATGGATGCAGGCTTAGAGGCGTTGCACACCAAAGCCCTAAGCGTGGGAACGCCCCAAGATGGCGGTTATTTTGTCACGGAGGAATTATCAGATCGTGTGGCGCGCCGCATTTTTGATAGCTCTCCTATGCGTGCATTGGCAAGCGTACAAATTATTTCCACTGATTCCTTAGATGTGATTGAAGATGCAGGAGATATGGGAGCTGCATGGGTTGCGGAAACAGGGGCAGTGAGTGACACAACGACCCCTGATGTTGGTAAAAAGACTATCGTTGTTCATGAAATGTATGCACAACCTAAAGCAACACAAAAATTGCTGGATGATGCTGCTATTGATGTTGAGGCATGGGTTGCCGATAAGGTAGCGGATCGCTTTGCACGCATGGAGTCCACCGCTTTCATCAATGGAACGGGAACAGGGCAACCAAAGGGGATATTGACCTATACAGCGGGAACGGCATTTGGGCAAGTGCAGCAAATTAATTCGGGAACGAGTGCAACCGTGACAGGAGATGGCTTGATTCGTTTATTCTATGCCCTACAAGAAGAATATACGCGCAATGCTACCTTCTTGATGAACCGATCTACCATTCAATCAGTGCGTTTACTGAAAGAAAGTACCACAGGGCAATATTTATGGCAACCGGGATTAGCAGCAGGTGCGCCTGATACGTTACTCGGAGTGCCAGTGGCGCAAGCGGCGGATATGCCAATAGCTGCTGCAAACTCGCTTTCTGTGGCGATTGCAGACTTTACGCAAGCCTATCTGATTGTCGAGCGCATAGGACTACGCATCTTGCGTGATCCGTTCACAGAGAAGCCATTTGTGAAGTTCTATACCACACGCCGTGTTGGTGGCGAAGTTATTAATACGGACGCCATCAAATTATTGCGATTGGCTGCTTAATTTTGTGAAGTGCTAAAGCAAACAGTTGGTTAGCTTGTATTCAGGCTAACCAACTGTTTAGTAAATAAATGATGTGTAAAATCTCATGAAAAAACAAACCAGAAAGAAGCACGTCTTCTCACAGGATGATGTCCTTCATGCACTTAGCCTGATTGCGGGTGCAATGCATCGCGCTCAGCTAAGCATTTCCGATGCTACCAAAGTGCATACCCATCAATTCTTAGCGACATTGCGCAGAGTTGGTATAGAACGAGATACGCTCCCCCATGAACCTTATCTGGAAGAGGTGCAGGCAAATGCCGCCTATCTTTTAGTGCGCCGATTAGAAACTTTGTTCGTGCGTACAGAAAGTTATTTGATGGTGCATCAACACTATCGAAAAGGCATCAGTTTTTATCATCCCGAATCACAGGCAATGAAACAGCTTGATGCTGCGATGCAGTGGAAGGAGATCGACCCAAAAACTTCTCTTGCGCAGCAGATGGGCAAGCGGGCGATACAGGAAGAGCAGAACATCCATACCCGCCTCAACCAACATCTTGATGCGCGGCGACAGATTGGCGTGGGAATGGAACGCTTTATGTGGACAACTCAGGGGGATGATCGGGTGCGGAGTAGCCATGCATCACGCAACGGGCAGATATTTTTATGGGCAAGCGGACCTCATCCCGGAGCCGAAGGTGGGTGTCGTTGTCGTGCAGCTCCCGTGGCTCTGACGCAAGCAGAACGCGAACGACTTATGGCAGTCGATCCGCCCATCGAACCCGTCTATCCCATTGAGTCGCTTTTACTGATCGGGCGCATTGGTGGCTTGAGTGTTGCCGCAGCCCGCAAGGGTATCTCTGCTATTTTGGCACGTATCACTGATCGTCTTGCGCGCGCGCGCCAACCTAAGTTGCGCCGTGACTATGAACGAGAAGTCCGCAATCTTGTGCAGGTTGAACATCGTATGCGCAAGCAAGGTCATGACGTTGAAACTATTGCACGCGAACTAAGCAAACAACGCAGAGCGTTAGGGGTGAAATATAAGGATTTAACTCCTCCAGATAAATTAGAAGCTATTTTTGAACGAAATATCCAGAAAACAGGTGACAAATGGGGACCTACCGTTGAGTATTTTAGAAATGAAGGATATAGTTGGGAAGAAATTATCGAGAAGGCTAAAAAGCCTGGTGGAGAGGATTTAAGGGAGGTATTTAGAAAATGCACGAGATACATATTACAAATAGTGTAGAAAAAAAACAATGTCTTAGGCTTATAGATGCTATAGAACATTATGGAGGAAAGATGCTTGATTTTGAAGGAAGAGATCAAGTTAAGTATCATATGGACCAACTTTATATTGACTTTCGGATAGGTGATCATATCGTGACATTGCACTGGGAGCATTATACGGGCATTTACCTATTATCCGATACCGCGACTGAACAGCAACTTTCACTGATTTGGGAAGGGGTAAAACCTTTCATTAAGTAACCCCAAAGTGCTTGCAAACAGAACGCGAACGACTGATGGCAGTTGATCCGCCGATAGAACCCGTCTATCCTATTGAGTCGCTTTTACTGATCGGGCGCATTGGTGGCTTGAGTGTTGCAGCAGCACGCAAGGGTATTGCAGCCATAACACGACGGGTGCGTGAGAAATTAGACCGCTATCATACAGAACGATTATTCAGCCGACCTAAGGGTGTGCCAGCAACATGGATACGTCAGCCAAGTAAAAAAGGCGATGGTGTGAAATATATTGATCCTAAAAGCAAGGGGCATACAGATATCCGTATTCAAAAGGGCGATCCCAATAGTCCAAATCTAGGACAACAAAAAAATTATGTGAAATGGAAAAAAAATGGACAATGGTTAGATAAAAATGGTAATCCTGTTTCAGGTGAGTCACTAGACTCTCATATCTATATAAAAGATTTCACGTTTAATCGAGATTTATTCAAATGAAGTACAAAATATTCAAAAGCACTATCATGAACTTGTTGCATAATTTAGCGAGTCTCGAATATCAACAAGACGTATGGTTAAATCAAAACAATCCAGAAAATTTAATAGGTTCTTTTGTGGAAACTGTAAATATGTTGTTTGATGATTCAATTATAAGTTATCTTCTAGAAAATAATGAGGTTATTATAAGTCATGAGATTACTCAAACCCTCAGAGATTTAGATAGACTCCTTGATTTAGTTAACGAATTTCGTCCTGAAATCGAAATCATTAATGATCCTCAAATGATCCTTGTGCGCCAAAAAGCAGCAGAAGCATTGGCATTGGTGTTGATGTCCGATGGTTCTGAAAGTACTGTAGAGATCATTGACGAGCTTCCCCGTGCCACTTAAATTGTGATGACTATGAACGAGAAGTCCGCAATCTTGTGCAGGTTGAACGTCGTATGCGCAAGCAAGGTCATGACGTTGAAACCATTGCACGCGAACTAAGCAAACAACGCAGAGCGTTAGGGGTGAAGTATAAGGTATGACACCTCCTGATAAATTAGAGGCTATTTTTGAACGAAATATCCAGAAAACAGGAGACAAATGGGGACCAACTATTGACTATTTTAGAAATAGAGGTGATAGTTGGGAAGAAATTATCGAGAAGGCTAAAAAGCCTGGTGGAGAGGATTTAAGAAACATATTTAACAAAAAAGGGAAATTTTATGCATGAATTACAATTAACTAAAACGTTAGATAAAAAATTTGCATACCATTTTATACATGCCATTTCAGCTCTTGGATATAGTTTACTGAATGAAGATGATCTAGAACAACTTTCCTATCCCATCGATCAGGCATACATAGATTTTAAAGTGGGTATGCATATTATCACGCTGCACTATGAACATTATATCGGTATATCTCTACTTTCTAATACTGCACAGGAGAGTGACTTGAGGCAGTTGCATCATCGTTTTTCTACATTAATCACGGATAAAAAGCTACAAAAGCGATTATTGAATCCTCCTATATTCTTTCCTCATTCCTAAAATCAGTGCATCAAAATTAAATATATCAGTTGGCTGGGTGTTGCAACAGCACGCAGAGGAATTGCAGCCATAACGCAACGGGTGCGTGAGAAATTAGAACGCTATCATACACAGCGATTATTCCGTCGACCTAAAGGTGTGCCAGCAACATGGATACGTGAGTTAAGTAAAAAAGGCGATGGTGTGAAATATGTTGATCCTAAAAGCAAGGGGCATACAGATATCCGTATTCAAAAGGGTAATCCCAAAAGTCCCAACCCCTTACAGCAACAACATTATATAAAGCTGAAAAAGAATGGACAATATTTTGACAAAAATGGTAACAAAGTATTGAGCAATGCACCAGAGTCGCATATTCCCGTAAAAGATTTTATATTTAACAAGGATCTATTCAAATGAGTACATATTCTATTTCTTCTATATATAAGAAATTTATTATCGAAGGTCTTAAAGAGTTATCGGATCGGGATTTTCAGGAAAAAATATGGACAAATACCGATAATCCAGAAGGATTGGTCGCATCATTCACAGAGGCATTTATTCAATTATTTGAAGACTCATTAGTTATAAATGCGATTGAAGCAGGAGAAATAGTCCTCGACAAGAAAGTTACTTTAGCATTAAAAGAATTGTATAATCTAACTGTTCCTATAGATGATTATCGCGCTCCAAAGGAAATTATATCAGACCCTCGCATGATCCTTGTGCGCCAAAAAGCAGCAGAAGCCTTGGCATTGGTGTTGATGTCCGATGGTTCTGAAAGTACGGTAGATATTATCGATGAGCTTCCCCGTGCCACTTAAATTTACTCTTCTTATGTGATGCTATGAACGAGAAGTCCGCAATCTTGTGCAGGTTGAACGTCGTATGCGCAAGCAAGGTCATGACGTTGAAACCATTGCGCGAGAACTAAGCAAACAACGCAGAGCGTTAGGAGTGAAGTATAAGGATATGACACCTCCTGATAAATCAGAGGCTATTTTTGAACGAAATATCCAGAAAACAGGTGACAAATGGGGACCAACTATTGATTATTTTAGGAATAGAGGTGATAGTTGGGAAGAAATTATCGAGAAGGCTAAAAAGCCTGGTGGAAAAGATTTGCGAGGAGATTTTAGACGATGAGTAAACATGAGTTACATATAGTGAGTGATAATAAACTCTGGATATTTCCCAGATGTCCATCCCCGTCAGGTTGGGTTGCATCAGATGCCATAATGTGGCAGAATGTAATCAACTGGCTAAAGGAGAAGGGCTATGGCACAGATACAGCA
>RDXO01000018.1 GCA_004292675.1 Alphaproteobacteria bacterium | reverse complement strand
TGGTGTCACCAGAACAACCCACAAAAAGGAACCATTAAAAAAAACTTCGATCCCTTACCTCTTTCTTCACCAAAGGACTCCGATTCTTCCTCTCAGTAATACCTATCCCGCCGCCTCTTTGGACAATATGGCTAAATTGAGGGGTGGTAAGAGGGTACTCTTCTTTTTTTAGTAATTCCTGCAAGGTTCGTTCAATAGGAATACCTTTACGCAGATAGAGGTTAAATGCTTTGCGATAAATATCTCGGCGGACTCTAGTTTGCATAAAATATCCTAATCATATGAGTCAGATTATACGTTCATGTTGAATTGCAGAAAGTGATGAATGGGCGATAGCATAGCATCGATTGACGAAATCATTAAATTTCGTCATTCTTGGCGTAAGGCGGGAATGACAAAGACTGAGACTTATGCAGAAATCTCAACTATCATATCCACGCACGATAGTTATAACAACGAAACCGACGATGGATAACCACGCCCCACGGCAGCAGAATATTGATAAATAACGCATTCGATGGATACTCCTATGACACCGCCATCTGTTGCGCGCATGGATGCGGTGTAGGTGATAGTTGGTTGCGTACTCTGCAAGGTACGTCGATAGTTACCCCCCACATAGACATCCACTTCATAGCGTTCTGATGCTTCGCTTAACGCAACATCACTACCATCACGCCATGCACCATCTAAGCGATCACGGCGCACCCATGTCACGATAATATCTTGCGCTTCATTGATCGTCATACGTGGATGCACCACACTATAGGGGCGCAGTGCCTTAGCATGATAGGTAAAGGATTCCGCTCCCATCTGCCCCAATGTTTGCCCATAGGGTACGGTTTTATACGCCCTGCTTAAGCCCACCAATGATGCAGGCATAGGAATGCTGAGTAGTGCAGCATCCAACAGCACGCACCATTCTCCGATCAGATGCTCTCCTTGCTGATGCTCCGTCCCTTGACGACCGCGCAATAGGTTTGATAAGCGCACATGTCCCGCCCCAAGCACTTCTACATGTTGAAATTGGATAATTTCTTCCCCCACCAAGAGTGCATTCGCACCATTCATTAAAGCAAGTTCCGTGACATTAACAAACGAATGCGCACCAATGAGGCGCAGATCAATGCTATTCATCCGATCCATGCGATTGCCTCCCGTCCAATCACCCAGCACACTCACAGCGCGACCAATCACCGCAGCCCGATCCGTTTCAGCAAGGCGTACATATTCCTGCATCATACTGTCACGATACACCACCGCACCACGCCATCCTTCATTTAGTGGCGCAATGGCAATGCGCAATGGGCGTTCTTCTGCTGTATCACTCGGGAGTGCGGGTAAGTCTAAAAAGCGCACCGCAAGTTGTATCGGCGGTGGCACGGCGTGCGTGAGTCGTACTTCATCGACGGTGCTACGCGGTGCGTCACGATAGAGCGTCACCGCTTCCGAGATCGCCTCAACCTCAATTTTTCCTGCATCATAACGTATATTTTTAATACGCATCTGATGCGCCATCCCCGCTTCTTGCACTTCAATTACATCATTAGGCTCTAACATCGCATAACGCATCCCCAGCATAAAACGATAATGCGTTCGCCCCGCCCAATAGATATGCATATGACGTTGCGCGATGATACGCGCTTCGGTGGCTGATAACACCACGGGCAATGCAATACTTACCGTATGATTGCTACGGCTTGCATGACGCACCGCATGTTGGCTAGAGGTAAGGAAATTACGAATACGTTCAATAAATGCCACTTCAACACGTTGTGGTAATTCCACTTCTTGTTGGCGCGTTTTTTGTAGCATCCCTGATCGTGCATCATTGCCATCCACCACTAAATCCATCTCAGCAATCGTGATGTTGCTTGAGCTTCCACGTGGCACAAACACTAATTGCGATCCGCGCTCCACCACATCAAAAAAGTAACACGCCATCAATTCTTCAATAAAGCTCCGCGCACTGCCTGCACTCGCCATCATATAGCCATCCACACGCTGATTCAAACGGCTTACATCAATCTGTGCATCGCTTAACCCTGCTTTTAGGCATAATTCGCGCACAATCGCACCAAGCCCCGACATCCCAAATTTGCCCGTTACCCAATGCCCATATGCCCATACGCCACCATCCGCCCACACATTGCGCAAATCAGGATAATAAGGAAATGGGCGTGCATCCCATGTCCATAAGAACATGCGTTCCACCATCGCTGATCCAAGCCAGCGTGCTTGCGTCCCCGTAATGCCCATACGTTGCGCCCGAATATCCACCAAACCAAGCGACTTACGCGGGAAAAAACTCTCCACACTCGCAGGATCATAAAATACATTGGGTTGATTGGTCGCACCATCAACACTCGGAAAACCATATTCAGTGAACCATATTTTTTTCGATTGCGGTATCCATGCAGTCGTCACGCCATTCGGATTAACATGGGTATTATTCCAAAACCATGCAAGATTCTTCCAAGCATAGGGCGCAGCAAGTGGTAGTTGCGTTGTGCGTGCGCTATCCGCATAATAATAATCATAGCCTTCACCGCTGTTCCAGCCATCAATCACCTGCTGCACATCATAGCCCATGGTTGTTTGTGGCGCATCAGTGAGCGGGAAATAGGCATCAATCCCAATCATATCAATATTGCTTGATGCCCAAAGCGGATCAAGATTATACCATCCACCCGTCGTATGATGATATTCTGACCAATCGGCAGCATAGGTGATTTTAGTGGAGCTTCCCATAATACCACGCACCGAAGCGGCAAGGTTCACCAACGCATTCACAGCGGGATAGACTCCTGCGGATGCACTCATGGAAGTCAAGCCAATCAATTCTGAACCAATGACAAAGGCATCCACTTTCCCTTGCCCGAGTGTAGCATAATGGGTAATGAAGGCATTATAGCCTTGCGCCTTCGTGAAAAAATTAGCGACATTCGTTGCACTACCCGTCACCCGCCCGCGCCACGGTTTGCCCTCAACATCCATAAAGAACATCGGATACAACATCACCTTATAACCACGTGCTTTGAGTTCATCAATCAGACGCACCACGCTTGTATCGCTTGGTGTGCCGCCATAACGAGGCACACCATCGACAATCGTCATCGGACGAGCTGTACTGCGATTATACCCCGCGCAATGCCATGCATCAGGCTGCGTAATTGCCCCACTGCTATATTCCACGCACGGCATCAACGTACACGCACCCGCATCAAGATGCGTACCAAACCATGTCACGATCACACTCACCCATTCAACATTCGGGCATGTTTCTTTAAGCTGATCAAGTGCCAACAGCACATTACCGCCACTGCGTGACGTATGCTTATTAATTGACGTGCTATATTTAGATTGCGCAAAGCCCATGCCAAGCGATTGCCCACCTATTTTCGTTTGCACCACCGTATCATACACAAACTCACCCGATCCGGGGATAATCGTCATGGCGGTGATCATCTCCTCTGTTGATTGTGTGCCGTAATCAGGCATCTTGGCAGGGCGTTTCACCTCAAAAGTGAAATTAGGAATACGGTTGCCATAATCCGCCAAGGGGAAATCCTCAATCACCACATAGGCTAAACCACGATAGGCAGGCGTTGTACCTACCCCCTCAAAAGCCTCAATGATTGGATCGGGCAGTTGATCTTCTGTGCCGCGATAGATACGATACGTACCTTGGCTTAAATCCAATAATTGCGCATCAGCCCACGCACGGGTGATGGATTCGATTGCTCCTGTGCATAGAGCAATCGCCAGCGTCACGGAATAGCTGTAACTGGTGGCTTGCGTCTGCACCCCTGATCCCCCACCACCTTTGCCACCTGATGATTGCGTACTGACAGTACTCGTTTCCTTGATCGGGCGCGACCAAATGACATTACCCGCTACACGCATCGTGCCATAAATCGATGGAATGAACGCCCCATAGGTGGACACCTGCACCGAAAGATCATTCAGTCTGCGCCCTTCAACATAACGCGTTGGCGTACCAAAAATGGCATTATCAATCGCTCCACCGACCTGTGATCCGATCGTTGCTCCAATCATCCCCCCAATCGGACCTCCGATGGCATTTCCTACCACCGAACCTGCTGTACTTAATACCATTGTTGCCATTGCTTCGCTCCATCATGCATGAATCATGCACCGATAAAAAGCAAGAATATGCTTATCTGGAAGGGAGAAAAATAGCGCATGGTTCGATTGATGCTTGCATTTGAGGCTTAATTCGCGTAGTTTGCATAGCGTTTTGACCTTGAAGGAATGACATCATGCCGAATACGCTGGAACATCGCTGCATTGAACGCGGACTCAAAATGACCGATCAGCGACGCATCATTGCGCGTGTACTTTCTGAATCCTCCGATCATCCCGATGTTGAGACTCTTTATCAACGCGCTAGTGCCATCGATCAACGGATCAGCATTGCCACCGTCTATCGTACCGTCAAACTACTTGAAGAAGCGGAAGTGATTGAACGGCATGAATTTGGTGATGGCAAAGCTCGCTATGAAGAAGCATCGGAAGAACATCATGATCATCTGATTGATGTGCGCACGGGAGAAATCATTGAGTTTAACAATGAGGAAATTGAAAAGTTGCAAGTTCTTATTGCGGAATCTTTGGGTTATCGTTTGGTGGGGCATCGACTTGAACTCTACGGGGTGCGCCTTGATACGCCAAAATAAGTAACACATCATGATAATAACACCATAATTTTCTGTAACTTGGTGATAAAATTCACAACCAAGCTAAGAAAATATACGTATAGTCACAAAATTGTAACTGCCGACTGCTATAGTCTTTTTTATGTCTGTTTCTAAAGCCCAAATTCCCCATTCCACCATTAGCGTACCTGAAGGCGTGCAGCGATTTCCTATGCTTGCCCCTGATGAACCAGCACCATCACAAAAACCACTCTCAGAATTTAAACCCGTTTTTTCTGAACATGCTCTCTATGATCCCATTGAACCGAATGGCATTGCAGGTTTTAATGTTGCCAGTGCTAAGGGCTATTATGCCGTCATGCGCACGATGCATTATCTGTGCGAAGCGATAACTCCTATTGGAACATCCCTAATCGGCTTCCTATTGAACCGTCCAGGGAATGGATCATGCGCGGAAAGCAAAGCGGGAGCGTTCAAAAATTTTGATGCTTATCTAAAAATAGAAGCTATCGGTTTAAGCGCGATTGCCCTAAGTTATCTGAAGGATCAATATGATCATCTCAAGAAAGATATTGCCCCTGCCCTTGCCCTAGAATTCGGTAAACCCACGGAAGATATTCATTTTAACGATATTTTATCCAGCAAAAATCCTATCGTTTCGATTGAAGCGCACCGCTTTATGGCACGCACTGCTTCGCGCTTGGCGGGATGCCTGCCTTTTGCCGTTGGGCTTCCCCAAGGGGATGGGGTGGATAATCGTTTGCGCATCGCTCCCGGATTGTTCGGGGTCGCTACGAATATTTGGCTTGAGCGCACCGCCTTTTATGCGAAAACACCGTATGATTATCTGATGGATAGTATCAGCGATGTGCAGAGTAATATGCTGCATAGTGAGGTCACAGCGGAACAAACCGTTGCAGTATTTCAGCGCGCTTTGCAAGCCATGCACCAACATCGTGGGCGCGAGGGATTACAAATCCATGAAATGCAAGCACTCCATCCTCTCTTATTGCAGGCAGCGCATGATGTGATGGATCGCAAAATTGGCATTGATACTATGATCGCCGTGATTGGTGGGGGCATACTTATTCCTGATGATATAGAACAATCCGTCCAAAACTATGAATATATCCGCACCCATGGTCTTGAACACGCTATTGATCGCTCCATAAACCGCCGCTCCGCTTGCCCCAATAGCCCTAATTTATGGGATCACGTCAATGATCCTATGACAGTCGAAGATCTAAGCAATACCCCTATCTCTGCACAACCCGCACGCATACATGCTGCACGTGATCGATCATGGCAACGGGAATATTTCAACTCTGCCTTCCCCGGTGCATCCTTTGGGATTTAGATATTCTTAGAACCTTTTTATATGTACATATCTCACGCTATGCATTCGGTCTTATGCTCCCCCGCCTGCGGGGGAGCCAGTGAAGCAAGGATTTCTCAAAAGAAATCCGATGCTGAACCGTGGGGGGGCATTCTATTCACCCCTACCCAATCATCTGCGGTTTTTCGTTGAAAAACCTTGATTCTTGGACTCCCCCGCCTGCGGGGGAGTAAACCATTCATATCTCATGAGGAGTGGTGAGAATGACAGGTTTCTATATTTATCCATGCAAAACAACGATTTATAGTGCTTTTTCCATTATATAATTACCGATCAATCGGTAATTATATAATGGAAGCACTATAGTTACAAAATAGGCTTAGGTGAGCGCATAGCTTCCGTACCGTCTTTGCGCAATAAAATCACCATAAATTGCTCAGGATTCACATCAAACGCTTCATAGAAATAGGTAGCAGGCATATGAGGCAATGTCACGCCTTTGCGCGCCACTGAGTGCATATGGGCAATATCATAGACGACATAGCGAGCATCATTACGCACAGTTCGCATTTGCATCTCATAATCATCACGATGCGCCTCATCATGAAACACCAGCATCACTTCATCTTGCCACAAATGTTGTTCCATTAAACTTTGGGGGCTATCCTTCGATTTCTCACTAAAGAACATCAAAGCCAACACACACGGGATACTCAAAAACAATATTAATCGCAGCATAAGCGCACTATAGCTTTGATTTTTTACGTGTCAACACGCTTTCATAATGCACGCCCTTTTTGGCATAATAATCTTGATGATAATCCTCCGCAGGGTAAAAAACAGTGAGCGGTTGGATAATCGTTGCAATCGGTGCAGAAAACGCGCCACTCGCATCGGCACGCTCTTTCGATGCCTCTGCTATCTGACGTTCTTCTTCTGTTACGGGCATAATAACAGAGCGATATTGCGGTCCAATATCCACCCCTTGCCCGTCTTTTTGCGTTGGATTATGCATCAACCAACTGTACATAACTAACTTTTTGCGCATCATACTCAACGCGCACCACTTCAAAATGCCCTGTATTTTTGTTACACACCTCTTCATAGGTGGGATTATGCGTTGTTCCCCCCGCATAACCGGATTCTACCGCACGCACCCCATCAATCGCCTGAAATTCCGATTCCACGCACCAAAAGCATCCCGCGCCAAATACCGCAAAAGAAGATTGTTCCTGTGCCATAGCAGACTGCCCCATTATCATCATCATTATAAATACAAAATATCTCATATAGCGCGTTATCATACTAATTTTTCAACGCACATACAATGGGAAAATATCGCACATGACGATGCGCTGCAATTCCCCCCTAGACAAGCACGATGAGAATCGTTACAACGAACGGGATCGTAGAAAGAAAGATGGGAGCATACTATGTACAAATTTATCGTAGGAATCATGGCAGTTTCTTTGTGGTGCGCCAACCCTGCACACGCCTCACAAGAGGATGTCCAACGCGCTTTGCGTCAAGGAGCATGGGATAAAGCCTATGCTCTAGCGCAGGATAATAACGGCGATCGCTTCACGAAGAGCTTAGCAACATGGTATTATCTACGTTTTAGCTCCATTGTTGCCCCTTTTGCAACCTATGAACAATTTTTGCAGCAACATACTGATTTTCCGAACCGATCAGAAATGCACGGGCGCATGGAGATTGCCTTTCTCAATAGCGATCCATCACTGCAAGAAAAACAGCAATGGTTTAAGAAATATCCTCCGCAAAGCAGCCGCGCTAAGGCACTTGCAGCCGATGCACGTGGTAGATTGAGCGGCAAAGAATTCGCGCTATGGTGGACTGAAGGAGATTTTTCCGTATCAGAAGAACGCTATCTTTTGCAAAAATACCGCAACCAATTCACCGTTGCCATGCATATAAACCGCACTGATCGCCTTTTATGGGAAGAAATGGGTGCAGCCGCAGAACGTATCATCCCTTTATTGCCTAGCGATCAACAAAAACTCGCTTATGCACGCATCAAATTATTTCGCAGATCGGGTAATGCTGATAGCGTGATTGCTTCGATTCCCGCTCCCTTGCAGATGCATCCAGCGATTATCTATGAACGCATCCGCTACCGCGCCCGCTCTGATAATTATGCAGGCGTTGAAGAATTATTACTCCGCGCCCCGTCTAATCTTCCCTATGCGCATCTATGGTGGAGTTATCAAAACCGTGTCGTGCGCGATGCCATCGAACAACGTCGCTACGCTACCGCCAAAAATATTTTGGATAAACATAGCCAAACACGCACCTTAGAGCATGTGGAAGCGGAGTGGATGCGCGGATGGCTCTATTTCGCTTTTTTCAAAAACTATGCCCCTGCCGCTGGTGCTTTTGAACATATTTATCAAAGTGCATCGCTCCCCATCAGCCGTTCACGCGGGGCGTATTGGGCAGGACGCGCCTATGAAGCATCAGGAAATTCCAGCAAAGCGCGCACATGGTACAAACTAGCTTCACTCTATCCCACAACCTTTTATGGGCAATTAGCACACCAACATCTTTATCCCAAAACTCCTTTGCCACTTCCTGAGTTCATGCCACCTCGGGAACAAGAGATACATAATTTTGTCCGAAACAATCCGCTTGCAGGGCAATTTCAAGCCTATGCTCGCGCCAATGCCGCTGATTTACTCTGGCCTCTTATTGCTGCAGAGATTCAAAAAAGCCATGATCCGCATTATATCGCGCATTTCTCAACACTCGCACGTATGATGAAAGAATATCCGCTTTCCATCAAAATTGCTAATGAAGCGATGATACGTGGCATTTATCTTGCGGAACTTTATCCTGTCTTTCCTATGCCTGAGGGCATCGCCATTGAGCCTGCCTTTGCCCTTGCCATCGCACGGCAAGAAAGCCGTTTCGATGCGGAAGCAACCAGCAGTGCCAATGCGAAAGGCTTGATGCAACTTTTGCCTTCCACCGCGTCACGCGTGGCACAGCAGCATGGCGAGTCCTATCATGAAGGTAGATTATTTGATCCCATCTATAATATCAAACTCGGTTCTTATTATATGCACGGTTTATTAAATCGTTTTGATGGCACGAAAATCCTTGCTATTTGTGGCTATAATGCAGGGCCTGGGCGACCATCAGGATGGCAAGATCGCTTTGGCACACTCTCAACAACCTCCTTCAAAGATACTATCCAATGGATGGAAATGATCCCTTTTGGTGAGACGCGTAATTATGTGCAGCGTGTGCTTGAAAATTATCACGTCTATAAGCATATTTTGCGCACAGGCATACGTACCCCCTTGCGTGCTGAAGAAACCCTTATTCAAAGAGACTAATAAAATTATGAACCACAATCCGATTATTTGCGCCATTGACACAACCGATCACGATCATGCTTTGCATATGGTACGCCAAGTCGCACCCTATGTCGGTGCGATCAAATTAGGGCTTGAATTCTTTGTTGCCCATGGTGCGCGGGGTGTTCAGGCATTTGAGGCGTGCAATATCCCCATTTTTTTGGATTTGAAATTTCACGATATACCCAACACGGTTGCCAAAGCCATTCACGCCACCGCAGGGCTAAACGTCTTTATGATCACCGTCCATTGCGCGGGTGGTATTGCTATGTTAGAAGCTGCTCGTGAAGCTGCCCATCATAGATCGCAACAACATGGCATACCCTATATTGTTGGTGTCACCGTTCTCACCAGCATGGATCAGCAGGATTTGTATCGCTTAGGGATTGATGACTCAGTCGAAGATCACGTCCAACGCCTTGCCCTCATGGCACAACAAGCGGGATTAGACGGCGTTGTATGCTCCTCGCATGAAATTGAGATGCTTCGGCGCACGCTTGGTTCAGACGCGCTTTTAGTTGTCCCGGGGATTCGCCCTATGGGTAGCGAACATGGCGATCAAAAACGCGTCATGACCCCGCAGCAAGCCCGCACGCTCGGCGCAAATTACATGGTGATTGGTCGCCCTATCACGCAAGCACCTGATCCTGCATCAGCAGCACGCGATATTATGCTGAGCTTGTCATAAAAATGACATAAAAATAGCGTATCATCCGCATAAGGTGGTTTATATTTATGGATACAACAACGCAGCAGGGTCTTTTTTCTTCGGATGCAGCATCCCATGTGCAGCAGCCCCTCACCTCTGTGGGTACACTAGGAGCAATCCCGAAAAGCCCACGCGCCCCAATCGATATACGCGATCTATCTAATTTTGCTGCTGTAACCTTTGGTACGTTTGTCACAGGAATGTTCGGAATAGGATGTTTGCCTAAAAAGATGGTGTGTGTTACTGAAAAAGATGTAAACCAATGGGTACAACAAATTACAGATCTTGCAAAACCTAACCTATCACCTGAATTGATAGATAATGGAATACAGCAACTTGCGCGATCAGGAATTTCTATCACGCGTGATGAAATTAGGGCTTTAAGCAATTTTTCTCCAGGAAACATAGGAGATGTTGGACAATTTTTAAAGTATAATGACACTTGTGAAGCAGGTTTAGACGCAATAAAAACTAAATTTCCTAAAGAAATCATTGGACACGAATATAGCTGGGCAAACAACCTTCACAATAATTTCCCGGGTGGGATCACAGGTGCGGTTGTTGCAGCAGCAGTCGTCATTGGTGGATTAGCAGTATGTGCGAATCGTGCAGCAGAACATCGATCTGAACAGATACAGGAAGCAGCAATAAAACAACAACTCACCCACACTGAAGCCCTTGAAATGCGTCGCGCACAAAACGCACAAGTAACAGAACCAACGCGATAACGGCAACCTATAGCACGTGAAACATTTACCCTCGTCACTCCTGCGAAAGCAGGAGTCCAATCAAAAGCGTTGCCCTGGATGCCTGCCTTAACGCCAAGCATAACGTAGTTATATAATGGAAGCACTCTACAACTCACGCAGCATCTTTTCAACACGATGCGGTGAACCGCCAAATTTACCAATCACATCATACCACCACGGGATCACATAGAGCGTGAGGATAGTTGCCCCGCTCACACCAAACACGATCACCATACCCAACACATAGCGACTCTCTGCCCCTGCACCTGTGGCAAAAATCAAGGGGAACGCGCCCATCACCGCTGTAATGGATGTCATAATGATGGGGCGCAACCGCAATGTTGCCGCCTGACGCAGCGCTGTACTATGATCCATCCCCTCATCACGCAACTTATTTGTGAACTCGACAATCAAAATACCGTTTTTCGTGGCAAGCCCCATCAGCATCAACAGCCCGATCATGGAATAAAGATTGATGCTTACACCTCCCACCCACATGCCGATCAATCCCCATAATAATGCCAAAGGCACAGTCATCATAATCACCAAGGGATGAATAAAACTCTCAAATTGCGCTGCCAACACCAGATACACCACCAAAAGTGCCATAATGAATACAAAAATTGCATCCGATGATGCGTCACGATATTCCAATGATTGCCCTTTATAATCAATCATCGCGGTAGGTGGCAAGCTCTCCCGCGCCACGCCCTCTAAATGATCCAATACCTCACCTAAACTATAGCCATCCGCGACATTGGCACTCAACGTCACGGCACGTTGACGATGATAACGGTTAAGTTTCCCTGCTGTTCCTACTTCTTCAATAGAAATCAGATTATCAAGGCGTATCATTGCCCCCGTAGTTGAGGATCGCACCTGCAATGCCATGATCGCATCGCGTGATCCTAAAAGCGTCCTATCCGCCTCTAATATCACATCATATTCTTCACCATGCAGATCAAATGTAGTAACACGCCGTGATGCAAGAAAGGTTTCAAGCGCATGACCAATCTGTGCAGGTGTGACACCCATATCCCCTGCCCGTTCATGATGAATATGGATACGCCATTGCGGTTGCGTTTCTTTATAATCCGAATCCAGCCCCGTAATTCCCGGATAGGATGCGAATTTTTCAAGCAACACATCACGCCATTGCCCCAATTCTTCATAGGTTGACCCGCGCACCACAAACTCCACAGCCTGACCAAATCCTTGGTTTAAGCCTTGCGGAATAATAGGAAAAGCGGTGACCCCTTCATAGCTAGCAATTTTCGGCATCACCTCCCCTACCAGCGAAAATACCGATCGCGCCCGCTGCGCCCAAGGCTTCAGCACCACAATCGCTAAACCACTATTCACCGCATCAGACGTAGAAAAATTTCCCGGAATACGCATCAAAATCCGTGTTGCATCCCCACGTTCTACCAAGGGCATTAAATCCTGCTCGAGGCGGCGCGCATAACGCTCAGCATACCCATAGCTTGCCCCTTCAGGGGCAGTAAAGCGTACAAAAAATACACCACGATCTTCAGATGGCACTAATTCTTCAGGAAGAGAGCGATACAGCAACGCCATCGCTACCAGCATCAGCACCATAGCACATCCGATCCATCGTCCGTGACGCAAACTCAACGCTAAACTTGCGCTGTAGCGTTGCTCAATCCGCCCAAACCATTGATGCAGTGATGCACCCTTGGCAGAGGAACGCCGCAGCATCATGGAACAAAGTGCAGGGGAAAGGGTGAGTGCCACCACCATTGAGAATAAAATAGTCGCAATCATCGTCACCGCAAATTCAGTGAATAACCGCCCAACATTGCCTGCCAAAAAAGTGATAGGTACAAACACTGCACACAGCACCAAACTGGTAGCAATAATCGGCATACTCACCTGACGCGCCCCTTCCAATGAGGCACGCAACGGATGTTCGCCATCATCTACCTTGCGTTGAATATGTTCAAGCATGATAATCGCATCATCAACCACCAAACCAATCGCAAGCACCATGGCTAATAAGGTGAGTAAGTTCAGGGAATAGTCTAACCATAACAGCAACATAAACGCTGATATAAGGGATACAGGAACAGCCAAGGCAGGAATAATCGTCGCACGCAAGCTCCCTAAAAACACATAAATCACCAGCACCACCAACACTAAAGCAATGACTAATGTTTCATAGACTTCATCAAGCGAGGCGGAGATAAACAACGAAGAATCATAACTAGGATAAAGCCGTGTATCATTGGGAAGATTTTTGGATAATTCCTCCAATTTCACACGCACATTGCGCGCTACCTCAATCGTATTCGCTTGTGATTGCTTGATAACCCCAAGCCCTACCATCTGCTCACCATTACCACGCAATTCACTACGTTCACTTTCCGCACCTAAGCGTATTTCCGCCACCTGCTCCAAATGAATGATTTGCCCATCACCACCACGCCCTACCACCAAACGCCCCATCGCTTCGGGTGTTTGATAGCCCCGCATCAACCGCAAGGCATAATCGCGCTGCGTAGATTCGATACGCCCCGCTGGAAGCTCAACATTCTCACGTTGCAACGCCATTTCAATATCTTCCGTGGTGACTCCGTGCGCTGCCATCGCATCAGGACGCAACATAATCCGCATGGCATAAATGCGCCCCCCTGCCACACGCACTTGCGCCACACCATCCACCACCGCCAGAGCATCCACAATCACGCGATCGGCATATTCTGTGAGTTCTAGGGAATTCATTGATGTGCTGCCTAAATTAATCCACATCACAGGATCAGTGTTGGCATCTACCTTAAACACTTCAGGCGGCTCAGCTTCCTCAGGCAAATCTTGCACCACCCGCGCAATACGATCCCGTACATCATTGGCTGCATCTTCAATATCGCGCTTCAAAGTGAACTCAATCGTCACGGCGGATCGTCCATCTTCACTGAGTGATTGCAGCGTGCGTATGCCTTCAATACCACTGACGGCATCTTCCACAATACGTGTAATACGTGATTCAATGGTTGCAGCCGCTGCCCCACGATAGACCGTTTCTACGGATACCACCGGCGGATCAATATCAGGATATTGCCGCAACGGAAGTTTCATATACGCCACCATCCCAAACGCGACCAGCAACATACTGCATACCATCGCAAAGACGGGACGTTTAACCGAACTATCCGTGATTAGCATCAGCAATATTCTCGGTAGATCGCAATCATATCCTGCAGCAAGCTCAATGCTTCAGCGCGTGGACGTTGAAAGGCGTTACGCCCAATAATCGAACCATCGCCACCACCTTGTGCAATAGCGCGTGTATCTTCCAACACATCCCCTTGGCTTTTCGATGCTCCACCAGAGAAAATAACCAAACGTCGCCCACCCAAACATGCTTGCTTCACATGCGCAACACGTGCAGCGAGCGTATGGAATGTTTCCTTGCTTGCCTCATAGGCTTTGCGTGCCTCTTTCTGCTCAATATGCTCACTTGGGAGTTTCACTTTGATGATATGCGCCCCCAACAACGCTGCCATATGCGCTGCATACGCACACACATCCAATGCCGTTTCACCATCTTTTGAGAGTTCTCCCCCACGTGGATAGGACCAAATAATCACCGCCAAACCTGCTTGCTTGGCTTCATAACTCATCGCGCTTATTTGCTCATACATCGTATAGGTTTCGCCACTTCCGGGATAGATGGTAAAGCCGATCGCCACACAACCCAAACGCAACGCATCTTGCACTGAAGCCGTGATGGCTTGCGTTGGATGATCGGTGCGCGGTGCTAGGCTATTGGCACTATTAACCTTAAGAATAGTTGGAATGCATCCCGCAAAATGACGCGCCCCTGCCTCAAGCATCCCAAGCGGTGCAGCATAGGCATTCAGCCCTGCATCAATCGCTAATTGATAATGATAATAGGGATCATAGGCAGGAGGATTCATCGCAAAACTACGAGCTGGACCATGCTCAAACCCTTGATCCACAGGAAGAATAATCATCTTACCCGTCCCGCCAAGCGCACCATGCATCATCATCCGTGATAATTGATTGAGTGTCCCCGCATGTTCATGCTCATAATAAGAAAGAATCGTGCGTACTGCGTCTGTCATTGTCATGGTTTATCTCCCTAAGATGTGTCCGTACATCATCAACCAGCACGTACCATACCATAATAACGCACCCTCTTGCAAGTTTTTGAAGCATTCTCTCTATGCGCATACGTTTTTTTAACCAATATAGGACTTAATAGAGCTATAAAAATAATTCTCTCAATCATGCTTCGACAATCGTTGAAAGAGGTAGTACATATGCCACGTAGAATGCTCATGGTCATCAATAAAATCGCTTCTGATGTTGAAGCCTTTGCCACATTAAATGAAAAAGTGGCGGGTCAAATCAATCTGTTATCGCTTAACGCGACTATCGAAGCAGCACGTGCAGGTGAAGCGGGGCGTGGTTTTACCGTGGTAGCATCCGAAGTCAAAAACCTTGCCTCGCAAGCATCGAAAAACTCCCTCAATTTTCGTCAAACGGTGCTTGGGCGCATTGAAAAAGGGCGCGAAATTACCGATGCATTGGTGAAAGATTTAGAAGGCACGCGCCTCACCGATATTGCCTATAACACCGTGCAGTTAATGTCACGCACCCTCTATGAGCGTATGCTGGATGTGCGGATGTGGGGTAGTGGTTTATCTTTTTGCGATGCCCTTACCTCGATGAATCCCCTTGCGATTGATCGCGCCCAAAAGAAAATGATTTCCATGCATCGCATGACAAAAATCTATACCAACATCCTATTGATTGATAATAATGGAACGGTTATTTCCTGTTCAAACCCGCAAGTATATCCAAGTGTTGTTGGTGCGCAAGTGGGAGCGGAGCGTTGGTTTCGTGATGCCTATCGCAGCCAAACCACTGATGATTTTACGGCAGAAGATGTTCATGCAAGTTCTTTTCATAATAATCTCCCACTTATCTGCTTTGCAGCACCTGTACGTGAACGTGGGGAAGTCTATGGCAAACCGCTTGGGGTCTTTGCAGCGTTTCTTGATTGGCCAGAGCAAAAACGCGTCCTCTTCACCAATGAAATATGCTTTTCGGCAGATGAGTGGCGGCGCACACGCGTATTGATTCTTGATCGTCAATTACGCATTATTGCTGCATCGGATAATCGCGAACTGTTCACGAACTATCCTCTCGATATTACTCTTGGGTCTCGTGGTTCATACAGCAACGAGAATAACCAAATTATCGCCTTTGCGCGTGCTACGGGATATATGGGCTATGAAGGCATGGGCTGGTATGGAGTTGTCGAACAAAACCAAGAAATCTTCCATGAAAGCGATTTGATGAATCTTTAGAAATCGTCTGTCATACCCGCTTAAGAAGGGTATCCAGAACAACTTAAGCAGGGCTGAAGAAAAATCGTAATTTAATAACGCGGAATAATATACATATCACATACAGCATTGGCATTATTCATAGCATAGGCAGCGGTGAAATTATTGCCATCTGATGCGGTGCTGCATCTCCAATTCGTAAAAATCATACCCGTAGCAGGCAGACCATCATCAAGTTTTGCATCGATCTTGTGCATTTGCTGCACGCTAAAATCTGCACCTACAAGCGTGATAGTGAAATTAGCGACCCTGTTAAACAAGGATGCATCGGGCGCACCTGCAACAAAACTCACATTATTCCATTTTGCGTGGCTTTCCGCCTCCGAACGTGGAACATTCACCCCTGCAACGCCCGTATCATATCTTCCAAGTCCATCAGCTGTGGCGGGAGTTGCGCCCGAATAACGCCCCGTAATCAATTCTGCGCGTGACAACTGCGTCCACATTTGCATCTGTTCACTGCTCACATTCGGCAGATTCATCGATTGCACGATCATATCACCATTACCATTGCACGTGCCAATATCGCCATCCGCAATAGACGCATCAGAACATAAGGCGGGATTATCCCCCCAAAACGTCGTTGCATTGGGGAGATCGCCTGGAAGTCCCGCATATTTTTCATGGAACAACCCTATCGCATGACTATAAAGTTGCGCTTCGGTATTGGCAGCGCGCATACGTGCGGACTCCACCATATTTTGCCCCACCATCACCCCACCTGCGAGCAAACCAATGACGGCAAGCACAATGGCACATTCGATAAGTGTAAATCCTTGTTCATCTGACATAGTGTCATAATGCCATAATTTACTTAACATCCACTAAACATTAAAGCGAAAATGGAATATATCGCCATCATGCACCAGATAATCTTTCCCCTCTAGGCGCATTTTTCCCGCATCTTTGCACCCTGTCTCGCCTTGATAGGTGACATAATCAGCATAAGCAATGGTTTCAGCGCGAATAAAGCCTTTTTCAAAATCACTATGAATACGCCCCGCTGCTTGCGGAGCGCGTGCGCCCTGATGTACTGTCCATGCGCGTGCTTCCTTTGGCCCGACTGTGAAAAAGGTGATGAGTTCCAACAGACCATACCCTTCTGCGATAATACGCGCTAATCCCGTTTGATTCAGCCCGAGGGAGGATAAAAACTCCAATTTCTCTTGCTCCGATTCCAACCCTGCAATTTCAGATTCAATACGTGCAGAAATCACCACACACGGCACAGATTGCTCTGTGCAACGCTGCGCTACGGCACGTGTCAACTCATTACCCGATGCGGCATCGTCCTCAGCAACATTACAAATCACCATCACGGGCTTGGTGGTCAGCAAATTCAATCCACGCACACAGGCTTGCGCCTCGCTATCTCCCGCTGCCTCAGCCATTAAAGGACGAAGTGGCTTGCCCTCAGCCGCAAGCACCAATCCGCGCTCCACAAACGGCAAAAGCATCATTGCTTCCTTATCATTCCCCCGCGCTTTCTTTTCAAGTGCTGTTTTACGCTTTTCTAGCGATTCCATATCCGCAAGGATCAATTCCGTCTCAATAATCTCCCAATCCGACAAAGGATCAATCCGCCCCTCTACATGCGTAATGTCATCATCAATGAAGCAACGTACCACATAGGCTATGGCATCCACTTCACGAATATGCGCCAAAAACTGATTCCCCAAGCCCTCACCTTTGCTTGCGCCGCGTACCAAACCTGCAATATCAACAAATTCTAACTGCGTTGGGATAATTTGCGCTGATTTTGCAATTTCAGCGGCGCGTTGCAACCGTTCATCAGGAACAGCTACCTTGCCCGTATTGGGTTCAATCGTACAAAATGGATAATTCGCCGCCTCTGCTTGCTGTTGTGCAAGCAATGCATTAAACAAGGTGGATTTTCCAACATTTGGCAATCCAACAATCCCACAACTAAATCCCATACAGCATCGCTCCTTTTTATCGCTTATGCTTATAGCGTGCTTTGCAAAAAAAATCATCCGTTATTTTATATAGAGACTTCTACATAACCCATATAACTACAAATTTGTCATTCCTGCGTAGACAGGAATCCAGTAACAACAGTAGTTTATGAATATCCTATCTTTAAGCGAGCATGACAAGAATCAAGCGTCATCCAAAACTCATGCGATCTTTGATGAAACCAATCACACCACACAAAAAAAGGCTTGCCCATATCACTATGAACAAGCCTTTTGTCAATAGTACGAACGCTATGTTTACGCCATACGTACTGCAGCAAGTTGCTCAGGAGCAACAACACGCTGACCATAAGCAATGTCAGATACCTTATCTTTTGGTTCTTGCCCTTTTTCTTCCAATGGCAAACCACCTGTCACAGCGATATTATTGGACTCTTTAGGAGTAGCCACAAAGTGCGCACCCGCTTCCACACGTTGCTCAGATTTTCTGGATTCCAACGCCATATCTTTACGCAACACGCGCTCTTTCGATGTTTCAATATCCAACCATGGTGCTTTCTCAAACGCATCAACGCGGACACGAACCTGCTCTGCAATATGATCCGATGTGAGCTTCACTTCTTTTTGTGATGCTAAGAACACGGAGGCTTTATCAATCGCTTGATCGCGCTTTTCTTCAGGAAGAGCAACGATTGCTTGCGCCACACGCGCATACATCTCAAGATAGGCATCATCATTAGAGAATTCCGCAGGGCGCGTCTTGTGCGCACGCGTATTCAAATAAGACGAGAGAGCATAAAGAGCGGTAACGCCGAGGGTTATATCACGAACTGTATTACCTTGCGCAAACTCAGAATTGGCGGCTGCAAGATCGCGACGATCTTTTTCATCATCTTGCAATGCTTTTATTGTTTTAGTATAGCCAGAATTCTTACCTAATCGATCTTTTTCTTGCTCCACCTCATAGAGTTTAACTTCCAAAGCATCTTTCTTCTTCTCTGGAGAAAGCTTTTCATTAAGCTCTTTTGTAAGTGCTTTTGCCTGTTCCTCAGGCTTCATTTTTTTATAGTCTTCCTGACTCATTCGGTGTCTACTTACCTCCTCAGCCTCTTTATAAGCTGCGAGACGCTCTTTAGAGCGGTCGTTTAATTGCGTTCGCAATTCACCAACATCATTGCCATGCTGAGCAAACATCGATACTATCTCTGTATCTCCTTTATACGCACTCTGTGCATGCTTCACAAGAAATTCCTGTTGCGCTTGAGGAGTTCCTAGATTCTTAAAGTCATCAGTTTTCACCAATGCATCAAGTGCTTTTGCAGCCTTCCCCATTTTCTCATCATTTACGCCATGATAGCTATCAATCGCATTTGCTTGAGTTCCAAAAATCTTTCCCGGAAGCATTTCGCGATTATCTTCTAATTTCCGACTCATGTTCAGGGCATCTGTAACCCCCATAATATTTTGCCAGAGGTTGATGTTCCCTGCAAGTGCCAAAGGATGAGCGTTAACAAAAGCAAGTCCTTGCTCCACGGCGTTCTTATATTTCATTTCCTCCATGTCAACTGGAGCTTCATCGCAAAAAATCTGCGCAAGGCAACCAATCATACTTGATGCCCCCTGCCCTACACGCGACCAACCATATTCTTTATCCGCCAACCCTGATAAAAGCTGTGCAATATCTCCAAACCCACCAATGGCATGGCTCAGAGCAAATGCATTATCATGTATCACCTGATTCAGTTTTTGTAGCGCATTTTTATCAGCATCCGCTCCCGCCACATGGCTATCAAAGGATATATTTTCACCTTCAAGATATTTTGATGTTTTATACATCACTGGTTGGAAATTAATTTCATCCTGACCGCTACCATAAATAGCCTGTATTGATGTTGATGCTCCATAAAATATACCATTGGCAACACGGTTACTATCACCCAATTTCACCCCAAGAAGACCAGTCAAACCATGCCCAACCATACCAACGACTGCTTGAATTCTAAGCGCATGACGATCAACAAAAGCTACTCCTGATGCGATCAATCCATCTTCCTGACGCATTTTTTTCTCTGCTATTTCTTCAGGCGTTGGCACATCGAATGTTTGCGTTTGCACCGGACCATCAACCAAGCGATGCGTCTGCATGATATTCATGATGCGTGCTTCATTACCGAACCCATACATCACCAAATTGACTTTATTTGTTTCAGGATCTAATTCGGGGAACGCCGTAATACCTGCTTTATTGAGTGCCTCAGGTAGATTTTTCAATGCAGCCGCATCGACTTCATCCTTAAAGCGAAGTACCGCTTGCTTGCGACCGAAGGAAGTTTTGCTTATCTCTAGGTTAGCAATGCCTGCTGTGCTATTTTCCCATTGGTATAATTTATGCTGCATAAAAATCCTTTTTTTGCATAGTGTGAACTCAGTAAATTAACAATAGATGGAATTTATGACAATATGATGACAAAATGCAAAAAAGTGACTTTTTTGCAACGCACAAAAAATTGTGCAGGAGCGATTTTACTTTAATAGTTCAAACCGATAGACGAATAGAACGATTTTTGCTCCTTCCAGCCCTCGGTAACCTTAACAAATAAAAATAGATGCACTTTGCGTTCCATAAAACGTATCATCCGCGTGCGTGCCGCTTGCCCCACTTCCTTCAGCATCTCACCTTTATGCCCTACCACAATCTTTTTCTGATTATCATTCTGCACATAAATAATCTGACGAATCTCAACGCTGCCATCTTTGCGATCATTCCACTGCTCGGTTTCCACAGCGATGCTGTACGGCAATTCCTGCTGCAAGCGATAAAATAATGATTCACGCGTCACTTCTGCTGCCCATTGACGTAGCGGTACATCCGTCATCATATCCTCAGGATAATGCCATGGTCCTTCAGGGAGGTTCTGTGCAAGATAATGACGGACATCATCCACCCCATCACGCGTGCGCGCTGCAATCATAAAGCATCGCTCAACGGGATATTCTGCACAAATATACGCTGCCAATTCTAATAAACGCTCTTTGGCAACCTTATCAATTTTATTCAGCACCAACAAGCATGGCGCACCCGCATCACGTACTGAATCCAGCACGCGCTTGCTATCCTCGCACATGCCACGATAGGCATCAATCACCACCATCACCTTATCCGATTCTTTGGCACTTCCGAGCGCACTATTCACCATCGCTTGTTCAAAGCGGGCTTTGGCTTGAAAAATCCCCGGCGTATCAATAAGGATAAGCTGCGTTTCTTCCTCCGTCACGATCCCCAAAATACGGCTACGTGTTGTTTGTACCTTCGGGGTTACAATCGCCACACGCGCCTTCACAAGCGCATTGACTAAGGTCGATTTTCCTGCATTTGGCGCACCTACCACCGCGACAAAACCACAACGTGTTACCATGTTCTTTCTTCTCCTAAATGTTGCAGCATTAATTGTGCTGCTTTATGTTCTGCTTGTTTCTTATTGGAGGCAATAGCGCGAATGGAGGATACGCCTTCCACCTGCACTTCGATAGTAAAGAGCGGATCATGCGCCGTGCCTTCCCGTGATAATTCATGATAGAGTGGCAGAGGCAAGCCACGTGCTTGCACCCATTCTTGCAACGCCGTTTTCGCATCTTTCGGAGGACGCACCAATGAATGCATCAAATTGTGCCAATGCGTATGGATAAATGCTTCCGCTGCGCCGATGCCTTGATCAAGATAGATCGCCCCAATCAAGGCTTCACACGCATCAATCAGATTTGATTCATTATCACGCCCACCCTTGCGCACTTCGTGATCATCCAACATCAGCCACGCCCCCATGCCCAACTGACGCGCCACACGCGCAATGGTCGTGCCGCATACAAGTGCAGAAAGGCGCATCGCTAATTCGCCCTCGCGTTCATCAGGAAAAGACGTATAGAGCATCCGTGCCATCACCAAACCCAACACACGATCACCCAAAAATTCCAAGCGTTGATTATTCTGTCGCGTATCTTTTCCACGATGCATCATTGCAAGATCACATAAAGCAGGATCGCTAAATGTTGCGCGCATAGCCTCATAGGATACCGACATTTCTATAAATCCTTCAATAAGCGTTCGGTTCGTAATGCCCAAAACCAATCCCATATTTTCCACATACTGGTACGATCATCAATAGAGAAAAGCACAAGTTCAGCACGCCCTACAATATTTTCCTCTGGCACAAAGCCAACCATCGACATCTCACGACTATCTGCAGAATTATCACGATTATCGCCCATAAGAAAATAGTTCTTTTCAGGAACTGTGTAGGCATAGGTATCATCAAGCAAGCCTTGCGTCGTTTCTTCTAATACGGCATAACTCACGCCATTATCCAAGGTTTCACGATAACGCGGTATTTTTTTCATCGTTCCATCGGGCAGAATATCCGAAAAATCGCCATCACGCACCCGCGATACAGGCAGATCATTAATATAGACGATCCCATCCAGCACCTGAATCTTATCCCCCGGAAGCCCCACAACACGCTTAATAAAATCAATACGTGGCTGCGAGGTTGGACGGAACACGACAATATCCCCGCGCTTGGGGCGTGCCGATGAAAGCACCCGACCATCGAACCAATCAATACCATAAGGAAAAGAATAGCGACTATAGCCATAGCTATATTTGGATACAAACAGATAATCCCCTACCAACAAGGTTTCCTTCATCGAACCTGAGGGGATATGAAACGGCTCAAACACAAAACTACGAAAGACAACAGCAAGAACAATCGCATAGATAAAGGTACGAATATACTCATTCCATAGCGGGGGCTGAGTGGCTCGTTTCGTCTCATTCGTTGCGCTCTCATCCGACGCTGGGGGAGTTTTGTTCATGGGTTGCTCCCTAAATCTCTCATCTAATTTTTTGTATTTATACCGCTCGCACATGAAGATGCTGCGCATCTAAATACGGGATCGTTTTATAATGCTATTTTCATAGAAAAACAATCAAAAGATGGATGAGATTGGTTGTTATCTCATCGCCTCATGCTGCAATAAGGTGCTTTTTACCGCTAGCCCGCCCGCAAAGCCTGTTAATGTACCATTTGCTCCAATCACACGATGGCACGGCACAATAATCGAGATAGGGTTTTTGCCATTGGCTGCTCCCACGGCACGCACCGCCTTTGGATGCCCCATCATCTGCGCTTGTTGTGCATAGCTGCGTGTTTCGCCATAGGGAATCATGGTAAGAGCATCCCATGCCCGCTTTTGAAAATCTGTACCGATTGGGTCAAGTGGCACGGTAAATACGGTGCGGGTGCGAGCAAAATATTCATCCAATTCACGCATGGCATGAATAAGCATAGGGTGAGTGCGTTGCTCCAAGGTTTGCCCGAGACGCACCCGCTTTTGCGGGTCATCTTCCCACAGCACGGCGCGTATCCCTACCTCGCTTGCTACCAACATTAATGTTCCCACTGGGGATGGATAGGCGCAGTGATGCACGACTTACCTCACTATGGGCATAGGCAGTTCTTCTAATTGGTGCATTCTTCCTGCTGCAAAGCCTTGATAATAGGCTTGCTGCACACGAGTATCGGGTACGGGATGTTCAACAGCCGTTTGTGGTACTATATGCGCCTTTTTTTCTGGAAAAAAATCTTCTATGAGGCCCGATCCAAAATGAGATACACACACCGCAGCTAAACATATTTGTGTAATAAATAATTGCGTTCTTATATCAGACATAAGAGAAATTGCTCTAGGTTAAATCAAAAAAATATCAAGAAAAAATAAAAAATTTATCCACAGAAAACAAAAAATGCTATTTAGGTTGATGGCTTAGCAACGTCAAAATAAGTAAGAGATAGCATAGATTCAATAGAATCATATGCTATCTCTTGTTTTGTTCATGAACCCGTCAAAGCATTCAAACTACCATTCGACAGTCTTCATGGCTTCTTGAATCATCGCCGTGAACTCATCAATATTTCTAGAGTTCACCTTGTTCGCATCAATCAACGTACATTGATCGCCAGCAAACTCAAGAAACTCTTCAAGAGAGAACACCGAAAAGAACAGCGCAATCAAAGACACAAGCATGACGTTATCGTCAATATATTGTGATAACGTTGTTAATTGATCCCGAGCAATCTGTTGTTCTGTCAGATATTTCCGAGCAGAGTCATACAGTTCAGAAGGGTCAAGTTGCCACAAGAAAGGACGAAAACGCTTCACACGTTCTTCATGACGTTCAAGAAACGTCAATCCTTTCGCCACTGCGTGAGAACGGTTGCGTATTTGCTTTGCCTTCCAAGCCACTAAACCAGAGAAGCCAGAGCTTTTCACACGCCGCACTAAACCTTGCTTATCTTTTTCAAGCCGTACCAAGGCATACTGCGCCAACGTTTCCATGGATTTTGGATTTTTTGATGCATAGCACTCTTCAGTGAATTTCTCGATGAACGCGTAGGCTTTACCTTCCGCAATACGGGATAAAATCACACGCTTCTGCAGATCATCGGAGACGAAAAACTGCTTATAAAGCTGCTTTTCTTTCTCTGTCCAATCCATCAGCGATTCCTTGATAAACTCAGAGGAGTTTTGGTCATGGTACGTTTTGGCAGCGTATCCTGCACCACCAACGGTAGCCGTTAAACCAATCGCATCACCGATCTGCTTCCAAAGTTCTTCGTTGTTCATGATGTTTATGGGTAAAGATGGAACAAACCAACTAAAGACTAACCACAAGGATTAGCAATATGTACGAACCTTCCATGCAAGCATTTCCAGTTTCAGATTTCTTTCAGTTAAAAAAGAAATAAGGTACACGTTAATATATAACAAAAAAAAAAAGGGGTGGTGTCAAATGACAATTTTGTGACAATGATCTTGTTTTGACAATTCATCCCACTCAATCAGCCCACTCTATCAACATCTTGCCATAATGGGTGCGCTGTCTCATCAGCTCATGCGCGTGCATCACCTCATATGGGGGTACTACCTTATAAATATGCGGTGCGATGATGCCTTCATGGCACGCATCCCACAGATAATCCCGCACCGCTGCGATAATCTCTGCTTTACGATCATCGCTTTGCGAACGTAGCGTCACGCCATGCCACGCAAGATTCTTCATCAATAGCCCACCCATCGAGCATTGCACCTGCGCGCCATCCATACACGCAACCGATAATAACCGCCCGCCATATGCTAAGGTTTTCAGATGCGCTCCCACATACGCACCACCCAAAATATCCCACACAATATCCAGCCCTTGCGGTGCATAAATTTTAATCTGCTGCGCTAATGTTTCTGGATGCCTATCCCATGGGATCACCGTTACCCCCAAGGAACGGCATAGATCATTCTTCGCGTCACTACTTGCCATCGTATAGGTGTGCGCACCTAAATAACGCGCCACCTGCAAGGCAATCATGCCAACACCACTCGCCCCCCCATGAATCAGTACATGTTCATCTGCGCATATTTTACCTACATCACACAACGCCAACCAACTGGTCGCCAAGGCCTCCACCAAGGATGCGGCTATTGTGTCTGACACAACACCCCCCACCGCTAATAAATGCCGTGCATCCACCGTCACATACGGCGCATAGCCCCCTTCCGAAAGCAAGGCACACACATGTTGCCCGATAGCCCAATCATGCACCCCTTCCCCAATCGCATCGATGATGCCCGACACTTCCAAGCCACATATCCCCGATATGGGTGGCGGATAGCCTCCATCACATTGCAGCACATCAGCGCGGTTTATGCCCGTATATGCAACACGAATACGCACCTGCCCCGCCAAACAAAGAGGCATAGTATAAGGGCGCATTATCAACCCACCACCCGATTCATCACGATATATCGCATCCATAGAGCCTTCTGCCTTGTTCATTGCACATCATATACTTATATTTTATAGACTTACGCCTATTAAAAAGTCAAGTAAGGCTCGCTCTTTTTATGATATATAGCGCGACCTTGAATCTGCTGCGTACAGATTCAACGCGCCATTCTTACGAGATATAGCGCGACCTTGAATCTGCTGCGTACAGATTCAACGCGCTATATGTGCATTTTATAAAGTTTTCTATTGACATGTACGCGTAGAAGCGTTAAACGTCTTTTCTCTTATATTATCAAAAAATAGATTGCGGTATTCTATGAAAACCTTCTCTGCAAAACCTGCTGATATTCAGCAACAATGGTACGTGATTGATGCCAACCAAATCGTCCTTGGTCGCCTAGCGGTTCAAGTGGCAACTTTGTTGCGTGGCAAGCATAAGCCTTATTACACTCCGCACATGAATTGCGGTGATCATGTGATCATTATCAATGCTGATAAGATTCAGATCAAAGGAAAAAAATTGACTGATAAGATTTATTATCGTCATACTGGTTTTCCGGGTGGAATCAAGGAAACTACTCCTGCGAAGATATTTGCAGGCGCACATCCGCAACGCGTTGTTGAAATGGCAGTGAAGCGTATGTTGCCAAAAAACACACTCGGAAGACAGCAATATAAAATGTTGCGTGTTTATGCTGGAGCAGAACATCCCCATGAAGCTCAACAGCCTATGGCTTTTGATTTTGCATCTAAAAATGAGAAAAACGCACGGTAATTGATTATGACAGAAGCAACAGAAATTCAACGAGTCGCAAAAGTAGATGCCTTGGGTCGTTCCTATGGTACAGGTCGTCGTAAGAACGCGATAGCTCGCGTATGGGTGAAGCCTGGCACAGGTAAGATCATCGTCAATGGTCGTGATCAATCCACCTATTTTGCACGCCCCGTATTACGCATGATCATCAACCAGCCTTTTGGTGCTTTAGATCGTACAGGTACATTCGATGTATTTGCTACCGTGAAAGGGGGCGGATTATCAGGTCAGGCAGGTGCGGTACGTCATGGTATCAGCCGTGCATTAGATCGCTTTAGCCCAGAGTTCCATTCTGTGCTTCGCAAAGGTGGATTCTTGACACGTGATAGCCGTGTGGTGGAACGTAAGAAATATGGACGCGCTAAAGCTCGTCGTAGCTTCCAGTTCTCTAAACGTTAATAATAACTCTAATAATAACAAAAGGGGTGATGCGTTGGTTCAATGCATCACCTTTTTTTTTAGTGTTCCCACCTACTCCCAATCAAGAAGGTCATTCTTATGTCTGATTTACCTATATTTGCCCTCGAAGAATATCTTGGAGCGCGTGAGTTCAGCACGCCCCATATGTTCTGCTCCTCTGATATGGAGAGCTTCTCCATGCAGGATATTGTAAAAATGGCAGATGCAGAATGTTTGGATTTATGGAATAATCTACGCTTATCCTATACCGAACCCAAAGGTATGCCGCTATTACGCGATGAGATTGCCATGATCTATGGGGAAGGATTCACACGCGATCATATTCTATGTTTTTCAGGGGCAGAAGAAGGGATTTATTGCGCGGCGCGTACCTTGTTGCGCCCAGAAGATCATGCCATTGCTGTAACCCCATGCTGTCAATCCTTAGAATCCATTCCTGCCTCTATCTGTGCCATCACTGCCATTGAACTTCGTTTTGAGCAACAATGGGAGTTAGACATAGAGCGCATCAAGGCAGCCATTCGCCCCCATACCAAACTGATCCTCATCAATTATCCCCATAATCCAACAGGTGTGACAATTTCGCACGCCACACAACATGCCCTTATTGAGCTTGCGCGCACCCATCATTTATGGATATTTTCCGATGAAGTCTATCGTCTCATTGAGCGCGATCCTGCGGATATTCTCCCTGCCTTTGCCACCCTCTATGATAAAGCACTTAGCCTTGGGGTGATGTCCAAAGCCTATGGTCTTGCGGGGTTGCGTATTGGTTGGATTACGTGCCAGAATCAAGAGATATTGCACCAGATGGAATTATACAAAAACTACCTTTCCATATGCAATAGTGCGCCTTCGGAAGTGCTAGCATTGATCGCGCTACGTAATGCCGATGCAATTCTCACGCGCCAACGCGCTATTATTCACCATAATTTTGCCTTGCTGGAATCTTTTATGGAGCGTCATAGTGATCTGTTCGATTGGGTGAAACCCAAAGGTGGCTGCATTGCCTATATCGCCTTCAAAAAGGCTATCAACAGCTATGATTTTGCAGAAAAAATGCGCCGTGATATTGGTGTGCTGGTGCTTCCCGCACAGGTCTATGGGCAAGATAAACCCTATTTTCGCATCAGCTATGGTCGCGCTTCCATGCCACATATGCTTGCTATGTTTGAGGAGTATATTCGTCGCACATTTTGATTCTATGGTGCTTTGAATTATAATTACCTCATGAAATAGGGGATTATACAGTCAAAGCACCATAGAAAATTTATCAGTCAGGACACTCACATTTGCAAACATTCTCACGCGGAACAACCAAATGAGACTTTGCTATTGGCAGCGCAATGCTCCCAACAGAGAGTGTTATAATCCAAATCATCAGCCACTCTATGATAGAGAGACTCCTGACACTACGTAATGCACCAAACAATACACGAATCATAAAAAGCACCTCGTGGGTATATAAAGAAGGGTATCCAAATATTATAACCCACTCGCAATCATCGTGCAACTATTCATTTTATTTTTATATACTCATCGCACATGAAGATACATGGTTTACTCCCCCGCCTGCGGGGGAGTCCAAGAATCAAGGTTTTTCAACGAAAAACCGCAGATGATTGGGTGGGGGGCAACATAATGCACCCCCAGAGTTCAGCATCGGATTTCTTATGAGAAATCCTTGCTTCACTAGCTCCCCCGCCTGCGGGGGAGCATAAGATCGAATGCATAGCGTGAAATATTTACATAATGTAAAGGGTGGCAAGCTATTGTTCTACTGATTGTTCTATCGTTGGTGGGCGATAGTGGACTCGAACCACCGACCTCTACCATGTCAAGGTAGCACTCTAACCAACTGAGCTAATCGCCCGCACATCAAAGCACCATACGCACTTTTGGACAAATGTAAATAGTTTTTCTTATCATTTCTCCTAAAAAAGCAATAAAATTGCCAAACTCGCATCAAGTGCATTGCAAGCGATGGGGAAATTATGGTATAATCATTACGCTTTTGAAGATAGAGCGTAGTTTGAATGATCAGAGGATAAGGTACCCAATGGAACAAGAGAATGAAGTGGAATTGTATAAAAAATTAGATGCTTTGCGTCGTTCACACGAACTTCTTGAGCAGCAGATTCATGCCGCATCGAAAAATGCAACCTGTGATGAATTTACCGTATCACGCTTTAAGAAGCAAAAACTTGCGATACGTGACCAAATTGCTTTATTGCAAAACACCCTCTATCCCAACATCATTGCTTAAAGGATGCATCGCACGGCGCACGCGCTTAAATGAGATTATTGCAGCACATTTGACTGGATAGCACGAATTTCATGCACCACTGCCATCCATAGCCCTGCTTCAGCGACCATAGCTTCTTCCATATAATCCATCATTTGGTGCATCGCGACTGATTCCGCATGTTCACCATAGCGCGCAATATAGTCATAGGCGTAAAAAGAGATTAAAGCAGGATCATTGGACATGGCACACATTCAGTATTCTATGATTGATCATGAACAGTAACATATCGATCTCCCACCCTCTCCTATTCTATCCTGCATATTCATGGAGGATCAACCCTAGTGACCCTCTATTTATAATATAGCACAAGCATGTGTCACCTGCACTAAAGTATGTACCGCCAAGATTCCCCTAAGGAACATGAATCAACGTAATGTATCGTGGAAGTGCCGTACTTACCCCACTATAAGTATATAGAAACATAATAATCCTTGCAATGAGACTATCATATTTCTACCCCTAGGTTGCACTATACCCATGTCACTTCAAGGATTTGATTCCTTTGATGTGACACCGAACAACAACAATATCTATAAAAATCATCATCTCATGTGATAAATGCAACGCTTGCATCAGTTTTTTGCATATGTCATCATATTGTCATTTGCAAAATGGATCATTCATGCGGTATAACTAAAGCTGCACTGCAACATTAGCTCAAGCCGAGAATAGCCATGGTTACAACCACCCGCCTATCATCCGATGACACCATTCTCTTTTCTACGGAGGATTATGCCCGTGAACGCCTATCGCTTCTGGAGCGTGTTCAAGAAGGGCATGAATGGTCTGCCCGTGTGGTGGCAACCAACGATGATGACCAGAAAACACTCGCTGATCTACAAAAATATTATAAAAACAAACAATGCTCTACCATTATCAGCACAGATGAACATGGACGTAGTATGTTGGATATTCGTCATTATGGCAAAGAATCCGATATAGCTGATGCATTCCAAGGACTGGGAGCGATAAAAGGCACAACACACGCCATCAAACAAACAAAATCAACTGTAACCGATGCGTTGACTGGTGTGCGTGATTATATGGATACGCCGATGAAAATCCTCTCTGGATGCTATTTTTCAGGTGATGTACTCTTCTTTCTCACGGCACTTGGGGATAAACGTCAAGGTTTTGCAGAATGGTTGAAAGCCTTTTCTGTGGCGTGCAATTTTTCACAATCATTCATCTTAAACCATTATGGTGAAGATGATAGCGTCATGCATCTTGACAAAATAAAAAAAGAGATTGATAAAAATTTCGCTGTCGGCAATGAAGATACCTCTGCGATATTACAAAATTCCGCCTCGTTTGATAGTATCAAAAATCCAATATTGAAAAAAATCAATGATTTTTTGGAGGCTCATCCAACCGAGGCAGGAGTTGCCGTATGGAATTTGGGGCAAGCGATGGTCTTAACGTCGGGTATCATGCGCTGGATGTCCACAGCCAAAACATTAGCGGATGGCACTATTGACCCTAAGGTTCGAGAACAACTACAAGAATATCAAAATAATGCTAAAATTGATGTTACACGTTCTCTTATCTCATCGACTGGTTGGTTCACGCTATTAACTCCACAAAAACATACGGAAGAAAAAACATCCTTTTTTGAAAATCCTTTTGCGCGCATCAAAGAAGAAGTGCAAGAGGCACCGCAACATATCTCAGGCGTTCTTGCTTTGCTTGCGAGCTTCATCAGTTTAGGTAGCACGAACCCGTTCCAAAAAGCTGCAGAAGGTCTCTTTATTGCAGGGGATACCAGCATGTTTTTCCTTGATAAAGATGATTATGGTCAAAATTCCATGGGCAACCAACAGGCACTCACCAAAGCGATTACAGGTTTTCTTGAACAGATGCCCATCGTTTTTTCACCAAGCACACAACAAGAATTTGTCAAAGAATTATCTGATTATCTGGTGCATCGCGCTGAAGAAAAAATAGGGCGTTCGGGAAAAACATTAGAAGAAGGACTATCGGAAAAAGTGCAAGTCGGTGTGCTTACCGCGATCGCTGAGAAAAATAATCGTTTTGCTCATATCGCCACACAAACAGCGATCCTCAGCAATATGTTCCCTGAGGAACAGCGCGCCACCGTAACGGATAAATTATGCGATATGGTCGTTGGTGCTGCTGGTATAAAAATGAATCGTGAAGAACTCGTTGCACAAGTGCGCATTCAACAGAACGCACTCGGGCATCTTGCCAACCAAACCACCACACCTCCTTCCGTTACTCAGGTAAGTGACGGGATTGCGCATCTCACTTTTAGCCTGCCTCCTATTGCTAGCACAGAAAACGCCTTAGATATTTTTAGTGCCGTGACGGATTATCTTAAGCCATCCCCGAAAAAAGAAGAACTATTCCAAAAAAATATGGTTGATTTCGTTGCGAACAAGCTCGATATGCCTGTAAAAGATCTGCATGATTTAGCACAACACACATCAACACCGCAGGTTGGAGTAGCCCAAGCACGCTAAAACCGTATCATCCAACTTTACGATTCTTTGAGAGGAAGCCATGAACATCAAATCTTCGCCTACCATATCTTCCTCTCATGATGCGTTCGTCATGGTCTATGATGATGCCACGCATGATCGACTAGCATTGCTTGAACGTGTGCAAGGCGAGCATAATTGGAAAGCGCATATTGTCATGGATAACCAAAATGCGCACACTGCCCTTGAAACATTGCGCCATGATTATGCTAAACGATCATGTCGCACCACGATCGGTGTTGATGAGAACAACCGAACCGTGCTTGAAATTGATCATTTAGGGCGAGAAACCAGTGTTGAAGATGCGTTTTTGAAATTTGGGTTTGCACAAGGCGCAACACATGCGGTACGTTCCCTCAAACATTGCGTTACCGATAGCGCACAAGGCATACGTAATTATATCGACACACCGATGAAAATGCTCTCAGGGCTTTATTGCTTTGGGGATGTGACTCTAGGGTTAGCAGGCTTTTTTGATAGAACTCCCGATGGCACTCCTACCCCGCTACCATTAAAAGTACTCAAAGCCACATCAACGGTGTGTAATATTCTGCAATCCTTCATTTTTTTGAAATATGGTCAGGATGATAGCGTCCACCATCTCTATTTACTCAATCAGGAAATTGAGCGACAACTCGCCTCAGGCAACGATAAACCCATTGAAACTTCACTGCAAAATAAAGATTCATTGGATAATATCTCTGAACCTCTCCTCAAGAATGTGCATCAATTCCTGCTTGATCACCCGATGGAAACAGGCGTTACCGCATGGAATCTTGGTCAGGCTCTCGTATTTACCTCAGGTTTGATGCGTTTGAGGCAGAACCATGATGATCGTGATGCGATGATTGATATGGCACGCGCCGTTGTATCCTTCACTGGATGGTCGATACTATTAGTACCTCGCGTGCATACAGAAGAAAAAACCTCCTTTTGGAAGAATCCTATTGAGTGCATCAAACAACATATTCAAGAAGATCCGCAGCATCTTTCTGCCATGGGTGCGCTGGGGGCAAGTTTAGTCAGTATGAATAGTTCAAATCCTGTACAAAAAATGGCAGAATCAAGCTATCTAGCAGGTGATGTCAGCATGTTCTTTCTGCAAAAAGATGATTATGGTGAACAATCTGTTGGAAATCCTCGCGCATTGACTGAAGCTATTGCTGCATTCCTTGAACGGCAGCCGATATTGTTTTCACCAACCACGCAAAGGGATTTCATTAAAGACTTGTCAGAATATCTAGCACAGCGCGCTGAGGACACATTGCAACGCAAAGATAAGCATATTGTCGAAGGGCTTGCGGAAATCGTGCAGGAACATGTCGCTATAGAAATGACCAAACGCAATCATCGTTTTGAGCAAGTCACCATGCAGGCAGCAGCCCTGATTGCACAATTCCCTCCCGCACACCATGACAAGATTCGTGAAGAACTCTGTGCAATTATTGAAAAATCTCCTGCCGTTGATGTGAACAGCCAAGAATTACGCGCAGAGGTGCAACGGCAACAAGCCTTATTGCCTGCTATCGCTTCTCGCAATGAACCCCCTCCCATGGCAGATGTCAGCGAGGCGATCGCCAAACTTACCTTTAGCTTACCCCCCATGGCAAGCACTGATAATGCCATGAGGTTTTTTGAAGCACTTCGTGCTTATCGCGCCCCCACCCCTGCGCATGAAGAAATATTTCAACAACAGATGGTACATCATGTCGCAACCGAACTAGGTGTACCACCACAACAGATGCAACAATGGGCAAAAGAACAGATCATGCAAGATAAGGAAGCTGCACGTTAATGGATGCTTTGACACTATAGTCGTTTGACACTACCCATAAAAAAAGCCTAGATTGAGAACAATCTAGGCTTTTTTTATTATTTATAGTGCTTGTATACCCATTTCATTTCAAGGAGTTGAGTCCTTGAAATGAAATTAAGGGTATATCTTATTAAAGATACTCATCTTTTCCACATTTAGATACTACGCATCTTCATGTGCGATGAGTATAGCACGATCCTTAGAAAATAAAATCAGCACTTGTAATGAACGCCGTCAAGTCACCTTCCAAACGTACTTCAAAATCATTTTGGTGATAAGAAATATACGTATTGCCTTCAGATGTGAAAATGCTTACTGCATTAAGGGAATTCAATCCAGTAGTTTTCTCAATGCCTGAAAGACCAAATGCGCTCACATCAATTTTGTCAACACCGACTTGGAAATCTTTGATAGTATCAATCAAGCCAGAGCTATCAGTGAATGATTCAAAAATGAACACATCTGCGCCATCACCGCCCGAAAAGGTATCTTGCCCAAAACCAGCAACGATACTATCATTACCACCATTCGCTTGAATCACATCATTTCCGTCGCCACCGAACAATGCGTCATTGCCTTCACCAGCTACGATAAAATCATCGCCTGTTCCACCAAATGCGAAATTATCACCCGCACCTGTATTGACTAGATCATTACCATTCCAGCCATAGAGTGAATCATTGCCATTGCCACCATAAAGTGAATCATTGCCATCATCACCACCGATCACATCATTGCCAGCATCGCCAGCAAGCACATCATTACCTGACCAGCCCCAAATAGTATCAGCACCTTCGCCACCATACACTGTATCATGACCAGCATCACCACCGAGCAAATCATTGCCAGCATCACCGTTGATGAGATCGTTGCCTGTCCAGCCCCAAATCATATCAGCACCTTCGCCACCATGCGCAACATCATTGCCTTCATCCGCATAGATAAGATCATTGCCAGCATCGCCACCAACTACATCATCACCTGCATTGCCATACAACACATCATTGCCTGTCCAGCCCCAAAGAGTATCATTGCCCGCTGCGCCTGAAATCGTATCATCGCCTTCATTGCCATAAATAAAATCTGCTGCATCAGTGCCATAAAAAATTTCTGATAGATTTGTTCCAATAATCGCCATTATATTCATCCTTTCTTAAATGATTCTATGTTATCATGTTTGATAACTTTTCTTGATAGAAGATAGCAAATTTAGTTCGTTTGCACAAGAATAATCTTTGCTGTAGTCGTTATTTTTTTTAACATGACTTAAGAATGCAGCGTGCATTAACAACATAACCTTAGAAAATTATCCAGCAATGCATGTCCATATTCGGATGCAATCGATTCGGGATGAAACTGCACGCCATGAATGGGATAATGAGCGTGGCATATGCCCATAATTACGCCATCCTCGGTTGTGGCAGTCACGCGCAAACAATCGGGAACACTCACGGGATCAATGACCAAAGAATGATAACGTGTTGCCGTAAACGGGCTTGGGAGATCACGAAATACACTCTTTTGGTGATGATAAATCGAGCTAGTTTTGCCATGCACAGGGTGATGGCGTACCACGGATGCACCAAATACAGCCCCGATCGCCTGATGCCCTAAACATACACCAAAAATAGGAAGCGTACTCCCCAATGTTTGCAACACATCAAGGCACACACCGCTATCGTGTGGTGTTCCTGGTCCCGGTGAGATGACTACCCCATCGGGAGCAAGATCGCGCACACCTTGCACATCAATCGCATCATTGCGTACAACCTGCACCTGCGCCCCTAATTCAGAAAAATAATGCACAAGATTGTAGGTGAAACTATCATAATTATCAATCAGAAGTAACCGCGTCATGATGGCATCTCCTCGTCAAGAAACTGCATAGCAAGTTCGGCTGCACTCATAATCGCCCGTGCCTTGGTGCAGGATTCCTGATATTCCGCTTCCTCATCACTATCATACACCACCCCTCCCCCTGCTTGTATGTACAGCATGCCATCTTTAATCAGTGCCGTGCGTAAGGTGATGCACGTATCCATCCACCCATTCGCGGAAAAATACCCCACCCCACCTGCATAAAAACTACGCGATACAGGCTCTAATTCATCAATAATTTCCATCGCACGAATCTTTGGCGCGCCACTCACTGTGCCTGCTGGAAAGCCACTCATCAGACATTCCACAAGGCTCGCATCTGGCGTGCGTATGCCCTCAACATTCGAGACAATATGCATCACATGCGAATAACGCTCAATCATCATCTTGCCCGTCACTTTAACCGTACCCGGCACTGCAGCACGCCCAACATCATTTCTGCCTAAATCAAGCAACATTTGATGTTCAGCAATTTCTTTGGCATCGGCAAGTAATTCTTGCTCTAGGTAGGCATCTTCTTCTGGCGTTGCCCCGCGTTTGCGCGTGCCTGCAATCGGGCGAATCGTGATGACATCATCACGCACCCGCACTAATATCTCAGGGCTTGATCCAACCAATGAAAAATCCCCCATCTGAAGGTAAAACAAAAAGGGGGATGGATTGCGATAACGCAAAGCACGATAGAGCGCGAATGGATGCACCGCAAAGGGCGTGGAAAAACGCTGACTCGGCACTACTTGAAAAATATCTCCCGCGACAATATATTCCTTCGCTTTACGTACCATGGCATGATACGCTTCACGGGTCATATTGGAGCTAAACGTCAAAGGCTTAGATTGTTCAGGACGAATATAGATACGCGCTCCCGCACGCACCCGAAGTTGATACATCGTATCACGCAACAAAGCCACCGCATCTTCATACGCCACTCGTGAATCCATGCCTTCACGAAACCATAAGGGTGCAAAGCCATACATCACGCCATCGACATTATCAAATAAAAGCATAAGGCGCGGGCGCATCAAATAGGCATCAGGAATACCAATCACATCAGGGTTTGCATGAGGCAACCGCTCCGTTTGCTTGATCATATCATAACCAAAATAGCCCACTAATCCTGCAGCTAAATGCGGCACACCCTCAGGCGTATCCATATGCAGCGCATCTAACTCTGCGGCAAGTGATGCCATTGCTGGTTGATCGCATGGTTGAAATTGTGGCACTGCCGTGACATGATCACAAAACTCTGCTTGCGCTCCAAAACAACGCCATAGCCGATCAGGATACAAGCCAATCATGGAATAACGCCCGCGATTCTCCCCGCCATGCACCGATTCCAGCAAAAAAGACGGGCTGGTGGCATCCATGCCCAATTTTGCCATAGCGGATACAGGGGTTTCCATATCACTGATGATTTTACTCCACACAAGAGCATTTTTTTTATGCGCCATCATTGCTGCCACAGCAGCATAATCAGGAAAACATGGCATCATCGATTCTTGATGGTTCATTGGAACTGATCCTTGACACGATTCATAATCTCAGGATAATATTGCACAGGAAAATGAGTACGCAATAATTCTACATATTGTTGCATCACCTCATGTTCATAGGATTTTTCTAGGCGCGCCTGCACGGTTTTATGGTGATTATCGCGCTCCTCCTGCGTATGCGACACGGTGCGTTGATAAACCCCACCAACAATCTTACCCGATTGATCCACATAGAACGGCAAAACCGTTGGAGCGTGCGTTGCGGTAAACAGACGCGCTATAAAATCAGGCTTCCACTCGGCTACGGCAAGAGGATTCTCTTTGCTTTCCACCCCAAGACGCGAAAATTGATATGACGCTGTGGCGGTGATTGCTTGAGCTGCAAGCATATCCTTCACTTCTTCAGCGGCAACCATAGGCATCATCGCGGTGAGTTTTTGTTCCAAATCCGTGATAGAACGCTGCAATGCTTGCTTTTGTTCATCTTCTTGCCAATCCTTGGTGACTTGCCCGCGCACTTCTTCGATGGCACGTTGGCGTTGTGGCATAATCTCGTGCAGATGTACCACAATATATTCACCATTAGAAATCTGTGTCACTTCAGATAATGCATCAGGCTTAAGCATAAAGGCTGTGTGTAGCAATTCTTGATATTTTTCAGAGTCAAGTCTAGGCTGTGCATCGGCTGCACGCCCTTGTGCATCCACCAAACCTTGTTCTTGCACATCCAGTTGCAGCACTGACGCAATATCTACAAGTTTTGCGCCCGACGCATGAATATCTTCCATTTTTTCTATAGTCGCATTCCATTCTTTATCGACTTTTTTGCGTACTAATTCTTCTTTTAGCTTTTCCTTGACTTCATCAAAGGGGGCTGTGTGAGAAGGCACAATATCTGTCACCTTAAAAATATGCCAGCCAAAATCTGTTTGCACAGGCGCACTCACGCCCCCTTTTGCGAGAGAAAAAATAACATCAGAGGCGGCGGGTAATTGCTCCTTCGTGATCGTACCAAGCTCAATAGATTCTGAAGCAGCCATCGGCAACATCTCACGAATCTGTTCAAAAGATTGCCCTGTCCGCGCCTTTGCATAGGCTTGTTCTGCTAAATCCTTGCTCGGATATAATAACTGAATTACCGTGCGTTGTTCGGGTACTTTAGTTTTTTGGGCATAGTCAATATAGGATGCGCTGAGTTCTTCCTCACTAATGTTCACGCGTTTGCTTAATTGTTCACGATTAAGCACGACATAAGCAAACCGACGATATTCTGGTGCGACATAGCGATCTTTATGCTGTTCATAATATTGTCGCACCACGCCTTCTTCAATAAGCGGTGCAGTCTCAAATTGCTTAGGATCAAGCGTAAAGACTAAGACTTCGCGTTGTTGCGTCTCTAGATCACTCATCTGCGTAATCAATGCATCTGGCACAATCGCATAGGGAGTGATGGTATCTTGGATCATCTTATGCTGCACAGAACGGCGTATATGATCCAAAAAATCATGCTCATTCATCCCTATTTGCTGGAGACGACGTTGAAATATCTCACGATCAAAGACGTTCTTATCATTATGGAATTGCTTATCTTTTGCTAGCACTTCTTTTAATAATTCATCACTCACACGCACATGCAATGCTTGAGATTCCTGTTCTATCAAAGAGTCACGCACCAAATTTTCAAGAGTAACATTGAGTAAATCAAGCTGCTTCACCATCTCAGGGGTAAAATATTGTCCCAAATTGACGCGTAATTGCCTCAATGCTGCAAGATATACCTGCTCCTCAATATCTTCTTCTCCGACCTTCGCCACCATACGTGGTGCATTTGATGTAAAAATATCTCCAATCCCCCACAGAGCAAAACTTGCTACCAATACACAAAGTAGCAATTTTGCAACAAAGCCTTGACTGAGTTTGCGCATGGTCGTGAGCATCGTTATGTTCCTTACATCATCAAATGAGCGAATATTATCATATTACTTATGTATGCGGTTTTATGCGTATTATGCACGTTATTCAAGTGTTTTGTGCATTTTTTGCAAAGTTTGTCGACTTATAGCGTCTTTACAATAAAACAATAGTTTATCACACCGCATAAATGCATCTTTTTGTATCTAATCATGAGTACACACGATATACTCATGCTTTGAAACGATAGTCACGCCATGCAACAATAGGACACTATGTATCTGGTAGGAAATTGGAAAATGATCGGTGATCGCGCCTATGCCCGCAGGCATATGAGTGCTATCACCCATGCTGTGCGTGCTATGCCGCAGGATGGACGCATCACGGTCATCCATTGCCCTCCTGCTATTTGGCTCACTGATCTTGCAGCTATCACCCAAAAAAGCCCTGTTGCGCTCGGGGCGCAAGATTGTCATCATGAAGCAAAGGGTGCATTTACGGGCGATCTCAGCCCCTATATGTTACGTGAGGCGGGGTGTCGCTATGTGATTGTGGGTCACTCCGAACGCCGCACCATGCATCATGAAGATGATACGCTCATCGGACGCAAAGCACGCGCTGCCATTGAGGCGGGGATGCAACCTATTCTATGCGTTGGGGAGAGCGCGCAACAACGGCATGAAGGGCATTATTTAGACATCATCATGCAGCAATTAGATCATATTTTATCATTCATTGGTGAACGCAATACCCTACTCATTGCCTATGAACCCATGTGGGCAATCGGGGCAGGACGCACCCCGCATATGGAAGAAATAGACGAAGTATGCACAATTATTCGTTATCATGTGAAAAATCGTGGCATTCTTGCGCCATCTGTATTATATGGTGGATCAGTGCGTGGATGTAACAGTAGTGAAATTCTCAATCTTAGTTCTGTAGATGGCGTGTTAGTGGGCTTAGCATCAACACAACTTCACGAATGGACAGAGATCATGAAAGCTGCTATAGACATCACTTATTCATAAATTTACGTATATGGTGTATTCCTTCTATGATAAGTACAGTTTTATTAGTGGTGCAAATTATCCTCTCCTTATTATTGGCTGGGTTTGTCCTTTTGCAACGTAGCGATAGTGATGGCTTAGGTTTAGGCGGATCAAGTGGCGGATCAGGACTTTTTTCTGCACGCGGTCAGGCCAATTTTTTAACACGCACCACATCGATTATCGCAGCCTTATTCTTTGTGAACTGCTTGCTGCTCAATATAGTATCTGCACAAAACAGCTCTAGCACCTTAATTGATGAAATTGCCGAAGAAACCAAAACCATCAGCGTGCCGAAAGATGGCGTTACACCACCAGATGCGAACATTCCTGCACAGGAAGCAACACCTGCTGTAACACCCCCTACGACAGAATCCGCGCCCGCTGCTGAAATGCCAAACGCTGAAGTGCCAAACACCGCAGAAAAAACTACGGATGTTCCCGCACCAACCGATGCACCGACAACTCCAGAAGCACCAAAACCCTAAATTTTTCACGAGATCATCATGGCACGTTTCATCTTCATCACAGGCGGAGTAGTATCCTCTTTAGGCAAAGGGCTTGCCTCTGCTTCTCTTGCTTCTTTGTTGCAATCACGCGGTTTTTCGGTACGTTGCCGTAAACTTGATCCGTACCTAAATGTTGACCCCGGCACGATGAGTCCCTTTCAACATGGAGAAGTATTCGTCACTGAAGATGGCGCGGAAACCGATTTAGACCTTGGGCATTATGAACGCTTCACGGGCGTTGATGCACGCAAGACTGATAATGTCACGACGGGTAAGATTTATTCTACCCTCCTCACCAAAGAACGTCGCGGTGATTATTTAGGTGGCACAGTCCAAGTTATCCCACATGTGACTGATTTGATTAAACAATTCATCTTAAAAGACACAGAACAGGATGATTTTGTGCTGTGTGAAATCGGTGGAACGGTTGGTGATATTGAAGGGTTGCCCTATTTTGAGGCGATTCGTCAGCTTGGCTATGAATTAGGGCGTGAGCGCGTCTTATTCATGCATGTGACGCTCGTTCCATGGATTCCTGCCGCGAAAGAATTAAAAACCAAACCAACACAACATTCCGCGAAAGAATTACGTTCGATTGGTATTATTCCTGATATTATCCTATGCCGCGCTGATCGGGAGATTCCTTTATCAGAGCGTCGTAAAATTGCTTTATTCTGCAATCTTCCTGAAGATCATGTGATTCAAGGCTTGGATGTTGCCTCTATTTATCACGTGCCAAGCACCTATCATAAGGAAGGCTTAGATACGCAAGTCTTGAAACATTTTGGTATTCTGCACGCCCCTGCCCCGAATCTTAGCCGTTGGGAAGCTATTGCCCGTGATGAAAGCGAACGTCAAGGAGAGGTCAATATTGCCATTGTTGGAAAATATACAGGTCTTGGGGATGCCTATAAATCACTTACCGAGGCACTGCATCATGCGAGTATTTCCAACAAAACGCTTGTGCATGTTCATTGGGTTGATGCACGCGCTTGTGAACCAGAAATGATAGGTGATGTATTGCGTGGCATGGATGCGATTCTTGTCCCCGGTGGTTTTGGTGAGCGTGGTGTGCGCTCCAAAATTGCTGCGGTTAAATATGCACGCGAACATAACATCCCCTATTTTGGTATTTGCTTTGGAATGCAAATGGCGGTTATTGAATATGCGCGTCATGTGGTGGGGATGCCTCATGCGACATCAAGTGAGTTCGGAAAAGTTGAGCGTGATGAAGATGCGCGTGGCTCTTTGGTTGGTCTCATGACAGAATGGTTGCATAATGGCACGTTAGAAACGCGCAGCAATGATGATGATATTGGTGGCACGATGCGTCTTGGTGCGTATGATTGCGTCTTACACGAAGGAACACTCGCAGCAAAGCTCTATGGCACTACCAAAATAAGCGAACGCCATCGCCATCGCTATGAGGTGAATCGCGCCTATATCCCGGCACTGGAATCAGCAGGCTTAATATTTTCTGGCATGTCACCCAATGGTCAACTCCCTGAGATTATTGAGCTACCAAGCCATCCATGGTTTGTGGCGGTGCAGTTCCATCCTGAATTCAAATCACGTCCTTTTGCCCCGCATCCCTTATTTGATGGATTCGTAAAAGCCGCCGTGACGCACCGCGACACCACGAACGCCACACGCTAAAGATAACCGCCATGCCTGAACTTCCTGAGGTACAGACCTTATGTACGGGATTGCGCAGTGCGATTGCAGGCAAGAGGGTAGAACGTGTCCTGCTTTTTCGTGAAAATCTACGTTACCCCTTCCCTGAGCATCTTGCAGCCTCGCTGGAGGGCAAGATCATCGAGGATGTGCAGCGTCGCGCCAAATACATCCTTATGCCATGCGGATCGCATCAGATTATTGCGCATTTGGGCATGTCGGGTAGTTTTACAATAAGGCATGATGCCTTAGCCAACCGTCACAAGCATGATCATATGATCTGGCAGATGGAGGACGGAATAGATGTTGTCTATCATGATCCGCGCCGTTTTGGGTTTGTTTTGCTTACCCATCGCGATCAGTGGCACACCCACCCCATGATTACCTCACTCGGAGTAGAACCGCTTGAAGATGAATGCAGCATTGTCTATATGCAACAGCATATGCGCAATGTCACGCGCCCCATAAAGACATGGCTCATGGATGCCCATATCATTGTCGGTATAGGCAATATCTATGCCTCCGAAACCCTATTTCGCGCCCGCATTCATCCCAACACCCCCACTTATGCCTGCATAAACCATGCTGAAATGCTTCGCACCTGCTTTCGTAGCGTATTAAACGATGCGCTTGCGTCAGGTGGCTCTACATTGCGCAACTATAAAAATGCACTAGGAACAACGGGGTATTTTCAACATAAATTTCAAGTCTATGGGCGCGAAGGGCAGGCATGTTTCACCTGCAATGATACGATTCAAAACATCACCCATGCAGGAAGATCGACTTTTTTTTGCCCTTCCTGCCAAGCTGAACCATCTTCATAAGATATTGAATAATCATAAATCAAGAGAAAATTCCCAAGATCACACATGAAAAAAAGACAAGGAAAATAAAAAGGTTGCAAAACTTATCCACATGTGGCATAACGCATTTTCATACTTGACGTAACGCGCAATGCAGAGTACTTTATGTACCGATTTGCGCACCACGTTTGCACCAATCATGCATTATTCACTAACTTAAAAGATAACAAAAAAAGAGTTTTTCTATGGCACATCATAAATCAGCAAAAAAACGTATCCGCCAAACTGAACGCGTAACTGCCGTCAATCGTGCGCGTCGTAGTCGTGTGCGCACGTTCATCAAAAATGTTGAAGCTGCCATTGCGCAAGGTGATTATGCATTGGCTACCGAAGCATTCAAACATGCTGAGCCTGAAATCCGCCGTGGTGTCACCAAAGGTGTTCTGAAATTGAACACTGCATCACGTCAAATTAGCCGTCTTGCTGCTAGCGTAAAAAAACTAGCCTCCTAAATGACGCTGTGAAGCCTTGATCCATGAGCAATATGCGTCAAGGCTTATACCTCATCACACTACCACGAACCATCATCCTATCTTCTTGGGAGGGGCTTTCTTTGCTTGTATGACCAATATTTCTACACTCAACACAGCCGAATCTCTTCCCTATGCAGGTGATGTACGTGCCGATGATGCATGGCAGTTCATGAAGCATAATATGTGCGCACTCATTGATGTGCGTACACCAAAAGAATGGTCTTCCGTAGGCGTAGTCGATACCTCGGATGCCCAAAGCACACATATCTTATTATCCTTACTATTCGATAATGGCGTAAGCAATCCTGATTTTGCAACGCAACTCGCGCATCACGTACCTGATAAGGATATGCCAATTTTTTTCTTATGCAAAATCGGTGGGCGTTCTGCGCGTGCTGCAACATTAGCAACCGAACTGGGGTATCACCACGCTTATAATATTGCGTATGGTTTTGAAGGAGTCGAAGATAGTGCAGGTCTACGTGGAACAATCAATGGCTGGAAAGCGGAGGGACTCCCTTGGAACATGGTGCGTTAAATCTAAATAGCTCCCCGAGCGCGCAACCTCATATGCGCTATGAAGATGCCTTATGGAATGCTGTATGTATGCGCTTGCGTGTGGTGCTGGGTGAGGATGTCTATCGTAGCTGGCTAAAACCTATTCAGCTTGATATGATTGATGATGATTGCGCTCGCCTTTCCCTGCCTACGCGCTTTATCCGTGATTGGGTGCATAATCATTATAGTTCAGCACTCGTTGATGCGCTCTCGCAAGAAGATGAGCGTATTCGATCGATTGATTTGATCATCCAAGCTCGCCCAAACAACGATGTTGCATCCTCTGTCCCTGCACCTATTGCGTTGGAAGTCATCACACCCGAGGCAGATGCAGCACCTGATATGGGAGCATCGCTTGATCCACGTTATACCTTTGATCGTTTTGTCGTTGGTAAACCCAATGAATTAGCCTATGCCGCCGCGAAGCGTATTGCAGATTCTTCTGAAGCCTTGGTCGGATGTAATCCACTTTTTCTCTATGGTGGTGTCGGTCTTGGCAAAACGCATCTTATGCACGCTATTGCATGGCATGTCCGCTTGCACCATCCACAACGGCGCGTTGTCTATCTTTCAGCAGAACAATTCATGTATCAGTTTATTAAGGCGTTACAAAGCCGTGATACACTTGCGTTCAAAGAGCAATTTCGCTCCGTTGATGTCTTGATGGTCGATGATGTGCAGTTCATCAGTGGCAAAGACTCAACGCAGGAAGAATTCTTCCATACATTCAATGCGTTGGTTGAGCAAAATAAACAGCTTGTTATCTCCGCAGATCGTTCACCGACTGATTTAAGTGGCATTGAAGAGCGCATACGTTCGCGCTTAGCGTGGGGATTGGTTGCTGATATTCATACCACCAGCTTTGAATTACGCTATGGTATTCTTGAATCTAAGGTTGCACAGCAATCTATTACTGTGCCACGTGATGTATTGGAGTTTCTCGCACGCCGTATCACCAGCAATGTTCGTGAACTTGAGGGCGCACTTACCCGTGTTGTGGCGCAGGCTGATATGCTTGGTATGCCCGTCACTCTTGAGGGTACACAGATTTTATTGCAAGATTTACTCCGCTCCTGTGATCGCCGTGTAAGCATTGAAGATATTCAGAAATTTGTCGCTGATTATTATCGTGTGAAAGTATCAGATATGTTCTCCCCGCGCCGTTCGGTGTCGGTGGCACGCCCACGCCAAGTCGCGATGTATCTTTCTAAAATCTTGACGGATAAAAGCCTTCCTGAAATAGGGCGTAAATTTGGTGGAAAAGATCACACAACAGTGATGCACGCCGTCAAACGTATTACGGATTTTATCCATAATGATCCCGAACTTCGTGAAGATGTGGAGCGCATTCAACGCATGATGGGTGCTTAAGTGCTTTGTGTCGCATGAAATGCTTGCATCTCTTGAAAAAATCTATTATTTTCTTTGTCTCATTTTTACCCCACGGCATATGATTATGACACCTTTTATCACTCTTGAAGCCATCGCTGCACCGCTGACTCTGCAAAATATTGATACGGATATGATCATTCCGAAGCAATTTTTGAAAACGATTAAGCGCACGGGCTTATCAGAAGGTTTGTTTTTTGAAATGCGCTATGATGTTTCGGGTAAAAAAATAGAGAATTTCATTTTGCATCGTGCGCCGTTTGATAGGGCGCAAATCATCGTAGCGGGTGATAATTTTGGATGCGGATCAAGCCGTGAACATGCACCATGGGCATTGTTAGATTATGGCATTCGTTGCATCATTGCCCCAAGTTTTGCCGATATTTTTTATAATAATTGCTTCAAAAACGGTATCTTGCCCATTGCATTATCGCAAGCACATGTGGATAGCCTCTGCGCCCACGCTGCTACAGGTGAAAAAATTGCGATTGATCTCCCCAATCAAACTATTGGCGCGGGGGCATTAACCATCCGCTTTGAGCTTGATGCGGCACGCAAAACATGTCTTTTGGAAGGACTCGATGATATTGGGCTGACGGAAGCGCATCTTGATGCTATCAGCGCATTTGAACAACGCCAAGCAAGCAACGCCCCTTGGCTTTACGCCCATCACGCCTAAGGAGATGATACGCCATGAATAAAAAACATATTCTTCTTTTGCCGGGTGATGGTATTGGTCATGAAGTGGTGCGTGAGGCGGTGAAAGTTCTTCATTGGTTTGTGGCACATGGTACGTTTGATCTTACCTTTGATGAAGGCTTAATCGGGGGCAGTGCCTATGATGCGGTTGGAACTCCCTTCCCTGCCGAAACATTACGTCAAGCCCATGCAGCAGACGCTATTTTACTCGGTGCAGTTGGTGGTCCACAATGGGAAGGGCTTGATTATTCGGTGCGCCCTGAACGTGGTTTGCTTGCCATCCGCAAAGAACTGGGATTATTTGCCAATTTACGCCCTGCTTTGTGCTTTGAAGCGTTGGTGGATGCCTCAAGCCTTAAGCCTGAATATGTATCTGGTCTTGATCTGATGATTGTCCGCGAACTCACAGGGGATGTCTATTTTGGTACTCCGCGTGGCGTACAGATGGAAGATGGTGAGTTGGTCGGACGCAATACCATGATCTATCGCGCTTCTGAAGTGGATCGTATTGCGCGTGTTGCCCTTAGCCTAGCGCGTGGTCGGTCGGGTCGCCTTTGCTCGGTTGATAAAGCTAATGTCTTAGAAACCACGGAAATGTGGCGCAATCGCGTCTGTGCGATTCACGCAGAAGAATATACGGATGTCGCACTCAGTCATATGTATGTCGATAATGCCGCAATGCAATTAGTGCGCAATCCAAAACAATTTGATGTGATGGTCACGGGCAATTTATTTGGTGATATTCTCTCAGATTGCGCTGCCATGTTGACAGGATCGCTCGGCATGCTTCCTTCTGCATCATTGGGAGAACGTCAAGCAAACGGCAAGCAAGCAGCACTTTATGAACCCGTTCACGGATCAGCCCCTGATATTGCTGGGCAAGATAAAGCCAATCCATTAGCCACTATTCTTTCTGTTGCTATGATGTTGCGCCTCTCTTTTGATGCACCTCTTGCAGCGGATATGATTGAAACCGCCGTCAATCATGTGCTTAATGAAGTGCGCACGGCAGATATTATGGGTGCAGGCAAAAAATTGGTTGGCACGTCTGAAATGGGCGATCATGTCATTGCATGTTTAGATAAACTCAAACTGGCACACGCAGCATAAATGTTCCCTATGTTATCTATCTCCCTGCTTTATACAGGACTAAGTGGTATCATGCTCTTAGTCTTATCGGTGATTGTTATTAAGTTTCGCGTCAAACATGGCGTTACCTTACTGGATGGCGGATCACAAGAATTAAGCCGTGCCATACGCGTACAAGGCAACTTCACGGAATATATGCCGATCTTTTTGCTGTTGCTTGTCCTTGCAGAACTGACGAACGCAGCACCAAGTTGGATGCTTCACCTACTTGCCTCCATGATGCTGTGCGGGCGTGTTGCCCATGCATTCAGTTTATTGGTCGTTGAACCTGCTTCTGTAGCGCGTGGCACTGCCATGAACATCACAATGCGTCAAGGGGGTATGTTCTGCACCTTTACGCCGCTCGCACTTCTGAGTCTTATGTGCTTATGGCGCACTTTTATCGGGTAATATGCCATGACATGGCAGCATTCGGATATGGGGCGGATTTATGGTCTTATCCCCACATTCCCTAACGCACTAGATGAATTTCCCATCTGGTTGCATCATGAACCATGGCATGGTGATGGTTGGCATCGTTATGCCCATCATTGTGAGGCACAAGGAAATTTTGAGGCAGCGATTGATGCGTATAGCCACGCCATTGAAATTGCGCATCGCTATCATCCCATCATTCATTTTGATCACGCAGCGTTGCATTATCACGAAGCCATCATCCTACACGCACTCGATCGGGATGATGAAGCACATAGTGCCTTAACCAAAGCCATCTTTCAAGATCATCAACATAGCCCTGCCCTCGCGCTCCAGCGTGATGGATGGCATAACGCACCATCTTTTCACGAGTACCACGCACCATTTGCTTCTTATCACGATAAATGGCAGCAACTCACCCGCAACATGGCATTATCCTTGCCCATGACAGCCTATCATCACACCCATGATGCATGGGTACGCGCCTATCAGGAACATAACTTTGAGACTATGCAAAACATCAATGCAACTTTATCTGACGCAGTTTTATGTGCATCTGGCTGGTTATATCGTAGCCTCACCTATGCCCATGAGGGCGCATGGGAGGCAGCATTCACTGCCATCCAACACGGACTCACATGCATGGCAATCACCCATAAACATTATCATTATGGTGCATCGCTGCATTATCTTGAACGCGGTCGTTGTTGGTTGGCGCAACAAGAAGTAGCCCTTGCCTATATGGATGCTGTGCGAGCGTGCGATATTGATACGCAGCATAGTGAAGCGAAACTATTTCTTTTCGAGGCGCAAAAAGCCTTGAAGCTGTGATTATTTTTATGGATTTATGATCAAAATCAGGCTAAGTTACACCCCTTATTATTTTTATTAGGAGTACCCCGTATGGGATTAGATATTTTAGTTAAGGGCGGCCCTATCATGATCGTCCTTGCATTTATTTCCATCTATGCATTGGCAGTGATTTTTTATAAGATCGTGCAATTCAACTCCTCTGGGGCGCACAAAACTGGATTTATCGAACCCGTAATGCAGCATGTGAAGCAAGGTGAATATACTGATGCGGAACATATGCTAGAGAAAACTACTGGTCCTGTTGCACGCATTATGCGCACAGCGATTCGTTGCGTACTCAATCGTGATATGTCCATCAAAAGCCGTGAATCGGAGATTGCACGCATTGGTGCGGCTGAAATCCAAGTATTAGAAACACATATGCGTGGTTTAGAATTGGTTGCTAATACCTCTCCTCTTCTCGGTTTGCTTGGAACAGTGACAGGTATGATCACCGTCTTTGCAACAATCAGTGAAGCAGATGGGCGCGTTGATCCTTCTATTCTCGCAGGTGGGATATGGGAAGCACTGATCACAACCGTGGGCGGACTTGTCGTAGCGATTCCTGCCATCACGGCGTATTATGTTATTGATGGACAAATTGAAAAAGTACGCGTGCGTATGCGCGATGTTGCTATTCAGATTTTGGCTCTGGAAGATGTCTTTATTCGCAATGAAAAAGAGCAAGAACGTCGTGAATTAATCAATCAACGCGATTTTCTAAAACAAGAACATGAGGCGATTGCCAAATTGCGCGATGAGCAAGAAAAACTCAAACAAGAGCAAGAGCAATTATTGGATCAGGTGCGCACCACGCCTCAATCCTCCAATACATTAAAATTACTCAGCCCATCCTATCGTTCTTAAAATTTGCACGCCCAAGGATAGCTTATGCGTTTTTCATCCGTCATTTTCTGCTCCCTCATCTTCAGCACCCTTCCCCTTACCCATACTAAGGCGTGCGATGAACATGATAAGCACAAAGCGCAACCGCTCGCTTCTGCTTCTGCAACCCTTATGGATAAAGAGCAAAAAGAGCTGGGGACACTCTCCCTTAGGGAAACGCCTAACGGTATTTTAGCACAGATCACGGCAGAACATCTTCCGACTGGCTGGCATGGCATCCATATTCATGCGCACGGTCTATGCGCTCAGGGTGATTTTACCGATGCAGGGGCGCACGCCTCACAACAACCGCACAACGATCATCAACACATCACCGCGCATGGGTTTTTGGTGAAGGATGGCTATCATACGGGTGATATGCCCAATATTTGGGTGCATAAGGACGGCACAGCGCGAGTCGATTTTTTCTTACCCCATCAAACATTGGCGACATTTTTGGATGAAGACGGTGCAGCTATCATTCTTCATGCCCAACAAGATGATTATCACTCCCAACCTGCGGGCAATGCGGGGGCGCGTATTGCGTGTGGTGTACTAAACAAGCGTTAAAAATAAATTGTATTTTTTTACCGACTATTCTATAGTCACGCTATGATGATTGTTATTCCTATTCCTGCTCTTGGTGCTGGTCTGTTAGCAGCACTTCTTTATCATGCTGAGGCACAAGGCTGGATTTATGGTATCACTGTGCCGTTTCTCCCTATCCTCGTTTTTGCCCTTGCCACCATGCGTTATAGTCACCATGGGGCGATCTCTGCGGGAGTGATGGCATCCATTGCCTTATTGTTTTTATGGTCGCCCATGCAAGCACTCGCACATTGCACCGCACAAATCATTCCTGCCATTATCTTTTTTCGTTCCCTGATGATGGTTGCCATAGACCCTGAACGCAAATTACTTCATTGGACACCCTTAGGATATGCCCTTACCTTAGCGTGTATGTACACCGCACTTTTTTATCTTGCGTTGGGTATGTCAGAACATGCCTTTCCTTTTATGCTAAAGCAAAGCTACCTCTCAGATATTCCCCTCCTTATCGAACAGATACAAAAAGAATTTCCTGAATATAAATTTCCCAAAGAAACGCTGCAAGAAATTCTGATTTCATCCCTATGGTGTCATTATGTGCTGATGCTTATCTTAGCCGCAGGGCTTGCGCATCAAATCATCCAATGTTTTTCTGCATCCCCACGCCCATCGGTGCATCTCACGCCCTATGTACCTGCACATCCTATCTTTATTTTATTGCTACTTGTATGGTTTTTGGGAGCAGAAATGACGGGGTCTTTGGCTCATGCCGCCCGTATTGCAGGGATTATTCTGCTCATCCCTTACACCTGTTCAGGCATCGCCGCCCTCCATAATGCCATCAAACGCTTTCACCTACCGCGCACTAACTTGATTTTCTTTGCGGTCTATGCTTCCTGTATCATCATTCCCGTCATCGGCTCTACCTTACTTGCGACAAGCACCCTCTATGGTTTATATAGCTATGCTCGCATTGCGCTGATGCGCGCCCACCCCTCACGTCGATGATCACCACATATTCTTAAATTCTAACTCGCACGCACGTTGATCATGCGCTCTGTTATAGCTATAAAGCTCTGCTGCCGTGGAACTGCTCGCGGGAAGCGTATTGCATAGCGCGCCATCGCGTTCTCGCGTCACTACCATGCCAACCCCCGGCAATCCATCATCCATTTTTCTATCTATACCGTAGGCTTCTTCAGGAAGAAAGACATTGTGCGTGCCGTCATTAGACATATACACCATCGTATGCCCATATTCTCCTTCAAACGACACCATATCATTTCGTGGTATAATCCCCCCACCAAAAAAGGCACGATAATGGTGTGGAGTCACATAAGTGCGTTCCCCAAATTTGCTAAAATAAAATGATCCTGCCGCTCCCCACCCACTAAATACACCGCTATAACGTCCTTCCCACAGCCCCGCATTATTCAAATGCTGCCAAAATAACGCGCCTTCCGCATTATTTCCTACGGCAGGAATATAGGATATATCGCCATCACCATCACCATTGCAGGTTTGCGTACCCGTGGCATCACGCGCTCCCATCCCATAACCAATCTGGCACGCCCCTGTCGGCATGACACCCCATAACGCCACTGCTCCCGTAAAATCTCCGGGAAGCGCATCGAATTTTTCCTCAAAGGCGTTCACGGCGGATTGCAAACGGTCTTTTTCCGTGATAATCGTGCGTAATTGCGCACTACGAATAAGATGTCGCCCCGTCAATACCCCACCCGCAATAATCCCCAAAATGGTCAGGACGATCGCTAATTCTAACAGAGAAAAGCCGTCACGATGATGGTTCTGCTTAGGGATGTGATTCATAGCATAGCTCCATTGACGGTTAATGACATCTCCTATAATATAGGATTTAGGTTAATTAAAGCTAAATATCATTTTATGCTTTACCTACTCTCAAATCCTGTTATACTCATCGCACACGCACGATGCGTAGTATCAACATATGAAAACGATGAGTATTTTTACTAAGATATACCCTTCATTTCACGTACAAGGATTCAAGTCCTTGAAATGAAATGGGTATATATAATGTATTGTGTGTGCGTCGCAATTTTGCGATAACACAATGCCCTACAGAATAAGGAACATTATGCCCACTCCACTGCACCGCATACGTAATTTTTCGATTGTTGCCCATATTGATCATGGCAAATCGACCCTTGCGGATCGCCTCATTCAACATTGCGGTGCGATTGATGCACGCGATATGCACGATCAGCTACTGGATAGCATGGATATTGAGCGCGAACGTGGTATCACCATCAAATCACAAACAGTCCGCTTGACTTATAAAGCGAATGACGGAGAAACCTATATTCTCAACCTTATGGATACGCCGGGGCATGTGGATTTTTCTTATGAAGTAAGTCGCTGTTTGGCAGCGTGTGAGGGTTCACTTTTGGTGGTGGATGCATCGCAAGGAGTGGAAGCGCAAACATTAGCGAACGTCTATCAAGCCATTGATGCTAATCATGAAATTATTCCCGTCTTAAATAAAATTGATCTTCCTGCCGCAGACCCTGAGCGCATCAAAGCGCAAATTGAAGAAGTGATCGGTATTGATGCCTCCGATGCTTTACTCATTTCTGCTAAAACAGGTATTGGCATTGCCGAAGTTCTTGAAGCGATTGTCACCCGCCTTCCCGCCCCACGCGTCCTCTAGTTGACTAACAAATTCGTCATTCCTGCCTTACGCCAAGAGTGTTCACCACCCCTCATACGATATGAATGGCTTACTCTCCCGCCTGCGGGGGAGTCCAAGAATCAAGGTTTTTCAACGAAAAACCGCAGATGATTGGGTAGGGGGTGACAAGCCAAGAGTGACGAGAAGCTAGACTTACTACAAAAATCTCACAATATATTTTATTTGAAAAAATGGAGCGGGTGAAGAGATTCGAACTCTCGACTTCAACCTTGGCAAGGTTGCGCTCTACCCCTGAGCTACACCCGCATTTGCCTAACGCATTATGTATTTTTTGCGTTATGTTTAGGTTGCGGATAATAGCGTGTTTGTGCTAAATTGCAAGAAGAAAAAACACCTTGAGGAAATTTTTTATGCCTGATAGCTCCACGCCACGCCCTAACCTCGCATTCAACGAGGAATTACTTAGCTTGCTTGTCTGCCCCATCAGCAAAACATCCCTTATTTATGATAAGGAAAAACAGGAACTTATTAGCCTTGCGCAACAGGTAGCATACCCTATTCGCAACGGTATTCCGATTTTGCTTAAAGAAGAAGCACGCGTGCTGGACGATGCGCCTCACCCCCTTTTGGCACAATCTGACGTATAATCGCAGGGACAAGCCCTCGATCCGCACTCACATCCGTTGCGCTTGCGGGTTTCAAGCCTTCTTGAACATGATGATCACATGCGCCCAGCATCATTGTGCTGCCTATGCATAAAGCAAGTAGAATCCTTTTATCCATAAAAAAATCGCCCTCCTGAGCATCATATTGTTGCCATGATACGCTATAGTCCTAAAAATTCTATGATGGTTCGCATTTTATTGTAGAAAAAAATCCCATTACTTGCTACACGAGTAGTTATCATGACATAGAGGAGATACGCACATGAAAAGAACATTCGGTATTACATGCGCATTGGTTGCACTTTTGGGAGCAAGCAACGCCAACGCCTTCACCATGGCAACCGTGGATATGCAACGCATTATGGCAGAAGCAAGTGCTGCAAAAAGTGCCAAACTACAGCTAGATAGCAAATTAAAAGAATTCCAAGCACAGGTAAAAAAAACCGAAACAGAATTGCAAAAAAGCGATCAAGAATTGGTTAAACAACGCAGCTTGCTCTCTGCTGATGTATTCAAGGAAAAAGTCCAAGCATTCCGCGAAAAAGCCGCCAATGCCCAAAAAGATGTGGGAACTAAGCGCATGAAATTACGTCAGGCATTTGAAGCATCGATTGGCACGATCCAAGCACGCGTGATTACAATCATCACGAAAATGTCACAAGAGCGCAATTATGATATAGTCGCGCCTTCGGCACAACTGCTTTATACCAAACCATCATTAGACATCACCAATGATGTATTGCAGCAATTAAACAAAGAACTCCCTAGCATGAATGTGAATGTAGGTGGATAAGCAAGCAAGTTGGAACGAATAATTGATGGCTGATCCTCGTTTTTTTCATCGTACAGATGCCAAGATTCTTGCAGATCTTGCGCACCATATCGGAGCAACCCTCGCATGTGCGGATGATGCGGGATATGTGGTGCATGATGTCGCCCCACTTGATCGCGCTGAAATCACTGATCTTGCGTTCTTCGATAATCGCAAATTTCTTCATGCTTTCAAGACAAGCCAAGCAGGGGCGTGCATCATACGCCCCTCCGCACAAGCACACGCACCGCACGGGATGCGACTACTCCTCACCGACGATCCCTATCGTGGCTATGCCCGCATTGCCCAACTATTTTATCCTTCCCCAACCGCACGCCATGATCACCATCCTTCCGCCATCATTGATCCGACAGCGCGTATCGGCTCGGATTGCACCATTGGTGCAGGGGTCGTGATTGAGGCACATGTGGAAATCGGCAATGGCTGCATTATTGGCGCGAACAGCGTGATAAGCCACGGCGTGATGCTTGGTGATGGTTGCCATATTGGGGCATTATGCAGCATTTCTCATGCGCTTATCGGGCGTGGCGTAGTGATGCATCGTGGCGTGCAGGTTGGGCAAGATGGTTTTGGCTTTGCCTTGTCGCGTGGTGGGCATATTCCTGTACCGCAACTTGGGCGCGTCTTGATAGAAGATGGCGTTGAGATTGGATCGAACACCTGCATTGATCGTGGTGCTAATTCAGATACCATCATCGGAGCAGGTACAAAAATTGATAATCTCGTGCAGATTGCCCATAATGTTCGCCTTGGTCGTGGCTGTGTGATTGTTGGGCAGGCAGGGGTTGCAGGTAGCAGCGTACTGGAAGATGGGTGCGTACTCGGCGGACAAGTCGGCGTTGCTGGGCATGTGCGTATCGGGGCGGGTGCACAGATTGCAGGTCAGGGCGGTGTCACCTATGATTTAGAAGGTGGCAAAGCCTATGGTGGATGCCCTGCCGTCCCCATCAAGGATTGGCATCGCCAAAGCGTGAAACTCGCGCAACTTATTCATCCTAAACGATCATCATAAGATGAGGCACTATGACAGAAACAACCGCACCAGAAAGCACGCCATGGATCATTGATACAAGCCTTGATAATGTCGGGCATGAGCGCGTCAAAGATATGATTCCGCACCGTTTTCCTTTTCTCATGGTCGATAAGGTCGTGAATCTGCAAAGCAATATCTCAGCACTCGGCATTAAGAATGTCAGTGCAGGTGAGCCATGTTTTGCAGGGCATTTTCCTGATCAAGCGGTGTTTCCGGGTGTGTTGATTATTGAAGCCATGGCGCAAACAGCAGGCGTTTTAGTCGTCTATACCCTAGGAAAAGAAGCAGAAGGCAAATTGGTCTATTTCATGACGGTTGATTCGGCACGTTTTCGTAAATTGGTTGTGCCGGGGGATCAGTTGCGCGTCTATGTGCGTGTGGTACGTTCGCGTGGCAATGTTTGGAAATTCATCGGCGATTGTTATGTGGAAGGCGCGAAAGTAGCGGAGGCAGAATTTTCTGCCATGATTGTTGATAAACCTCATATGGATGCCTCCTCATGAATCACGAACCTTCCATTCACCCAACGGCGATTATTCACCCTAACGCACAATTAGGTACGAATGTATCGATAGGTGCATATTCTATTGTGGGTGAGCATGTCACTTTGCATGATGGTGTGAAACTGATGGCGCATGTCTTTGTTGATGGGCATACCACCATTGGTACGCAGACTATCGTCTATCCCTTCACCTCCCTTGGCACTGCACCACAAGATTTGAAATATCGCGGTGAACCTGCAACTTTGGTCATCGGAGCGCATAATACCATCCGTGAACATGTCACGATGAATATCGGGACAGAAGGCGGTGGCGGTATTACCCGTGTTGGTAATCATGGCTTATATATGGTAGGTGTGCATGTGGCGCATGATTGCGCGATTGGCAATCATGTGATTATGGCGAATAATGCTACCCTAGCAGGGCATGTGAGTGTGGGTGATTATGCGGTGATTGGTGGTCTCGCTGCCGTACATCAATTTGTTCGTATTGGGCATTATGCCATGATTGGCGGTATGTCAGGCGTTGAACATGATGTCATTCCGTTTGGTTCAGTGATGGGCGAACGGGCGCATCTCTCAGGGTTAAACTTGGTTGGCTTAAAGCGCGGTGGCTTCACCCGTGAAACTATCCATGAAATGCGCGCCCTCTATCGTGCGCTCTTTCATGGTGAAGCGGAAGGATCATTGCAGCAGCGTGCTGAACATATGACACAATCCTCACAGCATGATGCGGTGTTACGCGAGGTTCTCGACTTCATCCGTATGGGCAGCAAACGCTCACTATGCGTACCCAAGCAGGATCATCCCAGCCCTGAGGATGCAGCATAAGCTATGGCATCAAACATCGCTCCCATTGGAATGATTGCAGGCACAGGGGATTTACCGCAACGTATTCTTCGTGCATGTTCCAGCCAAGGGCGTGATGTCTTTATTATTGCGATCAAAGGGCAAACTCCCACAGCATTGGTGGAAGGGCAAAAGCATTTATGGTGTCGCATAGGCGCGGTAGGGCAAGCGATGGATGCCTTACGTGCGGAGGGCATTTCAGATATTGTCATGGCAGGTGGGGTCACGCGCCCATCGCTTCCCTCACTCATGCCTGATAGTATGGGACGCGCCTTACTTAAACGCATAGGCGGATCATTAATCGCGGGTGATGATGCCTTATTATCACGTATTGTTGCATTTTTTGAAGAACAGGGATTTCGCATGTTACGCATTGCTGATGTGACGGATACACTCACCGCAGATTTAGGGGTGATGACGCATACCCACCCAAGCGCACAAGCACGCAACGATGCTAAGCGGGGCTATGACATCCTCATGACCTTATCCCCCTATGATTTAGGGCAAGCAATCATAGTATCGCACGGGCATGTGTTAGGCATTGAGGCAGTGGAAGGCACAGCAGCCTTGTTGCAGCGTTGCGCCCATTATCCCCATGCACACGGCGCAGTCTTAGTGAAACTCCCCAAACAAGGGCAATCCGAACAGGTAGATATGCCTGCCGTGGGGTTAGAAACGGTGGAAGCCTTGCATCATGGGGGTTATGCGGGAATGATGCTTGCTGCCCATAAAGGCGTGATGATTGACAAAACCGAGATGATTGCCCGCGCTAATGACTATAGTCTCTTTATTGAAGGCATGATGGTGGGCGCATGAAGAAGAAACAACGCGTCTTTATCATTGCAGGTGAAGCATCGGGTGATGTACTCGGCGCACGCTTAATGGATTCATTGCGCTATTTCACTGGTGATCGCCTTGAGTTTGTCGGCATTGGCGGCGTGAAGATGGAAGAACAAGGACTGATGTCGCTCTTTCCAATGCGTGATATTGCTCTGATGGGGTTTGTAGAAGTCCTCCCCCATGCATGGCGTGTGCTGTGTCGCATTAAAGAAACATGCGATGCGCTTACCATGAATCCACCTGATCTCATCATCACCATTGATTCTCCGGGGTTTAATTTTCGTGTACTTGAATGGGTGCGTCGCTATTTTGGTACGACCATTCCCTGCATTCATTATGTCGCACCAACCGTATGGGCGTATAAACAAGAGCGTGCCAAACGCACGGCGGAATTATGTGATCATTTGCTCACCCTTTTGCCGTTTGAACCTCGTTATTTTGAAGTGTATGGCTTAAAAACCACTTTTGTGGGGCATCCTGTGGTGGATCAATTAGGCAATGATTGCGCCCCAATTCTACCCCTTGCCTTAGGAACGCCCTTGCATCTTGCCGTATTCCCAGGAAGTAGACGTGGTGAAATCCAACATTTATTGCCCATTTTTCGTGATAGCATCACGCAATTAAGCAATCATTATCCTGATATGCACGTCTCCATGATTGTGCATCCAATGGTGGCAGATGTGATTGATGTATCTGATTTTTGTTGCCCTGTACGCCTTGTGCAACATGAAGAGGAACGCGTAGAAGTAATGCGCACTACCCATCTTGCCCTTACCAAAACAGGGACAGTTACCCTAGAGATTGCCACCTATGGCGTACCGATGGTAGCAGCCTATCATGTGCATCCTCTCACCGCCTATATGGTACGACACCTTATTCGCATCCCGTATGTGAACTTAATCAACATCATGGCACGCGCCTATGTGATTCCCGAACTAATTCAAGAACAATGCAATCCCACACACCTTGCCAACGCGATGCACGCATTGCTCAAACATCCGCAAGCACGACAAGAACAAGCGGATCGCGCCATCACAGCGTTGCATCAATTACGCAATCCTCAGGGAATTCTTGCCAGTGATGCAGCAGCGCAATGTATTTTGCCGTATCTTGCATAAAAAACGTTGCGCATAAGCATTTTTTGTGCTATGGTAGAACTATGGGAAATACAGATATTGAACGCATGATTATGCTCGATTATCGCCTCACAACGGCGGAGATATTTTATCGCTTTCCAGATCACCCGAGTTTATTACAATGCTATGTGTGGCAAGACCTCGATGCTACGCCTGATTTTCCCGAACTAAAGAAATTCCTTGGCTTTTGGGAACGTAGTTTGGATGGTAAAGTCCACTCCATCAAGATTTGCTCATGCGTTGATATTCGCGGCAGTGGTTACAGTACGCGCACCATATTATAGCGAGAAACTTCAAGATGCTTGCAAAAAGCCTCAACTCACCGTACATTATAGTCGTTTGACAAAAAAATAACTTATTTTTTATGTCACATACGACTATAACACTATGATTTATAGTGCTGAGTGAGGAACAAACTGATGGGTACAATGCGTTGGAAATTATGGTGGTTGCAGCTTCAAGTTGGGGCAGCATGGTTTGCGGAAGCACTCACCCATGAGCCAATCTACCGCCCCGCTTGGGCGTTGACCCATAATCGCGGACGAAAAATCATCAAACGTGAATTCACCTTTTGCGGTGAAACTGTTGAAATGGCAGGGCGTATCCAATGGAATGTTGCAGAGATCAGCGTTGATTGGCATCGTGAGTTTTTTTCTTTCGGATGGTTGCAAGATGTGGTTGCGATCCATAGCGAAAAAATTGCCAGCTCTTTTGCACGCGAATTCATCAACGGTTTCACCTTAATCACACCACACGATAATCTTCACCCCAGCGCATGGGAACCTGAAGTAGCAGGAGAACGCTTGGCACATTGGCTCTATTATCGTGCCTTTGTGTTGCGCGGTGGCAGCAGAACTTTTTTTGTGCGTTATGAGCGTGCCTTATTACGCCACATTCAGATGCTCTATCAATTAGGATGCGCTACCCCCGAAGCATTAAGCCCCAATGCACTCAAAGGTTTGCTTGCGGCAGCCACAGCACTCCCTTCCCTGCTTGGCTTATTACAGCCCTTATTGCGATGGCTTGAGATGCTTATTCAGCGCGATATTTTACCCGATGGCGGACATATTTCACTCAGTCCACATCATCATGTGCAGTTTTTGCGTACCCTCATCGAAATGAAAGAGATGCTTGAAACCATTTCGATTGCTTTTGAACCGCTTGATCAGGCTATTGCGCGTATGGGTGCTTTTTTACGCATGATTATCCATGGAGACGGCAAACTTGGACTATTTCAACAGAATCTTATGGATGATCCAACATTGATTGCACAATGTTTGCAGCAAGCGGGTATTGATACTACGTCCACATTACCTAAAGCGCATATGGCAGAATCAAGCGGCTATGCCCGCATTCATGGCGCGCATCAATCGCTCTTATTGGCGCGTATTCTCCCAAGCACACAGCAGGATGTACCTGCGGGCGTGGGATCAATCGAATATTCGGTAGCGAAAGAGCGTCTGATCGTGAATTGTGGTACGTATGTTGGCACAAGCAGTTCATGGATACACGCCATGCAGCAACCTTCGGCTTTTTCCGCTTTAAGCAGCACAGATGACGCATTGGATAAGCACACGCCCGACAATGCTTCACAAACACTTAAGTCGCATGATAGCCATACCACCCTACAACTCCTTCTTCCCTTAGCGCATGGTGTGACGCATGAACGCCAACTAGATGTCTATCATCATGAGCGTATGATGCGCGGCAAGGATATGTTACACTGGTCACAGGCAGAGCATCTTGCCACAAACGGGCTGGATGTCGCGGTGCGTTTTCATTTGCATCCTGATGTACGGTGTCAACCACGCAAAGAACATGGTATCCTCCTCACCTTAGTAAGCGGACAAGAATGGTTATTCACCACCAGTGCCGCTACCTTCCTGCACGTTGAAGAAAGCGTGTTTCTCGGAGTGCAGGGAAAGCCTCAAAAAACCTTGCAATTATGCATTGCATGGCGCGCCACAGAAGAGCGTAGTGGCATTAGTTGGGAACTACGACATGTTGCTGCACCGTAACCAGCAAAAAAATGCTCTATAGGATAGGTTTGCTAATAGTTTCTTAAACATTTTGGCACATTGTTTGCATTCAACCAACTATGCAAATAATGTGATTATGGTAGAAGCAGCTTTAGAACTACGTATCGGACAAGGCTTGACAATGACACCGCAGTTGCGGCAGTCCATTCAGCTCTTGCAACTTTCTACGGTAGATTTGAACCGTGCCATTGATGAAGAGATGGAAAAAAATCCTCTCCTCACCCGTGAAGATGAGGGTTTCTCCGATGATCGCCCCAGCGTAACCGAAGCCCCTTCTGAACTTCCTGATCCAACCACAGCGTTGGATATGGAAGGGGAGCATTTATGGGGAGCGGAGGCGGATGACCACGCTGAATCATGGCGTGATCCTGCATCGGGGCATGATAGCTCCTCCTATGATGGGCAAGATCATCTCGTTGCCACACGCTCCTTGCATGACGCACTCATGGAGCAACTACGCATGAGTGATCTGCACGGATGGGAATTAAAAGCAGCCGAATGGATGGTAGATATGCTGGATGCTGCGGGTTATCTTCCCCATGATTCTGAGGCACGCGCCACGCTCTTTGGCATTGACGCGACGCTGCACGATAAACTCGTCATCTATATCCAACAGTGTGAACCGACAGGCATTGCGGCACGATCCTTAAAAGAATGCCTCACCCTACAACTTATCGAACGTAATCTCTATAGCGAGCCAATGCGCGCCTTGCTTGATCATCTTGATCTCTTAGCGCAACGATCCATGAAGGCATTATGTCGCGCCTGTAACGTGGATATGCCCGAACTAGGGCAGCTTATCCAACTACTCAAAAGTTGCAATCCCAAACCTGCCAGTGGCTATGATACCAGCAACATCACAGATTGTATTGTCCCTGAACTGATTGTACGGGCGATGAAAGACGGTGGATGGAGTGTGGAACTCAATCAAGAGGTATTGCCAAAAATCGCACTCAACACGCAATATTCGAATCATTTGCGCTCTCAGATTCGTGATCGCAGCGAACTCAAAGCCATTAATGAACATATGATGCACGCGAATTGGTTAGTCAAAGCCATCCATCAACGCAATCACACCTTATTAAGTGTAGCCCTAGCCATTATCGAACTACAGCATGATTTTTTTGCCTATGGCATTAAATATCTCAAACCGATGACACTCAAGGATATTGCCGCCAAAATATCCTGCCATGAAAGTACCGTGAGTCGTATCACCACGCAAAAATATCTTATGTGTGATCGCGGTACATTTGAACTAAAATATTTTTTCAATGCCCATGTGCATAATAGCAATGGCGGTGAAGATTATTCCAACCGCTCGGTGATGCATCTGATTAGCACCATCATCGATGCAGAATCGCATCAAAAAATTCTCTCCGATGATGCCATCACTGATATGCTGAATAAACGTGGCATCGATGTGGCACGGCGTACCGTGGTGAAATATCGTCAGCATCTTGGCATTCCTTCTTCCATCGAACGAAGAAAAAATAAAAAAAAGGATGTATTTTGCTTAGAAATACTTTAATAGTTTTGCTTTATACTCATCGCACATGAAGATGCGTAGTATCAAAATGTGGAAACGATGAGTATCTTTAATAAGAACTACCCTTCATTTCACTTACAAGGACTCAACTCCCTTGAAGTGAAATGGGTATATTACGCAACTTTAGAGGATTGACTATGAATGAACTTGCGCAACAGTCACAAAATGAATTGATGGATGCCATCAAGGATGTGACGGATCATGTATATCACACACTTTCAATGTTTGAACAGCTTGCATCACGTCTTGAGACGCGTTGCTTGAATTTGGACGGACACCAACCCAGTCTTACCATTTCCAACGAAGACATTGCCCATGTCATTGCAACGAACATCCCAAAGATGCCTGATTACCGTGCCATTGCGCCCTTATTGCAAGACCCCACCATCAATGATATTCTCATCAACGGCGCGAATCAAATCTTTGTTGAACGTCAAGGCGTGATGGAACTTACCCCATTAGCTTTTGAATCAGAAGAAGAATTAGCGCAGATGGCGATTGAAATTGCTGAATATTGTGGCCGTCGTTTGGATGGCGAAAATTCCTTAGTGGATGCACGCCTTCCCGATGGATCGCGGGTCAATATCGTCATTCCTCCTGTTGCGATTGACGGCGTATCGCTCTCGATTCGTAAATTTAGTGGTGGCAAGCACACACTAGAATCTATGGCAAAAACAGGTGGTCTCAGCGATGAAATGGCTGCCTTTTTGCGTTGTTGTGGTACTGCGCGTGCCAATATGGTGATTTCTGGCGGCACAGGTTCAGGAAAAACCACCCTCCTTAACGCTATTTGCAAAAATATTGGTGAACGTGAGCGCGTTGTCACCATCGAAGATTCTGCGGAATTACAACTTCCCATCACACATGTGGTACGCCTTGAATCCATCACCCATGAACAAAAAGGTCAGCGTATCGTTACCATCCGCGATCTTGTGAAAAATGCCCTGCGTATGCGCCCTGAACGTATTATTGTGGGAGAGGTGCGTGGATCAGAAGCATTTGACATGATTCAAGCGATGAATACGGGGCATGATGGTTCACTCACAACCATTCACGCCAACACGCCACGTGACGGCTTAGCGCGTATTGAAAACATGATCGGCATGGCAGGGTTAGGCTTGCCCACCATCGCAATCCGCAAGCAAATGGCATCGGCAATTCATTTCATTATCCAAGCGGAACGCTCAGGTAGCGGACATCGTCATGTCAGCCGCATCACTGAAGTCATTGGTATTGAGGGGGATGTGGTGACGATGCAAGATATTTTTGTCTATAAAGAAGAAAAGAAACCCGATGGCAGCACCCATGGCAGCCATGCATGGACGGGAACGTTCCCACGTCATCCACAAGTATGCGCGATGGTACGACAAGCAAACATATTAAAAGTAGGACGTTGATCCACAAAGGAGTACACATGAGTGATGAAGCCATTGGAATGTTAATGCAGCATATTCGTCGTCTGGAAGATGAAATTAATGCGATACGTTATGAACGCCACCAGCATCAACCGCAACCTCATGGGAAGGCTGCTGAACCTATCGTCACGCAACGTCTTCAACCGTCTGTTCAAGCACTCGGATCATCATCGCAAGAAGAACTCACGCAAGCATTATTGCACCAGCTCTCCAATATGGGGGTGTTGCAACCTTTGCTTGCTGATGAAACCATCAATGACATTTTAATCAATCGCCACAACTCCATCTATGTGGAACGTCGTGGTAAATTGGTCAAAACCGATGTTACCTTTCCTAGTGATGGTGAAGTCATGGATATTGCTGAGAAAATTGTTGCAGCCATTGGCAGGCAGATTAATCCGAACCGTCCATTGGTCGATGCACGTTTGCTTGATGGTTCGCGTGTGAACATTATTGCCCCGCCTTTGGCTGTGGATGGTACATCAATCGCCATTCGTAAATTCTCTAAGCGCAGCATCACCTTAGATATGATGGTTGAACAGCAAAATATCTCGAAGCAATTAGCGGAAATCCTCAAAATTATGGGTAAATGCCGCCTTAACATTATCATATCAGGCGGAACAGGTTCAGGAAAAACCACCTTGCTGAACGCCGTATCCAACTTTATTGAAGATGATGAACGCGTGGTCACGATTGAAGATGCGGCGGAATTACGCTTGCAACAACCGCATGTGGTACGCTTAGAAACCAAGCCCATGACGTTCAACAATCACGGGGTGCGTGAAGAAGAAGTATCAATGCGCGATCTCGTAAAAAATGCCCTACGTATGCGCCCCGATCGCATCATCGTTGGTGAGTGTCGTGGTTCTGAAGCCTTTGATATGATGCAAGCGATGAATACTGGTCATGAGGGATCACTCACCACCATTCACGCCAACCACCCACGCGATTGCTTATCACGTTTAGAAAATATGGTGGGGATGGCGAATCTTGGTTTGCCGATGCGCTCCATTCGTCAACAGGTGGCTTCTGCTATCAATGTGATTGTGCAAATCAGCCGAATGCGTGACGGAATGCGCCGTATCACCTATGTATCAGAAATTATCGGGATGGAGGGTGATACAATTACCATGCAAGATCTGTTCGTCTATAATTTCACAGGTGAAGAAGCGGATGGAAGGCTCAAAGGGGAATTCAAATGGAGTGGCATTATGCCACGTTTCATGCGTCGCGCTGCTTATTATGGTGAATTAGAGCATCTTGCGCAAACGCTAAATGTACGCATCCCTAAATTTTAGGGAATGCTACTTCCTCACCAAAATAAAACCATTCTGAACCAAGGGCGTGATCCGTGGTCGTTTTAGGGAGTACCAATACACCGTCTTTGGGGGCGCGAATTTCTGTTCCGTCTGCATAACAGGCAATCACTTGCCCCAACGCCACGCGATCACCATGCTGCCATGGCTGCACCAATGCTCCTTCGCGCTCTTTATAATACACAGAATGCATCTGTATGCACTTTTGCGTTGCATAGCCCACAGGATCATAGGGCATTATATCCACCATCCCCACATGATGCATGGCACGCAACATTGCATCATAGGCAATATCGGCATTATCAGGGTTGTTATGATGCCCACATTCTAACGTTACCGCACATGCGCCTCGCTTATTCGCCCGCACGCGATCCGTTGTGCCAAGCGATGCCTGCTTTTGTTCCTCAGACGCATCACGGCTAAATGCCTCTGCCCAACCATAAATATAGGTAGGTACGTTCAACGCACGCGCAAAAGCTATTTCTTCCGTGCTGCTTGTCCCAAGAAAACAAAACGCCCCGCCTTGCGATTGATAGGAATGAATATCCAGCAAATAATCCGCCTCATCCAATAATGCACATAAAGGCGCATCAAGCCCATCTTCATAATCCTGCAATGCTGCTTTGGGGTATAGGTGGCGGTTCAAATTACGATCAATAAAGCGCACACCCTGTGCATAGGCACGCGGATTCGCAATCGGTACAAACGTCACCGTGCCACATGTTAAGGTTATTTTTTGCGATCGAATATCCGCAATCATCCGTGCAATCGCTTCTGCACCACATGGCTCATTGCCATGCACCGCCCCAAGCACCACCAGATGCACATAGCGCGCCATCGCGCTGGTACGTGGCACACAAAAACGAACTAGTTCCATAAGGTCATGCATGGCACGTGCTTAATGCTTAAAATGGCGTATTGCGGTAAAGCTCATCACCATATCATGCTGATTCGCGGCGGCAATCACATCATCATCACGGATCGATCCTCCCGGTTGAATGATGGCCGCAACGCCTGCCTCTGCTGCCAAATGCACATTATCATCAAAGGGGAAAAACGCCTCAGATGCAAGTGCCGTACCCACCGTACTCAATCCCGCTGCTTTGGCTTTTTCACACGCGATCCGCACGCTATCAACACGGCTCATTTGCCCCGCCCCAATGCCAACCACTGCCCCATCTTTTACCAAAATAATAGCATTGGATTTCACATGTTTGGCTACCGTGAACGCCAACATCATATCTTCAATTTGCGCTGCCGTAGGGGTGCGCTTCGTGACATGCTGCAACCCTTTACCCTCTAGCATCACCACATCATCATGCGTTTGAATGAGATACCCACCGCTGACGCTGCGCACATTCATCGCGTGTGATTTTGGCAATAATGCCCCTGTGCGCAACACGCGTACATTCTTTTTCTCACGCAATATCTGCACTGCCTCTTCGGTATAATCAGGCGCAATCACCACTTCCGCAAATTGTTTACCGATCACCTTTGCAGCTTCAGCATCCACAGTACGGTTTGCAGCAATAATGCCACCATAGGCACTTTGCGGATCGCACGCAAAGGCACGTGTGTAGGCTTCCGCCATTGTTTTTGCTGTCGCCATACCGCACGGATTCGCATGTTTAATAATCGCAATAGCGGGTTCTGCCACATCGCACACCAACGCCCATGCGGCATCTGTATCATTAATATTGTTAAAACTCAACTCCTTACCATGTAGTTGCTCTGCTGCTGCAAGCGTTCCCTTCACTGCATTTATGGCATAAAACGCTGCTTCTTGATGCGGATTTTCCCCATAACGCAACGCTTGTAGGCGGGTCATTGGCAGTGTGAGCTGCTGCGGGAACGGCTCTGCACATTGCACGCCATACCAGTTGCTAATTGTGGCATCATAATGTGCTGTATGCGCAAAGGCGGTTGCAGCCATCTTTTTGCGCATATCAAAGCTCGTAGCACCCGCGTGCATATCCATCTCGGCAAGCACCGCATCATAATGATCAGGGCATACGACGACCGTCACATGCACATGATTTTTTGCAGCGGATCGGATCATGGCAGGGCCGCCAATATCAATATTTTCCACGCATTGCGCATAATCTGCCCCGCGAGCAACCGTTGCCTCAAAAGCATAAAGATTCACCACGACTAAATCAATCGCCTCAATAGCATGGGCGTGCATCGCCTGTGCATCATCTGCAACATCACGGCGCGCTAAAATCCCACCATGCACTTTGGGATGCAATGTTTTCACCCGTCCATCCATCATTTCAGGAAATCCCGTATGATCACTCACATCGGTCACATCCAGCCCCGCTTCACGTAATAAACGTGCCGTGCCACCTGTTGAGAGCAGACGCACATGATGACGTGCCAACCCTTGTGCAAAGGGTATCAGCCCTGTTTTATCGGTTACAGAAAGCAATGCGGTTTTAATTGGGGTATGATTCATAGATTTTTCTAAATATTTGATAAAACATCATTAAACACACATGAGCAAAAAACGCAAGAAAATTCATGCGAGGCGCGCTGTTACTATGTTGATAGTTGACAAACCAACAATCATGGTTTATATTTGACACTTACCATTGTTTACGCTTCCTTTTCATGAAAGCACCTTATTTTTTATAGACTTTCTGTCTGAAGAAGCTGTAACTTTGGGATTATACACTCACAAAGAAACACTAAAACCATGTCAACCAACATTGATTACGAACAAGTCGAAACGATGATGATCGATGTAGCAAAGCAAAAAATCGCTCTGCTGCCTGCATCCAAAGTCCAAGCATTTGCTATTCGACTTTCCCTTGTCGGGAAAACGAGACACAGCATGGCTTGGGTGAAAGAACAAGATTTGGAAGAAATCAACCAACTCCTTCTCGACATAGAGAAGGAGCTTGAAAGCTAATAGATGCCAATAGGTTTGCCTTGAATAAAGGACAAACCTATTGGGATTTATGTTTCGCCCATTCATGAACGAAACATATGCATCATTCACACCTTCGCTAATTCTGGGTTATATTCTTGTACCAAACGCTGCAACCAAAAACGTGATTTTTGTGGTTGATAGGCATGGCATACATGATAAAGTTCATCCATGGCATCATCATCCAACACCACATGCGCCAAACTATCGGAGCGTCGAATCTTGGAATGTGTTGTCGGCTGCAAGGCTTCGGTATGATAGACCAATTCTTCCGTTAATTTCTCACCAGCGCGCAAGCCCGTGAAGTGAATATCAATTTCCTCATAGGGGCGATAGCCTGCCAAACGGATCATCTGCTCGGCAAGATGCACAATTTTCATCGGCGTTCCCATATCCAAAACATACAGCGATGCACCCGCATGAGCAATCGCTGCTGCCTGAATCACCAATCCTGCTGCTTCACGAATCGTCATGAAATAACGCTCCATATCGGGATGCGTAACGGTGAGAGGTCCACCTGCGCGTAATTGTTCTTGAAACAACGGCACAACCGATCCCGTTGATCCCAACACATTGCCAAAACGCACCATCACCACCTTAATCGCATCGGCGTAGCGCGTTTCATGCATCCATACATATTCCGCCAACCGCTTGGTTGCGCCCATCACATTCGCAGGATGCACGGCTTTATCGGTAGAAATCAACACCATCGCTTGCACCTTATGACGCACACATGCACGCGCAACAATTTGTGTGCCAAACACATTAGTGAGGATCGTTTGCTCAGGATTAATCTCTGCCAATGGCACATGCTTTAATGCTGCCGCGTGAAAGACAATATGCGGTTGATGCAACGCAAAAATACGCTCCATATGGGCAGCGTCACGCACATCCGCCACCAATGCGGTGCGTGGAATAGCGGGCGCAAGCTGCATCAGCTCTTTGTCAATTAAATATAAATGATATTCATTCTGTTCCACCAACACCACATGTTTGGGTTGATGCTGCACAATATGGCGCACCAATTCACTACCGATCGATCCACCTGCCCCAGTAATTAATACGGTAGCACCACGCAACAAGGCATCCATTGCGGGTATATCATGCGTGCTTTGTACTCTACCCAGCAAATCCTCAATCGCAATGGGCTTAATATCATGATCCACCCCCTGTTGAAAATCGGTAAGACGCGGCAACCGCGCAAGACCTATACCCAGCATATCACAGGCGGAAAGCACACTCACTGCTTGCTCATGATCCATATGCTCTTGCGCAATAATCATACGTTGCGGTACTAAGCCCCGATCCTCAAGGCGTTTCATTGCCTCCAATACCGCATGATCATCCGCTAAATAGAAAATAGGCACACCGCGCATGGATCGTCCATCACGCAAGGATTTCTTATCCAATACCGCAATCACGCGGTACGGTGCTTCCGCACTACGCTGCATCGCACGGATAAACCCTTCGGCATGGTCATTCGCGCCCAAGATCACCACAGGGATAGCGCGCTTCGTCGTCTCAGCATGATGCTTGCCATGTTTTTTTTCCTTATGGCTTTCACGCAGCAAGCGATAGCCAATACGTGAAGAACTTAGCATCGCGCCAAGTGTCATCCATTGGATCACAGGCACAGAGCGGGGGACATCCGCTAAGCGTTGCACCATAAATAAGGCTGCATAGCTGATCGCCACACTCACCGTAATCACTTTAGCAATGGTTTTTAGCTCATTGATGGATACATAACGCCACACTTCCCGATGCATGGAAAATCCAAACAATGCCGCAAGATAACATCCGATAAACAACAGAAAATGCTCCACAATATGCATGGGTGCGATCTTCCATACCGCGTCACCAAGACGCATATAATAAGCAATAGGCAAACTCAAGGATGCCATAATAACATCATGAAGAATAGAGACAAGGGAACGCTTAGGTAGACGCATGTTCCCTCAAAGCGTTTGGTGGGGTTGCAGAGCGCAGCGGACGCATCCGAAAGAAGATAAACAAAAGCATTGCCAGAACATAGGCGCACGCCACCGCAACCACGCGCACTGGTGCTGCTTCAAACGTACTACTTACCGCCAATCCTATGCATAATAGATTCACCAAACCTATGGCATAAAGAGCGTGACGATGCGTCTTGCCACTACGAACATAATGCTGATAGGCATGTTGTGAATGTGCTTCCCACGGCTTTTTCCCTCGCAGCAACCGCGCCATCATCGTCACCCCTGAATCCACAATATAATAGGACACCAAAATCACCCCAACGTGCCATTGCCCCTGCTGTGCCATCATCAAAAGCATCCATCCCATCAATGCTCCAAGCGGGATACTTCCTGCATCGCCCAAAAAGATACTTGCGGGATGACGATTAAACCGCCAAAATCCAAGCATGGCAGCAAACACAATCAATGCATCATAGGCAAGCACATCACTCACCGATGCGTGCAGCAATGCGATTATTGTAATCCCTATAGTGATAGTGCTGGTCTGCACACAGGTAATTTCATCAATGCCATCCATAAAATTATAGAGATTAATGAACCATACCAACATCAGGCTTAATAAAACGCGTTCTTGCAGCGCGGTCATATATTCTGAGAAAAATTGCACCTGCACAGTAGAGGTTATCAGTCCTGCCGCCACTACATGCACGATCAGTCGCCCCCATGCAGGCACACCCCAATGATCATCCATAAAAGACACAGCCAGCAATAACAGCAACGCACCAATGAACGCACCTTGCGCACCTGTCACCGTCAACATGGCAATCACCGCCACTATCACGGGAAAACCCGCACCCTTAGGAGTCGGCATATGATGATTATCGCGGGCATTCGGAGTGGCGGGAGGCGCGAGAAAGCGCAACGATTCACGCATCGCATACACACCCACATACGCAAAAACGGCAGCAGAGATAGCCATCAAGAGTGTATAAAACCATTCAAACATCCCTGCCCTCCTTGATGCAGCTATTATGCACTACTACGATTCGTAGGATGCATCATTATAGCCATCATCATGCGCATCATAGGACGATGTTGCCACATCGACAATCTCATCATTCTTCGGACGGGTAGCCTTCACCAATGCATCCATTTCATGCTGCGAGCATAAACCAAGCAACACAGGGTCTTTCGGTGTCATATTTTGTGCATTCCAATGGCTCTTATCGCGTACCGATTCAATGGTTTTCTTGGTCGTACCAATCAATTTAATGATTTTCGTATCAGAAATATAGGGATGATTTTTCAACAACCATGCCACCGCCTCGGGCTTATCCTGACGGCGTGCAATGGGGGTATATTTACCACCTTTTGCTTTCTTCTTCACCAATTTCATGGATTGCGCATCCACTTTCAATTTTGATTTCGGATTCGCCTCGGCAAGCTCAATCACCTGCTTGGTTATCTGCCCTGCTTCGATTGGATTCACCCCACGAATTCCCACAGCCACTTCACCATCTGCAATCCCCTGCACTTCCAACGGGTGCATTCCACAAAAATCTGCAATTTGATCAAACGTCAATGCGGTATTTTCTACCAACCACACTGCGGTCGCTTTAGGCATTAATGGCAACGTCATAAATTCACTTCCTTCACTACAACTATGTTGTGCATATCAATCTACTTCATTACGGCATCTGCACATAAATCTCAAGAAAATTGTCATCACATACGATATTTTTCTCACATAAATTTGTAGGATATAGCGCGTCACGACAGGTTCGTTACGTTTATATAAGCATAGCTATCGTGATTTCACGCACTAACCATAGGAATGATAGTGCGAATTTTCGATAAGCATGTTCTTGAAAAAGCACAAACCGATCGAAATGTGCTATAGTTTGGATATGGTGTACTATTGGACAGAGGGAGTACCCTTATATGTTCAATCCCATCAACTTATGGGTTGGATTAATGTTGCATAATCCTCTTGCGCTCACAACCTTTTTGGGCAAAATTGCGTAAGTCCTAAAATATAAAGTCCGCCACAGTAAATGCGATATTGCCTGTAAAGTTCAAGACGAAATCGGCGACATCTGCATCGGCACTTAAGGTCGTTATGTTGTGCGTGGCGTTGTAGCTGTATCCCAATAGATTGTTATTTGCTGCACCTGCGATGACTCCTGTAAACACCACAGACAGATCATCTGCTGCACTGAAGTTATCGCCTAATTTCATATAACGCGACAGGTCTATTTTATCTGTCCCTTTCACAAAGTCGCTGATTCTATCACGCGCTATATTAAGGCTATCACCTTCACGAGAGAACACAAATACATCGGCTCCAGCTTCACCGTTAAGCGTATCCGCGCCTGCACCGCCTATCAGCGTATCGTTGCCGCTGCCTGCCACAATATGATCATTGTGTGCGCCTGACTCCAAACGATTCGCTCCCGTATTGCCTGTAATCGTGTCGCTACCGCTTCCTGTGATAACATGTTCTACACTGCTAAGGATCAACGTAACATCACCATTGGTTGCTGTAAGTGTCGCAAGATTTATCTGCCATGCTGCAACCTCTGCGGCAAGATGCAATGTGTCTATCCCTGCGCCACCATCTATAACATCATTGCCGATACTGCCTATCAACCGGTCGTTGCCATCATCGCCGCGCAACGTATCATTGCCCGCCTCACCCTGTAATGTATCGTCTCCTGTCCCGCCAAGCAAAAAATCATTCCCAGCAGCACCACGTAGCACATCGTTGCCATTGCCACCACTGAGAGTATTATTGCTTGCAAAGCCCTCAATTGTATCGTTGCCCGAAGTCGCGGCATTGGCAATATAACGCGCTTGCATGTCCGCAACTGTCCAACGTGTGCTATCAGCAAACTGTACCTGTTCAACGCTATTGCTACTGTTGATACCCGCCAACGCTACACGATCTGTTGCACTCAAGCGCAATATTAAATCGTCAGGGGTTTCGTCGGATCGTAATATTGTGATGGCTGTAGCAAGAATAGCAGTACCAAAGCGCAATGTATCTGTCCCGCTACTGTCCACAATACGATCCATACCATCGCCTATGTTAAAACGGTATTCATCATTGCCTGCATCCCCCATAAGCAGGTCGTTACCACCTCCTCCTGCAAGTGTGTCATTGGTTTTTGAACCTGCGATTATGTCATCTCCTGAAGTTGCTGCTTGTGTAATCAAACGCTGCCAGAGCTGTTGGCGATCCAATGTCGCGTCACTTAACACTACCGTTTCAATCCCTTGCAAGGTAATTTGCTCGCTGTTAATAGAAAGCAGTATATTGCCTGTAGCCGCATCCGCACGTACACGTAGCGCAGAAAGTGCAACATTATTCAGACGTAGCACGTCTGTATCCGTATCACTACCCAGATCCACAATCAGGTCATTGCCATCTCCTGATTTCCAGACATAGGTATCTGCGCCACCACCGCCATACAGCGTGTCATTACCAAGCCCACCCGTCAATGTTTCACCAAGCGCATTACCTATCAGTGTGTTATTGCCCGTATGTCCATCCCCGTCAGGTTGGGTGAGTTCATAGCTTCTGCGATTGCTTCTGCTGGTGTTTTATACCCTATTGCCTTCTGTGGAAGCAAGTGATTATAG
>RDXO01000017.1 GCA_004292675.1 Alphaproteobacteria bacterium | reverse complement strand
GCTGTATCTGTGCCATAGCCCTTCTCCTTTAGCCAGTTGATTACATTCTGCCACATTATGGCATCTGATGCAACCCAACTTGACGGGGATGGACATATAGGGCTTATGCAACATGCACTGCTTAAAGCCTTTGTTTTGCAAACCCACCAAACAACGAATATCCTAGGATATCCGTTGCTTGATAGTTTATCGCGGTATGATCAGGGGATCATACGTCATGTTACTTAGAGGGCGGCGTTTTAGAAACGCTAACGGTCCACGTCTTTTTTTCACGATCATAAACCATTTCTGCCATTCCACCCGCCAGAATGATTCTGTTTCGTTCTTCTTGCGCTTCAGCTTTAGTCATAGGAAAAAAACCTCAAAAAGATAAGTGAGCATGTTGCTTTAATCTTTATATCGTCATACGGCAACCAAAAAGTTACAATCCGTGCGATAAAAAGATGAAGGTATCCTTACCATATACACTCTACATAAACATATTGCAATCACAAACTGCATCTTTTGTTAAAAAAAGTAAAAGCGAGAACGCTACACCCCATCCCCTATTCCTTCAATTCAAAAACCTCATCTGCTCCAACACCCCATATATAGGGCTTATGCACCCAGCCCTCGAAGGATTCCCCCTTATAGGGCGCACGCACTAAGCACCATTCACGTTGGCATGAGATAGGTATCACCACCACCATTTGCATGAGTTTTGCCACCACAGACGCATCATGGTCAGGGTGATGATGCATCAACACATGATGATGCGTTATCATCGCCGTGCGCACCGAACTCAATAAACGCGCATACACCCAGCCTTCTGCTCCTTCAGGATCACGCACCAGCATCCAGCCCATATGCTCACGCAGAGCTATCATCGGGATGCCTCGAATTGTGTATGTCCAAAGAATCGGGAACATCTTCCCTGGTCCAACGCGCATTTGCACTTTATCCGCACGTAGCGACATGGCACGCGGAAAATTTTGCTGCTCTTGAGCGCGGGGAGCGGAGTTGATTCCCATCAGTAGCAGCGACAAAACTGCAACGATCATGGTATATTTCTTCATGGGGTATCTCTTAAAAATAATGATCCGCAGGAGAAAAATAGCGTTCTAAATGTTTAATGGAATCCGCCATGGATACGATAATCACATCATCATGCACGTGTAAAATATCCTGTTCTGTCGGTAGAATAAGACGATTATTACGCAAAATTGCACCCAGATGCATGGTTTTAGGAAGATTCAAACTTCCCATCACTTTGCCTGCTAACTGTGAATGTTGCTGCAACTCCGCTTCGATAATCTCCGCTACACCCCCCATCACGGAATAAACCCCATTAATTTTCCCACGACGAATATGACGAAGAATACTAGACACAGTCGTTTCCCTTGGATTAACAACCACATCAATATCCAAATCTTGTACCATCGGAATATAATCGCTATTATTCACCAACGTAATAGCACGACGACATCCCAGCTTCTTTGCCAATAAGGAGGCAAGAATATTCACCTTATCATCATTGGTGACTGCAACCAACGTATCTGCCACCTCAATATCGCATTCCGAAAGAATCTCTTTATCAAAGCCACTGCCATGAATCACATCAGTACGCTTCAGCTTATGGGCAATATATTCAGCGCGATCACGATTAATTTCAATCAAAGTAGCGCGCACCTGCGCATCTTGTTCTTCAATCTTTTGTGCAACATGCAAGCCGATATTGCCTCCGCCTAAAATAACCAAACGGCGCGCCTCTTTTTCATGATGCCCAAACAACGCTAAGGTGCGATCCAAGGTGCGTTGCTCCGTCACGACATAAACGACATCATGCTCGCTAAGCATCTGTAATTTTGTTGGAATACGGAATTTTCCTTGCTGCACCAACCCCAATAATGCCACCTGATTTTTCACCAACCGTTCCTGCACTAATTTGATCGGCAAATTACTTAAAGGGCAGCCTTCTTCGCATTTAATGGTAAGCATCTGCGCTTCGCCATCACCAAAAGGCACAGCATCCAGCGCACCCGGAACATGCAACCGACGTATAATCGCTTCTGCAACCTCAAGTTCAGGGGAAATAATCGTATCAATCGAAAGATGCTCGTTGCGGTATAAATCTTTCCATACGGGCTGCAAATAATCAGGTTGCCGAATACGTGCAATACGCGATGGTATCTCAAAGATAGACCGCGCAATCTGGCAGGCAATCATATTCACTTCATCGGTGCTTGTCACCGCAATGAGCATATCACAATTTTCTGCCCCTGCTTGCTCCAACATCGTGGGGTGGGATGCCATGCCATGCAAAGCGCGCACATCAAGGGTGTTATTAATATCCGCGATCAAATCCGCATCTTTATCAATCACCGTGACAACATTGCCTTCATTCGCAAGTTGCTGTGCAATATTGCGCCCGACCTGCCCTGCTCCACATATGATAATATCCATTACACCCACCACGCATTATCTATAGTATTGGTGCTTTATCACGAAAAAAATCCCATGATAAAGCACCCACGCTATCACTCACCCGCATCTCTACGCTAGAATCTTCTCATCATTATGGATGCCAAGCAACTTTAATTTGCGATGTAATGCTGAGCGTTCCATGCCAATAAAAGAAGCTGTCTTGGATATATTCCCACCAAAACGTGCAATTTGCGTCATGAGATATTGTTTTTCAAAGACCTCACGAGCTTCTCGAAGGGGCATCGCCATAATGGCATTGCCATCATCTTGCGCACTGACTGCACCATTTTGCGCACGCAATTCAGGTGGCAACATCATTTCATCCAACACTTGCGTCGAACGCCCTGTAGACATAATCAGCATCCACTCAATCACATTGCGCAAATGGCGGATATTTCCCGGCCAATGATAGGCTTGCAGCACTGCCATGGCTTCTGCAGCAATATCACGCATAGAAATACCTGCTGATTTTGCAGATGCGCGCATGAAAAAATCACATAATTCAGGTATATCTTCGCGTCGTTCACGCAATGCTGGCATATGAATCGGCACGACACTGAGGCGGTAATAGAGGTCTTCACGGAAATTGCCACGCTCCATTTCACGCTTCAAATCACGATTGGTTGCTGCAATCACCCTCACATCCACCGATACACGTTTTGTCCCGCCCACACGTTCAAACGATTGTTCATGCAATGCTTTAAGGACTTTTCCTTGTGTTTCACGCGACATATCAGCAATTTCATCAATAAAGAGCGTGCCACCATGAGCGCGTTCAAATAATCCAAGCGATTCTGCTCCACCACCTGGGCTGGTAGATTCCATACCAAACAACTCGGCATCCACCTGTGAAGGATGCAAACTCGCCGAATTCAGCATGATAAACGGGGCTTGGTTGCGTGCGGAATTTTCGTGCAACAAACGTGCCACCACTTCTTTTCCTGTGCCTTCTTCACCCGTAATCAACACACGGCTGTTGGTTGGTGCGACTTTTTCTATGATCGAACGTACCTGACAAATAGCAGGAGATTTACCAAGCAGCGTATTTTCTATCTTGCCACGCAATTTCAGCTCTTCATTTTCACGTCGAAGGCGTGAAAGCTCACTTGCCTTATTCACCGCATGAAGCAAATGATCCGCCTCAAAAGGTTTTTCGATAAAATCAAAAGCACCCATTTTGATGGAATTCACCGCTGTTTCAATATTGCCATGACCACTAATCATGATCACGGGTAGGCTTGGATAACGCTCTTGGCATAATTCTAATATGCCCAAACCATCCAATTCGCTACCCTGCAACCAAATATCCAGTATCATTAAACTAGGTACACGCTCTGCAAGTGAACGTAGTGCCAAATCACTATTCTTGGCGGTTCGCACAGATAATCCTTCATCGACAAGTATTTCTGAAATCAAATTACGGATATCTGCTTCATCATCCACAACTAGGATGTCATTAAACATAGGTGTTCTCCCCTTTTATTTTTATTATGTAGTTCCGTATCATCATGCTTCTGTTCATAAAATTATTACGCTTGATTCAATCATCCATATAGTAGTTTTATTAATAATGCGTTACGTCTCAACAAAAAAACAACATCGTGACATGTCAGTGACATGTAACACAAGCGATACATTAGCCATCTTTTTCAAGAATTGCAAGATTTCTTGGAAAAATAATGCATACTATCGCTCCCCCCCCTTCTCTATTCTCTACCGTGATGCTGCCTTTGTGGTCTTCAATGATTTTTTTGACTATCGCCAGACCAAGCCCCGTCCCCTTAGATCGCGTCGTCACATAGGGTTCCATGATACGCGGAATCAGCTCCTCGGGAAATCCCACACCATTATCATTGACTGTCAACACCCATGTTTGGGGCGTTGCCACACACTGCATATGAATCCACCCTTGCTCACTTGGATCTTCGCGGCGTTCAATACTTTCTGCGGCATTTTTGAGAAGATTCGTCATCACTTGTGATAGTTGCGCTTCATCACAAAGCAAGAATATCTCCGATTCCAGCGATTCAAAGAAGCATCGCATCTCCGGAAAACTTGTCTCGCACGAAAAACATGCGCTCTCAAGCAATGGTTTAATATCTACCACAGCAAAACGCGGGGCGGGCATACGTGCAAAAGAAGAAAATTCTTCGACAATGCGCCCAATATCACGCAAATGTCGGCTGATTGTTTCCAAATAACGCAAAAACGCCTCACGCTCCACGGCATCTTCGGGAATAAATTTTTTACGCAACCGATCCACCGATAATTTGATAGGTGTCAACGGATTTTTAATCTCATGCGCAACGCGACGCGCCACATCCGACCACGCCGCACTGCGCTGCGCTGCAATCAGTGGCGTAATATCATCCAATGTCACAATAAAACCTTCAATATAAGATTGGCTCATCTCAGCAGATATTTTTACCTGAAAAATCATGATCTTATTGCCACGCCTTATCTCAACTTGCTCCTGATGGATCGTGCTTTGATATTTTTGTGCATGTTCTAAAACCGCACTCAATTCAGGAACTAATGTCCGTAGCGATTGCCCAATCATATTACGTTCATGATGGAATCCGAGCAAATTCATTGCCGAAATATTAGAAAGGCTTACCACAAAATTAGTATCAAGCGCGATAATCCCCGCAGAAACACCACCTAAAACGGTTTCCATAAACCGACGACGCTGATCCAACATACGCGTTGCTTGCGTCAATTCCATCCGCTGCTGATAAAGCTGTTCCGTCATCCGATTAAAATGACGAATCAACATCTGCATTTCTTCATGATCGGTATCATCCTCAATCTGAATAGAATAATCCCCTGCCCGCACACGCTCCGTTGCCTGTGCCAGCGTGATGAGTGGAATGGCCAGACGTGAAGCAAAGCTGATCCCATACCAAATCACACCCAAGAGTAACATTAACGTCACCAAAATAAAAACCACCACAAAAATCATTTGCAACTGATTGATTGTATTTTTTTGTTCCTCAAATGTACGTGCCGCCCCTTCTGATTCTTCAATATGATTCAGTATTTTACCATCGATAATACGGCTCACCACCAAATAAGTCTCCTGAAACGCATCCAGTGCCACCACAGCAAAAATGCGATCATCCCGCTTGAAGATTACCACCTCGCCTGCACGCGCTGCATCGATCACATTGTCGGGCAATGTTTCAAAACTTAAGGAAAAACTCAATAATGATCGTGCTAATTCACGATGTTCCGCTAACACCACTGCCTCAGAAAGTGATCGTAATGCTACCTGACTATTGAGAATCTCCGAAAACATTGCGGGATTGGCATGGACTAAGGGCAATTCACGTGCAATATCATTAGCCATAGCCCCAGCATCGGCACGCAAGGTACGCTCATGTTCTGCAAGATACGCCTCCGCCACGGCAACGGATTCTTGTAATACTATGGTAATTCTTTCATTAAACCAATCTTTAATACCATAATAAAAAAACGCAATGGAAAAAATGGAAATCACCACGGTTGGAATAATCGTTACCAACGAAAAGGTTTTCACCACTTGCGTATGCAACTGCGCTCCCGCATAACCACGCTTCAATGCAGCACGCATCCCCAGAATCCGCCGAATCAACGCCAAGGCGACGGCAGAAACAATCCCACCTCCAATAAAAATAGGTACTAGGGTAGAAAAGGACAAACCTGAAAATAATTCAGGTAACCCGACAAGTGACCATGACATAATTATTCCTATTCACGCTATAGCGCGTCACGATAGGTTAGTTACGTTTACATCGGCGTACCCTATCGTGAGTTCGCGCTATAACCATCTGAATGAGTGCCACGAATTTCGATAGGCGTGTTCTTGAAAAAGAAGCAACCTATCGAAACGTGCTATGCATTATCGATAGGTTTATTCCAACAAGATGAACTCAAAGCAACAATGATTTAATCCGAACTCATTGCCATCACTTTAATCGCCGCTGGTCCAAGCACAAGAAGCATCAACGCAGGGAGCAAGCATGTAATTAAGGGAATAGAGATAAGAGCAGGTAATCTTCCCGCTTTTTCTTCCGCGATCATCAGACGCGTTTGACGATAATCATCAGAAAGCACACGCAACGTATCCGTCAGACTCGTACCAAAACGCTCTGTTTGAATAAGAGCCGCGACAAGAGAACGATAAGCAACCAAATCTGTGCGCTCCGCAAGATTCATAAGTGCTTGCGATCGATTATTCAACAATGCCAATTCTAACCGCGTCTGATTCAATTCTACAGCAAGTGCAGGATGGGCAAAAGATAGCTCATCGCACACACGGTTGACAGCGGCATCAAGTGCTAAACCAGATTCCACGCACACCACCATAAGATCCAAACCATCAGGAAAAGAACGCAATAAACTTTTCTTACGTTTTGCCGTATTGTTTGAAACTAATAATTTGCTCCCAAATAATCCTATAATCATCAGCAAGCCACCAAACAACATCATGCCCATATTGTCTTGCGTCATCATGAGGATCATACCTCCAAATAGAGCTATCAGATAACCTGCAATACGCTGATAAAACATCAAAAAAATCGGAGCATTCGGTGAGGTCATGCCCGCACGCATAGCAGAGGTACGCCATTCTTTGAGGTTTTTATCAACATCAAAGCCGAATACATCCATCATACGATGCAGTGATTGCGCCAAAGGAGAATAATCTTGTTCTAATTCAACAGATTCTATACCTTCAGCCAATCCTAATTCACTATAGGAACGTGTTAACCGCGCATCACGTTCAAACTTTTTCAGTCTGTCTTTACGTGCTGCGAATGCATTTACCATCAAGTAAAGAACAAAAAATATTATGCCAACAACGGCTGCGCTTATATAATTCATATTATGTAACCCAATTTCTCTTTAATTAGATATCTATCTGTACCATGCGACGAACGATCAAATTTGAACCGATAATCAACGCAATAATCACTCCTGACATAATATTACCCATGGTCGTTGAAAAAAGCGGATCAAGGTGATCGGGCGCAACAAGCAACAATGCTCCAAAAAGCACTATTGGAACTGCCCCTAAAATGATCCCCGTTGCACGCCCTTCGGATGTCATGGCGCGAATTTTATGGCGCAACTGTTTGCGTTTGCGAATAATGTTAGAAAGATTTGAAATAATTTCAGCTAACCCCCCTCCAGTTTCTTGTTGCACGCGTAATACCACCACAAAAAAGCGAATATCTTGCTCATCCACACGCGTTGCGAGACGCTGCAATGCTTCATTTAAGGTGCGCCCTAACGCCAATTCATCCGCAAGCTGACGAAATTCGCCACGAACAGGTTCTTCCATATTTTCAGCAACCATCGTAATCGCACTATTAATAGGAAAGCCTGATTTTACGCTCCGTACAATCATATCCAAGACATCTGGAAACATGTCAATGAATTTATCATTACGCTTCCTGATAGCGACTTTAAGACGTTTATTACACCACCAAAAAGGAAATAAACACGCAGCTATATGCCACAAAGGGTCTAGGGCTGCAATCAATACCGCCATATTCCCCACAACGAATAATCCGAGTATCATCACAAGATACGAACCAGCCTTATGCTGACGACCAGCGCGAATGGCTTTTAGCACAAAGTCCTTTCCCACAAAAGGAATCAACGATAGAGTCTTCAACGAAGCAGAATCATTAATATCGGCTTTCAATATGGCAAGTGTTTCGTCAAATTGATCGCGTTGCGCTTGCGAGCGGTGCGTCTCTTGGCGCACTTGCTCTAAAACATGGCGCATATGCTCCGTCTCCGCCGCATAACGCCCCGCAAATAAACGGTTAAACAATACATATACTGATATAAATACTATAATTCCAATAACAACTACTACCATTTCTTCTCACCCAACGCGCGCTAAACCTAAGCACTCTAATAAATCTTGCTCACGATTAAAATATTCCGCTCGCGGCAAAAATCTAGGACGTATCCCGTGCGATTTGAACTCACCAAGAAGATTGCCTTTTGCATCCATGCCCTTTGATTTATAACTAAATAATGTTTGTGATATCATCACATCCCCTTCTACTCCTACGACTTCTTCAATATGCGTAATACGACGACGACCGTCACGCATACGTTGAAGCTGCACAATCAGTTGAACAGCACTTGATATTTGATAGCGCAATGACGTATCACTTACCTTCACGCCCGACATATTCACCAAATTTTCAATACGTGACAAACAATCACGCGGAGAGTTTGAGTGAATGGTTGCTAATGATCCATCATGACCAGTATTCATTGCAGAAAGCACATCAATCACTTCATCGCCACGAATCTCCCCCAAAATAATGCGATCAGGGCGCATACGCAAGGCATTTTTCACAAGCTGACGTTGCGTTATTTCACCCACACCCTCTGCGGATGATGGGCGCGTCTCAAGACGCAAAACATGCGGCTGAGCAAGCTGCAATTCTGCGGCATCTTCAATGGTAATCACCCGTTCACCCTTACCAATATGGTTCGAGATCGCATTTAACAAGGTAGTTTTACCACTTCCCGTTCCGCCAGAAATAATGATATTCAAACGTATCTCACCACAAATGGATAAAAACCGCGCCATTTCAGGCGTGAGCGAATCATAATTCACATAATCTGAGAGTGTAATTTTATTTTTCTTAAATTTTCTGATAGAAACCAATGCGCCATCAAGAGCCAAGGGTGGAATAATCGCATTAAACCGTGATCCATCGGGCAAACGCGCATCAACCATAGGGCTTGCTTCATCAATTCTCCTGCCTACACGGGTCACAATACGTTGAATAATCGCCATTAAATGCGACTCACTCACAAAGGTGACATCGCTAAGATAAATCTTCCCTTGACGTTCAATAAAAACCAGCTTTGCGGTATTAATCATGATGTCTGACACATCGGGATCGCGCAATAAAGGTTCTAACGGCCCAAAACCCAAAACTTCATCAATCACTTGATCTTGAATCAATGATAATTGTGCAGATGTTAGGGGGGCTTCAATATGCTGTAGTAATTTCGCAATTTCTACAGCCATTCGTTTTTTTCTACGATCTTCCGATAATTGATAAATCGTATTAATATCAATTTTATCAACCAATTCTGCAATTAATTGATTGCGAACCTCTACCATTTTAGGAGTTTCAAGATTCTTATCAAGAAACCGTAATGTCTCCACCCCCAATTCTGCATGAACGGAAGAAGAACGGGTCGCTTGACGCTCTTGTCCAAATTGTGTCCGTAATTGCTGTTCATCGCGTACCGCCACGCGAGAAGAAACGGATTCAACTGCGCCAACAGGCACCATCTGACGATGCGCACTATCATTATTCGCTTGATCTTCGGCATATCCATCCTGAGCATCACCCACAGGAACAGACGTAGGGGGAGTAGATGAATACGATTTTGGAACGCCATTTGCACCATCAGAACCAGGTTTTTTTCCAAACATTATACACCTCCATTCAGATGCGCATCTTCAGCAATGGAGCGTGCAATTTTTTCTAATTCACTCCCCAAAAAAGTCTTACCCACATCCGCGATCGGCACACCTTTATTTTCCGAATGACAAATAGTTTTAATATCATTAGGAAGATAAAAACCAATAGGACGACCTAAAATCCTTTCAAAATCCTTAGGATGCACCGCCTCTTTATAGCGAGACCCACTACGATTGACCACCACAGAAATCGTCTTTTCCGAAAGCCCCAAATCGCCCCATAACGCCAATAATCGTGAACTATGGGTAATAGATTTAAGCAACAACTGCGCCACAAGCACAATATGATCACTAAAACTAATCACAGATGAAACCCATGGATTCCAGCTATGAGGAATATCCAAAACAACATAATCATATTTTGCAGAAAGATGACCTACAAAATCTCGTATAATTTCAGGCTCAAGACTCGGCATAAAATTAAGTTGGGTAGGGGATACGATGACATCCATACCGTCACGATAATGCACCACCATACGTTCGACTAATGTTCCATCCACGCCACGTTCAGGATGATCAAATATTTCCTTGATACTGTAGCTTGTTTGAAGCTCCAACTGACGCGCAACCATTCCAAATTGATAATCTAAATCGACCAGAACAACACGTTTCTTATGATTCCTCGCTAATAAATACGCTGTATTTAACGCGACCATGCTCGAACCATCACCTGCCCCACCGCCAATAAACGAAATAACTTTTCCAATGCACTCTCCAGAAATATTATTCTGGAACAAGGCATTTCTCACCTCATCAACAGGCAAAGGATAGTTAAAATACTCAACAATCCCTCGATCACGAAGCGAGCGGTAGAAGCTAATATCATTCGCATTACCAATCACCACAACGCGTGTATGTGAATCGCACTGCTCAGCCAAAGCATCAAGCTCAGCCAATACATCATGTTTGCGATCACCGATAAATACAATAATATATTTAGGGTTATAGCGCATCTCATTAATATGACGAGCAGCATCTAAGGGCGTACCTTGCACGATCTCGGCTCTCTGATAACCAAGCGCACGGGTTACCCATGTAATAGATTCTGTTTCCGAAGGATGTGTAACAATCGCTAATACAGGGCTAAGTTCCATACGATACTCGCTTAAAGACAACTAGGTTTAACGTCCACCACCCGAACGAACGCTGGCAACGGTGGCTTCTCGCTTAAAGAATTCACGCGACTTAAAGGTACGGTATTTACCGACATCTTGAACCGCTTGCATTCCATCAACAAATCCTAGCAAAGATGGGTTAACAAATTGCCTTCTATCGCTCACCATTTGCACCATATTTGATGCAATCGAACATCCATAATGTGGATGATGTAAATTATACGGGTTGATGCGGTTCGCTATATAACGATTCTCACAATCATTTGCCACGACACGCTCATAAATAAGATTCAGCTCATCAACATCAGACGGAATACGCTCATAATCAACACCATAAAGCTGCAATGATTGCTCTGCTGTATCACATGCAGCAGCATTCGCTTCAGTGCAATGCACTTCTGCACGTGTCGGCTGATCGCTTTCAATCCACTCCTGTATCTCCATGGCGGAATCAGGAGAAGAAAGTTGCACCGTTACCACTTCTGAAGATACATCCAGTAATGATTCGGGCGTCCCTCTGTTTGCATAAGCAGAAATAGGGATTTCTGAACATCCAGCAAAAAATAAAATACTAAGCGGAACAATATAAGAAGATACTTTTTTTATCATTTAATCTACCATAAAGCCAACAGGCCCTTCTGTTGTTGGAATTTGCGTCACACGATCTTGATCGCCTGACAAGCTAGTAATTGCACCATAAAAGAACATTTCCATCATACTTGCAGGTCGGAAATCATCTGTCGGCATTTTTACATCTGATGAAACAAGCGGATCAACAATGTACGGAGTCACTGCCAAGACAAGCTCAGTTTCTTCACGCTTGAAACTCACACTGCTGAATAAAGCACCAAGAATAGGAACTTCCTTCAAGCCCGGCAACGAATCAACACTCGATGCAAGAGTATCTTGAATCAACCCTGCAATCATGAAACTTTCTCCGGGAGATAGTTCCACAACCGTTTGCGCACGACGCGTACTCAAACTTGGCACGACAAATCCATCAAGCTGCAACACATTATCACGGTTGATTTCAGAAACTTCTGGCTCAACAGCAATCCGCACGCGATTTTCAGATAATACAAACGGCGTAAACTTAACAGCAACACCAAACGGCTTATATTCAATCGCTACTTGTTGGAACTGCGGCACCGGAACAGGGAATTCACCGCCTGCAAGAAACTGTGATTCCTCACCTGACAATGATACAAGATTCGGCTCTGCCAATATCTTAAATAAATTATCACGTTCCAAAGCATCCAACATTGCAGAAAGACCACCACTGCTGCCATTTGTTCTTGCAGACAAGAACCCACGCACATCTGTGGTTGAATTAGGTAACTCAAACTGACCAAATCCCAATTCAGATCCTACACGAAATGCATCAATACCGCCACCTGTAGCAAAAGTAAAGGCACTATTAGCATTCGCTTTAACCGACTGCACATTCAGCCCCAAACGCTTCAAGGCAGAACGTCGCATCTCACCAACACGCACGCGCAACATCACCTGTTGACCGCTCGCTATTTCAAGTAAGTTTAGGATTCCAGAACCAATTTTAGGTGTTTGTTCCTTCGGTGTTTGAGAAAGATATTCCTCAACAATACGTACAGCTTTCTCAGCCGCCGCCGCATCAGTGACTCTACCACTCAACACCAAATTAGCATTCAGCATTTCAACAGCAACATCTTCATGTGGCAAATAATCTTTCAGCGCCTTACGAATAGCGGGAAGATCATAGCCAACATTCACTGTTATATCACGCAACACACCATCCGAACCCAAGATACGCACATCCGTGATACCAAGAGCGCGCCCCATGACCGATACTTTACGCTTATCATGCACATACGCATCGGCAATCTGTGGATCTGCGACAATAACTTCTGTCATGTCCTCAGAAACATCTATGAGTTGCGAACGCCCCTTAGGAACAACGATTGTTTCAGACCACGCTCCAGATGCAGAAGCTAACGCCACAACACTTGTTGCTAGAAAGAAGGATTTCTTGATTTTACCCAACATTACCATGTACTTATCTCACTTATAATTTTTTTACTCAATGATTTCTTCTAATTCTTGCTCTACTTGTTCGTAATGAGCAGATTCATCACGTGAATCATTTTCCACAGAAGATTCAGCTTCTTCTTCTTCTTCTTTTGCCTTCATCTGAACAACCGTCTGTTTCGTACCCAAAACCAACGAAACAACTTCTTTCTGTTCGAGCTTAAACGGATTGACAACATATCCCTCATCATCAGCAACCGTCACATCAGGCTCCGTCACCAATACATGCTCTGGCTCAGCATCTTTGTCCTTGAGAGAACGCAATGCCAAAGTAACATATCCCGTTTCCTGCCCCAAACGTAACTTCGCCGCATCAGAAGCAGAAACTTCTAAACTTACCGATGAAGGAATGCGATCATTTTTCGACAGTCCATTTTCAGAACTAACATCTTCAGGATCAACAGTGGCACTTTGGTTCACAGCAAGAACACGGATATTAGATATAAGCGTTTCTGACATACTTGTTTCATTCAATCCCGTTGCGTCTGCAACTTCACGCTTCAGAGGAAATTTACGCGTTAACAATACATCCACACGATCCCCCGGATAAACAAAACCAGCAAGACCCGCCACAACATCACTAGATACCGTTGCCATCCTCATGCCTTCAGGCAGTTGCGCTGCGATAAAATTAGGGTCTTCCGGATTAGACAAACGCTTAATGTTCAAAGGTTCATCTTTCACAAAAGGTGAGCGTGCAACACGACCAACCACAATGGAAATATCATCTCTTTCCGATACAAAGCCTGTTGCTTCCGTTGCTAAATGATCTGGCCAATCTGCTGTTGTCACATCTTCAGCTGACAATTTATCCCCCAGCTCAATATCACGAGCAGCGACCAATATCTTCACAGTCTTTGACTCTTGTTGCGCAGCTTGTACTGTGACGACTTGTTCGCCTTTGTCCATTATATTATAAGCGAAAAACGCGGCTGCAAGTGCCACGACCGCTGCGATAAGCATTCCTACAATTCTCATCTTCTTTTACCATCACCCAGAACCTAGGTTCTCTCTAAAACATTTACCCCCGCGCTTCATATCCTCGGTGTAATACCTCTGACACACAACGCGAACATCTTTTATTAGCGTGACTTGCCTATAAAGGTCAAGCATTCTTTGCAGTAATAATGGATATTTGCATAAAAAAATATCTTTACTATAGTCTAGATTTGCTGATTCCTTGTGTATTTTCAAACATCTTAAACTAAAATATCACAGTTGTTTTTTTTATATTCGATCATGATGAGTTATTCTTGCCAAACCATGATGAGACAATGTATACACATAAAAGCAATCAATTAACCGTCATGAGGTATGCTATGTCTATAGAAAAAAAACTAGCTGATATGGGAATTATCCTTCCAACCGTAACCATGCCAGCAGCAAATTATGTTCCTTTCACCATTTCTGGTTCGCATATTTTTGTTTCAGGCACTCTGCCATCAAAGGATGGCGTGATGACGGGCAAAGGCACATTAGGTGCAAATATATCACTTGAAGAAGCACAAGATGTGGCGCGCACTTGTGGTATTAATATCCTTGCAGTACTCAAAGCCGCTGCGGGTTCACTGGACACTATCACACGTTGCGTGCGTTTGGGTATCTTTGTGAGTGCTACGCCTGACTATACGGATCATCCTAAAGTTGCTAATGGCGTATCTGATCTTATGGTCGAGGTTTTTGGAAAAGAAATCGGTTCTCATGCGCGTTTTGCTGTGGGTGTAAGTAGCTTACCGTTCGGTGTCTCTGTTGAAGTCGATGGCGTGTTTGAGTTTTCTCACGCGTAAATCTATGTCGATTATCCTAGCATCACAATCTTCTGTGCGGCGTGCTATGCTTGAAGAACGCGCTGTTCCATTCACAGCGATCACGTCGCCTTATGATGAAGACGCACAAAAGGAGGTGATTGCCCACCTCCCCCCTGTGCAGCAATCCATCCTTCTTGCCCACGGCAAAGCACATGCTGTGAGTATTCTTCACCCTGAGGCGTATGTCATCGGTGCAGATCAGGTATGTGACTATAATAGCACGATATTTGGAAAACCCTTGGTTGTTGAGCGTGCAATGCAGCATTTAACCGCGCTTCAAGGGAATAGACATTATCAACATAGTGCGGCGTGTATTTTTAAGGGAGGTGTTCACCTCTGGAGTGCTATTGAAACCGTCATTTTAGATATGCGCTCTCTTTGTGACAAAGAAATCATTGATTACATTCAAACGGATGAGCCTTTTCATGCATGTGGTTCTTATTGTTACGAAAAAACAGGACATCTATTATTTCACTCCGTCCAAGGAAGTGCTGATGCCATCAAAGGATTACCCCTTGATGCCTTATATGCTGCACTGACTTCACTTGGTGCAGTGTAATGTCATATACATTGTAATGTCATAAAAAATTCATCTTTGTGTATGATTTTTCTGATATACTCTAGCCAATATCGTTTCTAGCAACCTCATACGCAAGCGTTTCTATGGCTTCTGAAGTACCTTTTTCATCACAGATAGATCATTTGCAACAAAGCAAATATGATCTTAAGTTTGAAGGCGTGAAAGGCTTTGTGCGCAGGGCTGCCCCTGCAATGCTAACCTTTGGACTTGGGGCAATGGCACTCACGGGTGTGGGGCTATTTTCTTTAGGTTTCCTTGGTGCGATGGGGGTTAGTGGTGCAACGGCACTCAGTGCAGGACTCACAGGTGCATTTGGTGGCATAGTGCCTGCTCTTATCGGCACAGGAGTTCTAGGCGGTGGCATCGCAGCAAGTGCCGTAGGTGTTGCGGGGGCTGTGGGCGCACGTCGCAATGCGCAAGAGCATAATAACGTCATTGAAACGCAGATTGCACACGTCCAGCACCAAGCAAAAGAAGCAGGTGTGGAGATACCGCAACCAGCCCCACCTACGGTTGAGCCGGTCAACCCTGCAAAAAATAATGCTCTTATTCAATCCATCGTGCAGAATGGTCGCAAAAGCGTTGAACGCAATTTTTCTCCGAAAGAAATTGTCATGCGTGCTGCCCAAGATGCCACGGGTACATCATTTGCAGATAATGCCCTCCAGCAACGCGCCACCAATGCGCAAGAGCTAACACGTTAGCCATCTTCGACATGCAGTAAAATAAGCATACTGATAAGCACAGAAAGAAGCTGTGGGGCAAAAACCGCCACTTCAATCGATAATTCACCTGAATAACCAAATGCATGGAATAATCCACTCACAAAGTTCAAGAAGAAGCCTGTCACCACAGCTCCAAATACCATCAACATCAATTTACCCCGACGCGGTTGACGCAATGAAAAAAGCGCGGCAAGCATCACCATTGCCACAAAGACAAACGGACTCAGCAAAATGCTGTACCAATGAATCTTGTGACGTAATGCAGAAAATCCTGCTTTTTCCAACGTCTCTATAAAGCTCGAAAGCTGCCAAAAAGATAGGGTGCGTGGCTCTGCAAAACTATCTTGAATCTGCCGTATGCTCAATTCCGTGGGCAAATTCATCTGCTCATGTTGCAATGGCACGCGCCCCGGTGCAGAAAGCATCGCATCCTGAATATGCCATTGCCGATCTTGCAACAATGCGCGATCCGCATCAATGCGCCCAATAAAATGTGCATTCTTATCTTGCAAGAAAATAATCACTCGGTTAAGGGACATATCCGATTGCGCAATATGCGCTGCTTGTAAAATATAGGAATGAATGGGCGTGCCGTAAAAAGTTGCCCCATCACGCTCATCGACATGACGCAGCCACAGACCTGAGGACGATAGAGAGAATAATTCACTGCTTCCAAGAATATAGCGTGTTTCCAACCGTTCATAATAGGCAAGCGATGCAGCCGCTAACGGGTTCAACACCATCAAGCTAAAACATCCAAGCCCCGCCGAAAGCACTAAGGCAGGAGTTAGAAACTTCCATACTGAGACCCCTGCACTACGCACAATCACCAATTCTGAACTACGCGTCAATTTCATGAGTGCCATCATCGTGCCAATCAGCACGGAGTAGGGTAGTAATTTTTCTCCCAAATGCGGCAAACGTAACATCGCCATTTTCAACGTTAGCATCAAACTAATGGCTTCTTTATTGGCGGTGCGACGAAAAATTTCAACCAAATCAATCAATCCCGCAATCGCAAGCACCACACCAAAAGCAATCAGCACATTAAAAAACATATGGCGCGCAAGATAACGTGCGAGGATGAATGTCATAAAATCTTACCCCTCACATGTCATATGTTCTGGCGGTTGCTTCACCCAAAGATGCGCCCGCGTGAGTATGATAATCGAGCCAACAATCAACACCAACACAAATCCATAACTCACCGCAACAAGGAACGGAGTTTTGACCATGAGGTTAATCAAGCCAAAAAATGCCAATAATTGCGCCAAGGTTGCGCACGCAATCACCGTAAGACGCTTCCACATCCCACGACGATTAAACTCCCCGCTTATCAATAATGCCATGGCCACCAAAGGCAATGCAAAAGAAAACCACGGCCATAAGATTCTTTGATGCCCTTCCGCACGGCGTTTATTACGTTGCAACATATCATCACTCCCGCCTTCATGAAATAATTCGGAGATATATTGTTCACTCTCACCACGTTCACGTTGCATGGATTTTTGCGTGAAGAACCGAATATCCAATGTATAGCGATCAAAATTCAGCCATGTAATCTGCCCATTGCGCATTTCTTGCCGTATGCCATGCGTCAGCAAAAAGCGCGATCCTGCTGCGGTTTGCGTCAGCGTTGCTTCATCCGCCATCATCGTCACAGCTACCTCAGGGCTGCGATTATCATGCACCAAAATCCCCTGCAACTTGCCATCCTCTAAACGCTGTTGAATGAAGACAGTAACCCCATCAGCAGGATGATTAAACACTTGTTCTTGCAGAAGAATAGATGCATAATTATCCTTCAAAAACTCTTTCATATCTTTGAATTTGCGATTCGCCGTAGGCAATAAATACAGCGTATGCGCATAGGTAATCACCAAAACAACGGCACATCCCCACAGCGCACCGCACGCTAATTGCCATCGTGATAAGCCCGATGCTTGCATCGCTGCAAGTTCACTTTCTGCATAAAGTTTATGATAAACAAAAACCACAGCAATCACTAAAGCAATCGGCAAAATCATATTCAGCAAAGAGGGTAGAATCAGCATCGTCAGATAGAGAAAATCTCCAACCGATAGCCCGCGATTAATGATGAAATCGACAAAACGCAATGCCTGCATCAGCCACACAATGCCCGTGAGCGAAAAAGCAATCAACAATGAGGGCCATAAAAGCAGCCCTGCAATATAGCGAGAAATCAAGCGTGACGACATAAGAATCGCTTATAGCATAATGCGTATGCAAAAGAAAGTTCTACCTTCTCTAGCCCATTCACTTTATACCCATTTCACTTTAAGGACTTGAGTCCTTGAAGTGAAATTGAGGGTATATCTTATTAAAAATACTCATCTTTTCCACATTTCAGATACTACGCATCTTCATGTGCGATGAGTATAGGACTAAAACACCGCCTAATTACGACCTGTAATTTGAATCACAAATTCATGGAATTGCCGTTCAGGATAATAATCCGCTGGAATCACAGGGAACGGATGTGCTTTGCGCACCATTTCCATCGCGATGGCATCCGATACATTGCTTCCTGAGGAACTAATAATCCAATGATCCTGCAATCGTCCTTGTCGATCCAAGCGTATCTGCACTTTGGTTGTCCCCATCAAACGTTCACTTTCTGAAGTTTGACGATTTTTACGCCATACCCAACTGGAAAGATTATTAATGTAAGAGCGCAATACTTCTTCAGAATAACGCGTTCCTGCAGGTTGAACATCTGAGCGCACCCGCGTCTTAGCAAAATCTTCGGCGCGTGACGCTTGGGCATTCGGCACGTCTGGTTGTTTTTGCATCCTATAAGGGGCAAGTTGTTCGGTGGATTCAGAATCACCGACAGAACCCACAAGCGAAGGAGGTAACCACGCCCAAAATGATGAAGGCTTCTCTTGATCTTGCTCTAACTCATCGGCATCAGTTTTGTTGTCGGTGGATAGTGTGGTGGTGGGAACATCCTGAATATCTTCATCCAACCGCTCTTTATTTTTTCGCTGTTGATACGCTGCTAAGGCAATTTTTCCTGCTTTCTCATCAGCAAACTGCCAAATGCCTTGCTGTGCGCCCTCCATAATCATAGCATAGACCGCCGCTTCAACCGCCTGACGCGCTGCAAATTGTGGCGGTTCATTGACTGAGAAGCCCGTCTCAATTTCAAGCAATTCATCAAAGGATACAAACTTAAAGACACCGCCACGCACCATTGTTGAATAGATGGTTTTGGATGCATCCACTGAAGTCAACACCTCACCCGTTTGCACATTGGTAGCACGCAAATAAATCGTCACAATATCTTGACGATATTCTGTATTCCCGCCAATGCCAAGATAACGCGCCCCTGCTCCTCCTGTGATCGTGTTCGTCTCATAGGAGATAATACCCCCCTCAATCAACATACCCGCATAAAGTAACGGTGGAATATCGGGCAAAGGTTGCCCATCAGGACCGACATATTGCTGACGCGTATCACGAATGATTTTGCGTTCTTGCAACAAATTATTCAAGCCGCCGCGCTCAAGCACGGTAAACCATTGATGATCTCCTGCATCTAACAACGCTTTTTTGAGGATGGAAACCCCGCCTTGCGTCACTGCACGCGAAAAATCCGCTATACTATCATTGGCTTTATGCTGCCCCGTTTGATCTTGAAATTCATACACCGCCACAACAATTTTATTTTTTGGCGCGGGAAGCCTTTTAAGCACTTGCCCTGATTGGGTTTGCTCTAAAAATCGCGCATCTTTCGCAAGCACCATGTCGCTCACCGAACTTCGGCTACATCCAGAAAGAGCAAGGCATGTGCAGGTCAATAAAAGAGTAAGGCGTGATGTACAACGCATAAGAAATACCATCTATAAAGTAAAATAGGATTAAAAACGAGGATTAGGGATGGTAATCGACGTTTGACCGCCCGTCGCCAAATCATTGATGTTAATCAAAACGTTAGGACCTTGCTGTTGAAAATCAAGACGGGTATTGCCCACCAAAAATGTGCCTGATTCTTGCGCATTTTCCCCTAAAATACGATCAGATATTTCCGATGAAATACGATTAAGCAAGCTGCTGGTAATGGTGCGTTCAAAGCTCTCAAGATTGCTCATGCGCGGATCTTCAGGGCGTTCATGATCATTTTGCGCATCAGCAAGACCGATAAGATGCGAACTATTAAAAGGATTTCCCCCAAAACTTGGATTGATGGGACGATAAACAATCTCACTTGCGTGGGCAAAGGATGCCCCCATAATCAGCATTAATGCTACACTACCAATTTTATGCATCATCGAAATTATCCTTATTGCGTTTGTGTCACCGTCATGTTCAAGCCATTGCCCGTATGTTGAATCGAATAGGAATTGCCATCACCATTTTGACGGTTCACCAACGTGTTATAATTGCCATCAAAAGTTACATCAGCATGATTGTGATTGCCACGTTGGGTATTTTCAACGCGGTTATCCTGCCCTTCCAAACGCTGCTCGATCACATTACCATTGCCATATTGCTCTGCGATTGCTTGATTGGAGCTGCCCATTTGTGTTTGCGTCACACGGTTACCATGTCCGTGCTGCACCACACGTGATACATTCGCCGAACCGTCCTGCCGTACATTTGCGCTGCTTGCCGAACCACGTTGCTGCAATGATACCTGACCATCATGCCCGCGTTGCACGATAGTGACACGGTTTGCTTGCCCTGATTGACGCACCTCAGCACTATTTGCGGCTGAAACTTGCTCGATGAACACATTATTGCCTTCTGCTTGCGCCACAGATGCCTCCCCTATCAACGCACATAATAGCATGATAAAGCGTGAAAATTGTTTATTATTCATACTATACACTCATTGTTGTGTGTTTAATTTGTTGCGTATTTCATGATGTTGTCGTTGCGCACGATGCACATACGGGCGCATAAATTTTATAAGCACATGTAATATAGGAGGGATAAGAATACTTTCCCTCCTATATTACTAACGCCTAATCACGTTGCACAATACTTAGTTGCTTTGGAACACGCTAGCAACATTGTTGTTGCCTGTTTGTGAAACAACTGCATTCTCAGAATGACCATTTTGTTGAATGTTTGCATTGTTCGCATTGCCATTTTGTGCCAATTCTGCATTATTGCCAGAACCAATTTGCGTCACAACGGCATAGTTTTGAATACCTGTTTGCGCGCTGTGGATGCCATTATTATGACCTTGTTGCGTGAGGTATGCATAATTACCTGTACCATGCTGCGTTGCTGTAGTACGGTTATCTGAACCATATTGTTTTGCAGCAGCTTGGTTAGCATTGCCTGATTGCGTGATGCTCGCTTGGTTGCGATCGCCACGTTGCACAACATCAGCATTGTTACCAACGCCATTTTGGCTTACATAACCGTTATTATATTGACCATTTTGCTCAGTATAGTTAGCGTTATTGTTTCCTGTTTGCGCTACAGCAGACACGTTGCCATGCCCAACTTGTTGGATGCACAAATCATTTGCATTGCCTGTTTGTACAGCGTTCGCTTGATTACCCGCACCAATTTGACCAACAACCGCTTGGTTATCAACACCAGTTTGTGTTACCCACAAAGAGTTTGATGTGCCATTTTGATCCGCATCAACACCGTTTGCAGTGCCTGTTTGCTTTACGCCTGCATAATTATGGTTACCAACTTGCACAGCACTTGCTGCATTGCCATTTCCTTGTTGAGCAATGTTTGCGTCATTATCATTTGCTTGAGCTGCAGAAGCTACAGCCATAATCGCCAACATAGATACAAATTTGTTTAATTTCATGGGTTACTACCTCGTTAGATGTTATTTTTCCTCAGAACACACATTCTGTTATATCTTTATTAAACTATTTTTATCACATTGTAAACTATTTATTTGTCTATTTTTCATGATTTTACCTAATTTGGTGCATTTTTTTTTTGCTTCACCGCACCATATTCGTTATAAACTATGGGCTTATGACAATGACGATTCTTCCAACTCCATCACAGGCGCACACTAAGGTGTTTGCGTTTCAAGATATTATCTTAACCTTGCAGCATTATTGGGCAAAGCAAGGATGCGTACTTGTGCAACCTTATGATATGGAAGTAGGTGCGGGTACGTTTCACCCTGCAACCACGCTGCGCGCTTTAGGATCGCAACCGTGGAATGCCGCCTATGTGCAACCATCACGCCGTCCGAAAGATGGGCGTTATGGCGAAAATCCGAATCGTTTGCAACATTATTATCAATTTCAAGTCGTGTTAAAGCCCTCCCCTGATAACATCCAAGAACTTTATCTTGGCAGTTTGGAAGCTCTCGGGATTGATACCCGCCTGCACGATATTCGCTTTGTAGAAGATGATTGGGAAAGCCCCACCCTTGGCGCATGGGGGCTTGGATGGGAAGTCTGGTGCGACGGCATGGAAGTGACACAATTCACCTATTTCCAACAAGTCGGAGGCTTTGAGTGCAAGCCCGTCACAGGGGAAATTACCTATGGCTTAGAGCGTCTTGCGATGTATATTCAAGGCGTTGAAAATGTCTATGATCTACTATGGAACAGCCCCATAGAAGGACGACCCGCCGTCACCTATCGTGACGTATTCCATCGTAATGAAGTGGAGCAATCTACCTATAATTTAGAATATGCAGATTGCACCATGCTCATGCAGCATTTCAGTGATGCAGAAGCCGAATGTGCTAAATTACTTGCATTGCGCCTTGCTCTGCCTGCGTATGATTATTGCCTCAAAGCATCGCATCTGTTCAATTTGCTCGATGCCCGTGGCGCGATCGGCGTAACAGAACGCGCTGGCTATATTGCCCGAGTACGTGCCTTAGCAAAAGGATGCTGTGAGGTGTATAGCGGTTCACTATAGAGTCATACCCGCGCAGGCGGGTATCCAGTCAAAAAAGTTGTTCTGGATGCCTGCCTACGCAGGCATGACAGGTTGTGTGGTTTATTTATAGTGATTTCAACCATTGTGAAAATTATACAAAACTCTCTTAGCGTGTTCTGCGCGTCGTTGGGGTTTTGGGCGTTACGCTATTCGTCTGCACAATACGTGGCTTCACCTTCACGGATGGATTCGCTGCGTGAATATGCTCTAACATCACAGGAACGATTTGTTCGCGGTATTTTCTACCGTTGAAGATTCCATAATGCCCTGTGCTTGGCTGCAAATGATAACGTTTCTTCTCTGGCGCAAGATTGCTGCATAAATCCATTGCCGCTTTAGTTTGCCCTACCCCTGAAATATCATCCAACTCACCCTCTACACACAACAAGGATGTTTCCGTGATATATTCTGGTTGCACCAAACGACCGCGATATTCAAATTCACCTTTGGGCAAGCAATGACGTTGAAAGACTTTATCGATAGTCATCAAATAAAATTCAGCGGTAATATCAGCGACCGACAGATATTCATCATAGAATTTACGATGCATCTCAGCATTTTCACCATCGCCTTCAACAAGATGGTTGAATAATTTAACATGCTCTCCAATATGACGATCTAGATTCATCGTCATAAAGCCACTTAACTGCAAAAATCCCGGATAAACGGGGCGCATAAAACCCGTATAATTACACGGCACATAGGTGATGACATTATGCTCAAACCATTCAAGTGGTTTTTGGGTAGCGAGTTCATTGACTTTTGTCACGCCTACACGCGTATCAATCGGCCCTCCCATCAGCGTCATGCTTGCGGGAACAAACGGATCATCATCTTCACTCATGAGTGACACCGCTGCCATCACAGGAACGGAAGGTTGACACACCGCCACCACATGCACATGCCGTCCAATAAAGCGGATGCAATCCCGCACCATGTCAATATAATCATCAAGATCAAATGTACCATGCAACACAGGGATTTCTCGTGCATCGATCCAATCAGTGATGTATACCTCAGCGTGCGGTAATAATGCCTCAACCGTACCACGCAATAAAGTAGCATGATGCCCCGACATCGGCGCAACCACTAATATCTTAGGGGTTCGCTCACGCACTCCTGCACGCTTAAAATGGCGTAGATGACAAAAAGGTTCACGCATCACCACAATATCTTCAACTGCGACTTGCTCACCATCCACCACAGTATGGGTAATACCAAAAGATGGCTTGGTGTAATTACGTGTCAGACGTTCCAATAATTCAAACCCTGCGGTAGTATGCCTACCCGCCCGCGTCTGTGCCATCGGGTTAAACGTTAGCATATTCTTGCTGAGGCTTGCAAAAGCCTGCACAGGTGCTATGGTCGCACGATGCCATTCATAGATGCTGTAAAGCGCGATGTTATTCAGTGATAGATTCATAGAATCATGTTCTCCTTGGTTCTATTCTTTGATAGTACTTCATAAGTATAATAAATAAAAATAAACAATAAGATAAGTTTAAGTCAAATTTTTGTTTTTTTCTATCCTTATTTGTGATATGAATGTTTCACATATATATAATATAGGAGGGTCTGCCATGATGCGCAATAGCACTGAAACCTACGGATGGCTCAGCAAAGGGCTGCATTGGGTGATGGCATGTCTCATCATCGGTTTATTGGCACTTGGTATCATCATGACAGACATGCCTGCTGCTCCGCAAAAATATGAACTTTATGGATTGCATAAAGCCTTCGGGATTATCGTTCTTAGTTTGGTGATCATCCGCATTATTTGGCGCATCACCAATCCCACTCCGACCTTACCTACCACAATGCCTCGATGGCAGCGCATCGCATCCCATGCGGTGCATGGCGCGCTCTATGCTGCGATGATTGGTATGCCTCTTTCAGGATGGCTGATGTCTTCTTCTTTTGGCTATCCCACATCCGTTTTTGGTTTAATTGAATTACCCCACCTTGTTGATAAAAATCCTGCACGCGGTGAACTTCTTGGAGAGATTCATGAAACTGGTATGATTGCCTTCTTTGTGCTTCTTGCACTGCATGTGGGTGCTGCATTAATGCATCATTTCATCAATAAAGATGGTATTTTGAAACGCATGTTGCCCTAATCCTCTTTGACACGCCGTATTTCAATTTTGCCAAACGCACCTTTAGCCGTCAATGAGATAGGGAAGTAAGAGTGTGCGCGGTTATAGCGTATCACGAAAGGTTGTTGATTGCGTGCATCTTCTTGTTCTTGCGCATCATAACCAAGCAACGGCTTATAGGAAAGTTGATAGGTACGGCACGGCGCAATACACGCAGCATCTTTAGAGGCTTTCGGAAGGGCATAGCCCATCAAGAGACGTTTGCCATCAAAGATTTTTGTTGCAAAGGGGTGATGGTTCAGTGATGTATCTGCCATAAAATGCAATAAATAGACAGCACTTGTCAGAGGATCATAGGCACTTCCCACCTTATCTAAAGCAATGTCATCACGTGGCAATAATTCAGGAGTATGCAGCACTTCCCGCATAGCTCCTGCATCATAGGAAATGGTTGTCAGACGCTTCTTATGAGGATATTCCACCCGCGCTTCATACATAATCGGTGTAAAAACCCCCTTATGATGCTTCCCCATCACCTCAAGTGTGCGTTTTTGCTTATTAAAGACGCGCAACAAGCCTGTAGTTTTAATCGAAGCGGTAATTTTTTCATAACCATCATTCACTTCCCGCCATAAACGCACGCTCCCAATCGGGATTCCCGTATAATAGATACGGTACGATGCACGTTCGGTTGTGACGGGCTTCGCAATCGTGATCGCACGCGCATCCACAACAAACATGCTTTGCATGAGGATACACACCATCCATAGAATTATTTTTACCATGCGCTTATAGTACACATATCATGAATCATGACGCAATCGAAAAAATGCACCCACTTCATCAAATATTCCTGCATGAGTATGCTTATACGAATTCTAGCGCGTCTTTACGTATTGTTTAACATTCCACGTCATAAGTAAACCTATGAATCCTTCTCATTTTTCACATCGCCATATCAACTTCGCGCAATTATTGCTCACGCGTTTTTGCCATGACATTACAGGTCCTGTCGGAGCGATCCATAATGGCGTTGAATTTTTACATGATAGTGGCAGTATGCAGCATCAAGCCATCGAATTGATCGAACAAAGTGCGCATCATGCCTTAGTGCGGATTCAATTATTTCGTTATCTCTATGGCATCTTAAAAGAACAAGGTGATGCGGATATTGTCGAACATTATAAACTCCTACAAAATTATTTTGAGGGTAGCAAAACAACCTTAGGCTTTGAAATAGGATCACTTCGCTTAAGCCATGAAGCATGTCGTCTTTTATTGAATCTGGTGATAATCATGGGGGCGTGTTTGATCCGTGGTGGTTCATGCGCAATCGAACAGCATCAAAACCCGCCTAGCATCCTCATTGTCGTACATGGAAGCAATGTGCGGATGGAAGATAAAGTGCAACAAGCCTTGGTGCATCCTGACATCCATATTCCAGATACCCAAACAATACATGTGTATTATGCGGCATTATTAGCCCAACATCTCGGCGCAACACTGACGCTTGATGTGCAAGAAACCTTTGCGCATCTTCGTCTTATATGGTCGGACAAACCTTAAATCCCAATGATGGTACGATATGGATGATTTAATTGCAGAATTTATTACAGAAACTGGTGAAAGCCTTTCCATGCTGGATTCAGAGCTGGTGAAACTAGAGCAGAACCCCGATGATATGGAAACATTGGGCAATATTTTTCGCTTAGTCCATACCATCAAAGGCACGTGCGGATTTTTAGGATTACCACGGCTTGCTACCGTTGCCCATGCGGGAGAAAATGTCCTAGGAAAAGTACGTGAACGGCAAATCACCGTCTCTTCCATTTCCATTTCGATGATTCTTGAATCACTCGATCGCATCAAAAACATCATGGATTATTTGGCAGCGAACGGCAACGAACCTGAGGGAAGCGATGAAGATTTATGCCGTCGTTTGAATGTCTTCGCAGATTCCAACGGTGCAATCGCTGAAAAAGAAGGCGGTCAAATGATGGATACGGGCATGGAAGCCCCTGCGATTATGGTTGCTACATCGGCAAGCGCGGAAGAAATGGAAGCTGCATTTGCTGCCCCTACGCCACAAGCAGCACACACCGAAGCAGAGCCAGCACCTCCCGCCCCTGCTCCCGCTCCTAAACCTGCCCCTATCGCGCAAGAATTACCTGAGGCGGTAAAGCAAGAAGCATTAAAGCAAGGTGCGAATGCCCCTGCCACCAATAACGCCGCATCCGAAGCGAATCAAAGTATTCGGGTGAATCTCAGCGTCTTAGAAAATCTGATGCAGATGGTTGGAGAACTCGTATTGACACGTAACCAGCTATTACAGCTTGCGCGCATTCATGATAATGATGCCTTCAACACGCCATTGCAGCATCTCAGCCACATCACAACGGAATTGCAAGAAGGGGTGATGAAAACGCGAATGCAGCCCATCAGCAATGCATGGGCAAAATTCCCGCGCCTTATTCGGGATTTGTCGATGGAGTTGGGTAAGAAAATTGATCTGAAAATGATTGGTTCTGAAACGGAACTGGATCGTCAATTACTTGAGATGATCAAAGATCCGCTCACCCATATGGTGCGCAATTCCTGCGATCATGGATTAGAAGGTCCTGAAGATCGCATAAAAGCGGGTAAAAACCCTATGGGAGAAGTAAAACTCAGTGCCTATCATGAAGGCGGACATATCATCATTGAAATAGCCGATGATGGACGTGGTGTCAACCTTGCCCGCGTCAAACAAAAAATCTTAGAGAATAATTTAGCAACACCCGAAGAACTTGCCACCATGGCAGAATCCCAAATCACACAATATATCTTCAAAGCAGGGTTTTCTACTGCTGAAAAAGTCACCAGTGTCTCTGGTCGTGGCGTTGGGATGGATGTGGTGCGTACCAATATCGAAAAAATTGGGGGTACGGTTGAACTTCATTCCGTTGCAGGTAAAGGTTCGACGTTCCACATCAAGATTCCTCTTACACTTGCCATTGTCTCTGTTTTGATTGTTGATAGTGGCGGTCAACGATTCGCCCTCCCGCAAATTAACGTGCTAGAGATGGTGAAAACAGGTGATGAAAGTGGCAATAAGATGGAGATGATCAATCGTTCTCCTGTATTGCGCTTACGTGGAAAATTATTACCGCTCATTTCTCTAGCGTACACGTTGCGCATTGATGAAGGCAAGCCCATTAATTGTGAGGATGAATCCTTTGTGGTGGTCTGCCGTGTCGGAGGAAGCGAGTTTGGTTTGATTGTCGATGGCATTCATGACACCGAAGAAATCGTTGTAAAACCCGTATCAAGCTGTCTGCAAAACATCCCCATCTATTCAGGAAATACAGTACTGGGCGATGGTGGCGTGATCATGATTCTTGATCCTAATGGTCTATCAAAAACCACAGAAACGGAGCTGGAATCCCAAACGCCGCAACGGTCTGATGCATCGATGCCACTTAATACAGATAAGCTGATTAATTTCCTACTGTTCAAAACCGAAGGAAAAACGCCTAAAGCTGTGGCATTGGAATTGGTATCACGCCTTGAAGATATTAAAGTTGAGAATATCGAATATTCCAATGGTGAACCTGTGGTGCAGTATCGCGGGGAATTGATGTCACTCTCCACCCTGCCTGATCAAACTATCCCTGAAGAAGGTTTATGTGAGGTTATCGTATTCAACTATGATGGCAAGGTTGTTGGCTTGGTCGTGAGCGAAATTTTAGATATTGTCTTAGCCGAAGCAGAGGTAAAACGCACATCCCGTGATCCTAACTACCTTGGCACGATCGTGATTAAAGGGGCATCAACGGATATTCTTGACGTAGGCTATCTACTCAGCAATGCCCTTGGGTGCGATATTAATTTCAGAGACCTTACCAACGGTGCGACGCGTATGCCTCGCGTGCTACTCGTCGAAGATAGCATGTTCTTCCGCAATCTCACCGTCCCCTTCTTAGCCGAAGTTGGCTTGGAAGTAACCGCCGTACCAAGCGGCAGGGATGCCTTGCTTGTTCTTGGCAAACAAGAATTTGATGTGATTGTCACTGATATTGAAATGCCATTAATGGATGGATTTGAACTATCGCAAGCAATTCGTGCAAAACCTGAGTTTAACGCCATTCCAATTTTTGCTTATACCTCCACGACCAACCAAACAATCGAGGATAAAGTCAATCAATGTGGAATGAATGGCTATGTGATGAAAACGGAACGTGAAAAACTGATTCACAAAATCATGAGTGCCGTGAATCCAGAAACTGCCGATAATTATCATTGAGAAGGAGAACCTAACTATGAGCAACGCCGTTCAGTTACTAAAAAAAGGCACTGATGCCGCTGTGAAGCAATCCCCGCCGCAAAGTTTTGTGACGATGCGTGTGGGCGGGCAATTATTTGGTGCTTCGGTGATGGTGGTGCAAGACGTTGTGCGCGGGCAACAGATTGCACGCATTCCCCTAGCACCAAGCGTCATTGAAGGTGCATTAAATCTTCGTGGACGTATCGTGACAGTGATCAATATGCGTCGTCGCTTGGGCATATCCGAACGTAGCGATACAGGTGCGCGCCCGATGCATGTCGTCATTGACTATAATGATGAACTCTATAGTTTGTTGGTTGATTCCGTGGGGGATGTACTTTCACTGAGTAGCCATGAAATTGATAAAGTACCTGTGAACATTCAGGCATCATGGCGAGAACTTGCCGCAGGTGTAACAAAATTAGAATCAGAATTATTAGTGCTGTTTGATATTACCGCGTTGCTAAATTTTCAATAAAAAACTAACTTATTCTTGAAGAAATCGCGTTATAGTTGATAACGCAGGAGAACATAAGATGCGTTGCTTAATTGTCGATGACTCAAAAGTAGTACGAAAAATCACTCGGGGTTTTTTAGAACCTCTCGGATTTACCGTAGATGAAGCAGAAGATGGTACATGCGCCCAAACATGGATTAATGAACATGGTATGCCTGATTTAATCATGCTTGATTGGAATATGCCCAACATGAATGGTATCGATTTTTTACGTTGGTTACGTAGCGTTCCTGAAGGAGGAGATACGCCAAACGTCATTTTCTGCACCACAGAAAACTCATTTGATTATATTCAAAACGCCCTTATGGCAGGTGCGAATGAATATGTGATGAAACCATTCGATAAAGAGATTCTCATCGGAAAACTCGAAATGCTGGGTTTAGCATGACCAAAACATTACGCATTTGCATTGCTGATGATTCAAGCATCATACGTGGCATCGTCACACGTTTGTTGCAGTCTCATGACCATCTGCAGGTGGTGAGTGCTGCAACCGATGGTGTTGTCGCTATTGAACATGCCAAGCAACATAAGCCTGATATTATGATCCTTGATATTGAAATGCCGAATAAGGATGGCTTAAGCGCACTTCCTGAAATTGTTCGTTGCAGCCCCAACACCAAAGTGATTATGGCATCGACTCTCACTAAAAAAGATTCAGACATTGGTAAAAAAGTACTGGCTCTTGGTGCGACAACCTATGTACAAAAACCTGCATCGGGGGAAGCGGGTGAAATGGATCGTTTTTCTAGGGAGCTGATTCACATAATTCACGATCTTTATCCTGAATATGGAACTCCTACCGATCTTACGCCATTGCGCGTCGCACCACGAACCAATACCACCCCCTCTACGCACACGGCAACTGCACGCACCAAGCCCGCAGGAACGCCCATTCATGCGGTTGCTATCGCATCGTCCACGGGCGGGCCTCAGGCCTTAGCCACCGTATTTGAGGATCTAAAAAACTCACTAACACATATTCCTATTTTTATCACCCAACATATGCCGCGAGCATTCACGGTGATTTTAGCAAATAATCTAGGTTCTCTCAGTGGCAAACCCTGCAAAGAAGGTGCCGATGGGGAATTAGTGCGCGAAGGTCTCACCTATATTGCACCGGGAGATTACCATATGCGTGTCAGCAAACAACGCGAGGGTATACGCATTCATCTTGATCAAGGGGAGATGGTCAATTTTTGTCGTCCTGCCGCTGATCCTATGATTGAATCTCTTGTGGAAAGTTATGGGCATCACTTGCTATTGGTCGTACTCACAGGCATGGGGCATGATGGATTAAAAGGCGCGCAACTCGCCCATCAAGTAGGATGCACCATCATTGCGCAAGATCAAGATAGCTCTGTGGTATGGGGTATGCCCAAAGCAGTAGTTCAGGCAGGCATCGCACATCACATCTTACCATTAAAAGATATAAGCTCAAAGATAAAACGTTTATGCGAGGGAGGCAAATAATGCAAGCTCAAGAATTTGCTTTTATTCGTAATCTCGTCAAAACGAATTCGGGGATCGACTTGACAGAAGATAAGGTCTATCTCCTAGAATCGCGCTTGATGCCTATTGCCTCCAAAGGAGGACATAAGGATTTATCTGCCTTTGTAGGCTCGATCATGCGAAGCAAACCATCGAACCTCTTGGTGCAGGAAATTGTTGAGGCAATGACCACCAATGAATCCTTATTTTTTCGTGATACCAAGCCCTTTCAGTATCTCAAAGATGTTGTGTTGCATGATTTCAAAACACGAGGCATCACGCGCCCGCTCTCGATTTGGTGCGCGGCATGTTCAAGCGGACAAGAACCTTATTCTATTGCGATGACGATGGAAGAACAACGCATGGGGGTTGGATCGATGGGGGCATCCATTCTCGCTAGTGATATTGATCAGCAAATCCTCAAAAAAGCGGAGGATGGTATCTATAATCAGTTTGAGGTACAACGTGGCTTGCCCATGCCCATGCTGATTAAACATTTCTCACAAATGCCTGAACAACGCTGGAAAATTAAAGATAATATTAAAAAAATGGTGACGTTCAAGCAGCATAATCTACTCAATAGTGCGCGTCCGCATGGCATGTTTGATATTATTTTTTGCCGTAATGTCCTCATTTATTTTGACCCTCCCACCAAGCAAAAAGCTCTAATGTATCTGAATGAAGTGCTTAATCCGGGGGGGTATTTATTCTTGGGGAGTGCCGAAACCGTTCCCCCTGCTCTTACGATGCTCGTCAGTCACCCTGAGCATCGTCAACTTTTCATTAAATCTCAGTGATAGATAGAGACCACGATCAGCGATACAACCCGCCACCCACACATGGATGGGCAACCCCTGTCGTGGTAGGTAAACTAATCGGAAGCCCAAAAAAACTGCGTGCTGCAAGAAACGCAAACGCCTCTGCCTCTAAGGCATCGCCACGCCAACCATAATGTTCCACGGGGTACGCAGGAATCTGTGTGCGTTCAGCAATCATCTGCATCACGCAATGATTCAATCGCCCGCCTCCACCGATCCACCATGCCTTTGGTCGTTGTGGCATCCATTGCAAGGTACGCGCCACGCCTTCGGCAGTGAAGGCACTCAGCGTTGCTGCGCCATCATGTAGGGACATATCTTGCACAAACTCCGCTGTAAAACTATAACGATCCAATGATTTAGGTGGTGGTGCTGCAAAAAATGGATGCGCTAAAACTTCCGCAATACGTTGTTCATCAACCGTGCCTTGTGCCGCACATGCACCCTCATGATCATAGGCATAATCGGTATGCTGCATCATCCAATCATTAATGAGGGCATTGCCCATCCCAACATCCCACGCATAAATCACATCCTCATGCATGTAGGTGATATTAGCGATCCCGCCGATATTAATAAAGGCACATGGCTTAGGATGATGATGCGCTAAAGCGGCATGATAGAGCGGCACAAGGGGCGCACCCTGTCCCCCTGCTGCCATATCACGACGGCGAAAATCTGCTACCACCGCACATCCCACCATCTCAGCAAGCAAAGAGGGGTTGCCTAACTGCCATGTCATCCCCTCATGCGGACGATGCACAATCGTTTGACCATGAAAGCCAATCACATCGAGGGTACGCACATCAATCTGATGACGCGCAAGAAACTGCTGCACAGCCTGCCCAACTGCTCGCGTATAATCCTGTTCAATAAGTAACGCATCTCCTCTGCCCTGCATGAGTCCGAACAGACGCTCCCGCAGCTCCTCCGCAATCACGAACATATCCCACGCACCAAAATCACTGATGCTGATGCCATCCGTGGTGATGAGCGCGCAATCAATGGCATCGAGTGACGTTCCACTCATAATACCCAAAGCGCGAATGTGATGAGGATGCTTGCTTTTTTCCATCTTCTCTCTATAAAGAATGCACTGTTTATTTCCAAGGATTTTTATGCACTACCCCACGCCAAACTCACTTTTTCTTCGCACTCTGCTTGAACGTGGCTTTGTGCATCAATGCACCGATTGGCACAATTTGGATGCATGGCTTACTGAGGGAGAGCGCACGCATACGCCCCGCACGGCATATATAGGTTTTGATTGTACGGCTGCAAGTTTGCATGTGGGAAGCCTAATTCAGATTATGATCCTGCATCATTTTCAGCAAGCAGGGCATAAACCTGTCGTACTCATGGGCAGTGGCACAACACGCGTTGGTGATCCTTCAGGCAAGGATAAAACACGCGCAATCTTGAATGATGCCACCATTGAGGCGAATAAAAAGGGGATTCATCACGTCTTTACCCATTATCTCACCTTCGGGGATAAGGCGCATGATGCCGTGATGGTGGATAATGCCGATTGGCTTTTATCCTTAAACTATATCGCATTTTTACGTGATGTCGGACGGCATTTTTCGATTAATCGCATGTTGACCATGGATAGTGTGCGCCAACGCGTTGAACGCGAACAAGAATTGAGCTTCTTAGAATTTAATTACATGATTCTGCAAGCCTATGATTTTGCTGAACTCTATCAACGCCATGGATGCCGCTTGCAAATGGGCGGGTCGGATCAATGGGGCAATATCACGCAAGGAGTAGATTTGCATCGTCGCTTGATCGCAGCCGATGGCGCACCGATAAATGAAGCAATAAACCTGTTTGGACTCACTACCCCCCTACTCACCACCGCATCAGGGGCAAAAATGGGTAAAACCGCTGATGGAGCAATTTGGCTCAATGCGGAACTGCTAAGCCCCTATGATTATTGGCAATTTTGGCGCAATGTTGATGATGCGGATGTGGGACGTTTCTTGCGACTCTTTACTACCCTACCTCTTGCAGACATACATGCCCTAGAACAATCTGAGGGTGCTGCTATCAATGAAGCGAAAAAACGCTTAGCAACAGAAGTCACCGCCTTATTACACGGACGCGACGCGGCACAAACCGCCGAAGCTACCGCACGCGCACTCTTTGAACAAGGCACGACCGATGCGCACACGCCTACAGTCGCATTATCATTAGCATCATTGGAACAGGCGCACATACTCCCCTATTTCACGCTTCTGCACCGCGCAGGGCTTGCAGCGAGCAGCAGCGAAGCACGACGATTAATCAAAGGGGGGGGCGTGCGTATCAATGATATAGTGATCACGCAAGAAACCGCAACGATTGACCTCATCACGCAGATTGATCATGCGCCATTAAAGATTTCCGTGGGCAAAAAGAAGCATGTACTTGTGCAGATTACACCCTAGCGCGTTTGACGACTATAAAACACCAAGCGCCTTGTGCAAGCGAATATACGCATAAGCCACAGTTGCTTTGCGCGCAATCAGCGATAAGGTTGCCTGATTCAGTTCACTTTGTGCCGTTGTCAGATCCGTCATATCCGTAAACCCACGATCATAGCGCGTGGTTGCAAGCTGCACGGTGTGCGTGCGAAGCGCAAATGCATCTTCTTGATGTTCCAATGCATTGATACCTGTCAAATAATCACTTAGTGCGGTATTCGTCTCCGCGAGAGCGATAAGGCTTGCACGTTCATACCCCGCAATAGCACTCTGTGCGCGGGCATCGGCGGCATCAATGGCGCGATGCAACCTACCAAAATTCAAAATGGGCATGGTGATACCGCTTGAAAGCGACCATAAGGGATTGGCGGCAACAGGTACTCCTTCCGAAACTTCTTGTACTCCGAAGAAGCTCTTAATGCTAATGCGCGGCCACAGATCCGCTTCCGCTTTAGCAAGATCAGATTTTGCGGCTAACATATCACTGCGGGCAGACCGAATATCGGGGCGATCACGCATAGATTCAAGTGTGATGTTGATTGTTTCCGAAGCGGGTGGTACGGCAAGTTCGCCTTGTGTGCTTACAATGCGTTCGCGCAATGCCCCTGATGGCACGCCCATAAGCTGCTCTATCTGATAGATCGCGCCATCATGCATTGCCTGAGCAATAGGAAGCTGCGTTGCCGTTTGTGCGCGTTCCGCCTGCGCACGGGTAAGTAGCGTATGATCGATTAATCCTGCCTTAGCACGTGCAGCAATTAAGGTAATCTGCGTATCGTGAATATCAAGCAAAGCACGGCTTTCTTCGAGTGTTTGTTGCGCCTGCCTGAGGTTGACAATACTACGCATCAATTCTGCACAATACTACGCATCAATTCTGCAATCACGCTATTGACCACATCATCTCGTCGCGCTTCACTCGCACTAAGGCGTTGCTGCGCTGCATTTTCTTGTGCCTCAATCTGACCAAACAAATCCCATTCCCACGCTGCATCAAAACCACCTTGCGCAATGGAAGCAGGCTTCACCAGACCTATGGGCGTATTCGTGCGGGATGCCGTGCCTTTCGCACTCATGTCGGGAAGAAACGATGCTTGAGCTAAAGCAAAACCTGCACGCGCCTCACGCACCCGTGCGCTTGCGATTTTAATATCAAGATTTTGTGCCAATATCTCCTCAGCGAGCGCATCCATCAACGGATCATGAAAGGCTTGCCACCAGCGATTTTTGTGAATAATGGGTGTGGATTCCTCCACAGGTTCATCCTGCGTCATCAATGATTCAAACGGCGCACAAGAAGAAAGCAGTGTGAGACTAGAGCATAACATAGCTAGATACAAAAATCTCATGGCATCCCCGCTTCATTATGATCAATAAATACATCCATCTGCTGCCCGATATACATCTTCACGCTCCCTTGTGGCAAAGCATAAATCACTTGCATCACACGCGTATCCACGCTTTGATTCGCTACCGCCAGATTTTGCTTCGGCTTAATATAAGGCTCAAACCGTACAAACGTGAGTGGTAGACGTTCCTCTGAATTGCCCCGCCGCATCGCTTGCGCCTTACTATGCTCATCGATATGCGAGGCATATTCTTCATCAATCTCAACACGCACATGCACGGTGCTTACATCCCCCATACGGATGAGTGGTTGCGGCAATGCGCCTGCACTCGCAAATTCCCCAGGGCGGACATTGACTTCCAGCACCTCACCATCCATCGGCGCACGGACGCTCAAGCGCGCTTTGGTGGTGCGTGCATGGTTCAGTTGCGCTTTGATTTCCTCAATGCGAGAAGTGGCTAATTCCTTGGCATAACGACGACGATTAACCTCATCTTTCGCCACAGCGCGCATATCATCAAGCCCCGTCACCGTGGCATATTGCGCTGCTGCATCTGCTGCTTGTATCTTTGCAGAAATCAAACTTTTCTCAAGCGTTTCAATCTGTGCATCAATGTCACGCTCATCAAGACGAAAGAGTACATCCCCTTTCTTCACAACGTCACCCACTTGCACCATCACGTTACGCACCACACCAGAAAGTTCCACGCCAATACTCACCAACTCGCTTTTTGGCTCAATCACGCCAATACCTGCAATGCTTTGTTTATATTCTGCTTGAGGCGGTGCAACCTGCGGAGTTTTGGCTTCAGGTTCACTGCGCCCAAGCACGGAGGCAAGGGCAAACACGCTACCGAGAACGGCAATATAAGGTAATTTCCAACGTGGTAGAATGGTACGTTTGTTCATGATTTCTCCTTCAACATAAAAGCCTCAGCCGTATAATCACCAATAATGCGCCCATCACTCATCTCAAGAATGCGATCAGCAAAGGGATAAATACGATTATCATGGGTGACAATCAGCACAGCACGATGCGTATCATTGGCAATGGTGCGTAAAATCTCCATCACGGCATGACCTGTTTTAGCATCAAGTGCTGCTGTTGGTTCATCACACACAATCAGCTTCGGATTATGCACCAACGCACGTGCAATCGCCACACGCTGCTGTTGCCCACCTGAAAGCTGACGTGGTAATTTTTCCGTCTGCCCGTTCATCCCGATATGTTGCAAAATCTCTGTTGCACGGCGCACCGCTTCGTTATGCGATAGCCCCGCTGCAATGAGGGGCATCGCCGCATTTTCTGCTGCCGTGAGTGCAGGAAGCAAATTATATTGCTGAAAAATAAACCCAATCAATTCACGACGAAATAACACTTTTTGTTTATCGCTCATGCTGCTTAAACGATGACCAAGAATATCAATTTCACCGCTTGTTGCGGATAAAATCCCTGAAATTGCTGAAATAAGCGTGGTTTTTCCACAACCCGAAGGCCCTACCAACATGGTAAGTTCCCCCATGCGAATCTCCGCATCAATGGCATGTAGCACGCGGATACTTTCATCACCTACAGGAAATTCTTTGACAAGCTGGTGTATCATGGCGGCGTGCTGCATGGCTATCCCCGAAAGACAATGGCTGGATCAAGCCTGAAGACTTTACGCAAGGAAAATAGAATCGAAAACACAATAATGATGGAAATCACCACAAATGTTCCCCCCATCACCTGCCAATGCAAGACAAAGCCTTTGAGGGCGGGCGTATTCTTCGTCGCTTCAAAGAACAATGCCGTAAAACCAATGCCCATGCCATAGCCAATCAATCCAACGATGGCCGCTTGCGTCATCACCAATTTGAATAATTGCATGTTGGTCACACCCACCACTTTCATGGCCGCAAATTGTTTGAGATTTTCCACCACGAATATATAAAAAGTCTGCGCCGTGATGGCTGCTCCGATAATCGCCCCCAACACAATGGTAATACCAAAATTGATGGGAATCCCCGTGCGCTCCAAAATATAATGAATGCTGCGCCACGCAAAATCATCACGCGTGAGTGCTTGCAGCCCTGTTTGCGCTTCAATCGCTTTGGTTAATTGCTGCACATCCTGCCCTGCCTGCGCTTTCACCAAAACAAAGGGCAAACGGTTACGCTGTGGTGGCATCATATCACGCACCGTGTCATAGGAAACATATAAAATAGGGAAGGTGAAAAAGGTTGGATGCACATCACAAATAGCATTGACAATCAGTCGGTTGTCGTTCAGCTCAATATAATTCCCAAGCTGAACTTTCTTGCCTGGCCATGTAAAAGCATAACCGTTGAGATCCATCATGGCTGTTTGTGGGTTGCGTATGGAAGTCGGATCACCTAAGATTTTTTGCGGACAATTCCCCACCAACGTCACATCATCCACCCCAATAAGCTGCACTTGCTGCGTGACACCATCAGGCATACGAATCGTCGAAAGCCCCTTATAAAAAGGTACAGCCCATTGCACCCCTGCCACGGATCGGATATTGGTAAGTTCCACGTCACGCATTGGCTCAACTTCTTCGATATAGCGCACGCGTTTATCCATTACCCAAATATCATTTTCTGTAATCGCATAAATCGCACCCGCTGTGCGCGCCATCAAACCAATGAAGATTGAGACCTGCTGCGCCATAAGGAGTGTTGCAAAGGTGACACCAAACACAAGACCAATATATTTAGCGGAGTCGCCCAATAACATTTTAATGGCAATTTTACGCATAGTTCCTTATAGGGATTGTTATATATTATAATGCCTTATAGCAATTTCTCAACTTAAGTTTTCCCCAAAAACCGAGGAAATTTTGAGATAAATTACTCTATGCACACCCCATTCGTCAACACCAGCCCTTATTAGAAAAGCCCGATGGGCAATGTGGTTCACCGAAATCTTGTTGCATACCATCATGCTTACGGTGGCGAGATTCGATATTGATATTATTCCAGTTCGACCGAATATCGGCGGAACGCTTGCGTTGTCCACACCCAGAGAGCGAACAACACAACACCACAACAGCTAGACATATTAATGTGCAATTTTTCATAAATAGCATACCTCTAATAGAGCCTAGCTGAAGGGTTATGTGGTTGGTTTATGCAACCAGTTGAAGATTTACCGCTGACTCTTTTCCTTTATTTTGAGCCAACTCATAAGAAACGCGCTGACCTTCATTCAAACGATTAATCCCTGCACGCTCAACGGATGTAATATGCACAAATACATCTTTTGAACCATCTTCAGGCATGATAAAACCATAACCTTTTTCTGTGTTAAACCACTTCACAGTACCCACTGCCATAAATAAACTCTCTTGATAAAAAATAATAAAACCGCAAAGATTGTTTATACAAAACCCTTGACGGAAGCGCACCCACCACACGTACATAATAGTGCATACACTCACGTAAGACTATACGCTTATTTTTAAGCACTCACAACTTCTTTCCTAACAAAACCATGCGATTTCTCTAAAAAACATAGCAATACACCACTTTTTCATCGTATCTGTGACATTCCTAACCTAGAGTATCACCAAAATTCCGTAAAAACCCAAGATTTAGCTATCGGCAAATCCAGGAAGATGGAACTGCCCATTGGAACACACGCCCAAAACCTTAAATAATTCTCCCATATATTGCGGGCTAACCAACCGTTCAAACCCTGTACGCAACTGCTTTTTTTGTTCTTCCTTATGCGTTTCAGCAAGCAAATGCCCCAAGCGCATCACGCCACCAATGCTTTGCAAAAACGCTCCTTGAGTGGTGATAGAGGTAGAGGCAAGCCCTGCCTCCTCAAAGGTATGGGCTAAATCATCAAATGCCACATGCGCCGTAATATCCGCATCCCCCGGAGATTTTAACACAGGCCAAAAACCGTGCGTTTTAATCGCTTGTAGCGTATTGCCCCGACTCTCACCGCGATAGCCATAATCAATGAATAATCCTGCCCCACCATGACGTTGCATATGATGCGCTAAATGTGTAGCAATATGACGCATCGCGGGACATGATTCTATAATCTGACTATCATGCACGGTTTCCGTGCTATGCCCTCCCCCCTTTACCAATTTAATGCCCATATCATGCATTACAAAAGTAAGTTCATTCGTGTGCGGATCAATGGCAACTAAACGCTCGCGCAAGCCTGTAAGTGTTTTAGCATATTGCCGAATAGGCAATGCATCAAAAAACTCATTGGCAATACATAAAAGCGGAAGATCGGGAAGTGCTTCAATATTCGCCTGCCAACGAATACGCGGATGCATCCCATGCAACACAGCGCGCTGAAACCGACGCAAAAAAGGGCTTGCATCCACCATCACAATCGTGAGTGCTTCATGAAAGCCATGCACATGACGGGTAGCACGCAACAAATCCGTCATCAACGTGCCGCGCCCCCCTCCCAATTCCATCAACATCATGGGTCTGCTGCCAAGTGATTGCCACACCGCCGCACACCATGCCCCTATCAATTCCCCGAAGATCTGACATATCTCTGGTGCTGTGGTAAAATCCCCATGCTCCCCAAACGGATCACGGTTCATATAATAGCCATATTGTTCATGCCCCAATGCCATATCCATATATTCAGCAACAGTAATCGCACCACGCGCCTTAATACGTTCACGGATAATTTGCTCAAGGGCAGAAAAGGTACATACGGGATCACTCATAATGTTAGTATATAAGATGAACCTTTATAGTTTCAATGATAAAACAACGATCGCATGATCGCGCATTTACATTTATTTCCCACGCTTTTTGCGTACCACAAGATTGAGAATTTCCACACTCAATGAGAATGCCATCGCACTATAAATATAGGCTTTCGGAACTTCAACATGCATACTATCGGCCACAAGCAGCATACCAATCATCATCACAAAACTTAACGCAAGCATTTTAAGGGTTGGATGTTTCGCGATAAAGCCTGCTATCATACCCGAAGATGCAAGCATCACCATCATGGCAATCGTCATGGCAGCAATAATCACAGGCAAATGCTCCGTTATACCCACCGCTGTAATCACAGAATCAAAGGAAAATACAATATCAATCATCACAATTTGTAAAATTGTCGCAATAAAGCCACCTTTATAGGATTGATAATGTTCAACATGTTCTTGCGTGAGTTCATTATGGATGCTATCAGTCGCTTTATACAGCAAGAATAAGCCCCCCGCAAGCATCAACAAATCTTTTCCTGAAAAGCCATGTCCCATCACATGCAGCCACGGATCTTTTAAGCCAATAATCCATGCAACCCCAAACAACATACCAATACGCATCAACAGAGCCAGCACCAAACCAATAATGCGCGCTTTGTTTTTTTGAGTCTCAGGCAAATGTCCTACCAACAAGGCAATGAATATGACATTATCAATCCCCAGAACAATTTCAAGGGCGGTGAGTGATGCAAAACTGCCGATTAATGCATAATCCATACGGTATGATTCCTAGTTTCAATGTAGAACATTACTCCCAAACATTATGGGAAGTCAAACGTGCAATACACTAATCAAGAAAGTGCATCAAGTCAACGTATAAAACGCGCTGACGGCGTAATGGCGGGGTGCATTGGCTCACGTGAGGCTTCCACCACACGATGATCTGGTGTTTCACGCCCAAAGGATGGTTGCGCCTCAGCAGGCAATATCTGCCCCGAGGTGCAAATAGCGGCATTTTCCATCAAATGTTGTATACGGTGCATATGTTCTGCGATATTTTCATGCGCTCCTGCGCCATTATGCTGATTATGAACCGCAATTTTATTATATAAATCCTTGATTTCCTGATTATGCGGATGATCTAAAAATGTATGAATAATACCACGTTCTACACGCTCATTCACTTCACTCATGCGAACAAATTCAGGAGACGTATCACTTCCCAAAGTACGCACCACATTCACAGGGTAATGCTCCAATAAATCCACGAACGGCGAATTAGGATGGTCACGCTCCAACCGAACTATTTCTTTAACGCACTGAATACTATAAAGGTTAGCAACTTCTGCCAATGCAATAGTGCGTTCAGGCTTTGTTAGATCAATCAAATCATGCCCCAATAGAAAGAAGAATTTCGGCAAGCTGAAATATTCATGCTTTGCCAATATCTGCATATTAATGTATTCAATGGGGTCTTGTGCAGGATCAGAAAAATGCTTATATTTATAATTCTGATTCATCATATCGGCCATGCGCGAGAATATTCTGTATGCTTGCCGTGACTCCGTGGTATCTTCTCGATCATGATGCGTGACATCTTTTAAGACACGTTCTGGATGATGAATTTCTTGATATTTCTGATAAATATCAAGCAGATCACCCGCAGTGATAGGGATTCCCATGCCATGCTGTGGATTGAACTTATGATCAATCAAATTTTGCAAATCATCCAGCATCGAGGTCTTGGTACGTTGGGTTTCCGATACCAACATGAGGGATTTCACCCCAAGCATAAGATCCCCAAAAGGCACATTATTCTTCGCATACTGAATCAGAGGATGGACAGGAATATTGGCTTGTTCACAGACAGCAGAAACACCATGCGCAATAGCGCGCCCGAAAAACCCAATATCCGTTGCCACGCGTGCTACATTTTTTGCAACAAAATTATCCCACGTTTCCTTAACCATTTTATTTTGCGAACACGCTAAATCCACCGCCGTTATGGTGACATCCTTCTTATTTTCATCATAGAGTTCATACGCAACCGTTTCAGCATAGGTGTTGTGAATATCTTCATACACACGACGGGCATAATACCATGTCGCGCCAAAACTTAATGCTCCAAGCGCGCTATCAAAAAAGGTACGATTATACATCGATTCGAGTTTATCGCTACGATCTTTTAGCGATTGTGCGAAATTTCCTTTCGACTGAGCCAAAAAATTTCCAGCACTTATATTATCTGGAAGCAGGGATAATGCTTCAGGATCAGGAAGCATTGATTGCGCATAATATTGCGTCGTCAATGATCGCAAATCCTTTTCCCAATGACCTAATTTTCCAGAGGACGCAAGAACATCCTGCACTTTTTGAAGCATTTTCGGATCAATAGCGTGGGTAAGAGACTCATAGCTAGCATCCTTAGTGATATTGGCGTGAACAGTTGCAAAATTACCTCCCATATTTTTCGCGTTTTTCGCCATATCTTTGGCAACACTCTCTATAAGAGTGACGCTTTCTTTGATGGGCTTTGCAAACAAAAATTCCAAACAGCCCTTTTCACGAGCGAACAAATCCAATCCAACTTTTGTTACCGCATCAACAGAATAGCGTATCCCCAACATCGGGCTAAGCAAGCGAAAATATCCCGGTGTGGTGGGAAGAACAGTACTTACCATATGGATAGGATTTTCATTATCAGGAGCGCGTAAAGGTGCGATCTCTAGCTCACGCCCATCACCATAGACAAGGCGATTATTTTTCTGCACTTCAGCAGGTGATCCACTATGTTTATAGACAATATCAGGCTTGTCGCTATGTTTACCGAGTGCGAACTCTAGCCCTTGCGCGATCAATTTGCCTACTGGCGTTTCGGTACACGCAAGAGAATCACGTTGTTGGTTCAGTATATTTTGTGTCATACATTGCCTTGAATAGTTAGCATTATACCATTGTGTGGCGCAAAATGATAGGCGTAACCGCAGCATAAATGTGAAGATTAAATGACAGTCGCATCGACAAAAATAGTGCAATGCATTTTTTGCATGGCTCATGTGCCACGCAAAGATTGAAATAACACCCCCGTCTTGTAATTCCTGCTTGCTCCTGTGATCACTTCTTGTTAAGATGACGCATTGTTCATTTTCAGAATTCAAGGAACGCTTTATGACTCTTGCCTCTTCCCATGCTGCTCACGTTTCATCAAAACTCACGCTGACCTTACCTGTTGCAGAACATTATGCTGCAATATACAGCAAGGAGGCACTTGCATTTATCGAAGCACTCGCGGATCGTTTTATGCCTGAACGTGATCAGTTGCTGGCAACACGCAAGGAACGTCAAAAAGCAGTCGATGCAGAAGGAAGCCTTGATTTTCGCCCCGAAACAGCGCATATCCGTGAATCAGCATGGAGCGTTGCACCCATTCCGCACGCATTGCAGGATCGTCGCGTTGAAATCACAGGTCCAGCCGAACCAAAAATGATCATCAATGCCTTAAATTCAGGCGCAAAAGTCTTTATGGTGGATTTTGAGGATTCCTTAAGCCCTACATGGGAAAAAATCGTAGAAGGGCAAGGCGCGCTCTATGATGCTGTACGTCACCAATTACGTTATAACTCCCCTGAAGGCAAAAGCTACACATTAAATAACGACATCGCAACCTTGATTGTACGCCCACGCGGTTGGCATTTACCTGAAAAGCACGTCATATATAACGGCAGACCCTTAGCGGGTGCGTTGCTCGATTTTGGCTTATTCTTCTTTCATAATGCCCATTATCAAGCAGAACGTGGTACAGGACCGTTCTTTTATCTGCCAAAATTGGAATATTACGAAGAAGCGGCATTCTGGGCAAAAATCTTCGCGTTCTCTGAAGAATATATCGGATTGCCAAAAGGCACGATTAAAGCCACCATCCTGATTGAAACAATCTCCGCCGTCTTCCAAATGCATGAGATATTGTGGCATTTGAAGGATTATGCCGTTGGCTTAAATTGCGGACGTTGGGATTATATTTTTAGCTTTGTCAAAAAATTCAATAAACATTCCGAATTTATGTTGCCTGATCGCGCCCAAGTGACGATGACAACGCACTTCTTACAATCCTATGCACAATTATTGATTCAAACCTGCCATGAACGTGGCGCATTTGCCATGGGGGGGATGGCACCACAAATCCCGATTAAAGGGGATGATGCTGCTAACCAAGCCGCACTTGATAAGGTACGTGCGGATAAACTCCGTGAAGTGACGTTTGGGCATGATGGTACATGGGTGGCGCATCCGGGTCTCATTCCCACCGCGATGGCAGTGTTTAATGAGCATATGCCTACACCGAATCAAGTCGATAAAGCGCGCCCTGCGGTGCATGTGACGGCAGAAGATTTGCTACGCGTACCACAAGGCACAATCACCGAGGCGGGACTACGCAACAATGTTAATGTGTGCATTCAATATATGGCATCATGGATGGCGGGCAATGGCTGCGTGCCGATCTTCAACCTGATGGAAGATGCTGCCACGGCAGAAATATCGCGCACGCAATTATGGCAATGGGTGCATCATGAAGGCACGCTCGAAGATGGGCGCGTTATTGATGTGCTATTACTCAAACGCGTTATTGCGGAAGAACTCAAAGCGATTGAAGCACAAGTAGGATCAGATGTTTATGCCGCTGGGCTTTATATCCCTGCTGCACAAATGCTTGAACAACAAACACTCAATGCGGATTATGTGGAGTTCCTGACGCTACCTGCCTATGAACGTTTGAAGTAGAAAGAACATTTTCTTAAAAAAATCCTGTGCATTGTAACGAATCTGTAACAGCTTTAGATTATAGTGAAAGGGATAGAACAAAAAGCTAGGAGCTATTCCTCTATGGAAAACACCCAACAACAAGCGCAACAAGCACAGATGGTAGAACAACTACAACAGGCTGGCGTGGATCAAGAAACGATGCAACAATTCATGCAAGCCCAACAACTTGCTTATGCTGCGGAAGGGTTGCGTGAACAATCGCGGGGCTTGACTACACAGCAAAACGCCATCGAAGCGGAGCGCGTTCGCGCAGACAAGCCGATGGGCTTAGTAAAGACTGCTGCAGTTGCAGGCGTTGGTATGTATGCAGGGAATGAAATAGGGAAGCGTGCTGTTGATTCTATTTCCAATTTCGCTAGTGCTGATGCCATTAAATCACAAGCAGAAAAATTGGTGCAAACGCGCACTCCTGATCAGTTGAATTTTTTAGAAAAATTCTTGAACTCTTTTGGTGCGCATTTTGGCGAAGGTCAGACGCTTGAGCAACTTAAGAAATCCGTCGAAAAACTTGATAAGAATCCTAAAACGCAAGAAGCACTTAAAGAACTATTAGACAACCCAGCAGTTCAAAATCTTAAGCCGGGAGCTAGAATAGAGGATGTTCTAAAAGCTGCTGAAACTAATATGGGTGATTTATCCACCAAATTACTTGAAGCTGCTAAAACGGACGCGAAAGAAACCACCAATATTATTGGGAAAGGTCTCAACGCAGCACGTGAGGTATTGTTTGAAAATCCTGTTTTAGACAAAATCAACAAAGAAGCCAAAAAAGCATTTGATGCAACGAACGTGGCGGGAGCAGAAGGAGCTGCTGAGGGAGCTGCACAAGAATTTCAAAAACTAAAAATTGAAACATTAAATGACACGCAACGAACGCAATTTTATGACAATGTAAAGGCACGAGTTGGCGTTGCAGGCAAAGTCACCGCAGGTACTATTGCTGCTGTCGGTACGGCACTGGCATTAAAGCATGTTATGGATCAAAATGCGGGGCGCGTTGAACGTCTCAATGCATTAGATGGACAAATTGAGCAACTTCAAAATGCCACCTTTGACACAAACGAACAAGCCCGTCAAGCGGATATGATCGCGCAAAACCTACAAATGGGTGCTACCATGAGTTGGCAACAAAAAATGGCAGCTCGCGGCTTAACACCACGCGGTGCAGGGCAACAAAACTGGGCTGAGAGCGTTGCACAAGAACAATCTGCTCCTATCGCACTTGGCTGATCCCACACACAATCTTTTAAGGTGTACTCTATGAAATTATCTATTAAACCTATTTTATGCCTAGGGATCATGAGCTTTATTACCACCTCATGCGGTCACACGCAAGCGGATCGCGCCATTAGCGGTGCGGGGCTTGGGGCTGCTACGGGACTCGTGGCGGGTGCTGCCGTTGGGGGCGCAGCGGGAACAGGTATGTTGGTCGGTGCGGGAGTCGGTGCAGCTCTTGGTGGGCTTTCCGATGAGAGCAAAATCAATCTTGGTCGCCCTTGGTGGAGATAGCACCGATCGCCATCCTCATGGCTATAGTGCTGCCATTATATCATTATCGATTGATCGGCATGATATAATGGAAAAAGCACTATAAATCATAGTATTATAGTCGCACTTGACATAAAAAATGAGTAATTTTTTTGTCAAACGACTATACAGCACCATAACTAATAAAGCTAAGAACCTGCCACGAATCTTTTTATTATGAGGCGAAAATGGTGGTTTTTGAGAACCGTAGCTTAAGTAGTACATAGAAGTACATGAGCTTTTGTAAGCGCAAAAAACCACCATTTGCAGACCATAAGAGAGAGATTCGGGGCAGGTTCTAAAAGGGAGATTCGCTATGTCTATGATTATCTATTCATTTGCGATGGCATCGAGCATCGTTCTGTTCCATGCACTTTATGTGCAGAAGTCGCGCCCTACAGCACGCCCCAAACGCATTCGCGTCATGACTCCTGAGGAAGAAGCACATCACCGCGCTCATACCCCACCACGCCAACATTAAAGAATTTTTTATCTAATTTTGATATGATGGATGATTAGGAAGGCACGGAATGCGCAGATCATACCATCACGGCGGACACCATCACGAAGGTTTTTCACTCATTGAAATGTCCATCATCTTGACAATGTTTGCCTTGCTTATGGCATCATTGCTCGGTGACGCATCACAAAAACGCCAAGAAAAAACCTATCTTAGCACCCAAACACGCATGGAAAAAATTGCGAAGTCTTTGCAGTTCTATGCACAATTTCATGATTATCTCCCCTGCCCTGCATCACGCGAAGTACCGCTCAATTCAGCCAATTTCGGTCGAAGTTCCACCAAATGCCAAACGCCCAGCGTAACCCTCGATGGTACACAAATGATTCCCAATGTTGTTGGCAGCCCTGATCAATATCAACTGATCGTTGGCATGGTACCAGTGCGCGAATTGGGGCTAAAGGATGATGATGCTTTTGATTCATGGAAACGTCGTATTACCTATATCATGATTCGCTCTACGGGTGTCTATCCCAATGGCTATCGTAGTTATAGCCCGTGGCAGATGAATGATTATCCTGTAATATGCAAGCTACCCAATAATATTCCTGTAAACACACCGCCCTCAGACTTGCCCGTGATATGCAATGCACCAAATAATATTGCTTCCGGCACATCGCCATCAAATTTACCCGCCTTTATCTTAATAAGCCATGGCATTGACGGCAAAGGCGCGTTCACCCAAGCAGGAACACTCTTTCGAGCTTGCGCTGCATCCTATGATAGTGAAAATTGCGATGATGATAAGCTCCTGCTCCTATCCCCCTTAGTGGCGAATGTAGCAGAAACCCATGCGAATTATTATCATGATATTCTCCTATGGCGACCTATAGTACGTTAACCCCCCCTTAAAGCACTCTATTAAGCATTCATATTTTCTTAACATACTCATAGTATAATATTTCAATGGTAATAATCATCTGTCTTATGCAATGCACAGTTTGATACATAAAGGAGTTGTATTCGCATGATAAAGGTGGGCAGTAAAAATGTTCAACTATCCAACATCAGCGTGATGTTGATTGATCCAGATAAAGAATTGAGTACGCTTATCCGCAGCGTATTGAAAAGTCTTGGTTTTTCCACCATCCATGTCGCACGCGATGGCACGGCTGCATTGAATATCCTTCATGCCCATAATGTCGATTTAATCATTACGGATTGGATGATGTCCCCCATGGATGGCATTAATTTTGTTCAAAAAGTGCGTCGTGATAAAGATTCACCTAATCCGATGGTGCCTGTTATCATGCTCACGGCGCAAGCAAAACGCTGGAATGTTGAATATGCCCGCGATACTGGCATGACTGAGTTCATGGTCAAACCATTTACCGCCAAGCAATTATGCGCGAAAATCACCCGCGTTATCGAAAGCCCCCGCACTTTTATCGTCAGCCCTCAATATATTGGTCCTGATCGTCGGCGAAAAACAGAACCCTATGATGCCGATTCTGGCGAACGCCGTTGCGTACATGATGAGGCAGCGATTGCGAAATATTCAAAAGATAAACTCCATCTTGGCCAAAAAGAACATGAGGTCTTTTTAGTGGATCGCGATTTTTCTCTGAAAGAAAAAATTGGCAAATCAGTCAATCTTGATGATATATTTTCAGAAGCGAATGTGCGTCTTGCGCAAAAAATCATTTATGAAGCAAAAGGTGATTTTCTGCATTGGTTTGCGAATGACCTCAAACAACTTGAAGAATCGCATCACCATTTCACAGAACATCATGAGACGCAAGCCGCCAAAATGCAGATGGCGCAAGCATCCTTGCGCATCAAAGGACGTGCGGGGACTTTTGGCTATAACCTTGCCTCACAGGTGGCAGATGCTCTGCATGATGTGATTGTGCAGTTGCATGGCGAACATGATAAAATAGCCCAAGTCATCCGTAAGCATATGGATGCGATGTACGTTATCCTGCAACAAGATATTGCGGGGGATGGTGGCGATATTGGCACAGCGTTGATAGCATCACTTGGCGATTTAACGAAAAAATATCTTCATTGATTATGCGCGATCTGTTTGGGGCGGGCAATGTAGCGCGATAAGATTACCTTCACAATCAAGGAACTCTCCAACAAATCCCCACGGCTCAATGGGTGTCGTGGATAGAACGACTCCACCACCATAATAAACAACACGCGCAAGTGCGTTGGTAACATCATCACAATGCAGATAAACACGCACACCATATTGTGCGGGTACATATCCCGTCCCGCATACAAGCGCACCACTCGCGCCATATTGTTCTGGATACATAGAAATCATTGCCATTTCCAAGCCATGCATCGTGGTATGTTCAAATGTCCACCCAAACACTGCGCCATAAAACGCTTCCGCACGACCAAGATCAAGCACGGGAATCTCTACCCATGTGACTGCATTTATCGGTATATTCATCCTTGCACCCCTGTAAATTATACGTGCATGATTTCCACATCGGGTACCATACGTGACCACATTTTATCCAACTGATAAATATCACGAATACCAGGTTTGAACAGATGCACGACAATATCGCCAACATCAATCAGCACCCAATCGCATGTTTCCGTACCTTCAACACCAAGAATAGGAATACCCTCTTGCTTCAGTTGATCTGCGATCTTATCTGCCATTGATGCGACATGACGCGATGACCTGCCATCGGCGATGATCATAGCATCCGCGAAATCTGTTTTGCCTTGTAAATTGATAAGCGAAATATGTTCCGCTTTATCATTATCCAATGATGTGAGTATGATACGCTCTACCGCGCTCACATCGGAGATAAGAGATGATATTGTGATAATAATGCTCCTTATGTTATCAACTATCATTATACTACACAAACGCGTCTGTGCCAAGTGTTTTGCGCAAATACGTCGCACTCATCGGATGACGTGGCATAAATACATAACTCCATGCAGGAGTCCCGCTACGTCCTAAATGCCTCGGTTGCGCCACACGTTGTGACGGATAACGCAACGCAAAACAACTACGCAATGCCCCATGCGTTGCAGGCGCACGATCAAAGATCGCAATAGGCACATGATGCATCATCTGCTGGGCTTTTTGCCATCGCATAAGCCCCGCTGCACCATCCGCTCCCATCAGCCAAATAAAGTGATGTTGCGGCATGAATCGTTGCAGATGCACCAACACATCACGCGTATAGTTTTTTTTGATGCGCTGCTCAATGTTCGTCACCATCATACGTGGATGATGCCCCACCATACGCTGCGTCAGTGCATAACGCACCGCATAAGATGCCATATCGCTGCCCTCTTTGAAGGGGTTGCCCAACGCCACCAGCCACACCACATAATCAAGATTCAAGGCTTTCAGTGCGTGCAATGCAAGATGCACATGCCCACTATGGGGCGGGTTGAACGACCCCCCCAGCACACCAATACGCAAAGGTGAGGCAGATGTTAATGATTGAAACTGCTTCACCTGCATAGATCACACTCATCACACCATGAAAAGTCCGCCATTGACATGCAATGTCTGCCCTGTAATATAGCGTGCGCCCTCGCTTGCCAAAAATGCGACCGCATGGGCAATATCTTCAGGAAGCCCAAACGTCGCTGCGGGAATATTCGCGGTGATGCGCTCTGATTGCTGTTCATTTAATGCATCCGTCATCGGCGTTTTGATAAAACCAGGAGCAACGCAATTCACCGTGATGCCACGCGATGCCACTTCTGCAGCAATGGATTTGCTCATACCAATTAAACCCGCTTTGGAAGCGCAATAATTAGCTTGCCCCGGATTACCCATCACGCCCACCACAGAAGTGATGTTGATGATGCGTCCAAAGCGTTGTTTCATCATGCCTTTAAGTGCAGCACGGCTCAAGCGAAACGCTGATCCCAGATTCACATGCAGCACGGCATCCCAATCTTCATCCTTCATCCGCATAGCTAAGCCATCACGCGTAATGCCTGCATTATTCACTAAAATATCCAGCCCTCCGAGTGCTTCCTCTGCTTGCCCAACCAATGCCGCCACTTCAGAGTCCACATCAAGACGGCAGGGAAGCACCGCACCCACGCCACCAAGTTCCTGCGCCACCGCCTCCAGTTTGCTCTGAGACGTGCCTGAAATTGCCACATGCGCACCTTGCTCTTGCAACGCCTTAACGAGTGCAAGACCAATTCCGCCCGATGCACCCGTAATGAGTGCTTTTTTTCCTTCTAAATTTTTCATAGATATTCTATGTACTAGCATGGAGACAAAAATGCAAATACTAAAACATCCGCGCACCTTGCGCTCCTTCGGGCGTGTAAAAGCACGCCCCCTCACCGATCAACAACAGCATCTTATTGACCATCTCCTGCCACAATTACGCGTCACCCCGCTAAGTGATGGGCAATGGGAGGCATGGGCAGCCCCCTATCATGCCGTGTGGCTAGAAATTGGCTTTGGTGGTGGTGAACATCTTTTGAGCATTGCACAGCGTTACCCTGAAGTTTTATGCCTCGGGGCAGAACCTTTTTTGAATGGCGTTGCCCAATGTTTACGGGGCATCGATGAGGCGAAAATCCCCAATATCGCACTGCATCCGCATGATGTGCATCCACTGCTTGATGCGATGCCTGATAGCTATCTCAATCGCGTGGATATTCTGTTCCCTGATCCGTGGCGCAAGCGTGCGCATTATAAACGTCGCATCATCAACCCTGCACTATTTGCACGCTTAGCCCGCATCATGCGCCCTCATGCCAGCCTATGGATTGCTACCGATCATCGTGACTATGCGGCATGGATTACGCACCAATGCCTTCAGCAATCAGCCTTCACATGGGTGAATCAAGAAGATGGCGCGACACCTCCCAGTGATTGGCACCCAACACGCTATCAGATGAAAGCCGAAGCACAGGGAATTGCCCCCGTATTTTTTCATCTTACACGATCTTCCACGTAAGCGCACCCATATTGCAGCCATCCGCATGAAGTGCCATGATCGTTTCTCCTGCACGGACGGTTGTTCCCTCAGATACTAATAGGGCATAATTCATCGGAATAAACAGCTCCGCACGGCAACCAAACCGGATGATACCATAGCGCGCACCGCGTTCTAATGCATCCCCCTCAAAGGCTTGGCATACGACCACACGGCTTATCGCACCTGCAATTTGCGAGCAGATGATATATTCCCCTTCCTGCGTCTTAAGTGCCATAAGGCTGCGTTCATTTCTTTGCGCTGCTTCTATCTGTTGTGCATTGCTATACATCCCTTTCACGAATATCTCACGCTCCACCACACCCGCAACAGGCGCACGCTGTATATGATTATCCAACAAACTCATATAGATAGAGATACGCACAAATGATTGTTGCTGCACATCTTCTGGTAGGGTAGTGCGGATTTCTTCAGGTAATAACACCCCATGTTCGATACGATCAATAATACCATCAGCATGTGCCACCACAAATCCTGCTCCTTGCGGTACAGATCGTTGCGGATCACGGTAAAAATAATTGATCGCCACCGCCAAAGGAACAAACCAACAACCCACAGATGGCACTACCAATGCCATGATTGCAGAAAAAGCAAGAAAGGCATACACATAGTGTCGCATCGCAGGATATAACGGAACAAGCAACTGTGTGCGCAATGAGTGGAAAAATGACATAGTTCAATCCTTACCGTGATAGTTCATCTACAGTGATTGTACAAAGATCTTATATTTATGCAATCATTAAAACATACTGAGAGTTATGCAGAGGTCTCTTCGTGACAATCTCCCCATTATTTGCTAAAAGACACATATGATATTGTTTGATCGTTCCCTTATTCGCTCCCGCCGTAAACGCTGTGCTGCCTATTGCCACCATGATCCCTTTGTGCATCATGAGGCGGAGGCGCGCCTTATGGATCGCATCATGTGCATCAATAAACATTTTGAGCGCGTGGTGATCATCGGAGCGACCTCGACTGAGTGGCGCAATCTTCCCAATATAGGCACATGCATCTTTGCTGATCTTGTGGCGGAACGACTCCCACATGATAGCTCACTACGCATCCTATGCGATGAAGAATGGTTGCCTTTTGCCCCCAATAGCCTTGATGCGATTATCAGCATCCTCACCCTGCATCACCTCAATGATTGTGTTGGGGCGTTGATTCAAATGCGCCACGCCCTTATCCCTGATGGGCTTATGTCATGCGTTACCTACGGAGCGCGTAGCTTGCATGAACTACGGATCGCGCTTATCCATGCGGAAATGCAGCGCACAGGGGGCATCACGCCGCGCATCTCACCTTTTATGGAAGTACGCGATGCAGGCGCGCTCTTGCAACGCACGGGCTATGCACTCCCCGTCATTGATAGCGATCTTTTAGATATAAGCTACCCTTCGCTGCACGCCTTACTGCACGAACTACGTCAAAGTGGGGAACAAAATGCCCTCATAGAACGAAGTAAATATTTCACCGCCCCCCAATTATTTATGGATGCTTCACAATATTATCACGAACATTTCAGCGATGCTGAAGATCGCCTTCATGCCACCATCGAGCTATTATTTATGTCGGGGTGGAATCCGCATCACACGCAACAACAACCTTCTAGGCGCGGATCAGGCACACAATCATTACGTACATTATTAGCAGAATAAGTGGTTGCGTTGTAATAATACGGTAATATAAATCATCTATACTCAATAAATACGATTTTTACTCAAGGACTATTTCCCGATGGATAATAATACACCACAAAACCCTATTATGGGGTTCTTCAGCAAGATTATGTCGATGATCGGCAATTTTTTTCCCCAGATACAACAATTTATGGCATCCATCCTACCCAATATAGGATCAATGTTTGGCGGATTATTCGGAGGGCAACAAGCGCAAGCTGCTCCTGCCCCAGCCGTCACACCGACAACAACACCCCCTCCTCCTGTTGTGCAACCACGAACCGTACCTGTCAATTATGTTCCGCCTGCTCCTGCGCCTCAAGCTGCACCTGCACCCGCTCCCGTGCAAACCTTATCCTATCAAACAAAAGATAATGATACACAATGGCTAAACCCTGCGGATTACCAAGGGCGCATTAAAATCCCTGATGCCATCAAACAAGAAGCAGGTGCAAAGGGTGTGTATGCCATGGTCACCATCAAAGCGGGGCAACATGCCGATGGTCATCCCTATGCGATGGGATTCCATGTCTTTGAAAAAGATGGAAAACAAGAACTTATCCCTTTCATTTCTGGCGGAAGCAAAAAGGTTGATGTACCCAATTTTGCCAATAGTGATGCGGTAGAATCTGCACGCAACGCGCCCCTACCGGGATTATTAACCGATTCAAGCGGAAAGGTGGGCGATGGCATACATGCAAAACGCACCATCACCCAATATCATGATACCGCCTCAACAGAAATTATTGACGGGCAACCCATGAATTTCAAATTCTTTCTTGAATATGATGATGGGAAAAAAGAACGTGATTATATTGGAGCGCATAATGATTTCCTCTTTGCAAACGAAGATGCATCACGCCCCAAAGGATCACAAGGTTGCCCTGTGGTGCGTGATGAAGATGTAGAAAAATTCAAACAACAAGCAGCTCGTCTAGGACTCAAAAAAGGAAGCACCTATTACATTCTTGATCCGCAAGAGACTGTACAACCAACTCAAGGCGTTAGCGTCACGGCAAATCAGCCACCCTTATCCACACCTTCCGCTCCAACACCTACTCCACAAAAAACAAAATAGTGGTTTAGCTTTACAATGCGCAATCAATCATGTACCGTAACCTCAGTTTAGATGCGCATTATGTGCCAATGGTTACTCCAAGGATTTGAATCGATGCAGAAAATTAATGTCACTACCCCTGTTGTTGAGATGAATGGCGATGAAATGACGCGCATCATTTGGGATTGGATTAAAGAAGAGCTGATTCTTCCTTATCTGAACATCCAACTTGTTTCGTTTGATCTATCCATCCAAAACCGCGATGCCACGGATGATCGCATCACCATTGAAGCTGCCGAAGCCACAAAACGCTACGGTGTTGGCATCAAATGCGCGACGATTACCCCTGATGAAGCGCGTGTTGCGGAGTTCAACTTAAAACAAATGTGGAAATCTCCCAACGGCACGATTCGCAATATCCTCGGTGGCACTATCTTCCGTGAACCGATTGTTATTCCTGCTATTCCGCGTTATGTGCAAGGCTGGACAAAGCCGATTATTGTTGGTCGTCATGCTTTTGGTGATCAATATCGCGCTACGGATTTCCCTATTCCTAGTAAAGGCACGCTTACCCTCACTTTCACCCCAGAAGCGGGTGAACCGATGCATCATCATGTCTATGATTTTGAGGGCGCGGGCGTTGCTATGTCTATGTATAATGTCGATTCCTCGATTGAAGGATTTGCTCATGCGTGCTGCCGTTATGCCTTAGCGCGCTCTATGCCACTCTATCTTTCAACCAAAAACACCATTCTCAAACATTATGACGGTGCATTTTTGCGCATATTTCATGATGTCTTTGAGGCGCATTATCGCCCTGCCTTTGAAAGCAAAAATCTATTTTACGAACATCGCTTGATTGATGATATGGTAGCGATGACCATAAAATCCGATGGCGGTTTTGTTTGGGCGTGTAAAAATTATGATGGTGATGTGCAATCCGATGTAGTCGCACAAGGCTTTGGCTCTCTCGGACTCATGACTTCCGTACTGATCACGCCCGATGGTGCAACGGTAGAAACCGAAGCGGCGCACGGAACAGTCACACGCCATTATCGCCAACATCAACAAGGCAAAGAGACATCGACAAACCCCATTGCGAGCATTTTTGCGTGGACGCGTGGCTTACATTACCGTGCCGAATTTGACGGCAATACACTGTTAATGCAATTCACTGAACTCTTGGAACAAGCGTGCATTGATACAGTACAATCAGGGCTTATGACCAAAGACCTCGCCCTATTGATACGTGCTGATCATCCACACCAAACAACACGTCAATTTATGGATGCTATTCGCACGCGCCTAGCAACACTTATGCACGAAAAAGAAGTGTAACTATACCGCGTCACGATAGGTTAGTTACAGTTACGTGTATATTAAGCGCATCTATCGTAAGTTCGCGCACTAACCATAGAAAATCCCATAGAAAATCGTACCACGAATTTTCAGTAGGTTTGCTCTTAAAAAAGAACAAACCTACTGAAACGTACTCTATATGCACGCCAAATGATTATGATACCGCTCTTTGAAGAGAGGCTTCCGCAACCTTACCTACAGGGTGAACTGAATCAAGAGATGATGTTCCCGGCACTGCAGGATGTGCCAAAGAATTCTCTAAATGCGTTACTTTTTCCTGATGCGTGAGTTCAGCAGGCTTATGCTCCGCAACAGGTGCAGCATGTTCAACAGGCGTAGTATGCACTGGTGCTTCATGATGCGCTACAGGTGCAGCAGGCGTAGTATGCACTGGTGCTTCATGATGCGCTACAGGTGCAGCAGACGTAGTATGCACTGGTGCTTCATGCTCCGCAACAGGTGCAGCATGTTCAACAGGCTTATGCTCCGCAACAGGTGCAGCAGGCGTAGTATGCACTGGTGTTTCATGATGTGCAACAGGTGCAACATGTGCATTTGTTTCATGGGTAGCCACGGTTGCAGCTTCAGTCATAATATTCTCCTTGGATGTTGTGTTAGATGAAGTTAGGGTTAAATTGTCCGCCTTATCAGATGCACGCGAGAATGTGCGCACCCATGGGCTGTGTTCCATAATGCTGAGGCGTTCTTCAATATGACCTTTGACCATATCCGATGTGACACCTGCAACATAGAGGGAATCTTGCGCGGCAAGATACGTTGCCATTTCCTGCATTGTCCCCGCACGTTTTTCTTCTGGCATTTGCAGAAGCGATTGCGCACAGGTTGCATAGATTTTATCAAATTGCGCAAGTTTTTCTTCTTGCGACAAGTTTTTAGAAGAAAGCATCTCAAGGATGATGGATGCACCAAGCGATGCAGTGGTGATCCCGATCAACCAAGGGCGTGCTTGTTCATTTCCTTCTAAGTCACCTTTGCTCAGCTTATGCGCTTCCTTCATTGTTTCACGCGCCCAGCACAGAATGTCCGAGAAATTGAACAAACCATTAAATTGCATGGTCTTTGTGCCAACAAATTCACCGAAGCCTTTGATCATGTTGCCAACATTCTCAATACTCACCACTTCCACAGGTTCTTTTTCTGCTTCATCATGGCGTTTTTTGCGTGCGACATCAGGATTTTCTTCCTTTGCAGGCAGAATCGCAACCAGTCCGTTCCCTACGAATGTGGTGGTGTTTAAGATAAGACGTTCCCAGTTGATGGGTTCAGGTGTGAACTTATCGCTACCATCAGGATTTTTTGCAAGTTTATAACGACCATTGACTTCTAAAGGCTTTTCAGTGTATTCATGGGTTTTATCTCTGCTATTATAAATTGGATCTTTCAAACTATCAGGAAATTTATTTCCCTGTTTATCGAACTTAGGATAAGGTTTTCCGTCTTTATCCGTATCATGATATTTGAACACCTTAATTGGTTTACCTTCTGCATCTTTCTCTGATTCAAAGACACCTTTCTTCTGATTCACCGCAGAATACATACCTGCTGCTGCCGCTGCCGAACCTACGGTATAAGCAATCGTCACGGAGTTCTTGCGGATAAAATCATCGACTTTCTCTAATGTATTGCGCTCAGGGGACACATCATCACGCATAGGCAGTGGATTGCCCGATGCATAAAAATGATTATCCAAGCCTTCAATGACATGATTAATCTCCGCATTTTTATCACCTGAACCATAACGCAACATAGTGAGTGGCTTAACCACCCCTGCCGCCGTGACGGCAAGGTATGGATCTCTAACTTTGCTTGCCCACAGACCATCAGCGAAAATCGCGGCATAACCGGGAATAGCAGCATAGCCTGAAAGCTCAATAGTACGGCTACGGAATTCATCCCACGCACTTTGTTTCGCCAAATCTTCACGCGCCACATCCTGACGCTGCACAGCACCACGCACCATGCCCATCTCTTGCAATACGCCAATAAGCTGGCTTTCATCTTTCATCGGAGGCAGGGAAAGGACGTTTTCGCCTTCGCGCACATCGGCATATGCTCCGCCAATGCCTTTTTTTGCCAACTGTACGGGCAAGTCACCAACTTCTAGTGATGTCGCACCTGCTTTCGGCTTCATGAACGCCTGCACCACGCCCCCTTCACGCTGACGGAAATAAATTTCCGCAATCGGGGAATCACCACTAAATTGGTACAGTCCATCTGTTTTTTTACTCATGCACTACCTCGACACCTAGAATGTTCTTTTGTATTCTCACTATCACATAGGATTGTTACATTATGATGACGATAGAGCGTTTTTTTTACGTTCTATCAAACTCTCTGCAACCATATCTTCATGCGTCATACCCTTAGATCAAGCGGGTATCCATAAACTACTATTGTTACTGGATTCCTGCCTTACGCCAAGAATGACAAGAGTATGAAACAAAAAATAACCCGTTTCCTTGATGAACAAGGAGAACGGGTTACATAGGAATGAATCCCAACAAAAAAATCACGTGCTTAGTGTCAATTAGTGATTATAAGCTCGTCAAAATCAAACCACGCTCGTCCTCCCTTAGGATTTTGGTTTTTGGGAGGATAAGCAAGTACATATTTTGTCCTATCACTAGCGTCGATACGACGATGCCATCCGTACCCAAACTCCGATTCATACTGATACCAGCAATCTTCAGGAGGAACCACGTTTGCACTTGCAGGTATAAAATAAATTAGCATGACCTGACGAATCCCACCCCAAAGCGTGCGCTGTGTTCCCTGATAGCGAGCGGCAAACCTGTGTTGCCGTGTGAATTTTTTCACATGGCGTTCCCAGTCATCGTTAGCCTTGTTTTCAACGGGCAATGCCTGTTCCTTGCGTTTCGCTTCCCCTTCCAATGCAAGCTGCACGGCGTGAGGGATAGCTTGATGCAAAGAATTGTCAAGATACGCTTCCACCAAGGCACGTTTTTGCGCAGCGGGGAGGAGCATCAACAAAGGCACTTGTTCCACAGAGCATGGCAAGGTTCGGCTTGTGACCAACCATACCATCAGATAGGTAAATGCTTTTTCTTCCGTAAAATAACGCAAAGTAAAAGCGCGCTTCTCATCATCATAGACTTTGAACAAGTCGTAGACGTAGGATGATTGCTGTTGTTCAAAACGCTCCCATTCCATCGCATTGCGCTCTTGGTAGAGTCGCAACTTTTCAGCATCCATTCCCATGCGTTGATAGGCAAGGGTGAGTTGCTGCTTTGAAATAGCCAGTTGTTCACGCGAAAGTTGCAAACTTTCTTCTTTCAGTTGATGATCGATCAAATGAAACAGAAGTGTTGTCGGATCCATCATAGAACTCATGATTAAAAACTCCCGAAGGAATATAGACGACAAGAATCACCTTCTCATTAAAGAAGTACTCTGGTAGCAAAAAAAAAGACTGACACACGAATGTGACAATATAGCTCACAGTGAAAAATCAAAATGAGAAGGTAAGATGCAAAAATAGCACTTTTGGCATTATTATGTCAAGCGGAAAAATGCTTACAGCGACTCATATCCAACAATCGTAAGCCCGTAGCCATCCAGCCCCACAACTTGCTTGGGATGATTGGTGATAAGGCGCATATGAGTGATGCCTAAATCTTTCAAGATTTGCGCGCCAATGCCATATTCGCGTAAATCTTTTTCGCGGCGATCCTGTACCCGTAATCGCTCCGAAAGAGCGGTAGCACGCGCCGGGCGGAGCAGCACCAGCACACCCGCTTCAACGCTTGAGATACGCTGCAACGCATGGGCAACATCCTTGGCACGCAAGGAATCCTTATCCCCCAACACATCACTTAATATATCCAGTGTATGCATCCGCACCCACGGCTCGGGATGCGATGCCACATCCCCTTTCACCAAGGCAATATGTTCGGCATATTCAATGGTGGTCGTATAAAGATGCAAGGTCATATCCCCGCCAAACTCGCTCGAAAATGGCATGGTATGACGGCGTTCCACCAATTTCTCGGCGCGACGACGATAGGCTATTAAATCCGCAATGCTAGCAATTTTCAACCCATGCTCCTGCGCAAAGGGAATCAAATCAGGCAGACGCGCCATTTCGCCATCATCCTTCATGATTTCACAAATCACCCCAGCGGGGCGTAACCCTGCAAGACGGGCAATATCTACCGCTGCTTCCGTATGCCCTGCACGCACCAGCACTCCCCCATCACGTGCATGAAGTGGAAATACATGCCCCGGTGACACAATATCTTTCGCTTGCGCGTGCGGATCAATCGCCACGGCAATGGTACGGGCGCGATCGGCTGCGGAAATACCCGTACTGATCCCTTCACGCGCTTCAATGGATACAGTAAATGCCGTTTCGTGCCGTGATGCATTATGCCGCGCCATGGGCGGCAAACCTAAGCGATGAATATCTTCCGATGCAAGCGGCAAGCAAATCAAGCCACGCCCATATTTCGCCATGAAGTTAATCACCGCTGCATCTGCAAATTCAGCAGGAATCACAAGATCGCCTTCATTTTCACGATCCTCATCATCCACTAAAATGCACATACGCCCCTGACGGGCATCATCAATAATTTCCTCAATCGAGGCAAAAAGCGTGTCGTTTTTCATATGCACTGTGTCGTATCATCATCAATCGCAAAGGTCAAGCATCGCTATCACTCGGCAAGGATAAAATCTTTTCTCGCAATCGCGTTCATCATGTCGTATAGTCTGCCTTCATTATATTATAGGAGAATATTACGATGCCTTATCTATCTTCACGCTTCCTTATTGCAAGCCTTTGTGTCGCGTGCGTGTGTTCTACTGCGCCATCTCATGCCATCACATTGGATGAGCAATATCAACAATTACAACCCAATGCGCCATATATACCCTCAGTTGGTACAGCTCTAGCAACGCCCCCTGCTTTCGCTCCTGCCCCGCATCATCATGAAGCAACAGTTTCTGCAGCCGATCCAAGCACCGCAACAGAACCTATGGCAACATTGCCGCTTGTACTCTCAGGGGGTGTCGGCGAAGAAAGTCGCGCTACCATCCAACAAATGCAATCACGCTATCCCTTAAAAATGGTTTTCACGGGACAAGGCGGAGCATATGTTTCTGGCGTGATGGTGACGATTATGGATAAGCACAATAATGAAGTGCTAAGCACCGTAACCGAAGGACCTATTTTGCTGGTAAACATTCCAAAAGGAAATTATATCGCACATTGTACATTGGCGAATGAACGCACCAGCGTTGCCCTTGCACTGAATGCCAAGGGAACGGTGAATAAAGCAGTACGCTTTACTATTTCACCCGATGCACCACGCGATAGCGGAACAAATGGTGTGCGCATTGAAGTTGATTAACGCATAGAACCATGAACTACCCCACATATGATGGTGCGCATCTTCCTGTGGGGTAGTTAGGTAATTGTAAAATTGCAGTGCTATGTCATCAAACTGTCATGATTCTGGTGTATGTATAGATTATCAAACGATCTATGATAAAGCATAATGCGGAAAAGTTTATTAACGAGGTGTGATAAATTTCATAAATTCCGTCCATTCGTGCTTGCGTTCGTTCGCTACACACTATATGATACACACAAGAGAAAAAAATGTTTGACCCGAATCATTATATACAAGCCATTGGTGACAATTTAGTTTTATGCAGCAATCCTGTTGCAGATGGCGGTTTATCGGCCATCACTGTGAATATTGGATTGAATGATGAAAATCGTCGTGCGTTTAAGGAATCGATTAAGCGCATGGTGTTGAACAAACTTTTTTCTCCAAAATTCGCTGAGGTGATTTTTTTCGCCTTTGAATTGCAACCCCAACTTTCAAAACGTGCATAATAACGAATCACGAGGAAGATAGCCATGACTACTCAGAAGTTGCCACACCATACCATTCCTACCACAGAAGCCATCATTACTGATATAGCCAAAGCTCTTGACACTGCGGGAAACCCTGTGATTGGTATTAATGTAAGCTATGATAAAGAGGATAACGCGCCGATTATCGAAGTCATTACCAATAATGCGGTTATTGTGGGAAGTCAACAAGCCACAGTGGTTGCGAATGAAAAAACAAAAGATAAAATAGCGGGTACTCTTGATGTTGATCTAGCCGTCGTTACGGCACATGTGCATGGCGATGTTGAGGCAAGTCACACCCAAAAAACGTCAGTTACTGCGCCTGCACCAAAGGTCATTATGGATCCTGAAACCAAGAAAATCACTGTCACTATGGGTGATGACACGATGTTTGCTAAAGAAGCTCAACCTATGCATACCATGGTTATTGATCCACACCATATGGACAAAGCACAAATGCAAAGCCTTGATCATATGGCAGCAGAAGGATTTATGGGGAAAGACGGTCCTAAATTAGTGAAAGAAGCGACCGATCTTATCCATTCTGTACGTCCTGATCTCGCGCAGGAACAACAGCATAGCCATCCTCAACCAGAACAAGCACAAAGAAGTGCGCGTACCAACAAAGAAGATGGTCTTTGGGTGAATGTGATTAAACCCGATGCTGGCGCACGCGAAGCAGGAAGATCATTATAGTCGTTTGACTAAAAAATTACTCATTTTTTACGCAAGGAACGACTATAACACTATGATGTATAGTGCTTTTGCCATTATATGCTTGCCGATAAATCGGTAAGATATAATGGAAGTTCTATATAGGGATAAAAACACTATCCAAACACCCTTGCTTTGTGCTATATTAATCTTAGGGCAATTCAATGTGACACTTTCTCAATTTATGAGGGTTCTCATGTTGAAAGAATTTTTATTTTTTAATGATTTATAGCAATGCTACGTTTTACACATAACCTGCTATAATTCGCTATGAATGAGTGTTGTTATGAAGCGTTTTACTATACCATGTGATTTTGGCGGACAAAAGCATCCCTTTCATGTCTATGTTGGCGAACCGCACCCAAAGAAACATCCGTTATTGAATCAGTCTAATTGGCTTTCAAGCGAACGTGGTGGCTCTATTCCTCAGGATGTGATGAATAGTTTTGAAAAATTGTTCAAAATCTCACAGGAAAATAATGTGTCATTTGAAGAATTATGCGTCTATGCCTTAGGTGCAGCCCAAGAAGGTGGTGCGGAAAATACTGAACCTAATGGAGGCGGCACGACATAAGGGCATACTTATCATCAGCACTATCATCACCCATTCCCAATCACCCTCTATCACCATATTCTAAGGGAGCAACTACGTTGTTCAGCAAAATAAGTTCTGATACATCCTATACCACCAATCATTCTTTGCGTGATTATGTACTAAAAAACTTATCATTGCCCCCTCATTTTGTGCCTCGTGATGAGCTGCCCGATCCCACTGATATTCCCGTTCTTCTTGCCTATCTTGGCTATTTTGTTGTGAGTGATGAACGCACATGGCAAGGCTATCTTGCCGACGTGATGCGCTATGATTTAGGCTATAGCCCACAAAAATATCGCTGGTTTGATGCCGTGATAGCCGATCTTGCCACAGAAAACGTCCCATCTTTGCAGGACTCAACCTCACCTTTGTGCATCAATATTATGGTGATTCGCAATCTCATTGCCCATCATATGTTTGCTGCACCCTTTGCGGATAAAAAAACATTAGAACAAACCTTACTGACCTATGCCCACACCGCCATGCAACTTGGCTTAATGCTCCGCACCCCTCTCGAAGCCTATCATAATGATGCCCAAGGGTGCGCGTTGCTTTATCATCATTTGATGTGCGCATGTCATCGCGCAAAAGAACAGCAAGTGGGGTTCATTCGCGGGTTATTCAAATCCCAGCCACCTACCATCTTCTATGATCTTCCCTCATGGGACAACACCCCCTTTGCCTCGCTGATGAGCGAACCGCCCGCTGCCACTACTTCCCCAGTACTACCACAGAGCATCTCCCCCCTATGGGATCAGTTACAGGAAACAACTAAAAATCTTGCACGGGCGATGCAGCACGATCCTGCTCCTGCCCCCGTAACTCCCCCAAAAACGGAGGATGATGCATCCCACACACAACGATCTACGCACACGCCTACCGCTGATGAACTCTTGGATGCTGTCATCACCTTAGCCGATGAAATAAAAGAAGAAGCCGTTGAAATTGCACGGGATATATTAAATAAATTACGCCTGCATTATGCCGACATGACTTTGGATCAAGTGCTTTCCGCTGGCGATCTCCCCATGATCAAAGAGCTAACCGATGGAATGCACAAGGTTGCAGATACGTTCCGTCACCATGCTTCTTATGCTTTGCGCGCAGATCCATCGCTTGCGGAACATAGTGCAGTAAGCGAAGCCCAAGCAGTGCTTGGCGTATTCAGCTATATCAAGGCACAGCAAGAAATGCAACGCTTGCAGACCTTCTTTATTACCGTCCAACAGCAAGGTAAACTCAAACTACTGACGCAGATTAAAGCGGATATTGAGCGCAAACGCAAAGAAATTCACCTGATGCCGCAAGAATGGAAACAATCAATCTACCTCCAGCAACCGATCGGAGTGATGCTTGATAAGGTAGAAAAAGGGCTAAACACTGTGGTGACTCGTATGCAGGAACAAACGCGTCACGATGCCATGCTACCAACCAATCCATTCCAGATGCGCACACCGCCTTCTGCCATGCAGCGTGACTTGAACAATGATGGTGTGATTGATGCGAGCGAGCAACAGCAAGCAGAAGCAGAAAAAGCAGCCAAACAACAACAAGCCCTTGCGCAAGCAGCGCAGCAGCAGCAACGCCAACAAACCGCAACCTCACGACGCACAGCAAACGCACCACAACAAGATCAAAACCAACAGAAAAAGCAGGCTCAAGACAAGCAACGGCAAGCATCCCGTGATAATGCAGCGCAAGAAATGCTGCAAGCTGCACGGCAACGGCGCGAAGCAGAGCGTCAACAACGCCAAGCTCTACGGCAAGGATCACAACAACGTGAGCAAGATGATACCTCACGCACACGTGATCGCGCATCACAACGAACACGGCAACAGACGCGTCAACATATCATCGCAGCGCAACAACGGGAACAACAACGCCGAGAACAGCAACGCATTGATCGTGAACAAGAGCAGATGGAGCACGGCAAGCAGAACAGCATGGCAAAATTATTGGATGCGGATTCCCTTAAAAATATTCACAACAGCCTTAAAGGGATGCCGAGTAAAGGCGATGTTCCCACCTCCTTGCAACCCAATTCCCCCGCACGCACCGCAAAAGAAATAACCGAAAAACGCACAGGAGTGAGCAAAGAATCTGCATCAGGAACATCACAAAAGCACGCCATTGCATTTGACGAAACCAAACAAGACCCGCAAGTGCTTGTGCCTTCCGTGCATCCCACTTCCCCATCCAAGAATAAAATCACACGTTGAGAGTCCTGACACATACCCGCTTAATCTAAGGGTATGACAAGAAATGAGAGCTGTGCAGAAGTCTCACTTTAGACGCTTCTTAGAACCTTCTTTCATGCATCTATGTCAAAATCCTCACCACTCCTCATGAGATATGAATGGTTTACTCCCACGCCTGCGGGGGAGTCCAAAAATCAAGGTTTTTCAACGAAAAACCGCAGATGATTGGGTGGGGGTGAATAGAATGCCCCCCACGGTTCAGCATCGGATTTCTTTTGAGAAATCCTTGCTTCACTGGCTCCCCCGCACGCGGGGGAGCATAAGATCGAATGCATAGCGTGCAATATTTACATAATGTGAAGGGTGGCAAAGTCAAAATCTTTCGGCTATTGCCATATTTGATATTGAACATTGATGATAAATAGTTTAATCACATAAGTGAAATTATGTTACCGTGCGCTGTCATGTAGAATCGTTGGTGTGTTCACACGAACAATAGGGGCAGATGCTGTCAAAGCGAGTTTATATGTCGATCATTGCCACCACCAAACAAACCTTATGTGTCGGAACGCATCCTAAAGGTAAGCCGTTCATTTTTGGCTTTCTTTTCTTGAGTGCGCTTGGCTATGCGTTCTATACGCCTGTTGGGTGCTTATTCTTGGTATTGAGTATTTTTTCGCTCTATTTCTTTCGTAACCCCGACCGCATGGTGCCACAAGGTGATGGCTTTGTGGTTGCATCAGGTGATGGCATCGTCTGTGATATTGTCGAGCAGGTGATGCTCCCCAAAGAATTAGGGATGCAGGATCTAGGGGCAAATTATACGCGCATTTCCATCTTTCTCAACGTATTTAATGTGCATGTAAACCGCGTTCCTGTGAGCGGAGACATCCTCAAGAAAATCTACATACCCGGAAAATTCCTCAACGCTGCTGAAGATAAATCGAGTGATGAGAATGAACGCTCCATCGTTGCGGTACGTACCGAACATGGGGACATACTCAGCTTTGTACAAATTGCAGGATTTGTTGCACGTCGTATTGTGTGTGAACTACATGATGGGCAAAAAATCACCCAAGGTGATCGTTATGGTATTATTCGCTTTGGTAGCCGGTGCGATATTTATGTGCCATCTCACTATAAGGTGCATGTTGCACGTGATAGCGTTGCCGTTGGTGGTGAAACTATTGTCGCATTCAACCCACAGCACTATGCCCCTGAGCAGATGAGCTGGATCAAAAATTAGTTCTCACCATGCAGACGATGAACAGCCGCTATTTATTGCGATATTTGCCCAATGCCATCACGCTTGCCGCGATGTGTTTGGGCTTAACTGCTCTGCGCCTAAGTTATATTCGAGAAGATTTGAAATTATCCCTCTTATTGCTCCTTATTGCGGCCATTTGTGATGGGATTGATGGGAAAATTGCAAGAAAACTCAATGTGCAAAGCCCTGTTGGCGCACAGCTTGATTCCTTAGCTGATTTTTTGAATTTTTGCGTCACACCTGCTTTAATTATTTACGAATGGCATTTGAAAGATTTGTATTTTTTCGGCTGGGCAGCAACCCTCATCTTTTTAACGGGTGGCGCATATCGTCTTGCACGCTTTAACGTGATGCATACGGGTGGTGCAGAAAATATCTCCAGTCATTTCTTTGTTGGTGTCCCCACTCCTGCAGGCGCGCTCCTTTCATTCCTTCCTATGGTGCTGATGTTGGAAGGCTATATTCAAGATCAATCAGCAATTTTTACAGCATGTTATATGAGTTGCGTTGCGGGTTTGATGGTGAGTTATATCAAAACGCCTTCAACTAAATTTATCCACTTCAAACGTGATAAAATCATCCTCATCCTCGCGGTTATTGCTATCCTCGCTCTACTGATTTTCATCGCACCCTTGACGATGTATTTGATCACCATCATCTCCTATATTGCCGTCATTGCGATATTCTATGTTTATGATGATGTGTATCATAAGAACAAACGATCCTAAATCAACACAACCTAAACAATCGCATAAAATTATCCGTAGTAATGCGAGCGCACTCTTCCTCTGTGATGCCTTGCAGTTCGGCAACCTTAGCGCATACGTGGCGCGTAAAGGCGGGTTCGTTACGCTTGCCACGATGCGGCATCGGCGCAAGAAAAGGGGAGTCCGTTTCAATCAATAGGCGTTCAATCGGCAAAGTTCGCACCGTTTCTTGCAATTCCGTTGCCTTCTTAAAGGTCACAATGCCCGAGATCGATATATAGCCTCCCATCGCAATCACCGCATCTGCCAACCGTTGCGTTGAGGTGAAGCAATGGATCAGAATAGGAAATTCCCCCACAGACATTTCTTCTTCTAAAATACGCAACGTATCTTCTTCAGCATCGCGTGTATGCACGATCACAGGGCGTTGCAACGCACGTGCAGCAGCAATATGACGACGAAAGCTCTCTTGTTGCACTTCACGCTTGGAATATTCATAATAATAATCAAGCCCAGTCTCCCCAATACCTACCACTTTAGGACGGGTTGCGCACTCAATCAGATGCGCGACTTCTACCAAAGGCTCTTTATCTGCTGAATGAGGATGCACCCCCACCGAACAGACAAGCGAATCATGACGCATCGCCAGCGCATGAATCGATTCAAACTCGCCCATATGGGTGCAGATGGTTTGCATCATACAAATGCCCGATGCGTGCGCCCGTGCGATTACCTCCTCCACATCCTCGCTAAAATCGGGGAAGTTAAGGTGGCAATGGGAATCAATGATGGGATAATTAGGAAGCTGGTTCATGGGGTTTTTCTTGTTCTTCTATAGGTTGCACATCAGGGAATACACTAAAGATATTCCGTAAAAAGCCGGGTGTTAACATCGAGAGTGGATTAATCATCACGGAGGGGTCATGCGCTGCACCACGCACAGAAAAACGGGTTGCAAATACCCCTTGATTTTCTCCCCCCATCAATAACTCCCCAAGGATAGGTACACGCGCTGGCAATGAGTTTAAGGTATAGGATGGAATCAACGTTCCAGATAAATCAAGGCGGGCTTTGCCATAAGGTTCAATCCACCCCTCAAGCATAATCCCAAGCGCATCACCTTTCGCCGCGCCCTTGGTCAAAGCAAAGCGCGTGCCGTCATAGGTCATGTTTGTTGCGATTGTATCAAAGGCAATACCGTCACCGCTGATCGTATCCCCAATACCGCGCAATGATGCTAAGGTCAAAAGATTGGTGAGAGCAGGAAGTTCCTTGATTGCTACATCTTTGATGGTCAACGCACCCTGTAATGTTGTCCCTTCATATGCTCCTTGAAACGATGCCCCTCCCCCTGCGATCTGCGAGGAAAGATTAAACATGCGCGCCAATGCCCCTAAATCACTCACATGCCCTTGCACAGTGCGCACCTGCTGATCATTGCGTACCAGATAAGCATGGGCTGTTGCCCCCTTGCCATAATGTGCTTGTACATTCATCGAATCACATAAGGTTTTAGAACATTCTATGCGCATACGCACATCGCGCATCGAGTCCAAATTAGTTGCCAATTCCTTAAGGGAAATCTCAATATCACGCCCAAGCACATAATGTTCCGGATTGATCAAATTCCACGGCTGTGCGCTCGCTGATACTTCCGCTTTTTTATCTTTTCCGACATAGAAATACATGCGCTCACCATGAATACGCACACGATGCTGATCGGGATTGTCCCCATAATACTCCAACGCAATATCCATGCGTGGTGAATGAATACGATCCAGTGCTGCATGATGAATCGATCCATCTTTTGCTAACGTCACACGCCCTGAGAGTTCGGCATCCTTGGTGCTAAAATGCACTTTTTCCAATTCTTTGCGATCGGCATAATTTTGCTGCGTTACTTCTAAGGTGGCAGGCTGTTGCAACGGCTTGCTCCATTCTATCTGAGGGATATTCAGTGTGGCATCAGTAAAATCAAGGCGTGCTTTGGTGGTTTCTTGGCTTGGATTACTCGCAATCGTTGCATCTAAATGGGTTGTACCTTGCACAATACCCTTGGGGATGGGAATATTCAGCAAAGGTAGTTGATCATCTTTTAACTGCGCTTTGATGCTGTATTGCGCATGATGCTTACGCGCACCACTATAATCATAGGAGACAACTAATGTTGAAGGAATCCCCTGCAAACCTAACGTGCCGTCTAGGGTAACGCGCTGATTATCTACATGTACCGTGCCGTTGAACTGATGAATATCCCACTGACTAAGCACCCTCATATGCGATACATCCTGCAAAGATGCATCAATCTCAATATCCAAATAATCAAAACTATGGGTATTGGGCGCAATATCGGCAGGCTCTAGCGGAAATCCGAGTTTCACCATACCCTCCACCGCTCCTGACGCTGCATCAGGACGTAGCGATAATTTTTGCGCGATATTCAAATGTTTCTCAGACATAAACATCGCCACATCCTGTGCAGGAGCTGCAACGGGTAAGGTAATAAGCATCGGCACGCCACGCTTCCTATCGCTAAAGGAAGGAATCTCCACGATCCCTTTGCGCACCACGCCACCTGATAAAGAATGCGCTTCATCGATCGTAATATGCATATTATCCTGCGTGAATTTTGCAGTTCCCCTGCCATCACGCACCTCAGGGAGATGCTTAGCGTAGCGCACTTTCATATCGCGCATCAGCAATTCCGCCTCAAGATTCGGTTCGTCTTCACGTATATGTATATCCGCTTTGCCTTTCGTAATCACACCATCTTTAATGCTGCGCACTACCCATCTGCGTGCTTCTGCTGCAACATTTTTTGGCCATATATATTTCACCTCTCCTACGGGAAATTTCGTAAGATTGATCTGCATATGCGCATCTTCGTCTGCACGCGCAATCCAAGCTTGAAACTCTAAAGTTGCACCCTTGGTTGGGCGCACTACGCCATGCGTGATATTAAGAGCGCGATGCACCGAATCCCACGCAAGATTCACCGAAAAATCTTGAAGATGTAGTGGTTTTTTGGGATAATAGAGAGGATGCGCAAAGAGAATATCAGGGCTGGATAATTGCGCATTCAGCGATTTAATACGCATATTCTTTTTGATGATCCCGTCAATCGTGCCATCAATCTTCATGCTAAGCCCCTCAAGATCGGAATGCAATACCGCCACCAGCCGTGCGGGTACATCATCCAACTGCGCCTTCACGAAAAAGGCGTGATCACGTACACCCACTGTTCCTTGCACAGATGCAATCGATTCTCCTTGCTTAATGATAATATCTAGTTGATTCTCCTGTGTATTATCAGCATCAGGATTAATACGTACAAAGGGTAAAGTAATCGGCAATTCCTCGTGCGGTGGCATAATCGTCAAGCCATCAGCAAACACACCATCATAGGCAATATGCGCGGTGAGTAACGTCGTGAGGGGCAATGCGATCACGATCCGATCTGCACCTATATGCGTTTCCCCAAAGCGCGCATGAAGGGAGCGGATCTCGCTTTCCACCCGATTTTTGCTAAGGTGAATATAGAAGGTTGGCGGATCAAAACTCAATTCTTCTGCCCCTAATCGATGCATCATCAGATATTCAATCGCATCATGCCCAAACGGCACAGTACGTGGCGCACTCACAAACCACGCACCAAGCCCCATGATGGATAGCAGCATCAATCCAAGTGCCGTCAGCACCAAACGTCGTAACCACCTAAGACAGAATAAGGACGCTTTTATCATGCCTATCTATTCACTCGGATAACGATATTCAACATCGGATTCATCAAAGAGTTTATCCCAAAAACTATCCTGCAACTGATAATCCTGTGCGGGTGCTTGCGGTGTCACGGGAACGGGAGCAGGTGCAGACGAGGACGACTGATTCAGCCATGGCAAGGTTGCAGGCGGTTGCCACACGGGTTCATAGCGTGGCAATGGTGCAACCGCCATGCCTTTGAGTGCCTCCATCATAAATCCTTTCCATATACGTGCTGGAATACCACCACCTGTGACTTTGCGCATGGGTGTAGCATCATCATTGCCCGCCCATGCCCCTGCCACTAATTGCGGCGTATATCCAATAAACCATGCATCTTTATAATCAGAAGTCGTACCCGTTTTGCCCGCAACAGGTCGCCCGATCTGTGCGGAACGCCCTGTGCCACTATTAATCACCTCAGAGAGCATCGTGTTCATCTTTTTCACTTGTTCTTCTGCAACGACGGTCACATCACTATAATCATCGCGTTGGGTGCGTTGATAAAGCATTTTGCCATCACGCTTGCGTCGTACTTCTAATATGCCATAGGGTTTCACAGCCTTACCATTATGTGCCATATGCGCAAAAGCACGCACTAATTCTTCTAAGCTCATCTCTACAGAGCCTAAAGCAATACTTGGATAGGCAGGAATATAGGATAGCACACCCAAACGCTTTGCGGCGTTACGGACATTACTCACGCCCACCATCTGCGTTAGTCGCACCGCAATCACATTGGAGGATTGCGCCAACGCACTACGCAATGTCATGTTACCACGATATTTATCCTCATAATTACGCGCTGTCCATCGCCCAATGGTAATGGGTGTATCCATCATCACCGTATCAGGTGTATATCCATGCTCCATGGCGGCAAGATAGACAAATAACTTAAATGCCGAACCAGGTTGACGCTTGGCTTGCGTTGCACGGTTATATTGGCTTTTATTATAATCAATCCCTCCAATAATTGCCCGTACTGCACCATCAGGACTCATGGCAATGAAGGCTGCTTGCGACACGCGCTGTGCTTTGCGCACTTCAGCCGTCATCACCGCAGCCATAGAACGCTCTGCTGCTCCTTGCCATTGCGGTTGAATGGTGGTTTTAATCACCATATCTTCATTGATTTCACCAACATATTCAGGCACTTGCTCCATAATCCAATCAGTAAAATAACGTTGATTGCTAAACAAGGTTTGTTTGAATGTTCGGCTACCATCCGTCAAGGAAGCGATGGCAGCACGCATCTCAGTTTCCCCTAAATAGCCCGCATCATGCATATTAAACAATACTTGCGTAGTACGCTTAATAGCGCGTGCTTTATCCGATGTTGGGTTGTAGCGTGACGGTGCTTTCAGCATCCCTGCAATCATTGCAGATTCCACAAGATCAAGTTGCACGGCAGGCTTATCAAAATAAAAACGTGCAGCCGCTTCAATACCGTAGCTCCCGCCCCCCATATAGACACGATTAAGATAAATCGCTAATATCTCTTTTTTGCTAAAATTCTGCTCAAGCCACAACGCCATCACCAATTCCTGCATCTTACGATTCAAGGTGCGCTCTGGGCTAAAAAACAGATTTTTTGCTAATTGTTGCGTGATGGTAGAGCCACCTTGCGTCATACGTCCTGATTGCACATTCACCACCACAGCACGAAGCACCCCTTTAACATCCACCCCAAAATGGGAGAAAAAGCGACGATCCTCCGTGGCAATAACCGCATGAATCAGATGCGGGGGTAATTGCTCAAACTCAACAAACGAACCGCTAATTTGCCCATAACGTGCAACCGCCGTCCCGTCCATCGCTAATATCTCTACCCCTGCTTCTTCTTTCGATTTTGCTAACCCACTAATATCAGGAAGCATGACAATATAATAAGCAAGAAACGCACACCCCACAAGCATGAGGAACACCAGTAGGATAAAGAAATTCTTTATCATACCTCGCCATGAGAAAAAACGACGCAATCGACTCTGCGTCTGCCGTCTACGACCGCTGGGCGTATCACGATAAAAATAAGGTGTTCCCGAACGGGTGCGATCACGCTTCAAGGATACTGGTTCATGTTTTTTAGAGTGCGTTGTCATTTTATTTTTGGTTTATCGGTGCAGGTTGCTAAAAAATACTGGAAGTTTTGAGAAGAATAGATTATGTTGGGCATGAAAAAATACATATAGACATTTTTTAGCCAGTTGACAAAAGAATAATGAACATCCCACTATAAAGGATGATAGGTATGACAAAACAATTAAATGAACTAGTACTACATAATCGCGCCCACGCAACCACTTTATGGATCAATCGCCTTTTCGATGTCATCGAAGCTGAAGATACAGAAGCGCGTATCGATTTATCCTGTGGTGAACGTGAACTTATTATTGTTGCGGATACGCACACTGTCTTTCACATCGACATTGCAGCGGATTATTCCACCTTGGAATTGCGCTCTCCCCTCAGTGGCTTGACCGTTTTTACACCAAGTGACTCAGGAAAAGATTGGGTTTCGCGTTCAAAAGTTACGCTCACTGTGATGTTAGCAACGGAGCTGAACTACCATACGGGTGGTGAATTTACTTTGAACTTAGGTTCATAGAGGCATTGCATACTATGCGCATGTCTAGGGATAGTTCTGTGCCGAATTCATCGGCAACCCTAGCCAAGGGATCGTTAGGAAGTTTACACTATTTACGCCATTATATCGCTCCGCATCGTCTGATGGTGGTATGCGCATTATTAGCATTACTTATCACGTCATCTTCTGTTTTGGGGCTAGGCTATGCTTTGCGCACCTTAGTTGATGAGGGCATTGCACAGGGTGATCGCGCTTTGCTTGATCGCTCTTTCCTCCTCTTATTCGCGGTGATTCTGCTGCTTGCAGGCACGACATATGCCCGTTATTTCCTTGTTTCATGGATTGGGGAGCGCGTAGTCGCACAGATGCGCCGTGATATATATCATCATTTATTGCATCTGGATGCGTGCTTTTTTGAAACACATCGCACAGGCGAGCTACTATCACGCATCACAACCGATACAACGCTGATTCAAGCCGTTGTTGGCAGTTCGGTATCGGTTGCACTTCGTAATATCCTACTTTTATGTGGTGGGCTGATTATGCTGTTTTCTACCAGCATAGAACTCACCGCCTATGTATTGCTGATTGTGCCTTTGGTGGTCACTCCAATCATTATTATTGGCAAAAAAGTCCGTGCGCTTTCGCGGGCAACGCAAGATAAAATTGCCGATCTCAATGTACATGCTGAAGAGACCATCTACGCCATCCAAACGATCCAAGCATTTACCTTAGAAGAACGCCATGAGCAACAATTTCATGATCATGTGACGGCATCACTCACCACGGCACGCGCCCGCATTGCCATGCGCGCCCAACTCACCGCCTTAGTGATCACCTTAGTTTTAGGGGCTATTGCCACCGTATTATGGATTGGCGGACAAAATGTACTTGCGGGTACAATGAGCGCGGGCGAGCTTTCTTCCTTTGTATTCTATGCTGTTGTAGTTGCAGGCTCTACAGGCGCGATCAGTGAAGTTATTGGCGATATGCAACGCGCCGCTGGTGCAGTGGAACGCTTAGCGGAGATCAAGCAAACGGAATCAACCTTACTGCATACTATTCCTCCTGTTCCCCTACCCGATGCCCCACTTGGCACATTGCGGTTTGAAGATGTGCAGTTCTTCTATCCATCACGTCCCGATATACCCGCGCTGAACCACATATCCTTCACGGTCGAGCGTGGCGAAACGGTGGCGATTGTCGGTGCATCAGGAAGTGGAAAAAGCACCCTCTTTCGTATGTTGTTGCGTTATTACGACCCCGCATCAGGCAAGATTCTGTGCAATGACACCCCCCTACATCATTATGATATTGGTGCTTTGCGTCAACGCATGGCAGTGGTGTCACAAGACCCTATGATTTTTTCAGCAAGTGCGCGGGAGAATATCGCGCTTGGTACGCCCCATGCAACCATGGATGCCATTCGTCAAGCAGCGCATGATGCGGAAATCTTAGAGTTCATTGAGCAATTACCGCAAGGATTTGAGAGCTATCTTGGCGAAAAAGGCATACGTCTTTCAGGTGGGCAAAAGCAACGTATTTCTATTGCGCGTGCCATCATTCGCGCTCCCGATCTGTTGCTCCTTGATGAAGCTACCTCTGCGCTTGATTCTGAAAATGAGCGCAAGGTACAAGAAGCTCTCACACGGGTGATGCAGGGGCGCACTACCCTTGTGATCGCGCATCGTTTGGCAACAGTACGCAATGCTGATAAGATTCTTGTGATGCATGATGGTGCGATTGATGCCGTTGGAACGCATGATGAGCTTTTTGCCTCGCATGAATTATACCATACCTTGGCACAGCAACAATTCAAAGCGAGCTAATCAACTATTCAATCGGTCCTAGAGACCTGCCATGCACAAATTGATCAACATACGAATTACCGCTATCCATGACATCCGCTGCATGACCATGCCAAATAAGTTTCCCGTGATAGAGCATGGCAATGCGATCCGCAATCGTGCGCGCACTATGCATATCATGGGTGATGGTGATGGCAGTTGCGCCGATCTCTTTGCAGCATGAGACAATCAATTCATTGATCACTTCCGCCATAATTGGGTCAAGCCCCGTGGTGGGTTCATCAAAAAAGATAATATCAGGATCACCGCATATTGCCCGTGCTAATGCCACACGTTTTTGCATCCCCCCCGAAAGTTCAGAAGGGTGCTGAAAGGCTACATCTTGTTTTAAGCCGACACTTTTCAATTTTTCTATCGCTTTTTCAATCGCATGTGCTTTGGGCATTTTTTGTCGTTGCCGCACAGCAAAGGTGATATTTTCCCACACCGTCAAACTATCAAATAATGCCCCCCCTTGGAACAACATCCCAAAACGTTGCATCCACTGCTCCCGCTCTCGTGTGGAACACCCCACCGTTTCGCTGCCGTCGATAGAGATACTCCCTGCATCAGGGCTAATCAACCCCAAGATCGCTTTAAGCAACACGGATTTTCCTGTACCCGAACCTCCAATCACCACCAATGATTCTTGCGGTTGCACATCGAAAGATACACCCTGCAAAATGGGGCGTGCAAAGGATTTATGAAGATCGAGGACGCGAATTTTAGGTACAGAATTCATAACACTTTTATAACGCAAAAAATAATTCAGTAATCATATAGTTGCTCAGCAAAATCATGATCGAAGCAGAAACCACGGCATTGGTGGTAGCAATCCCCACACCTTGCGCGCCTCCACGGGAATAATACCCATGAAAACAGCCCATCAAGGTCACAATAAACCCAAACGCTCCCGCCTTCACTACGCCAGAAAACACATCGCGCCACTCAAGATAGGCAAGCGTATTGATGATATAGGGTGCTTCAGAAAAACCTAATTTATGCACACTCACAAGATAGCCTCCCATCACACCAATCACATCAGCAATCAGCACAAGGCACGGCAACATCAACATCCCTGCTAAAAGTCGCGGGAAGATCAAATAACGAAACGGATTGGTAGAAAGCGTCATGAGGGCATCAATCTGCTCCGTCACGCGCATCGTGCCGATCTCCGCTGCACATGCCGCACCAATACGCCCTGCCACCATCAACCCAACAAGCACCGGTCCAAGCTCACGCGTGATGGAAAGCACCACCACAGTTGGAATAGTGCTTTCCGCTGAAAAACGTGAAAAGCCACTATAGCTTTGCAAGGCAAGCACCGCGCCCGTGAAGATCGCGGTGAGTCCAATGACGGGAAGGGAATAATACCCCACTTCGCGCACATGATACAGAATCTGCCGTGGATACCATGGCGGTGAAAAGAGTGGCATCATGCCATCTTTAGCAAACAACACCACGCGCCCCACATATTCCATGAACAAAAAGCAAGCGCGCCCAATGGTCGCTAAAAAATCCATCCCTACCCCTTAATGCTTATGTTCTTGTGCGCCATTCGTTAACACCAACTTTTCACCTTTTTCATTGAAATATTGGACATTCGCACTTTCTACTAGGGAGTTAATATAATCACCCAAGGCATTAGCGCGTAATTTTTGCTCAATTTTTTCTTTCTCTTCTGCAAAAGGCTTGATGGCACGCACGCGTTTATCCACTATTTTGATGATATGCCACCCAAATTCTGATTGTACAGGCTCAGAAATAGCACCTTTTTCTAGCGCAAATGCTGCTTGCGAGAACGAAGGAACCATCGCACCATCTTTGACAAAATAGCCAAGATCACCACCTGACACCGCACTCGCTTTATCTACTGATGCTGTCTTTGCAACTTCTTCAAACGGACTCCCCGCCTTGATTTTAGTCAGTAATGCCTTCGCTTCTTGCTCTGTTTTCACCAAAATATGGCTTGCACGCACTTCTTGCTCATTCGCTGAACTTGCTTTTTGTGTTTCATATTCTAATTTGACGGATGCAGGCGTGACAAGACTAGATGATTTTTCTTGCAAAAAGGAATCAACGAGGATTTTCTTTCTCATTGCTTCAAGTTTTTGTTTCACCTCAGGCTTTTGCTCAAGATTCGCTTCTACCGCTTTCGACATCAACAGATATTCCCCAATAACGCCACGCAACAGATTTTGCTTCACGGTTTCTTCCATTGTAGAAAATTGTGGCGCAGTCCCTGCTGGAAAGAGTGAACTCCAAATCGCTTCCACTTCAGATTTGCGCACTTGCTGCCCGTTGATCGTCAAGATCACATAATCTTGCCCTTGGGTTGGCGCACTCACTCCCGCAACGCTTGGCGTTGCATCCGCTGTCGTGGCATAGGATAAGGTGGCAGATAATAAAGTACAGCCCAACATAATAAGACGTAGATTCATAATAAAGCACTCTCTTGAACATTGCTAAGTGATAATAAAATCAGCTATGGCACAAATATCTCATAAAAGCAAGCGCACACGTAGCGAAACTTCTTCAAACAGATAAAAAACTAGCAACACTGACTTTCTTGCATTATTATTTTTCCATGACTTTATGCTGGACATTACTTGATCATCGCCCTGGAACCGCCAATCAAGTAATAGGACTTGCGCGGGCAACGGGCTTTACGATTGTTGAAAAACATCTTGAATATAACCGTTTGGCGCAATTACCCAACGCGTTGCATTTTTATGGATTGATGGGACTTATCAAAGCGAGTCGTGTACATATTCGCCCTCCTTGGCCTGATGTGGTGATTGCCGCAGGAAGGCGCGCTGCTCCCGTTGCACACCATATTAAACGCACGCATCCTAGCACCAAATTAGTGCATTTGATGCATCCTGAATTACCCTTATCGCAGTTTGATCTAATTATTCTGCCACAACATGATGGAATAGAAGAACGTGGCAATATTGTCACTTCTTTTGGTGCGCCACACCTATTGACGGACACCCTATTATTTGAAGCACGCGCCCGCCTCCCCTTAAATCCTGATATATTTCCTAAGCCATGGACGATGCTCGCCCTTGGTGGCAACACCCCGCATGGATCGTTTCGTTTATCCGATGCGCTGCATCTTGTGCAGTTGCTTGCTCCCTTAGCGCATGAGGGCGGCACGTTACTGCTCACCCCAAGCCGTCGCACGCCCCATGCCTTACTACGCGCCGTGATGGATGAATTTTCCAAACTCTATCCCCTCACACGGATGCATGTCTATCATATTGGACAAGAGGGAGAAAACCCCTATCATGCGTGGCTTGCACAAGCGGATCGTTGCATTGTCACCGCAGATTCCATTTCTATGGTTTCTGAGGCGGCTTTTGTTGGTAAACCGCTTTATTTATACGCCCCGCGTGATGCCATGTCTGATAAACACCGATCCTTTATGCAATCTATGATAGAAAGTGATTATGCACGTTCTTTGCAAGATATTCATCCGCTGTGGGTGGGCGGGCTACGACTTGATGAAGCGAGCCGTTTAGCACGCAACATCATCAATTTGATACAATAGCCATCTTCGCTCTTGCAAAAACATATTCTTTGTACCACATCTAACTATGGATATATTACACTCTATTACCGATTCATCTATGGAAGAACCCACATCATATAAAACAGAACTTCCAAGTTTTTGGTCATTAGCCAAAACCATACTTGCTCCTGAACGTAGGTTTTACGTTGCCTTGTTCCTTTATGGCATTGTCACAAGTTTATTTACGCTCGCCATCCCTATTTCCGTGCAAGCACTCATCAGCAGCGTCACCAACATGATGATGATGATGCCTATCATTATTTTAGCGATGATTTTATGCGTGGTACTCTTATTTTCCGCACTACTCAATTCTTTGAAAATTTATATTGTTGAGACGATGGAACGCCATATCTATACGCGCATCACCCGCGATATAACATTACGCTTGCTCTATTGCGATCCGTATGCACTCGCGGATCGCAATCCTACCACGCTTGCGAATCGCTATTTTGAAATCATGAATATTCAAAAAACATTGCCAAGCCTGTTGGTGCGAGGATTTTCCCTAATTTTGCAAGCCTCCGTAGGATTAGTTCTGGTATCCTTATACCATCCTTTTTTGTTTGCACTAAATATGTTTACCGCCGTGTATGTCTTTGTGGTGTGGCGACTTTGGTGTCATCAAGCGAAATATCGCGCAACTAAAGTATCCGATGCCAAATATGAAACTGCTCGGATTATTAGCGAATTAACGCTTTATAATCCCCTTTTTCGTTCACAACGGCACACCATTCACGCATGTGAGCGCGTCAATGAGGCTTCTGCCGATTATGTCATGAAGCGGCAGAAGTTTTTCCGTAGTTATTTCTCACAGCATATCAGCTTTTTGCTTCTCTATGCCTTAGGAAGCTCCACCTTGCTTGGTATTGGTGGCATGTTGGTTATTCGAGCAGAATTGACGATTGCACAATTAGTAGCCGCCGAATTAATCATGGCTGCTATTTTTTACAACATCACCCGCCTTGCTTATCATTTGAATGATTTCTATGATTTATTCACCTCCTGCAAGAAAATGACCGATTTTTATACGCTCCCTCCCCATCACCAAGAAGGATCGCTGATACTCCCTGAAGCAGACGCGATACGTTTAGAAATGCAGCATGTGCATTATCATGGGCAGACTGAACCCATCATCTTTGATTTTGCTCTTGCTGCGGGATCAAATATCATGGCGCGCATCGCAACCCATCAGATTGAATATTACCTCTTTGAACTCATCCGCAAAAATACTCATCATTATAAAGGGCGCATTGCCCTCGGCGGCATCAATCTTCGTGATTTAGATGCCCGTTCCGTTGAAGATGGCGTGATCATCCTTGATAATCATCATATGATGGAATGCAGTGTACGCCATTGGCTCAGCTTAAGCAAAGACGATGCCACCCATGATGAGATGATCGATGCCCTACATATGGTGGAATTAGATAGGATCATCTTAGACTTCCCTGAAGGCTTAGATACCATCATTCGCCCCTCGGGTGATCCACTGCATTTTTCGGAAATGATGCGTTTGAAATTAGCCGCAGCACTTCTTGCGCGTCCGCGTATGTTGATTATTAACGGTCTGTTTGATGCACTGCATAGCGACGTGCGTGAACGTATATTGCAACGGATCATGGGCTTGCCATTCACCTTCCTCTATTGCAGCAATGCGCAATTTTTGGATGGCTTTGATGGTTATATGGACATCACAGCAACCACCCAATATTATTATCAATCACGCGCCGACTATGAAGCGCATCGTCACAGTGAGCGATAAGGAGCATAGTCATGGGCGCAGAACCAATCATCCATATTCAATATAACCCAGAGCATACGAACCTATTTACGACGTTGCACAACCAGCGTATGCCCCGTGCAGGACGATTTATTGCGCGCATGTTATTAACGGCCTTGCTCGTGATGTTTGTAGGACTCATGTTCACGCCATGGGTGCAAACCTCTGAAGGACAAGGAACGATCACCGCGCTTGATCCCGCACAACGCCCACAACCTATCACCGCTATGATCGATGGGCGGATTCAAGAATGGCTGGTGCGTGATGGACAGCATGTGAAAGCAGGAACAATCATTGCTCGTTTAGTGGATAATGATCCGCAATTATTGCAACGCTTAGAAGGCGATCGGGATGCCATGCGCCAAAAAGTTGAGTATGCAGAGATTGCAAGCGATACTGCCCGCCTCGATTATAAGCGACAAGAAAATCTTTTCCGTCAAGGGCTTGCATCACGAAAAGAATATGAAAAGGCTAAAATCGTCTATAAAGAGAAAAAAGCCAAAGCACGCGATGCTCGGGCATCCTTTAATAAATCGCAAGTGCAACTTTCCCGCCTTTCCACCCAAGAAATCATTGCCCCTACTGATGGGATGATTACCAATATGCGCACATCAGGCACGGCAAGTTTTGTGAAAAGCGGTGATCGCTTGGCAGATATTTTGCCCGATAATAATTCGATGGCAGTAGAACTTTTTATCAGCGGTCTTGATGCGCCTCTTGTCAAGCCTAACCGCGAAGTACGTATGATCTTTGAAGGGTGGCCTGCCCTGCAATTTAGTGGATGGCCTGAAACGGCAGTGGGAACATTCCGTGGGCGTGTTTTATCCGTTGATCCTGCGGCATCTTTAAGCGGAAAATTTCGTGTCTTGATTCTACCAGAACCCATCACAGAATCCACCCCACATCATGATGGTTCTTATCACTGGCCTAATGAAACCTACCTACGTTATGGATCGAAAGTACAAGCATGGGTATTACTTGATACCGTGCCACTTGGATTTGAATTATGGCGACAGCTCAATGGCTTCCCGCCCAACAACACTGATCTGATCAGGAAAGCCGATGTTAAAAAATAATCTTTTATTTTGCGGACAACTGCATAAGTCCTATAAAAAAACTCTCCTATGGGCGTTCTGCTTCAGCCTAAGCAGCGTGAGTGCATGGCAGGCATGTGCAAACCCTCTCATGCCCCATGACGTGCTGGAGCGATCAGCTCAGCATTTGCCGACAATTTTGCGCGCCAAAGAAGGCATTGCCCGACAAGAAGCTGCGGTACTTTCTGCTCAAGGAGCGTTTGATCCCACACTTGATGGAAATCATGATCTTCGTGGCACAGGGTTCTATGATGGACGCTACAGCGCACTGCGTCTGAATCAGCCTATTGCAGATTTTAATACACGCGTCTATGCCCAATATGGTATCTCTGGTGGGGATTACCCTTCCTATGAGGGAAAATTCCGTACCCAAGATGGCGGAGAAATCGCGGTGGGTGCGATTTTCTCATTACTACGTGATCGTGATATTGATAGCCGTCGTTTTGCCATTATTGATGAAGAACTCCGCCTTGAAGAATCAAAATTAGCACTTGAGCTTGAACAGATTAATGCGCAACTTGCCGCAATTACTTCCTATTGGGGATGGGTATCGCGTGGGCTTGAATATGGCATACGCAAAGATATTTGGCGACTTGCGAATAATCGTCAAGATGCCCTCACCACAGAGGTGAATGCAGGCAATAAAGCCCGAATCTTTCTTGTGGAAAACCAGCAAAATATGCTTAAGCGTAAATCCGCACTGCGCGATGCAAAACGTTCTTGGGTAAGCAGTGCGCAAGATTTATCCTTCTATCATCGTGATGCTGAGGGCGCGCCACTGCTTCCTAATGATGCATCCTTGCCCAAAGATTTTGATCTCAGTTGGGCGGATATGGCATGGGGGGCGCATCAAGAATATCACCATGATGAAGGGATTATCCATCTTGCCAAGGATCTCATCACGCGTCGCCCCGATCTCCGCCGTCTTGATGTGCTGGATCGTCGTTTTGACCAAAACCGTAAACTTGCCAAAAATCAAATCCTCCCCAAACTTGATCTCAGCACCGAAGTGTCACAAGATGTGGGTAATGATCAGCGCATCTATGAGCAAACTGAATCGCGTGTAAAATTACAGCTATCCATTCCGTTGCAAACACGCCAAGCGGAAGGGCGTATCAGGATGGCAGATGCCGATAAACGCATGATCGCACTGGATCGCTCCCGTATGAATGAGCAAATCTTGATTGCTCTGCGTACCATCGAAAATGATTTATCCATTGGCAAACAAATGATGCAGATCACAGCGGAAGAAATGCAGGTGGCAGAAGCCCTATTGCAAGCAGAACGGTTGCGCTTTGAAGATGGCGCAAGCGACTTCTTTTTGCTTAACTTACGGGAAGAAACCTTAGCAGAAGCACGAGTGCGCCATGTCAAAGCCGTAGAACGCTATCTTGTATCCATGAGTCGCTTTGTGGCAGCAAGCATGTATAAACCCGCATTGGGATTATAACGCATTACGTATAAAAAAAGAGAGATAAGCACTTGCTTCATCTCTCTTTTCTTCCCTTAGATAGCACGCCAATAGCGTGTATCTAAGCCAAAACTATTCAATTTGGGCGTACCTTCATCTGTACTCCCACCTTTCATCAAGACATCTGCTAAATTTTTAGCGATTGGCTTGCCATTGAACGTAATTTCCACCACTCCATTGCGCACAGTTGCGTGCAAAGAAGGGTTATTGATTGCCTGAAACCGTTGGTAATTCAGCATAATAAAAAAATCAAAAACAAAGAAACTACGTGTTTCATAGCACATATAGTGGTGCAATGCAACAAAAAAAATGTAGAGCTTCGTGGCAGGTTCTTACGCCACCAGCATCGTACCCGCACCATGATTGGTGAATGTTTCAAGAAGCAATACATGCCGAATACGACCATCTAAAATATGGGCAGATGCGCCCGTATGCTCAACCGTATGGATACAGGTTTCAATTTTGGGGATCATCCCCCCCGTAATTACTTTGCTTTTAATCAAGGCACGTGCTTCATTTGCACTTAATTCACTGATCAATTCTTTTTGTTCATCCAAAACACCCGCAACATCCGTCAACATCATCAATTTACGCGCTCCAAGTGCAGCAGCGATTGCACCAGCGACAGTATCCGCATTAATGTTGTAGGTTGCGCCATCATCCCCCATACCAATGGGCGCAATAACGGGGATCATACCGCAATTAGTCAATTCATGGACAATATCCGCATTAATATGAGTTGGCTCACCAACAAAACCTAAATCCAACACTTTTTCGATGTTTGATTCTGGATCACGGGTGGTGCGCGTCAATTTTTGGGCGCGAATAAGCTGCCCATCCTTGCCAGAAATCCCTACGGCAACGCCCCCCGCCTGATTGATGGAGGTAACAATCTCCTTATTAATCGTTCCCGCAAGCACCATTTCCACAATATCAACCGCTGCCTTATCCGTCACACGCAGCCCTTCAATAAACTCGCTTTTGATTTTGAGGCGTTCCAGCATGTTGCCAATTTGCGGCCCTCCGCCATGCACCACCACGGGCTTAATTCCCACCATTTTCAACAAGACAATATCTTGCGCAAATGTTTCTGATAATTCGGCATCACCCATCGCATGACCGCCATATTTAATCACAAAAATCTCACCTGCAAAGCACTTCATATAGGGTAATGCTTCGGTAATGGTACGCGCAGCGCGCAAAAACGCTTGGGGTTTCGGGGGAGGAGTTTTTTTCATATCCCCATTTTATAAAATCTTATGAAGAAGAAGTACAGCAGAAAATGCACATATCGAGTATAGAGCGCGTTGCATCAGATGGGGTATGTCCAACGCGCTCTATGGAAACGTACTCTATTTATCTCTCACGACTACCCGTTTGTTTTTCTGGTACAGGCGTACACATAGGAGGGGTAGCATTTGCCACTTCCTCTCCGCCTTCTATTGACGCAAATCCAGCACATCCATTCGATCTCAAACACCCTCTAATGACTGATGGATTATTAGCATATTCCTCCTGACATTTTGCCAACATCCTAGCACAACGTTCTCGTTCCGTTTCCCTTCTCCGAGGTTTCTGTGCTATGTCATTATTTTCTTCGCTCATATTCTTCTCCAATGAGTTATGTATAAGTATTATTACATGTTATTATACCCCATGATACTTCTCACAGGATTGCTTCCATATATTGAATATATATTGAATATACAGATAAAATGTGACAAAAATATGACAACATCAGTAAATAATAAATATATTTTATTCTAAACTTTGCTATATAGTTCATATATGTAAATAAAAAACACCTATATTCAACATATTCCCTAGGATGCACACAAAAAACCCCTATCTACCAAATGTCATAAAAATTTCACACAATAATAATGCAAGTAGTTGTATGATAGTATCTATGAATAGATCAGATACATTATTACTTACGAAAGAACGCACATCAACAGATGCGGTGAATCCTGCGTCTGCCACCATTGCACCTGATAGCAACCCAATCAATGCTGAAAATGCATTGAATTTGGTTGGAAACTTAGTGCAGCAATGGGACCCTGTGCGTAACATCACAGAAACCTTGAATAAAATTCCGGGCGCACAAGATATAGCCAAGCACGTAGACCCGATACGGCAAGAGTTCGTCCAAACCGTGGATAAAAAAACAGAACCAGCGCGATCCAAACTTTTGACATGGTATCAACAAAACATTGAACCGCACATTACCCGCGCATATAATGTTGTGTCCCCTGCATTAGATGCCGTGGGTGGCGGTATTGCTTCATTGGTGGGAAAACTTCCGCAAGAAATGCAACAATTTGTTCTTGATCGTATCCCCATGCCGAGTTTTGTTCGCGCCCCCGTGGAAAAAAGAACTAAAGAGATTCTTGCACAACAAGCAGTGGCATCGCAATCTTCGACTCCTGCTGCATCACCAACAACGCACGAACCAACTAAGGAAGGAAAAGTTGAAGTTGCGCCTCCTCCGCCAACCCCAACCGTTGCAACCGAGCGTACCCGTACCACCTCACCTTCTCTCACCTAATCACTCATTACCCCCACAATCAGGTAATCGCTATGACGAATAATATTCTTACCATGACCCCACAAGAAATCAACGTAACGGCATTGAGTATTATCAATAACTCGTTACAACAAAATGGTATGCAAGGGGGTATTGAGGGTGTTCTTAGCAAGGTACGAGGCGCAGAAAATATTAACTTCGGATTGATTAACCCAGGTGCTGAATTAACACAACATGTCTCAAACTTAGCAAGCAATTATGGCATTCCTTGGCATGGCACTCCTTCACAAACGCTGCAAGTCGCATTGCAGGGGGAATTTGCTCAACATGCGAGTATGAAATTACATGAATCAGTTCATAAAGTGGCAAACGCCAATCCAACACTTGCAGGAGAAGCACTCTCCAACGCTATTGCAAACGATTATATGCAAACCATGCAAGGAGATAATTTAACAGCAAGATATATGGGCTTTGTTAATGATATTGTGAAGTACGCTAATAGCAAAGCTCCTCTCAATTTACCGACAATCAGCATTGATATGTTACGTCAACCGCTGCAGCAACAACTTGTCTCTATGGTTCCACAAACACGTGAAGTTGCGCAAGCACCCGCTGCGCCAGTACCAGAACCAACGCCAGCTCCCGTTGCACAAAAGCCAACGCAAGCACCTGCTGCGCCAGAACCAACACCAGCACCCGCCGCTCCCGCTACACAAAAGCCAGCTCCCGCTGCACCAGCACCGCAACCACAGCCAACGCCAGCTCCCGCTGCGCAAAAGTCAGTACCCGCTGCACCTGCACCACAATCAACATCAGAACTCGCTGTGCCACAACCACAGCCAACCGCCCCAACAACGCAATTAGTGAGTCATCGCACACAAACTACCACGACTCCACAACCAACTACAACACCATCCACAACAACTACCACTCCAACAACTACCACTCCAACAACTACCACTCCAACAACTACCACTCCAACAACTACCACTCCAACAACCACCACTCCAACAACCACCACTCCAACAACCACCACTCCATCCACATCAACCAATCCTCCCCCTCCCGCAACACGCCCACTCAGTGATGAAAATGGCAATAATATCTTACGCTCCATGCGTGATTCCAATTTTTTCAACTCTGATAGCGAATTCAATGCCGTGCGTACCGCACTTGATCGTGGCATCAACAGAAAAGATGAATCATTTTTTGGAAGTATTTTTGATACTATCGGCGGCGCGCTAAAATCCTTCTTCTCATTCCTGATGAATATGTTCACGGGTGCAGGGCAAGGAAAAGATTTTAACGAATTGGCAGCCAATGGTGATGGCGGTTATAGCAGCATGTCAAAAACAGGCAAACAAATGCACGCGACGCTCAAAGCCATCCACGCCATGAGTCCTGAAGAAATGGGTTATAGTGACCCACAAACCAAAGTGACAGGGAAGGATTTAGTGGAAGCAAGAGCGCACCGTCAAGAAGTGATGCGAGCAGCGAATGATCCCATTTTGCGCGATCGTAATGACCCAAAAGCACCACGTCGCACCCCGAATCCTGAAGAAGTGGAAGCAGCCAAACAACGATTGGAAGATGCAAAGCAACGCTCGGATGCATTTAATCAAGAGTTCAAACAACGCCATGGTATCACTGTTGAAACTGCCGTTGAACGCTTTCAAGAACGCAAACAAGAAATCATGTATGCCACTGCCGAACAATTAGGCATAGAAGCACGGGCAAACGGATTAAAAGATACTCCCTCAGCGCGTGAACTCTTAGATTTCTTTTACAACAAAACGCCCCCTGCAAGCCTGCATCCTGATCGCCTTCGGAATACGCCATCTGAAGAACGTGGGAACACAAGGCAATCAAGCCAAGAACTTTCGCTAGGCACAACACCCACGAAAGAACTTTCCATCGGAACATGCAATGAGCAAACCAATGGCACACATGTAAGCCCAAACCCTACGCCTCGCGTGCAACGTGGTTCATCTTCGGAACTAAGCATTGGTGGATAATCCATAGCACGTTCTAGCGCGTGCGTTCTTCAGGGTCTTCCATCGTTTTAGCAAGCAACCGCAAATCTTCCATACGGACTCCCTCAGGACTATAAGCATCAATATAACGCTCTGCATTATCCAAGCGTAGCAATAGTTCTTCCTTATCATGGTTCAGTGCTGCAAGCTCCGCAAGGGATAGTTCCGCCATACCTATATCCCCCTCCGTTCCATAGATTTGTGCTAATAATCGCCATGATTGATGGTAGGTCGGATCAATGCGTACAGAACGCGTTAACAAATTTTTCGCTTCGCCGTAGGCAGATTTACCTGTTGCTACCAAAACTTTAGCATAATCACTCGCAATAAGGGCATTATCGGGGGCATTGTTATAAGCGTGCTTATAAGCCTGCGCTGCCCTTGACATATCCCCCGCATCAGCAAGCACATGACCAAATAATTCATTCAAAAAAGGATCATTGGGGTGTTCTTCTGCCAAGGATTGTGCTTCACGCTGCGCTTCATGAAGATAGGATGATCGGGCATAGGAAATCGCACGCGCCATACGGGCAGGCACACTCACATCGCTTAGCGGATAATTCTGCATCACTTCCGCATGTTCCAACAAAAACCCTGCCAATTTGGCGCGCACCCGTTGATGACGCTCCGTCACCTCCGATGAGAGTTTTTTACTCACATGCATGGTGTTAGCGCGATGATTACGTATATGCGTAATACGATCCTGCGACAAAGGGTGTGAACGGTTATAATGATCCGCATCGGGGGAGATATGTCGCTTTTCATCTTGGCGCAACCGTTCAAACATGCGCAACATCCCCTCAGAATCAAGCCCCATCACATCAAAATAACCAAGTGCAGCCTGATCCGCTGCACGCTCATTGGTACGCGTATGGGCAAGCATGTTGCGCATCGACATATGCGACGCAGAAGAAAGAATACCCATTCCAGCATCCGCCCCTCCGACCGCCACGGCAGCCGCACCCAGCACATAGGTTATCAATGCTTGGATATATTGTTGATCCGCGTAGATGCTCCCGCGAATCAAATGCCCACCCGTAATATGCCCTGTTTCATGCGCAATCACTCCCAACAACATTTCGGGCGTGCGCGCTTCCGCAATCAAGCCCGTATGCAAAAAGATATTGCTCCCCCCCGCGACAAAGGCATTGATAGAAGGACGATTCACCACAAACATACGCACTTGTTCTGGTGAAAGCCCTGCAGCGCGAAATACGGGCTGTGACAAAGAGCGAAGATACGCCTCCATTTCAGCATCACGAATCAAGGAGGCATGGGCAGGTGCGCAAATAAGCGTCGCGCATATTCCCGCCACACCAACAAACCATTTGCTTTTTTGCCACAACCATCTCATAATGCACGCCTTCAATTTTATCAAAATATACGCGATTTTTACGCGCTCTACAAGGAAAGAACATGCATATAGCACAACGTGGTAGCATCCGCCCTTTTGAAGTCATGGAAGCCTTTCGTGAAGCAGCCCAACTTGAGGCGGCAGGCAAGCATATTGTGCATCTCTCGCTCGGACAACCCGCTACGCAACTGCCTGATGATGCGCTTAGCAGCATCTATGCTGCCATGCGTCGCGCTCCTATGGGATATACCGATGCACGCGGGATGCCTGAATTACGCGAACGCATCGCACAACATTATCATGATCATTATCGCCTCACTATCCCCGCCCATCGCATCTTTGTAACGGTTGGCTCATCAGCAGCGTTCATGATGGCATTACTTGCCAGCTTCGATGTTGGGCAACGTGTGGGGATCGCCCTACCCTGCTATCCTGCCTATCCCAATATGATGCAATCCATGGGGCTTGTCAGTTGTGGCTTGCGTGCCGACGCATCTTTAGGGTTTCAACCCGATGTCGCTTTATTAAAAGCCGCACCCCCACTTGATGGCTTAGTGATCGCCAGCCCTTCTAATCCCACAGGAAGCGTACTCAGCCCTGAGGCATTGCGTGATATTTCCGCCTATACACGCACGCATAACATTCAAGTGATTTCTGATGAAATCTACCATCACGTCACCTATGATGGCACTGCCTATGATACGATTCTACGTTATGATGATGAGGCGATTGTGGTCAATAGCTTTTCTAAATATTACCTCCTTTCGGGATGGCGTTTAGGATGGGCGGTTATCCCTGAACGCTTAGTGCGCTCCTATGAATCGATTGTGCAAAGTTTTTTCATCTCCCCGCCAGCTATTTCACAATATGCCGCCTTAGCCATATGGGAACATGATGATCTGCTACGCTCCACCGTAGCGCGTTATGCGCATAATCGCAGCCGATTAAAAGAAACACTCGAACAGATTGGTTTTCGTGAACTCAACGCCGCACATGGTGCGTTTTATCTCTATGGCGAATGCAGTGCGCTTAGTGCTGATAGCCGCACTTTATGCCAGCGATTATTGCATGAAGCAGGGGTATGTGCAGTTGCGGGAACAGATTTTGATCAAGAACAAGGGCATCGTTATGTGCGTTTTTCCTTTTGTGGTGACATGAAGGACATAGAAGAGGCGTGCATACGCCTCAAGGCATGGCACAAATCTTTTGTTCATGGCGTATTATAATCATCTATGCTAAAGTGCTTTTATGAATTTATTTCGTCGCAAAAAGAAAGAACGCTATGATCCAACACCACCTTTGCTCAAATGGCTTGTGGTGCTTTTTATTGGCTATGCCATGTTTTTGCATTTTTCTGATCGTCAAAAAAACATGCGCAATGATGGCACGTCTGTTTTTGGGGTTGGGCAACCGCGCAATGATGGCTCTGCTCTGGTACGTGCTGATTTCGGAACGCACCACTTACCACAACATATGAACATTGTGGGGGATATTGCCGGAACAGGAGAAGAAGCGCGTTGTGGGCAAACGGCACAGATCATCATGGATGAGATTTTCCCTAACTCCACACAAACGCGCACTTATGTTCCCGCGCAACAAAAAGAACTCACCGTACAGATTGGAGCTACCTATGCCGATATGCCGTGGGTGCAAGCACTGCCTGGCATGAACATTCAAGGCATTCGTGAAATATCCCTTGTTGCGGGAAATTTTTTCACACCGTCACAACGCACCGATATGTCTCTCAATGATACGGATATAATGCGTTATCGTGTGCAGTTACGCAGCCTCACCCCACATAGCGACCCACTTCATATACCGTTCCAAGCCATGGATATTGTCGAAGGCGCAGGGCCTGCCGTTGGATGTGGCAGCACTGCCGAAGTGCATCTGATTTTATGGAATCACGATGGTACTAAAGCCTATGATAGCCGCGAGGTGGGCGATAAAAAACCCCTCACCCTCAATGTTGGAAAATCCGAATGGTTCTACGGCTTAGATCGTAGCATACTCAATATGCGCGCTGGTGGGGCGCGTACTGTCATCATCCCTTCTGCCTATATGGCACTCGGTAGCATCACACCACATCCATTAGCAACGGCAATAACGCAAGGGAAGATGCATGTCATGGATGTGCATTTAACGAACCTTATTCAACCCTAAACCATCGCACTAGAGCGCGTTTCAGTAGGTTAGTTACGTTTTATATAAGCGTACCTATCGTGACGCGCTACAATATGTTTTCATTACCTACAGTTCATGTTGTTTATAGTCGTTTGACAAAAAAAATACTCATTTTTTATGTCAAAGAACGACTATAACCATATGATTTATAGTGCTTTTACCATTATATAATTACCGATCAATCGGTAATTATATAATGGTAGCACTATAGCACACAAAACATTAGCCTGTGTAGGATCGGGATGATGCGCTATTATCCGCATAAAGATGTGATTGATCTTCAAATACGTGCTTCATCGTCTTCAGCATAGCAACCACACGTGGATCACGGACAGAATAAAATATCTGCTGCCCTGCCCGCCGCGTCTCCAAAATACCTTCCTGACGCATCCGCGCAAGATGCTGCGAAAGAGCAGGCTGCGACACCCCCAACTGAGTTTCCAGATCACCAACATTCGCCTCGCCATCTAATAAAATTTGCAGTATTAACAGACGATTAGCGTTAGCAACAAGTTTCAAAAATTGCGTCACTTCTTCAATGTAGGACTTCTGCATAAAAATTACCTCATAATTACATTTTAGTAATTATGAGGTAATTTTTCAAGCATTTTCTTCACGCTGCATCAATTTTTTAGGCTATTCCTATCGGTTTGTCCCTAGAACCCATCACATTGGGCAGTATTGGGGACTCGATCGTGGATGTGGGCGCGCCATCATAGCCCACCCCCATGGACGAGATTTTTATGGCGCTAACTTGCGCAACAACAGTTGCATCCATGCCAAGCGCATCCGCACGCAACCCTAGCTCGCTTCGATGTTCTTTTAATACCTCACCCCAGAACGGTTCATTTTGCACAATCTGAGACAAAGGCACAAAATTATTCATACTTTCTGCACGCTGACTATGGATAATAGGAGCAACCATCCCTGCAAGCCCTGATCGTACATTGACAACCACACCGTCATTATCCATGCGAATATCCACCCGTGGTGAGCCAATCACGCCACTCGGGATACGTATTGCGGGCGTATTCGATGAAACCTTCCTCGGGTCACTCTCAGCTAACAACACATCCACGCCCTCGATTGTTTGCCCCGGTCGCACAGCAACAATATCAAATTTACCATTTGTTTCTTGTATGGCGTGAAATGTTCTGTTGGTATTATTCGTTATTATCGCATCTTTGTCTTTACTCATAGGATTTCCATGCTCCCCCAAAAATTTACATTATTATAAATAATACACTAATAATACCACAAAAATACTTTATAATTAAATTAAAAATTATTATAGTTTTATTAAACTGCCCACTAATTACTTCATCTATGCAATTTGCGCATGGTCTAATTTTTAGGCATGATCTTGTCATCCAATCTTCACACAGCTTCGCTTGTCTTTCGCGGTGCAATAGGCTAGCATCCCCTCACGTGAAGCAAGAAACAAAGGATAGATTCAATGACACAGCAACTTCATACACCCACCGATCACACCCCTAACATCAACCTCATTTATACCGTGCGCAATGCACATTCACATGAGGTGGCGGTATTACTATCCCGTGTCCCTACCCGTCCAGAACATCCTGAATTGGGTTTTGGCTCATTTAACGCCATCACACCGCCACAGCATCTAGGTTCTGATCTCGCATCGAAGGCGGAGCAGCATCTTATTGCCATGACGGGTATTCGCCCTGAACACCCACTGACACCACAGCTATTGGGAACTGTCGAGATTGAGAAACAACCGCATCAATTCATCCATATCCCGCTTGAAGGTTCGTACCCTAACCTTCCGAAGGATTATGTCCAAAACTCCAATCAATTACTTGCATGGGTGCGGGATTATCAATGGCGTTATGACGTTTCTAAAGAAACGATGGGAGCTACCCTCCCCCATCCACGTTATTTCGTCATGACGCATGATGGTGAAGTGGATGTCACTGAATGTCACGCAACCTTCATTCATAATGCCATGATGCGCGTGCAGCGTTCCTTAGAGGATAATCTTCCGCTCTCCATCCTAGAATCAACTCATGATGAAAGAACACGCGAGCCTCTAGTTCCTGTGCAGCAAATTCATCGTATGGTGGCGTAATGATACATAAACGGCACAAAACGGCTATTTTTTTTGCATCAAGCATAAAAAACTGATTTACATTGCAAAAATTCCATGCATAAGATAGTTGCAGTGATGTTTCATGTGAACTCGCATAGTCAACACCATAAACCATTACCTAAATAGGAGATTAGTATGAATAAAAACGAACTCGTGGCAGCTATCGCAGATGCCGCTGGCCTTACAAAAGCAGATGCAACAAAAGCACTTGATGCGTGCTGTGATGCGATTGTGATGGCTTTAGCACAAGGTGACGAAGTACGCCTTGTAGGGTTTGGTACGTTTGGTGTGAGCCATCGTAAAGCAACTGAGGGACGCAACCCTCGCACAGGTGCAGTGATTAAAATCCAAGCATCTAACCAGCCTAAATTCAAAGCAGGCAAACAAATGAAAGATGCTGTAAACGCCGCTTTGCAAAAAAAGGCTGCATAAGTTCATTTTTTTCTTGACGACGCAAGTAATTCCATGTTATTTGCGTCGTTCACAAACAGTAATCTGCAAAGATTCGTTTGGGCGATTAGCTCAGTTGGTAGAGCGCTTCGTTTACACCGAAGATGTCGGGAGTTCGAGTCTCTCATCGCCCACCATAAAACTCATATGATACGAACTATGTAACGATGTACTTTTTGTCATACTCCCGCACGGATTGCCCTGATGGCATTAGAATTGAACAAACAATTTAGCTATGCCCTCACCATGATGGAACAACCGCACGTGCATTTGTTCATCACAGGCAAAGCAGGAACAGGGAAATCCACCTTATTGGACTATTTTTGCGAACATGCGCGCACGAAGCCTATAGTGCTTGCTCCCACGGGCGTTGCCGCTTTGAATGTTAAAGGGCAGACGATTCACCGCTTTTTCAATTTTTATATTGATGTTACCCCTGAAAAAATCCTCTCTAAAGAGAGTGCACCAAGCGATCCTGAATTCTATAAAAATCTACATACCATCATCATTGATGAAGTCTCCATGCTACGGGCAGATATGCTGGATTGCATTGATGTGTTTTTGCGCATGTATGGTGCAGATGAATCGCAAGCATTTGGCGGCGTGAAGATGATCTTTGTAGGCGATCTCTACCAACTGCCCCCCGTCACCAATCAGACTGAATCTGATATGTTCACCCATCATTATAACACCCCCTATTTCTTTAGTGCCAAAGCACTAGAAGGTGAACCGCTGGAAGTTATCGAACTGGAAACTATCTATCGTCAAAAAGACGAAGATTTTGTGCATCTTCTCAATAAAATCCGCACCAATTCGGTTGAAGATGCGGATATTGATACTCTCAATACGCGTTATATACCTATCGCATCTGAGGATGAGAGCGCGCATACCATCCATCTTACCACCACCAACAGTAAAGCCGATGCCATTAATGCCACCCATTTAGAAGCATTGCCCGGCAAGCTCCACATGCGCAAAGCCTCCATTGATGGTGATTTTGGCAAAGAATATCACCCTACGGCGCAGGCATTAGAGTTCAAAATAGGCGCGCACATTATGTTGCTGAATAATGATCCAAAACAACGTTGGGTCAATGGCACGCTTGGCAAAATTATTGCACTCAGGCATGATGAAGAAGGCGACGAATATATACGTGTACGACTCCATGATACGGAACAATCTGTCTCCGTCTATCCCTTTATGTGGGAAGTCTATAAATTCTCCGTCAATGCGGGATCGATTATCTCAAAACCAGCGGGCAGCTTTACCCAATATCCTTTTCGGCTTGCATGGGCGATTACCATTCACAAAAGCCAAGGCAAAACCTTTGATCATGTCGTGATTGATATGGATAAAGGGGCGTTTAGTGGCGGACAAACTTATGTCGCATTCAGCCGTTGCACCTCGTTTGAAGGCATTCGCTTAGCCACTCCCATCAAAAAGGGACATATCCGCACCGATGCACGGATATTTAAGTTCCTCACGAGCCACGCTTATGCACAAGCAGCACTACACCTCTCGTGGGAAGATAAAATTACTATGCTTCACCGTGCCTTAGAAACCCAACACCCCCTAGAAATGGTCTATTTGAAAGCGAATGATCATAAATCCACGCGGATTATTATTCCCCGTTCGATAGGTGATGAAGAATATCGTGGCAAGATTTTCCCTGCCTTACGCGCCTATTGCACCACGCACCATGCGGAATATGTTTTTCATATTGGGCGTATTTTGCAACTAAAAACTGTGTGATACACCCATTACATTTCGTCATGCTTGGCGCAAAGCAGGCATCCAGTACCAATAATAGCGCGTAACGATAGGTTAGTTAAAGAACCTATCGTTACGGGTACGGACACCTAGCCTGTAAATTTCTACGGCATCAACCACCCACGCGCACTTTCTTCTAAGCGTATGCGTGGTTCAGGGAGCATCCCATGATGCGCCTCAAACAAGCGTGTACGTAAAAAATAGCTATTCATGATGAGAGCATCATACACTTCATGCGCTGTTGGGCTATGGCTCGCATCACGATAATAAAGCGGCAATGGGAATAATTTATCACGGTACGGTTCTGCTACCTCGCGGGTAACGACGCGTCCCGTCTTCGGGGAAATATAACCCAAATCCTCCACACTCCCCGTTACGGCACAGCACGAAAGATCCAAGCCATAACCCATAAAACCCAATAAATGAAACTCCATCAACGTATGCAGCATCAATGCTTGGTGTGCGTTTTTGGTACGGTGCGCCAATGCATCATAATAATGCACAAGCAGCGTATATATCTCAGACGCAGCATCCCCCTCCCCTAGGGCTTTAAGCAGCACCGCACTTGCCGCTTGCGCTGCATACCAACGCCAACGTTCACTTGCCAATAAGGCGCAATAGGGTGTGATGATCTCAGCATCCATATGCCCTAAGGCATGTTCATCACGCGCTTGCACATGAACGGTAAGAAGATTCGTTTGCTGATAGATAGCACGCAAAGCGGGAGTCATGGCACGACGCGCCACCGCACGCACCCGACCATGATTGTGGGTGATCATATCGACCATTGCATCATCTTCATTAAGTAACGTCACGCGCAACAGGCACGCACTATCCGACCAACGTACACTCATGCACGCGTTGCTTCGAGCGCGTCCATCAACCGTACCATCTGCTGCATCCCCTGATTCCAAAATCCTGCATCGGCTAAATCCAACCCAAGAGGCTGCAATAATTCCTTATGACGTTGCGTACCGCCTGCTGCCAAAAGCTCCGTATAACGCTCTAAAAACCACTGCGCATTATTCTGAGCCTTCTCATCTTCATAGCGTGCATAGAGCGCGTGTACGAGGCACTCCCCAAACGCATAGGCATAGACATAAAAAGGGGAATGATAAAAATGCGAAACATAGCACCAATAATAGGCATAATCATCAGTATAATCAAATGCATCACCAAGGCTTTCTTGCTGCACATCAAACCAATGCTGCGCAATCGCTTCTGCAGAAAGCTCCCCATCTTTGCGCGCATGGTGTATCCGCATCTCAAAATGATAAAACGCAATTTGCCGCACAACCGTATTCAGCATATCTTCAATTTTATCCGCCATTAAGCGTTGTTTCATGCGTGGATCGGGGGCTTGTTCCAACAAATGACGAAAGACAAGCTGTTCACCAAATACCGAAGCCGTTTCCGCTAATGTCAGTGGCGTATCCGCCATCAACGCGCCATTATGTGCTGCAAGCAACTGATGCACGCCATGCCCAAGCTCATGCGCCAACGTCATGACATCATTCATTTTTCCCTGATAATTCATCAAAATATAGGGATGTTTTGATGGCGTTACAGGGTGTGAAAATGCTCCCGATGTTTTGCCATCACGCACATCGGCATCAATCCATCCCTCATCAAAAAATCGCTGCGCAAGTGACGCAATATGCGGTGAAAAAGCACGATACGCATCCAACACCATATTTTTAGCATCCTGCCATGGGATGTAGGGTTCAGATTCAATCCCCCAATCAATCGGCGCATTGCGATCCGCATAATGCAACCGCTCACGTCCCATCATCTTGGCTTTGAAGCGATAATAACGATGCGATATATCAGCATAATGTGCCGTCACGCTCTCTACCAATCGCGCCACAATCTCAGGCTCGACTTGATTCGCTAGATGACGCTCCGCATCGGGCGTTGCAAAATGATGCCACGCATCATCTATCGCCTTATCCTTCATCAACACATTCAATATCAGTGCAAAATTATCTTTATGCTGGGCAAATGCCTGCGCTAAAGCACTCGCAGCATCATAGCGCACCTGCGCATGGGCATCACTCAACATGTCAATAGCGTGCGTCAGTGAATAGGAGGCATCGCCTATTTGTATCTTCATGCGCACACACAAATCATCATAAAGACGAATCCATGCATGATGCGCACTGATAGATTTTTCAATAAATAATTGCTCAGTGCGTTCATCCAACTGGTGTGGCTGTACATCACGCACATCACGCAACCATGGGAGATAATGCGCTAATTCTTGTGTAGTGTGGCACAAAGTCTCAAGATGCTCCCATGCAATCTGATTAAGCTCAAGAGAGAAAAACACAAGATGCGTGGCTAGCTCATTTGCCCATTCTTCTATGGCTTGATAGGCTGCAATCACCTTAGCATCATGGGCATCCGCCGCAAAAAGCAAATCTCCGTAAGACGAAGCACACCCAATATCATCGTGAATGCGCTCATAGGCAGCTATTGCAGAAGCAAGCTCCTGCCCATCCGCTTGCTTCACCTTGCCCCGCCATAAGGCAGCGAATGCGAAAACGTCACCACGCACGCGCTGCATATGTTCATGAAGCTCAGGGGCATCAGGATGCGCAAAGAGATCATCCAACCGCCATGATGGAACGACATCCACGTCACCATCCCTCATTAGTGCGCCGCAGGAGTAGCTTCAGGAGTCACTACTTCCTTTGCAGGAACGTCGCTTGGTGTTGCCTCAGGTGCGACAGTTGCACCCTCTTTTGGGGTAGCGTTTGGTGCAGCCTCAGGTGCGACCTTTGGTTCTACTGGGGTTGACTCCGTCGCTTCAGGTGTTGTCGCTTCAGGAGTTACCGCATCCACTGGTGCATCAGTTTTTTGCGCATCTGCATCTTGCACAGCAGGAGGAGTCATATTTTGAATAGCTTGTTGCTGCATCATAAAATATTGCTGAAACAACATTGCAAATAATTCATCAGCCTTCATCGCACCAATCATAAACGGAGAATCGGAGGTACGCACCAAAGCAAATTCCAACGGTGTCTCCACTTTACCATTCCATGACGGAGCAATACGCTTCAAGGAAGTTACGACCAATTCTTTGATAGTGGCGGGCATGATATTCGCTGTCGTTAATGCATCAAGCAATGTCGCTGCACCTTGAGTGGACACATGCACGCGTGCCAATGGTAATAATTCCCCATCACTCAACGTGAGTTCTCCCCCGACATCTACGGAGAATCCTGTTCCTGCCAATTTCATTTGCTCAATATCAATCACACGACGCGCTCCTTCATCATGGATTTGCGCACGTTGCGTCACATCCAATGCCAAGGGTGCTAATGTTTGCGGAATCAGATCACTGGTGACGTTCCCCACATGAAGTTCAGAAACTTCTTGCATATCTTCCAATGAATATACATAGGATGCCTCAGCAAGACGTGTTGTTGCCTTATCATTCACAATAGTGGCATCCGTCAACTGTGCAGTGACTTCATAATGCTTCATATCGCCATAAATGAACGCCCCTGAAACATGCGACAATGGCTCAGAACCCTCTACTTTCGCAGTAATATCATAAATCTTTTCTGCACCGCCCTCAGAAACTTTCAACGAAAACTGCTCATGTAGTGGCATTTGATAATAATATTTGCCATCTTCTTTATCTTTCAGCAACGCAATCGTGAACGGTTTTTGCGATACTAAATGTGCCACACGCGAAGAATTACCATAATGCACCGTCACGGGTGATGCCAATTCTACCGTAAATTCATGATAATGTTCGTCTGTCGGTGAGATAATCGCGTTCGTGCTACCGAGTGTATAATACACTTTATCCGTTTTAATCGTAAGAGAAGGATCGCTTAACGTAATGGTTTTGCGGAACAAGCCACCTTCTGCTTCTATTTGGGCATAATCCAGCTTCACATCAATGCCTTCGGCTGCATAGAGTTCGCTAATTTTTGCTTGAAATGCCACAACATCCGCTTTGAGTTGCTTGGGATCTACCCCTGACTTATAAGCCAAAAACGAAATTACCACCAACACAATCACAAAAGCTGCGACTAATAATGATGTAACCACCCCTTGTTCATCCGTCTTTTTTACGGTTGCGTCTGTTTTCTCATACGACATAGTATTTATCATCCTGACAAGTTATTTTTTGTTGCTGATGGAAGCCGCACCCGTAAACCGTCCAATGCATCGGTCATAAGAATTTGGCATCCTAGCCTCGAAGTATGTGTCAACCCGAATGCAAGGTCAAGCATATCTTCTTCATCTTCGCTTGGAGGAACAAGTTTATCAAAAAACGTGTCTTCTACGATCACATGGCACGTGGAACACGCCAACGATCCCTCACACGCACCTTCAAGGGGAATCTGATGTTTATGTGCTATTTCCAACACAGAAGTTCCGACATCCGCAGGCACTTCGCGCTCTGTCCCATCGTTCAATATAAATGTTATATGCGGCATTTTCTCACTCCATAATTTATGATGATGCGCTTATAGCATGGAAGCCACAAGCTGCAAGTATTTTTTCAAAGCTCCACCTACAATGATGCACAAAGTAAAACTTAAAAATACATCGAAGTTTTACTGCATTTTATGCTGTTTTATTATTTTTTTTCATTTTGTGCAGTATTGTCACAAAACTGTAACACTATATTGCTATTATAACTTTATCGGCACATAACAAAATGAAACACCGAATAATCATTCAGAACCGTGGTAAAGCAAAAGTAGCGTTTCTGTAGTTTATACTTTGAATCATCCGTTATCCCTGTTGATGTTTTTTCACAACAACAATAATAATAACAAACGGAGTTTTTTATGAACAATATTATGAAACAAAGCCTAACATACATCGCACTTGCTGTAGCATTTTTCCTTCCTGAATTGGCATCAGCAAACCCAATCGGCACGACCCTATGTAACGTGGTTACATGGTTCACAGAAGATGTTGGTGCTGGTATTGCAACGCTTGCAATCATCATCATCGGTGTGGGTGCATTGATGGGTAAAGTATCGTGGGGTATGGCAATCATCGTTGGTCTTGGTGTTGCGGTTGTATTCGGTGCGCCTCAATTAATTAGCCTGCTTAGCGCAGAAGGTTCAACGTGCTAATGGCGTAGAACGCACTAATGGTTGATTTCATTATGCTCTTTCATAATCTTTTGGTATAATCCAAATGTATCAAAAGCAGAGAGCAGCATAATGATGAAACACAAACATGAGGGGATGAGATACCTCACCAACAATCAGCGTCGTAGATTAGCGCAACGAGATTTAGAACGTTACCGCGATATTACGAATGATGTGGAGGAGTCCGATTTCGTCCCCTATGCTTGTTTTTTTGATGAGCATACCATCATCACCAAAAATGGTGAAGTATGCCAAACAATCAAAATTACAGGCTTGAATCGTGAAACATTCAATGCAGAAAAGGAAGCATCTGAGCTTCGTTCCCTGATCCGTGAGACATTAAAACGTCACGTTCCCAATGATTCCTTTGCCGTATGGCTGCATACGATTCGGAGCAATCAAAAAATTGATATATCCTCCAACAATTTTCCTGATGAGTTCTCAAAAAGTTTCAATGAAGCATGGGTGAAAGCTAATAGCTTTGAACATCAATTCACCAATGAAGTGTATATCACCATTGTGCATGAAGGGGAAACTTCGCGGATTTTGCAACCCAAGCGGTTCATTCAAGGCTTGCTCCCCACGGCTGAATTACGCTCCCGCAATCGCTTCATTGAAAAAATACACATGGCATTAGAAGCGACTGTGAATAATATCATTGAGGATCTCAGTGAATATGGCGTGACGCGCCTCGGCATTTATAAAGAAAACGGCATCTATTATTCCGAACAGCTTCGCTTTTTAGAAAAAATCATCAACTTTGTTGATCGTCCTATGCCTGTGGTAGAGATGGATCTGTGTCATTACCTCACCACAGGAGAAATCACTTTTTCGTTTAATGCGATGGAAGTCCGTAGCGCACAAGGAAGGCGACGTTTTGCTGCCATCTTAACGCTGAAAGAATATAAAGAAGCATCGCTGGGGGTGATTGACCAATTCTTGCAATTACCGATGGAATTTATTGTGACGCAAACAGTCAATTTTGTGCGTGCAAGTAAGATATTATTTGAATATCAAGAAATCTCTAATTATCAACGGCTAAGCGAAGACCCCGATATTACCCAACTTTCTGAATTACGTAATTTATTGGATAGTAATCGCAATAACCCAAATGATTATGGCGAACAGCAACTCACCGTCTTTATTCTCTCTGATACCATCAAAGTACTTGAAGAAAACATCAAAAAATCGATTGCCTATTTTGCCAAATTTGGGATGGTATTGATTCGTGAAGATTTGAAATTTCAAGAAACATACTGGGCGCAGCTTCCGGGAAACTTCGTGTTTGTGAGCCGTATGCAGCCAACCTACACCTCCCATATTGCTGGTTTTGCGAATCTTCATACCATGCCGATCGGGCAGCAATCCAATAATCATTGGGGGGAGGCCGTCTCTACCATTCTCACGGCAAGTGGCACGCCCTATTTCTTCAATTTTCATCGTGATTATGTTGGACATACTGCCGTGATTGGCAATGATACTACAGGGCGCACTGTCATCGTCAATTTTTTACTTGCGCAATCCATGCGATTTCGCCCCGATTTCTATCTCTTTGATATGGAAGACCGCATGGGGGTATTGTGCGAAAAATTGGGCGGCAGGCAGATATTCATCCCTCCCATCAATAAATCCATATCAGGCGTGCCGCAACCTTTATTATTCAACCCCTTTAGCTTGCAACCTAACTCTGCAAATATGCAATTTCTCACCCGTTGGTTGAGCGTGTTAGCGCGTGCGCTTGGATACGCCCCCACGCCCGAGGAAAAACAGATCATAGAATCCACCATAACCCAAATCTATGCATTACCCACCCACCAGCGATCATTAGGGGCATTTTATGAGGCAATCAAGGATCAGACACCTTCTTATGCACGTGCCATGACCGCATGGGTTGAGGGGGGGAAATATGGGCATATCTTCACTGCTAGTGGCGAAGGTATGCTTGAAGGAACAACCCGTTGTTGTTTTTCTATCTCACGCATGATGGATGAAGTGGCATTACAAGCAACCATTCCCTCATTATTATTGCAAATACTGACCGAACGCGTTGGGAAGAAGAAAATGCCATGCATCATTGCTATGCATCAAAGCTGGCAAATCTTGATGCAAACGCATATTGCAACTGATTTAAGCGGTTGGATGCAGTACCTCACACGCTGCAATACGATCCTACTTTCCATGATGGAAGATTTGGAGGGGGCAGAAGATATACCACTTAGTCACATCATCGCGGAAGAATCCCCGACACATATCTTTATGCCTGAGGATGATCCTTGTGATGATTATGCCACGGTGTTTGGGCTTAGCAAAAGCGATTATGCGTATCTTGAAATGATGGATGTGCGTGAGCGACATTTCCTTGTGAAGCGCGGCTATGAAACCGTGGTAGGCGAACTTAATATGACAGGCATGGAGGATTTTTTGCCCATACTCGCGGGCAATCAGTTGAGTTCTTATAATCCTTATGGTGATATACCGCTCGCAGATGAAGAGGCGTAGCATCTGAATGCGAATAAGCGGTATATCTTATTAAATTGATAACTATCTCATCCACTCACGATGCTGCACATCGTGATATGGGATAGTTAGATACCGCTCGCAGATGAAGAGGCATAGCATCTGAATGCGAAATCATCTTGTCATCCCCCTTAGATCAAGTGGGTATCCATAAACTACTGTTGTTACTGGACTCCTACCTTACGCCAAGAGTGACGAATGGTTGGTTTTATGGCTTATGCAGAGTTCTCAATTACATAACAGAAGTACTATATATGGCAGCGGTATTTTTGTTCACGTGTAATACATATAAACTGTTGCAAAAATGTTGCCAAAAATCAAAAGTAGAAAAAATGTCCCCACAATAATCGCTACTACTTTATAAATTTTCCATGTTACTTTCACTATATTTTTCATGACGACTACTTAATTTTTACTGTTACATGTCCGCACCCGTCACATCCTTAGAACCTGCAAGCAAGGAACGGCGAAAATCACCTGCGATTATAGTCGTTAAAAAAAAATGACTCATTTTTATATCAAAGAACAAAATAAGCATATGATTTATAGTGCTTTTTCTATTCAAGACGCACCGCGATAGTTTGCATTTTTTCAAGCATCGTTTGCAGCATCACGCGCATTTTTTCCTGTTCCACTGATGCCATATCATCGGCACGATCCTGATTGGTATATAATAAATCCATCAAGCCATCATGCGAAAGCAACTGTTGTTCGCGCAACACACCCGCTTCTTCACGCGCTTCATAAAGCTCATCTGCCAATTTTAGACACGTCATCATCAAAATGCGTGTTTCATCTGCATGACGCGTTGCATGTGCAATTTGTTGGGCGCGCATCGTCACCTCATCGGCAAGCTGCCGCACACGATCCACATCGCTATCTTCACATATGACCTGATACGGCTTCTGGTTTACCAAAATATCAAGTTTTCTCACCTTGGAATCTCCAATAAAGAATTAAGTGAACTATCATCTGCTTGTTGTGGAACATTGACATTATGCGCCTCTTTTTGCAAACGTACCATAAGTTTTTCTTGTGTCTGCACCCGCGACAATGCGGCATGATATTCCGCGAGCAAACGCTCATGCGCTTTATTTTTAAGAAATAAGGCACAGCGCAATGCTTCATGTTCGCGGTGCGCTTTCACCGCATAATCTAAAATAGGCTGCATCGCTTGGCACAAGGAGGCCGCATACGCTGTTGCTGATTCTGCATCTACAGCTTCTTCTGCCATGGTATAAAATTGCTGACTTAGATCATTAAACTCACGCGCTAATGTCAGAACCTCTTGAGATGGTCCAAAAAAATCAAGAGAAGTTTGCGATTCCTTATCACGTTTCATGAGGCTACCTGTACCATGTTGTGTGTTAGCGAGGGAAAATAATCATCACGATGCACCATAAGCTCTACCTAATACGCACCATGACCTGTGAGAAACACGCGCACCGTTTTGATTAAAATAACCAAATCATGCCAAAAAGACCAATTTTTCACATACCATATATCCCATATAATACGTTGGGCAAAGGTAGTTTGATTACGTCCACTCACCTGCCACAAGCCTGTTAAACCCGGTGCTACGGATACATAAAAAGGCAAGGCTTCACCATATTCTATTTGTTGACTTGGCAAAATAGGGCGTGGCCCAACCAAGCTCATATCCCCCACAAAGACATTCCATAATTGTGGCAATTCATCCAAACTTGTTTTGCGCAAAAATGCGGAAATACGTGAATCAATGCGCGGATCATTGCGTATTTTCTGATAAGTATTCCACTCATTGCGCAACGCCTCATCTTTTTTCATCAACTCTTCCAAGAGCTTATCCGCATTTGGTTTCATCGTGCAAAATTTCCAGCATGGAAATTGCTCGCCATTCCTTCCAATCCTCATGCCACCGTAAAAAAGCGGGCTTTGCGAACCCTCAATTTTTTTGCTTATCCATAAAAATGCAGTGAGTAGAGCAAGAACAGGCAAGGCACATCCTGCCACAAGGCGATCAACCAACCATTTCGCGCATTTATCAAGCGAAACTTCTGAAATCACACGTCGGTGCAATAACATAATATCATTGCCGAAGAAATATTGTGGTTCCATCCCATAAAGATGCAAGCGTTTCATCGGTGGAATAATCGCATAATCACAATCGGATTTTTCCAACGCATCCATCATATGATCACGCCGTTCACCACGAAACCCATCCAATGAAATCACATAAAAGGCATGAGGATTAGCACAAATATAGGCAGGAATATCACATGGTGAGGATGCAATAGTAGGCATATCCCCCTGAAACATCTGCATTAATTGCGCGTGCGCCTCCGCACTCACAGGGGCATCAAATAAAATAGTAGTAATCTTATAGCCCGTCAACGTATCAGGGTGCAGAGCAAAATAGGTATCTCCGACAATATCCTCATTGCCAATAATCGTCACAGGCAATGTCCATTCCCGACTGCGCGCTCGAATCATGTTCAAGATCACCATCCTCATGCAGCCAATGCACAGTACCAACACCAACCACCGAACCCCTAAGATAAAATGTACGGAGGATGATTGCATGACAATATGAACAAAAACATCCAGCAAAAACAAACCTATGAACAGCTTAAACAACAAATGCATTTGTTGCCACCACGGGGTACGCTGCGTATAATGCCCTTGGGTTGCGGCACGAAACACCACCAACCAACATAAAGCAAAATAATAAGGCGGGGTAAACTCAGAAAAACTCCACATCCCGCCTAACAATAATTCTGAAATCACCACATAACTAACGCATGATGCCACAATCATGGCGCACAGATCCCCCAACAAAATGATGGAAGAAATAGCTACAGACCATTTTTGCTGCGCACGTCTTATCATGGCAGCAGATGGGGTAACAAAGGAAGGAGAAACAGGTTCTATCATGCACTATACAGCTTGTTCTAATCTAACATTCATCTTTATAGCGCATTTAGGGTGCGATATTCAACGATTATCTTAGTAAAACACATACCGCGTAAAGAAAAAACCAACATACTTACAAAACATGCTTGTATTTCTAAAAAAGATGGTTTATAGCTAGCACTTAAGGTACGCCCAGATAGCTCAGTCGGTAGAGCAAGGGATTGAAAATCCCTGTGTCGCTGGTTCGATTCCGGCTCTGGGCACCACCTTAAACATCGCGTTCACACTTCTCATGAAAAAAATCATCATTTTTTTAGTTTTATGCTCCTTGCTTGTGGCAGGAGGTTTTTTTGCGAATGCACACGAGGATTATCCTGCACTACGCAATGGCGATCTTGTTTTTCAAACATCTTCCAGCAAGCAATCACCTGCCATCTTTGTTGCCTCGGCAAGCCCTTTTACGCATATGGGTATGATTAAGAAGGATGGAACCGAGTTCGTGGTTATTGAAGCCCTAAGCACAGTACAAGAAACACCATTAAACCAATGGATTGATCGTGGCGTTCTGAATCGGGTGGCAATATATCGTGACCCACAACTAACATCAGAGCAAGCCCAACAGATTATTTCCTCTGCAACCACCTATTATGGCAAGCCTTATGATGAATTCTTCTCTTTTCATAACGACGCTCTTTATTGTAGTGAACTTCCCTATCTCGCATACAAAACACTCGGGCATTCACTCGGCACTGTTCAAAAAGTCTCAGAACTGAATTTTGATAATATGCTTGTGAAGAAGATGATTAAGCAACGCTGGAAAAACCATCCTGAATGCAAAACTGAAAACTATAATTTTGAACAATGCTATGAACGCATTCTTCATCAAGAATTGATTACACCCGCCGCTATTGCGAACGATGCACGGCTTGAGAAGATTTATTCCAATTATCCGTTCTAAGGTCAAAACCCGAAGCGTTTGAATAAGCCGTAAAAAATCATCCTTACATATCTCTATGCTGATCATCTATCAAGTCGCTAAGTCCTGATAGATGAACTGGAGGTTGATCAGGAAATTGAACGGTGATATGCAAACTTCCACCCACCGCATGAACATACTTCTGTAATGTTGAAAGTAGCATGTCAGAACTTTGCTCTAAACGTGATACATTGCCTTGTGGAATGTTTAATTCTTCCGATATTTTAGCTTGCGTCAAACCTGTTCTCATTCTCAATTCCTGCAAATTTTTATAGGCTTTGATTTTTTGGGCAGCGCGTTCCTCGATAGCGTTTTTACGTTCGTCTGGCAGTGTATTCATAACGTCATCTAGTGATCTATAATGTTCCATGATTTATACTCCTTTGCTTAGAATTTCTAAATGTTGAGCAAAACGCTCATCTGCTTTTTTAATCAGTAATTTGTAAAATTTCTTCTGATTAGCACCGCTTTTATCGCCTGCTACCAGTAAAATTGCATTTCTCTTAGGGTCAAATGCAAATGCTACTCTCCATACCCCCTTATCAGCATCAAAACGCAACTCCTTCATATTTTTGAATTGAGAATCACATATAGTCGTTTGACAAAAAAATTACTTATTTTTATGTCAAACGACTATAACATTATGATTTATAGTGCTTTTACCATTATAAGACCTCTGCATAACCCATAAAACCAGCCAATTCGTCATTCTTGGCGTAAGGCAGGAATCCAGTAACAACAGTAGTTTATGGATACCCTTCTTAAGCGGGTATGACGAGAAGTGAGAGTTATGCAGTGGTCTCATTATATAATTACCGATCAATCGGTAATTATATAATGAGACCACTATAATGTATCAACAGTTGGTCGCCCTAACTGATGTCCGAACTCTTTAAGCAAAAGCAGTTCTTCTAACATTTTATCCTGCACCTCATGTGATAAAGCATCAAACTCGCAGCTAAATTCAGGATGAAATTCTACAATCCAACTCATAACACACCATATCACATATGATATATATCATACAAGATATATCGGTTTTTGCCCTCACCACCCGACAAGTTAATAGATTTGTAACGTATATACTCTAAACGCATTCTATCTTAAAGTGATAGGAGGTTATGATGCGGGTATTGAGTGGAG